>NZ_CP116398.1:2539233-3174041 GCF_029643245.1 Methylomonas sp. EFPC3
TGCCGGCGAAGCCGAGATCGTCGGCAAAACCGACCACGACTTCGTCTCCGCCGAACTGGCCGACTTTTTCCGCGACAACGACCAAAAAGCAGTACGGGCCGGCAAGGTATGCGCCAACGAGGAATGGCTGGAATTTGCCGACAACGGCTACCGCGGCCTGTTCGAAACCCTGAAAACTCCGGTACTGGACCGAAACGGCAAGTTGATCGGCGTGCTGGGTATCGCCCGCGACATTAGCGAACGCCGGGCGGCCCAGGCCAAAATCCAGCGCCACATGCAACTCTACGCCGCATTGAGCCGGTGCAATAAAGCCATCGTCCAGTCCGCCGACGAGGCAGACCTTTTCCTCAGCGTTTGTCAGGCTGCGGTGGAATTCGGCGGCATGAAGATGGCATGGGTCGGCCTGCTGACTGCCGACCGGAGCGCGCTTCGCCCATGCGCCAGTTTCGGCGAGGGCGCCGACGAACTGCAAACCATCGACATGGCCTTGACCGCCGGCAGCACCTTCAGCCGCAGTCCCACCAGCGTTGCGATCCGCGAACAACGGCCTTATTGGTGCCAGGACTTTCAAAACGATCCGTTAACGCTGCCATGGCGAGCCCAAGCGCTAAAAGCCAATTGGAAAGCGTCTGCCGCTCTGCCCTTGCACCAGGGCGCCGGCGTGTTCGTGTTGTATGCCGACGAAGTGGACGCTTTCGACGCCGACGCCCGCGACCTGTTGCTGGAAATGGCTACCGACATTGATATTGCGTTGGACAACTTCAGCCGCCGCAGGGCCCAGCAACAAGCCGAAGCCGAAATAGAGCGGCTGGCATTTTACGACCCGCTGACCGGCCTGCCCAACCGCCGCCTGCTTTACGACCGCCTGCATCAGGCCATCGTCGCCAACGCCCGCGTCGCCAGCCACGGGGCTGCGCTCTTCATCGATCTGGACAATTTCAAGACGCTGAACGACACCAAAGGCCATAACCACGGCGACTTGTTGCTGGTCGAAGTGGCTCGCCGTCTGGAAGACAGCGTACGCGAAGGCGACACCGTGGCCAGGCTGGGAGGCGACGAGTTCGTCGTGATTTTGAACGGCCTTAACGCCGATCCGGGGCAGGCTTCGGCCCAAACCAAAATGATAGGCAGCAAAATCCTGACGGCGATCAGCCGTCCCTACCCGCTGCAAGGCTACGAGCACCATTGCTCGGCCAGCATGGGCGTCGGCTTGTTTCGCGATCCGGATACCACGGTAGAAGAGCTGCTGAAATGCATCGATACCGCGCTGTATCAGGCAAAACGCAGCGGCCGCAACAGCATGCAGTTTTACGACCCGGCGATGCAACAAGCGCTGGAGACCAAAGCCGCGCTGGAAAACGACTTACGCCGGGCACTGGAAGAAAACGGTTTCCTGCTCTATTTTCAGCCGCAAGTCGACCAGGACGGCAACATTGTCGGTGCCGAAGTCTTGATCCGTTGGCAACATCCGCAACGCGGTCTGGTCGGGCCGGCGGAATTCATCCCGCTGGCCGAGGAAACCGGGCTGATTGTGCCGATCGGCAATTGGGTGGTGGATAGCGCCTGTGCCCAGTTGAAACATTGGGCGGACCGGAGCGGATTCGATAACCTGCAACTGGCGGTCAACGTCAGTGCGCCGCAATTTCGGCAGGCGGATTTCGTCGCCCAGGTCCGCCGGACGATTGCGCGTCACGGACTCTGTCCCAGCCGCCTGAAACTGGAACTGACCGAAAGCCTGGTATTGGCCGATATCGACGATACCATCGTCAAAATGCAGCAACTCAGGGAAAGCGGCGTCAGTTTTTCGATGGACGATTTCGGCACCGGCTATTCGTCGCTGTATTACCTGACCAAGCTGCCGTTCGATCAGTTAAAAATCGACCGTTCCTTCGTGCACAATCTGGGCGTGAGCCAAAACGACGCGGTCATCGTCCAGACCATCATCGGCATGGCCGACAATTTGGGTATCGAGTGCTTAGCCGAAGGCGTCGAAACCGAAGAACAGCTCGCCTTTCTGAAAGCCCACGGCTGCCATTTCTACCAGGGCTTTCTGTTCGGCCGGCCGCTGCCGCTGGAACAATTCCAGGCCCGGTTACAGGAAGCCAGCGACCAACCGACAAACCTCGACCTACGCGTCTTCGATAGCCGCCCCTAGCGGGGTCTTGCCGGCGGGCGTCCTAGTTCCCGGCGTTCTACGGCTTTGGTCCGGCCGGCGCGCAAACCTCACTCTCTCCCGATCCATCCCGAATTTTCATCCGCTGACGCTTGCCTTCGGCCGCGTCCGGCTCGAGCGTTCGCGCAGGAATATATTTTTGCTTGACTTATAATTGCGAATCATTATCATTTGTATCAAATGCTATTGCTTCTCTCGCGGTGGCATCTCCGCATCTTCGGTCTCGCTTGGAGCATGCGGTTTTTTAAGCCCGTTAATCCGGTGTCCTCGCTAACAGTAAAGCGGCCGCCGGGTTAGCACCCTGACAACGAGGTCTCTATGGACGAAGCCGAAACCACGGCCGGATCACAAGCGGAATTGACCCGGTTGCATGCGACCACCTGCCTGTTGATGACTCAGTTCATCAGCGGCCGGCACTGCCCGAAACTGTCGCAGCAAATCGTCAGCCAGCTCGGCCATTTGTTATCCCATCCGCAATCACAAACGCGGTCCGAAAGCCGCGAGCTATACCAACAACTACTGATGCACTGGCAAGGAGTGACCCAACAATTGATAGACCTTAAGCAGCAACAGCGGCAAACCGCCGTTTACCACTGAACCTTGTTATGAATGAGCTTAACCCTAAAAACAAAGACGTTCGAATCGCCGCCACCGTCGCCAACCGCCCGCGCCTCAGTACCCGCGAGTTGTTCGCCGCCCAGAGCGAAGTGATTATCGAGCACCAAGGCGAAGAATATCGCTTACGCATCACCAGCAACGGCAAATTGATTTTGACCAAATAAACCGTAGTACCGCATAGCCAGCCAACCGGACGGTAGCCAGCCAAGCGTAACCAACCCACGCAATAGTCGAGGCTATATGACCGTCAATCTGTGTTTTCTACAAGCCATCGCCGTAGCAACCAGTCCGCAACGGCAACCCGCGTTCCGCCATGCCGGTTCGCAGCCGCAGCCTTCAGCATCCGGCCATTGGCTCGGTCTGAGCTTGGTCCTTGCCTTGCACATTGCCGGTCTATGCCTGATTCCGGACAGCCAGCCCGAAGCCAAAATCACGCCGCCGCAGGCCATCATGGTGAATTGGATCGCCGCACCGGCCGCCAAAGCGCCTACTCCGGCTCCGCCGCCGGCCGCCGCCCAAGCGAAACCGGAAGCGGTCAAACCCAAAGCCAAACCCTTGCCTCAGGTTGCCAAACCGAAACCGATACTGGCCACGCCCAGCGAAACCGCCTCGCCGATCAGCCTGCCGGCCGAACCGCTGCCCGCACCCGCACCCGCACGGCCGGCACCTGCCGCCGTTTCGACAGCAGAAGCCGCACCGGCCGCGGCCAAAACCAGCGAAATCGACAACAATCAGGCGCCATTGACCCTGCCCAATCTGAACGCCGACTACCTGAACAACCCGCCGCCGGCCTACCCGCCGATCTCGCGCCAATTGGGCGAACAAGGCAAGGTCTACTTGCGGGTTTTGGTCAACGTCGAAGGCAACGTCGATCAAGTCACGTTACGCAAAACCAGCGGCCACGAACGCCTGGACGCCGCTGCGCAGGAAACTGTCAAAAAATGGCGTTTCGTGCCGGCCAAACGCGCCGAACAAGCGGTCGCCGCTTGGGTGGTGGTACCGATTTCATTCAGCCTCGAGGGATAAAGCCATGTCGTTCAACCAAAATCTCAGTCATTTTTTGTCGCAAAGCGACACCGTCGGCCAAACCCTGTTCGGGCTACTGCTGTTGATGTCGGTCACCAGTTGGTATTTCATCGCCGTCAAGGCCTGGCAAGGCTTGCAGGCGCGGCGAAACAGCAAACAATTCCTGAACCAATTCTGGAATGCCGCCTCGCTGGACGAAGTGGCGCACTCGCTGCATCAACACCGCGACGACGAACCGTTTTCGCATCTGGCATACCACGCTATCAGCGCCAGCCGCCACCACGCCAAGCACGGCAAACAACGCCTGCAGGAAGCCGGTTCGGCCAGCGAATTCCTGACCCGCGCCATGCGCCGGGTCATCGACGAGGAAACCGCCAAGCTGGAATGGGGCCTGACCGTACTGGCCTCGATCGCCAGCACCGCGCCGTTCGTCGGCCTGTTCGGCACGGTCTGGGGTGTTTACCACGCCTTGATCGGCATCGGCGAAAGCGGCCAGGGTTCGCTGGAACAAATCGCCGGCCCGGTCGGCGAAGCACTGATCATGACCGGCCTGGGCTTGGCCGTGGCGATTCCGGCCGTACTGGCCTACAACGATTGCGTCCGCTCCAACCGGGTATTGCTGGCGCAACTCGACGCCTTCGCCCACGACCTGTTCGCGTTCCTGACCACCGGCTCGGCCATCGCATCCGGCGCGGCGCCGGCCAATCCCGCCCAAAAACTGACGCTGGTTAGCGTGGGAGCGGAATAATGGCCTTCGGCAACTTCGACCAAAACAAAGCCGGCGGCCATTCGATGGCCGAAATCAACATGGTGCCGCTGATCGACGTGATGCTGGTGCTGTTGGTGATCTTCATGATCACCGCACCGATGATGACCCACAGCGTCAAAATCGACCTGCCCAAAGCCAGCAGCCAGGTGCAGCCGCCGACACCGGTCGAGCCGGTGAATCTGGCGATAAATGCCGACGGCCAATTGTTCTGGAACCGGGACGCCGTCAGCCGCGAGCAATTGCAACAACGCTTGCAGCCGCTGGGCCAGCAAGCCGACGCCCCGGAAGTGCATATCCGCGCCGACCGCAACGTGGCTTACCACTTTATCGCCGAAACCCTGGCCGACGCGGCGAATGCCGGCGTCAGCAAGATCGGCTTCGTCTCGGAGCCGGAGAAAAAATAGTACGCAAAATTCCGACCTTTGCCGGTTTTGGGATGTCTGGCGTAGGCGAGGTAGGGACGCCGCGTTGTCATGGTATGAACAGTAAAACGCCGTTACGTCAGATATCCCAAAGCCGGCAAAGACACATGCCGACCGCTTTCGTGCCGCTGCAAACCGGCCGGCGGTGGACAACCGAGCACTGGTAGCAACGATGCCGCCAGCCGTCGCGCCGATCTGCCCGGCGCCTGGCTGCGCGGCGCAGGACACCGACAAGGACCCGTCGGCCGACAAGGATGTCACCCTACACGGATAAATTAACAGCCGGCACCGAATAGCCGGCAAGCAGTACCAACCGAAACAACCCGCCAGCCCCCTAGCCGTCGCGCCAGGCAGCCAGCAGTAACCACTGTATGCCATGGCAACCAAACTGAATTACTCATCGACAACCCTCGGCCGCTGCCCCTATGCGGCCTGCGCCGAATCTGCCGAGACTTGCAGCCGCGCCGCACTGTGCACGCTGCTATGGCTGCTGGCCGCTACGCCGTTGGCGGCCGAGCCGGTCGAAGCCGAAGTCGTCGAGGCGCCCGAAGAACTCGAGCTGGAAACCGTCACGGTCAAAGCCCAAACCGAAAAACCGGCCGCCGCCCCGCCCGGCACCCAATCGACGATAGACGCCAAAACCATCGAGCAACGCATGATCCGTAATATCAAGGATTTGATCCGCTACGAACCCGGCGTCAACGTCGGTAACGATCCGCAGCGCTTCGGCGCCAGCGGTTTTACGATCCGCGGCCTGGGCGGCAACCGGGTGTTGATGCAGATCGACGGCGTGCGGCTGCCGGAAGCTTTCAGTATCGGCTCGTTCTCCAACGCCACTCGCAACGCGGTGGACATGGATGCGCTGAAAGCGGTGGAAATCGTGCGCGGCGCCGGCCCGGCCGCTTACGGCGGCGACGCCATGGGCGGCACGGTCAATTTCGTCACCAAAGACCCGCGCGACTACTTGAACGTGTTCGGCAAGGACTATTACACCGGCCTGAAACTGAACTACAACACCACCGATAACGGCTTTACCCAAACCGCCACCTTCGCCGGGGCGCTGGGCGGCTGGGAGAGCATGGCGCTATTCACGCACATGGCCAGCAACGAAACCGACAACAAGGGCAGTGTCGAAACCCTGGGCAGTACTCGTACCGCGCCCAGTCCGCAGGACAACGGCAATTACAACCTGCTGACCAAACTGCTGTACCGGTTCGATGATGACAACATCTTGCGGCTGAGCGGCGAATGGCTGAACAGCCGTTCCGATCTCGAAAGTCTGTTCATCATGGGCGAGCCCGACTTTAGCGGCCGCTTTGTCAACCGCATGCTGACCACCGATACCCAAACGCGTTGGCGGCTGACGTTGGACCACACCCTGAAGCACCTGGACACGGCATTCGTCGATGATGCCATGTGGAAGTTTTACACTCAAAAATCCGCCACCGGCCAAGTCACCCTGCAGGACCGCACTAATGCAAACGAAGGTAACACGCTGACCACACGACTGTTCGATTTCGCCAACGACGATTTCGGCGGCGAATTGAAATTGAACAAAAATTTCACGCTCGGCGAATCCCGGCACGCCTTGCAATACGGCGGCCAAATCAGCAAGAACAGCATCGAACAACAACGCGACGGCAGCCGTGCCTGCCTCAGCGGTTCACCTAATCCATTAGTTTGTGCCAAGGGCAGCATCAGCAACGCGGTTACGCCGGACGATTTTCCGGTACGCGACTTTCCGCGGTCCACCGTCACCAAGGCCGGCGCTTACATCGAGGATAACATCGGCTTACTCGACAAACGCATCGAACTGATTCCGGGCGGCCGCTTCGAATATTTCCGCTTGTTGCCGGAAGTGGATTACCTGTTTCAAAAAGCCTCGGATGCCGCGGTTGCGGAAGGTGGCGATCCGATTGTGCCCAGCATCATCGACGCCCATGCCTTCCTGCCGAAGTTCGGCGCCTTGCTGCACCTCACCGATATTTTCAGCGTGCACGGCCAATACAGCCACGGTTTCCGCGGCCCCAACTTCAGCGAAAGCAATTTGGGCTTCACCAACGTCACCGGCGGTTACAGCACAATACCCAATATCAACTTACAGCCGGAAACCAGCATCGGAGCCGAAGCCGGCTTACGCGGCCGGGGCGCGGCCGGAGAGTTCGATATCAGCGTTTACCGCAACGATTACCAACAATTCATTTACCAAAAGACCATCTGTAATCCCGTCAAATCCCTGTGTCCACCGCTGAATTTCCTGACGTATCAAAACGTCAACAGCGCCGACCCGATCCGGATTCAGGGGATCGAATTCAAAAGCCGGTTTAATCTGGACTGGCTGACACCGGTGCTAACCGGCGCCAGCCTACTGGTCAGCGGTTCTTATACCCAGGGCATCAACCTGGAGACGCAGCGCAGCGACGACGAGGCACTCAGACAAATCAGCCCGAAGAAAGCCGTCATCGGTTTGAGTTACGACCAGCCCGGCGGCGACTGGGGCTCTGAGTTGATTCTGACCCTGGTCGGCCCGAAACAAGCCTCAACCCTGCCGCAGCCCGCCGACGAGGTGGAAGCAAAAGCTCGGCTGCTGCCCAGCGGTTACGGCGTTATCGATTTCAACGCTTACTACAACGCCGGCAAACATCTCAGCTTCAACGTCGGGGTGTTCAATCTGCTGGACAAGAAATATTTCGACTGGGAAGACATCAACACCCGCGGCAACGACCCGCACGCCACGTTGAACCGCTACTCCAGTTCGGAATATTGGGGAGACCGCTATTCGCGGCCGGGCCGCAACCTCGGCGTCTCCATGAAACTGGCATTTTGATCGAGGACAAACCGATGAGCACAACAGCCAGGGCCAAACAGGCGGCCCAACGCAAACTGGAAACCCTGTTCGGCGATCTGCTGGATCACGACGGTTACGGCGACTTGCGGGTAGAAATGCGCCTGCTAAAACGCGGCCAGAAGGAAGTCATCATTTACTGCGGCAAACAGTATCGCTACGTCGTGGACTTTCAAGCACGGGATGCGGCCAGCGTAAATCGCTCGGCGCAATCCGCTGCGGAGCCGGGAAAACCGGATTGATTTTTAAATTTCCGCCACCGCAACCACAGACGCGGATCGCCGGCACGGGGCCGAAGCGGCGGAAACAATTTTTGGCAAAACCAACGCTGCGTCTTCACGGCGAAGAGCAACGCTAATTCAATCAAGCATAGGAAAGCATTATGAAAACGACTCATCAACTGACTTTGATCGCCGGCCTGTTATCGCTGTCCGGCGCGGCCTTCGCGGATATCACCAACGGCCCGAATCCCTACGCCGCCGGCTACGGTTTCGACACACCCACCGAAGCGACTTGGGGCGGCTGGACTCGCGGCGATGCCGGCACGCTCTACGCCGAATGGGATACCTTTATTGACAGTACCTATCCCGGCACTCGCACCGCCGCACCCGATGTCGGCAGCGCCGGCACCAGCAACGCCAATATCGCCTGGAATGCCGGTACCTTCGCCGCCGGGTCGGGCAATCTCTACAGCTTCAGCGTCATTGAAGACTTCACCGCGTCGTTAAGCGGCAGCACGGCGTCAGGCCCGCTACGCGTAGCCCTGCAATTCGAAACCTGGGGCGTACCAATGGATTACGACAGCATTTTGCTGAACGGCGCTGCGCCGACCTATGTCGACACGACCTATTTCGAGGCCAACTATGCCAGTTCTTTCGGCCCTGTCGATCTGGTCCAGTATCTGGCGATCTGGGATCTGCCAACCGCGGCGGCCAGTTACGCATTCGACTTCAACAGCGCCGAACACAGCATGAGTCTGGCCCAGATCGCAATCGACATCGGCCCGAATACCGGCCCAATTTCCGGAGTACCGCTGCCGGCCGCGGTGTGGATGTTCGGCGCCGGGCTGATGGCCGTGCTGGGCGTGAATCGTAAAAAAGGCTTGGCGGCCTAGGCCGCCGTTTGCGCTTGGCGCCGTCGGCGCCAAGCCCGACTACCGCGATGCCCGCCACAGCGGCATCGCGTTTTAGCAACCGGAGTTAAACATGATGCTGAATACGACCGCTACCCAAAACGCCAGCGCCGCCTACGAATTGAAACTGGCCTGGCGCGACCTGTTGGCCGACCACCCCCATCTGCGGCCGCGCGACGCAGCCAGCAGCCTTGGCGTCAGCGAGGCCGAACTGGTCGCGACCGGCTGCGGCGACAACGCCGTTCGGCTGCGTCCGGACTGGCCGGCCCTGATCGATGCCGTCGGCGGGCTCGGACCGGTGATGGCCTTGACCCGCAACGATGTCGCCGTACACGAAATAACCGGCCGGTACGAACGGCTGCGTTTGTGCGGCGATCTGCTGTTGGTGTCCGGGCATAACCTAGAACTGTGCCTGCTGACCGGCCGCTGGCATTCCGGCTACGCGGTGACCGAGCAAAGCCGGATCGGTCCGCGGCAAAGCCTGCAGTTTTTCGACGCCGAAGGCGAGGCCGTGCACAAGATCTACCTGACCGAACAGTCCGATGCCGGGCGTTACCGGCGCTTGGTCGCCAGCTTCGCCGCCGCCGACCAATCACCGACGGTAGAGCCCCTGAATATTGCCAGACCCACCGATATCGACTGGGCGACAACCGAGCGCCTGCCGGAGTTATGGCAGCGTCTGAGCCGGCCGCTGGCCGGCCGGCTGCAAACCGTCGGCTTCATTTCCGGGCAACAATTCCGGGAACTGCTGCAGCAATTGGCGCGGCTGGCGATGCCGCTGCAAATTCTGGTCCCCAGCCCCGGCGCGCTGCAATTGCACACCGGCCCGGTGCAGAACCTGCGGATTACCGAGCCTTGGTTCAACGTGCTGGACCAGGGCTTCAATCTGCATCTGAACGAAAAAGGCGTGGCCGAGACCGCCATCATCCAACTCGGCCACGGCCGGCACACGCTGCGCGGTTTGCTGTTACGCGACCGCCTCGGCTACACCGCAGCGACCGTTTTCGGCGCTTACGACCCCGTCGACGGTGAGAGTCTGTTGTGGCAGGAATTCATCGACGCCCTGCCCGGCAATCGTATTTTCAATTAACGGCCCGGTCGTCTCCGGGCACAGGATAAGACCATGAATCCAAAAACGATAGACCTCGACCAAATCCGCCAAAGCTACAGCGCGTTGGCGCAAAGCTTTTCCTCGGTCTTGCTGGCCACGGTCAGCGCCGACGGCGAACCCGAAGCCAGTTATGCCGCCTATCTGCAACACGACGGCGACTACTACATCTACGTCAGCGAGCTTTCGGCCCACACCCGTAACCTGCTCGCCAACGGCAAGGTCTGCTTGCTGTTCCTTGAGGACGAGGACAAGGCCACGCATCTGTTCGCCCGCCAGCGCGTCACCTACCACTGCAAGGCCGGCGAAATCGACCGCGACAGTGCTGCCTTCGACGACCTGATGAGTCTGTTCGAAGAAAAATTCGGCGCCTTCATCCGCCAGTTGCAGAGTATGCAGGACTTCCATTTGTTCCGCATCCAGCCGCAGCGCGGCAGCTTTGTGCAAGGCTTTGCCAAGGCTTTTGCGATAGAAGGCGACGATCTGAGCCAAATCCGCCACATGAACGATGTCGGTCACAAGTCCCGCGCACCGATCGAAGCGCCGGCATAAGCGGCAGGGATTTGCAGATGAAACTCAGCCTATCGCTAGGCCTTGCCGGCCGAAGCGCAGTCGCCGCGCTGGTCTGGCTGGCGGCCGCCACGCCGGTATCGGCCGCCGCACCGGCCCGCATCGTTTCGGTCGGCGGCGCGTTAACCGAGATTGTCTACGCCCTGGGCGGCGAGGCGCGCCTGGTCGGCGTCGACAGCACCAGCCTGACCCCGGACGCCGCCAAAGCGTTACCGCAAGTCGGTTACATGCGCACGCTGTCCGCCGAAGGCGTGCTGTCGCTGCGCCCCGACTTGCTGCTGGCCAGCGCCCACGCCGGGCCACCGGCGGTATTGGCGCAATTGCACGCGGCCGGGGTACGGATCGAAACCGTGGCCGAGGATTATTCCGCTGCCGGCATCGCCGCCAAAATCGATACGATTGCCGGCTTGCTGGAACGGCCCGAGCGCGGCCGGGAACTGGCCGGGCAAGTGCAAGCCGACTTCGCGCGGCTGGCGCAGTGGCGCGCGCAACACAGCGAACAACCCAAGGCCTTGTTTTTGATGGCGGTCGCCCACGGCGCACCGCTGGCGTCCGGCCGCGGCACCGCCGCCGACGCGGTGTTGGCGTTGGCCGGCGCCCGCAATGCCGCCGCTGAATTGCAAGGTAACAAACCTATCAGTACCGAGGCGATGATCGCTGCCGCGCCGGAGGTGATTTTGTTGACCGACGTCGCCGCCAATGCCATCGGCGGCCTGGACGCGTTCTACCGACAACCCGGCATTGCTCAAACGCCGGCCGGACGGAACCGCAACATCCGGGTTGTCGATACCTTGGCCTTGCTCGGCTTTGGTTTGCACAGCGGTCAGGCCATCCTGGATCTGGCGATGCAACTGCACGGCGAGCCGGCGGTTGCCGCCGACGCGGGTGCCAATCGATGACCGCCTGTTCCGCAACCGAGGCCGCCAGACCGAGCCAGTGGCTGAAACCAGCCTTGAGCCGGGCCGGCCTGTGTTGGCTGCTGGCGCTCCTATTATGTTTGGCGGCCTTGGCTGCGCTGGGTAGCGGCGCGGTGGCGATCTCGGCCGGCCAGGCCGCCGCGATCGTTGCCGACCGCTTCGGTATCGCCCTGCCCTGGCCCTTCGCTGCCGAGCAACAAGCGGTGCTGTTGGCGATCCGCGCACCGCGTCTGGTGCTTGGCCTGCTGGTCGGCGCCGCCTTGGCCGCATCCGGCGCGGCGATGCAGGGCTTATTCCGCAACCCGCTGGCCGATCCGGGCTTGATCGGCGTCTCCAGCGGCGCGGCGCTGGCCGCGGTGGCGGTGATCGTGCTGCGCGACAGCCTGTTCGGCGCGCTGGCCGACGCATTCGGCGCTTATTTGTTGCCGGTCGCGGCCATTGCCGGCGGCTTTGGCGTCAGTTGGCTGGTCTACCGGCTGGCCGACAGCGGCGACCGGCTGGACGTGGCCTCACTGCTATTATCCGGCATCGCCATCAACGCCCTGGCCGGTTCCGCCACCGGCCTGCTGGTTTATCTGGCCGACGACGACCAATTGCGCAGCTTGACCTTCTGGAGCCTGGGCAGCCTGAACGGTGCCGGTTGGGATGGCGTCGTGTTGGGCGCGCCGTTTTTACTGGCGAATCTGCTGCTGTTACCGTGGCTGGCCGACGCGCTGAACGCATTGCTGCTCGGCGAGGCCGAAGCCGGCCATCTCGGCTTTCCGGTGGAACGGATCAAGGCCGGGGTGGTGGCCTTGGTCGCGCTCGGTGTCGGCGCGGCGGTGGCCTTGTCCGGCGTGATCGGCTTCGTCGGCCTGGTGGTGCCCCATCTGTTGCGGCTGGCGTTGGGTCCGGATCACCGCTGGCTGTTGCCGGCTTCCGGCTTGCTCGGTGCCTTGTTGCTGATCTGCGCCGACTATCTGGCTCGCAGCTTGGCGGCGCCGGCCGAGATTCCGATCGGCATCGTCACCGGCCTGCTCGGCAGTCCGTTTTTTCTGTGGCTGCTGTTTCGGCAAAAACTGATGGGGCGTTGACATGCTGCAAGCAATCGATCTGAACTTGCGCGCCGGCCCGAAAACCTTGCTGGCCGGCGTGACGCTGCAACTGCGTCCCGGCGAAGTGCTAGCCGTGGCCGGCCCCAACGGCGCCGGCAAATCCAGCCTGCTGCGGGCCTTGAGCGGCGAACTGGCACCGAGCGCCGGCCAAGTGCTGATGAACGGCCGGCCGCAAGCCGACTGGCCGCCCAAGCAAGCGGCGCGTTTGCGCGGGGTGTTGCCGCAAAGTTCCGGATTGGCCTTCCGCTTTAGCGTGCGTGACGTGGTCTTGATGGGCCGCAGCCCGCAACGTAAAACCCACAGCGCCGCGCAAAATCTAGCCATCGCCGACCAAGCTTTGGCGCTGACCGACACCGGCCATCTGGCCGAGCGCATCTACACCACGCTGTCCGGCGGCGAGCGGCAACGGGTGCAATTGGCGCGAGTGCTGGCGCAAATCTGGGAGCCGCAACACCCGCTGCAGCGCTACTTGCTGCTGGACGAACCGACCTCGGCGCTGGATCTGGCCCACCAACACGCCGTGTTAGCCATCGCCCGCCGTTTTGCCGACAGGCAACAGGCCGGGGTATTGGCGGTGTTACACGACCTGAACCTGGCCGCGCTCTACGCCGACCGCATCGCCCTGCTGCACCAAGGCCGCTTGGCCGCCGTCGGCACCCCGGCGCAAACCTTGAACAGCGCATCGATCCGGCAAGTGTTCGATTATCCAGTCAGCATCGCCAGCCACCCGCAACACCCGCAGGCGCTGTTAGTAATACCGCAACGGCAAGCCGCGCCCGGCATGCCGGCGCGATGAGAGAGTCGGTCCATGGGGCTGGCGCTCACTTGAGCCGAGGAATACCGGTTTTAGCGTGTTCGGAGGAATGCGTTAACAAAAGCCGCCAGGGATGGCGGCACCTTTTTGTGAGAAACCAACGGCTAACGGGCTTGGGGGCTGTGGATTGGAGGTGGAACGGATAACGAAGACCGTGACGCGAACGACCCCAAGTTGACATTTGAAGCATTGCGCTCAATGTCGGGAGGGCTTCAAATAGCAGCCATTCAACGTAAAAGTAAGGGGCGCGCCGGGGCAAAGTTTAACAAAGCCAGCGAACCCGAAAAAATAAGAAAGGTTAACAAACGCCTACGTCCGGCGCGTCCCTTTGACTACCATGTTAGGCTACTTTCGCCAATGTTTAACTAAATTCCCAAATTCCGTTTTTTCGAAAAAGTGACCTCGAGGCCATAAGATACTAAAGGACTGACCTTCATTTTGAAGTTCATTGGCATCTACACCTTTCCGATACGCCCATCTGCGCCATAAGGACACATGTAATGTCGACGTCTTCGATGCACTCGACATCGATCGAGTCGTCGTGATTAGACAGTTGGAGCACTTTCAGTATCGAGTAGTCGAACTGATAGAAGTACCCGTGTATCGTGTCAACGGCGCTACGGTCCGTCATGCGCTCATCCCCAACAGATTACCGAGGAGTCGAAGTCGGTAATGAGGTGAAGAAACAAATCGACTTGCCATATCTGGGAACCCAGTTGTTTAAGCCCAACGCCCAGGTTAACCGGCGCCGGAGGCCGAAGGGCACCAAAGCTGGCCATAAAAATGGCGAAGCCATGGCCAGCTTTGGCGTCCGCGTTGAACCGCCAGTTAGGCGACACTTCAACTCTGGCGACCCAAAAGGGTGCCTGCGCGCTTGGCAATTTCTGTGAGAGTTCGATGGGTGGCTTGAAGGTCTTCGATTGGTAAATCACCATAGAGACGTTGTGTCATTCCTTCAACTTCACCGCTCAGGCGGATAAACACCGCTTTGCCGCTTTCCGTGTGCGCAAGAACATCGTCTTGGTTCTTGGCAATAAGGCCGGCGCGCGTCAGTCTGCCTATCGATTCGTGACCATCCGCTGCAGCGGCGATGATATGGCCAGTAATCTGCCGTTGAACCACGTCATCGGATTTCAAGGGTGCGCCGCTGGTGAAGGCTAGAACTGTCCATTCGGCAAACGAAAGATTGACATTTTGAAGTTTTTGCTCAAGCAGTGCGCGCATGGAGCGTTCTGCAGAACCAACGGACCTGGTGAGTGGGGGGAGTTGCATCGAATTTCTCCAGAGTTGAAAGTGATTGCCATTGACGCCTAAAGTAGAGCTAAGCCGACCGCGGAAGCGGGTCGGCTTGAGCGTATTGTTGGGTGATCTGCACCTTAATCAGCCAACAGACGGGATCGCCGACGAGTCCATCCACATCGCCTCCCACACATGCCCATCGGGATCGGCGAGATTCCGGTTGTACATGAACCCGAGATCCTGTATCGGATTGATGTCGGCCGTTCCGCCATGTTTCGCGGCTGCATCGTTCATCCCGTCGACGGCCTCCTTGCTGTCGCAAGAAATCGCCAACATCACTTCGCTCGAGTTCATGGCAGGAATGGGGCGATTTGTGAAGCTGCGCCATTTCGCGTGGGTGAGCAACATCACGTTGATGGTCTCGCTCCATACCATGCAGGCTGCGGTATCATCGCTGAACTGCGGATTGTTGACGAAGCCTAGGGCTTCGTAGAAGGCTTTGGATTGCGGCAGGTTCGTCACCGGTAGGTTCACGAAAATCATCTTGGTCATTTTAAGTCTCCGTTAGTTGCAACAAGCTACGTGCTTGCCGAACCAAAGATTACAGATACGACTGCACTAACGCATTGATGTTTGTTAAGACTTCACGCCTAGCCTATCCCACGCCTAAAGCGATTGCTTTCCTGATGCGGCTGAGGCTCTCGGGAGTGATACCCAGCCATGCCGCGATGTGATGCTGCTTCAAGCGCCGGTGCAGGAGCGGTTCCCTGCTTATGAAATCACGATAGCGCTTCATCGCGTCGTTATGCCGGAAGGATATCTCGTCCGGCTCCTTTTCGACGATCCAATGACGCTCCATGTACCGGATGTAGAAATCCGCAATGTCGGGGAACTCCGTTACGAGCGCTCGAAACGCCGCAAACTCATACTCAAGGACAGTGCTGTCCTCGATTGCGGTGATTGTGAATAGGCTTGGCTGCCCAAGCAAGGTCGCGCTGACTGAGGCGGCGATGCGGTTCTCCGGAAAGAAGTATTTGATGGTCATATTGCCCTCTGGACCGACATAATGCTGAGAGAACAGCCCTTCGACGACAAAGGCAAATGTGGTTGGTACAGTTCCCGACAGAATAAACGACTCGTCTTTGCGGTAATGTCTTGGTCGAAGAAGCGATGTCCAAGCTTGCTCCGCCTTCTTCGAGAGCTTTGTATAGGTACGGACTTTCTTGAACAAAGCATCCGTGGTCATGTTATGACGCCCAACGTCGAGGGTAAGGGGCGCTGCGCTTTATCGCGCAGCGTCCCAGCGACCAGAGGGAGCGCCTTGACCGCAGGGTTGGGCGTCATGCGAGTCTCCCTTGAGCTTTGAGGCGAGTCCGAATTCGGCTGAGTGCAACAGGGGTGACCCTGATGTAGCTTGCAATGTCGTGTTGCCTAATACAGGCCACAAGTTCAGAGTGCTCGCCGAGGAAACCGAGATATCGCTCTTCGGGCGAGTGTGTCAGAAGCTCCAACTCGCGTTTCTCTTTTCGCTGGCCGTAGTGCTTGAAAGCAGTGCTTAGCGCGCGTTGCCATTCGATGTGACTATCTGCCAGTTGCTGAAGCCTGCGATACTCAATTATTTCAATCGTGGATTCGGTCACAGCATAGGCGGAAAAGTTCGTTACCCCACCATCTTCCAGCGCCATGAGGCTTGCGAAGCAGATACCAGCTTCCGCGAATCCTTTGATCCAAGAATCGCCAGCCGGCGTTTCATACACAAGCTTGATAACACCCAAGTTGACAACGAAAGCGAAGGGCATGCTTTCACCGACGTGGAATAGCGCATCACCCGGCTTGAGTCGGCGTTGGGTTGTGGCGGGAATCAGATCATTCATGACCGGCAGATCTGAACCCGCCAAGCGCCTAAACACTTCAAAGGTGGATACGTAGGTGCCCATGCCGTTAACTCAGGTTATCGCGGCCCCATGCTTGTGTAGGCAAACTAAGCGGATCATGCAACCCAAAGGAGATCGCTGTGCGTTTTTTGCTTCTTCCCCCTATCGTCGTGCTCATGTCTGCCGGCATCATGTTTTTGCTCCATGTAGCAGTTCCCATCGTACAACTGGTGCCACGACCAGCAAATTTTGCGGGTCTTATCCTGGTTGTTGCCGGATTAGGCATTGCAAATTGGCATGCGCGCCTATTCCGGCGCATCGGCTCCAACATAAACACTTTTGGAGAGCCTGGGCGATTGACCACAGAAGGTTTGTTTCGCCGAACAAGAAATCCAATGTACCTTGGAATGATCGTTTTTTTGGCCGGGGTGGCGTGTATGCTCGGGTCAATTTCGCCCATGGCTGGGCCTCTTGGTTTCTTCATTCTTGCGAATTATTGGTACATACCGCTCGAAGAAAGGGCTATGGCGTTGAAATTTGGCAATGAGTATTTTGAATATCAACGCTCGGTTCCTCGCTGGTTGTGATGCAAGGCGCTTTCAGATGATGCCCAACAAGTTATTAGATAGTTCCGTATATCTACCATAAAAGCTGCGCTGCTCCAATAAATTTGTGATTAGCAAGGATTTTTCCTTTCTGTATATCATTCACACTGCGTCCAAATCAGCTTTGGAGGTTGCCATGTTAGCCGTTCCCGCATCTCTTAGCCAGGCATTTGAAACACAACTCAATCAGCTCGGTAGGATGCGGTAAACAACGTGCACCGCATCGTTCTCGATTGGTGCGGTTCGTAAAAACTCACCGCACCCTACGCCTGCTTTTGGCTGGGAGCAGTCTTTGGCATTTCCCATTCGTTTGTCGGCTTATGACCGATCACTGCCCTCGGCAGCCTTAAGATGCACTTATCGAATGTAACGAACAACGAGATACGCATCGTTCGCGAGCTACCGATATTAAGGCGCCGCCTCGCCCGACACATCCTCTAGCCCCACGTATCAATTCACCTCGTAAACGGCGTAAGCCCAATAGTCCTTGCCGGGGCGCAGGCTGCAGCGCCAGCCCTGGGCCCGCAGTTCGCGGCCGATCAAATGGTTCATCACGCCGTGTCCCACCAACGCTACGCTGCCGTGAATCCGGGCAAGATCGATCAGGCGTTGCGCGGCCGAGCGGGCACGGCGTTTGGCTGCGGCGTAGGATTCGCCGTTGCGGGAAAAGCCGGCCAGCCAGAGCAGGCGCAGCACGGTCAGCCACACGGCCGCCGGCAGGCGAATCCGGCCATGGCGAAAGTGCGGCAATTGGGCTTCGCCGAACAGGGCATCGGCGACCGGATTTTCCCCCAATCCCAGTGCCTGAGCCGATTGCCGGGAACGCGGCAGATCGCTGCACAAGGCCATGCCGATGTCTTTTAGCACTGCGCGGGTTGTCGGCGGCGGCGCATCGACGATGCCGGCGACGCGGTAAGCATCGGCCAAGCGCGCCAGATCGGTCGCCCGCAAAATGCCGGTCAGCGCTACGCTCGGCCGGCCGTGCCGCAGCAAAACGATGCGTGCGGGTGTTGGCGCCGTCATGGATACGGCTCGCCGTTGTTATGGGTAAACTGCCAACCGCCGGCCGTGCCGACTGCCCGCAAGTCGTCGTCCGGATATTCGACCCGGTCGCCCGGCGTGCGGTCGCCGATTTCCAGATAGAGCACGTCGTCCGCCGATTCGTTGACCAAGCGATGGGCGTTGCCGCTGCCGGCCTGGAAGCCGGCGCACATGCCCGGCGCCAGCCGTGTCGCGCCCTCGTCGGTATAGAGCGTCGGCGTACCCTGCAGTATGTAAATAAATTCGTCCTGCTTGGCGTGGGCGTGGCGCAGGGCGGAAATCGCGCCGGGTTCCAGTTTGGTCAGGTTGACGCCGAAGTTTTGCAGCCCGAACACGTCCCCGAGCGGCGTCTTTTCCCGCCCCGCGAAGCGGGTGCCATGTAGATCGAGAATGGCTTGGGGATACAAGGATTTTCGCGGTCGCGGCGGCACTTGCTCGGCGGCAACGGCGACGGGGAACGGTAGTTCGGTCATTTGGATAACTCCGGAAACGAGCGGCAAGGCAACAGATTAGCCGACAAACCGGGCGCAGGTAAAATCGGTCTGGCGGCAGTTGTAACTGTACTGCGGCTTGTTCGCTCCGTTATGGGTGGGTTCGAGGCGGGGATTGCTTGGTGTTGGACTCGGTCTATGCGCTCGATTGGCGATCTACCCGCTGCAAGAAAGCAGCGCGAGGGTTTGCGCGATTGAGACGGCGCTGTTGCAGGACGATTCTAAGGGGTTGTTGCCATTCGGGCAGCAGCGGCCAAGCGCGAACGGCATCCGCTATTTCGGATCGCGGCGTCGGGCAACACTGGGTTTGAAAAACGCGCGCCATACTTCCGCCGGTTCGGCGCGGCCGGTCAATACCCGATCGATGGTGCTCCTGTTGGACTTAACGAAAAGCCCCAGGGCGATCAGCACCAATAGTGCGGCGACCCCAAGCACTGGCGCCGCATCGCTTTGCAATGCCTCGGCGATTTTGACGCCGGCTTCCGGAAACAGGACCTTAACGACGAAGTTGCAGCCTATCGTTGCCGATAAAATGGCGATGACAAGCGCCTGCGGGTGGTAACGCATCGCTTCGCCCGGTTAATTCAAACGCTGGCTGGGCTTGATCACGGTAAAGCCGGCGCGTCTGGCCTTGTCCTTATCGCCGCCGGTTCTGGCCTGGATTGCCGCATCGGCCAACGTGTCGGCCAGCCCGAGAAAATCGGCCACTTCAAACCGCATCGTCAAATTCTGCACGTGCAAGTGGACGACGCCGCATTCGCGGCAAATCTGGACCTTACCGAATTCGGTGGCCGCCAGATATTCATGGTTGCAGGGTTTCTTACTCATCGCTCGCTCCTTAATTTAAGAGAAAAATCCGCCAAAGCTTGCCGACCACCCAGTTTTGCGGCGGCCAGCGATAAAAACATCTTCCAGACAATTTGCTTGGACCCCAGATCCAGACAACGAAAATCGGTGGCGTGCAGTTGGCCTGTTTCGACCAGCGTTGCAAGTACGTCCGGCGCAATCGCCAGATTGACGCAATCCGTTTTGTCCCAAAATGAAAATAGTCGTTTCACGATTGCTAACAGGCAGTGAATTTGAATTAAATGATAATTATTCTCATTTAAGTCGTAAAGCACTTTTCCCTCTCTGCGCGAAATTATTTTTTTCAAAGCGCGCAACAATGCCAAATCAGGCCCAGGTGCGAGCGAAGCGATAGCGGCCAAGCTTCAGGTAATTCCTGATTTTGGCGGCAGATTTTTCACTCCGAGCGGACTCTGGGGCCGGCGTATCTGAAATGGAAATTTAGGGTCTGGGCGAAGCCGTTGCGACTCAGCAACAATTGACAAGCAAATCGAAACACATAAAATGAGAATCGTTATTATTTGAGAACGATTTCAATTACGCTCCGTGCAGCATCTTTCTCAGAGCATTGCGCTCCCGCCCGAATTAGCGCGCGAGACCAGCATTGCAACACCTTTATAGCCACCCAGCGTTCCTCGCCAGGCAGCCAACCGAATTTATGCCAACTTAGGGGAACGTATGTCAGACACCAAACCACTCCGTAGCAAATCCGGCAACGCCAAATGGCGGCTGGGCGTCCTTCTGCCGCTCGGCGCCGCCTTGAGCGGCATGGCCTTAGCCGAACCTACAGCCAACACCGTTGCCGACAATGACCAGGAACTCGTGCTCGACGACGTTAAAGTCAAAGCCAACCGCGATAAACCGGTCAACCGCTTCAAGGCCGACACGTCTACAACCGGCAGTAAAACCGAAATGGCGATTCGCGATATCCCGCAATCGATCAGCGTGGTCAAGGAAGAACTGATCGAATCGCAAAATGCTTTTAATTTGCGCGATGCGTTGCGTAACGTTAGCGGCCTGACTATCGCTGCCGGCGAAGGCGGCCGCACCGGCGACTCGATTACGTTGCGCGGTTTTTCCGCCAATTCCGACCAATATCTGGACGGCGTCAAGGACAACGGCCAATACGCCCGCGACACCTTCTTTATCGAGCGGGCCGAAGTGCTGAAAGGTGCCTCGTCGATTCTGTTTGGCCGCGGCGCAACCGGCGGCGTGATCAACCAGGTGTTCAAAAAACCCACCGGCAAAACCGGAGTCACCGGCAGCTTCACCTACGGCCTGTACGACTTCAAACGCACCACCATCGACGCCGAGACCAAATACCAGGATCTGGGCGCGCGCTTGAATGTGCTGTACCAGGATGCCGACTCGTTCCGCGACTACAACTACACCAACCGCTGGGGCATTGCGCCGTCGTTCAAATGGGATATCACGGCCGACACCGACCTGACCTTGAATCTGCTTCATCAGCAGGAGGACGGCGTATTCGACTATGGCGTGCCGATGTATAAAGGTCGGCCGGCCGACGTGCCGATCAATACCTTCTACGGTTACTCCGACAACCGGATGATGGACACCGATGTCAACGTCGCCACCGTGGCCTTGACCCACCGCTTCAACCAGGATTTCTCGGTGAAAAATACCGTGCGTTACGGCGACTACGAACGTAAATACCTGACTCACTTATTCTCCTGTCCGAGCACCGGTGTCTGCGTGCCCACCAGCGGCGCCAACGCCGGCACCATCAACCGTAGCCAGGCGCTAAGGTTGAATACGCAGGAAAATATCTATAACCAGACCGACTTCGTTTATAAGAAACCGTTGTTCGGCCACGTCAATACCTTGATGTTCGGCAGCGAGTTCGGTTGGGAGGAGTACGATTTCAAATCCAAAAACTCGACCGGCTTGACCCGGATATCGGTGTTCGATCCGCGTATCACGGCCAGCACCAGCGGCCTGGCTTACGATTTCAGCGGCTTTCTGGCCACCAACCGGCTGACCCGGGCGCAAACCTATGCCGGCTATTTGATGGACCAATTCGAAATTACACCGGAATGGAAAATCCTGGGCGGCACCCGTTACGACGTGTTCGAAGCTCAGCAGATAGACCGGATCAGCACCGGCAATTTCGATACCAGCGTGTCGCAATGGAGCCCGCGCGGCGGCATCATCTGGCAACCCAGCAAGGAGCAGTCTTACTACTTCAGCTACGGCAAGTCCTTCAATCCATCGGCGGAAAGTCTGAGCTTATCGGCCAACAACGCCAACCTGCCGCCCGAACAAAATAACAACTATGAAATCGGTGCCAAGTGGGATTTATTCGACGGCCAACTGTCGGCCACTGCTGCGGTATTCCGTCTGGAAAAAACCAATGCCCGCACCACGTCGCCCGACCCCACTCTGCAAATGCTGGCCGGCGAGCAACGCACCGACGGCTTCGAGCTAGGTTTGGCCGGACAAATCATGCCGAATTGGGATGCGTCGATCACCTATGCCCACCTCGATGCCGAAATCACCAAGTCGACCTCTACCGCGAACGGATCGGTCAGCGGCGCGGTCAAGTCGTTCCTGGGCATGACGCCGGTCAACGTACCCGAGGATAGCGGCGTGGCCTGGACTACTTACCACCTGACCGACAACTGGGAAATCGGCGGCGGCGTGTTTTACGCCAGCCACCGTTACGCCGATAACGTCAACGAAGCGGTTTTGCCCGGCTACGCCCGCTTGGATGCGGTAGTGGCTTACCACCAGAAACATTACGATGTGCAACTGAACGTGTTCAACCTGACCGACACGGTGTATTACGAGTCCGGCCAACAAAACTCGGCGCTGCCAGGGACACCGGTATCCGGCCAGTTGACCGTCAGTTTTAAATATTAACCGCTGCGAAAAAATGTCCGAATCGACGTTTCCCGCTGACTAATTTTGCTCTTACCCATGATTGCCATGAATAGCATCACCGACACTGTACCCACGCCAGCCAACCGCCCGCCGAAAAAAACCAACGGCGGCTATTTATTCCTGCCCAAAAATCTTTCGCGCGGCGCTTTTTTGAAATGGCTGCGCCGCACCCACGCCTGGTTCGGGCTGTGGGGCGCGGCGATGGGTTTGCTGTTCGGTTTTACCGGGATTTTGATGAACCACCGCGAGGTGATGAAAATTCCGATCGGCCGGATGGAGCCCAAGGAAATCCAAATCGCCTTGCCCGAGCCGAAACCGGCCGATCCGAAAGCGCTGGCGGCCTGGCTGGGCCAGACGCTTAACGTCGACACCAGCCACGCCAGAGCGCGAAGAGAACCGGGCAAGATCGTGACCTGGAATAACCAGGCCGTGCAACAGCCGGCCTCGTGGCAGATCAATCTGCGCAACCCGCAACATATGTTGTCGGCCGATTACTGGGAAGGGAATGCTTTTGTCACGGTTAAACAAAGCGACGCCAATCTGCTGCAAACCCTGAACAATCTGCACAAGGGCGTCGGGATGGGCGTGGGCTGGGTGTTGCTGGTCGATACCCTGGCCGGCGGCCTGATTCTGCTCAGTCTGACCGGCACGTTATTGTGGACGCGATTGCACGGTAATCGGCTGGCCGCGGCCGGTTTGGGCTTGGGCTCGTTGAGCCTGATGCTGTATTTCGCCATTGACGCGATCGGAGCTTGAGCCATGCTGATCGAAATTCCGCAGGTGCTGAACCCGGACGAACTCAGCCGAGTCCGCGGGATTCTGGCCGATGCGGCTTGGGCCGACGGCCGGATCACGGCCGGCAGCCAGTCGGCGCAAGTCAAAAACAACTGGCAGTTGCCGGAACAATCCTGCCAAAGCGCGGCGGCCCGCACTATTTTGCTGGACGCGCTGAACCGCAACGCCTTGTTCCTGTCTGCTGCGCTGCCGAAGCGCATCTTCCCGCCCCTATTCAACCGTTACGAAGGTGAACACAACACCTTCGGCAACCATATCGACAATGCGGTTCGGCATTGTCCGGTCAGCGGCCAGCGGGTACGCACCGATTTGTCGGCGACGATTTTTTTGGCCGATCCGGACAGTTACGACGGCGGCGAACTGGTGATCGAAGACACCTACGGCCAGCATGCCGTCAAGCTGGCCGCCGGCGACATGGTGCTGTATCCCGGCTCCAGTCTGCACCGGGTGGAGCCGGTGACGGGCGGCGCCAGGGTGGCGTCGTTTTTCTGGCTGGAAAGCATGGTGCGCGAAACCGAACGCCGCCGGCTGCTGTTCGAAATGGACATGGCCATCCTGCAGTTACGCAACACCGGTGGCGACAGCGAGCCGGTGGTCAATCTGACCGGCTGCTACCACAATCTACTGCGGATGTGGGCTGAGGTTTAAGCGCGCATCCCGACTTTCTAGCGGCGGCTGACCGGGACTCGGTTTCGAGCCGTGCAACCTATTGTGCCGCTATCGGCTACACTTGCCGACATCCGCAACCCGCGCTCGAAGCTTCGCAGACATCCCGCCAATGAACCCGTTTATTTTCGCCGCAGCGGCATTCGCGGCCGCAATGGCCTTAGGCTACTTGCTGATCAAGCGCCGGATCAAGCAGAAGCGGGAGAAATCGCCGAAACCGGCCGTAGCCAAGCCCAATCCCAATGACCGGGTCATCTCCTGCCCGGCCTGCGCTCAGCAAATCAAATTCACGCTACCGGTCAAAAGTAATAAGGCCCAATGCCGCAAGTGCGCGGCACAATTCAAATTGGACGTCGACGCGCATAACAACGTCTATATCACCGAAATCAAGCTGCCGGAAGACGATACCGCGGTCAAAACCTTGGACGAATGCTTTGCAATTCTGGAAGTGAAGCCGGAAGCGATTCCGCTGGACATCCGCGCTGCTTATAAGAAGAAAATTTCGGAATACCACCCGGACAAGGTCGAAAACCTGGGCGCGAAAATCAGGCAAGTGGCGGAAGAAGAAACCCGAAGAATCAATGCCGCCTATGCGATGTTGCAGGAAGACGACCGGGTTTAATCGTTGGCCATCTTTGCCAGCCGAATCATCTCGATCTGATTGCCGGCCGGGTCTTGAATGTACACCGATGCAGTGCCGTCGCGATGAGTTCGCAATGGGCCGTAGTCCTCCGCATGTTCGGAGACGATGGCAAAATGCGGCGGGTGTTGGTTGGGCAGCACCAATGCCAGCGCTACGTTGGCAAATTGCAGCAAGGCCCAGGTTTGGTCCTGATACGCCACACGCACTTGGTAACGGCTGGTGTACCAGTCCACGCTTTGTTGAATATCGTCGACTTGAATCGCGATGTGGTGAATGGTGTCCATGTTTTATCCTCCAGCGGCCTGTTTCCAGTCAGTTGCCAGGCCATTTATACCGCACAAAAGTTCGGCGGCAAATTGAGGCAAATCAAACTGCGGCCGCGACTTGCGAACAGGATTTAAGCGCCGAACAAAATCCTTAAATTTATTATGCGACAAATTGTCGCGTTTTTCTGGACAAGTGCATTTTTCTTCACTAGAATGCGCCCACCTTGACTTAGGTCAATACGCCTTGCAAGGGCGTATCTTTAAAAAGGGGGAGGAGGTAAGCGACCGTTTCGGCGGTATAACAAGAAAAACAGCGCAACACTTTAACCTACCGCTACATCGGGTAGGCGTCCATCAAAAAAACATAAAAACACCGGACGGAGCCCACTACAATGTGGGCTTTTTTTATGTTCTTATACTTTCAATTCTACTTGTCGTTATGCTGATGAAAGAAAAGCCAGACTCCATACCCGCCGAACTGATGGAATACGAGCGGTTTATCGAGGAATTGCTCAACGATACCAAGCATCCGGTCCATAACCGCGCTCACCCGCTCCACAAAGAATCCGTCAAAGCGCTCGACGAGATGATGCGGCGGGTGGAAGAAATGCGCAACGAGTGGCTATCAAAGGGCTGAGCCCTGCATCCCGGACTGGGATGATCGGCTCGGTTGCTTGGCGCCTCGTATCGGCTCCAAACATCGGCCTCTCCTGCCAGCCATCAGCAAACCAAGCCATGCTGGCTTAAATCAGTGCACCTCGGTCGAAACCACCATCGGACAATTTAATTTGCCCGGATACTGACTGACCATCTGCACTAATTCCTGCGCTAACTGTAATCGGCGCTGGTTTTCCAGCAAGGCTTGCAGCCAAATCAATTGGTTTTTCAATTCTGCGATCTGGCCTTCCTGTTCGGCCACGGTTTGCAATAAAGCCTCGAAAGTCATCGTGGACATTTCTGTATCCCCCGTTTCGTGAAATAACCGCGACAGCGGTTTTTGAGTTCAATGCCGGACTTGGCGACGATCACGCTGTTTTTCAATGCCGCCCTGTTCAACAGCGACATCGTCGTTATTGCCCCGGCATCGCGTACTCAATTAAGCGGCCGAAACTGAAAAACCTGCAATCCGCCCTTTTGCAAACTGTGACTGCGATCCGCAAAGATTTCGCTTACCCCCGTGTCAACCAAAACCGGGTTGGTTGGTGTCGTTACAAGCCAAACCGCTATACCAATCCGGATCGCAGCACGCCTGAACATTGGAAACTACAAAACCACTCGCCGCTTTACACCGACACGGCTAAATAGTCTATTCTGAAGCCACGCGCCATAAAGACACCAGGCCAAACTGTGCGATAGAATGTTGAATTGATTCTACCCGGAGGATAGGCAATGCCTCACGATACACTCAAAGTTTATAGCGAAGCCGAAATTGCCGAACGATTGAGTCGCGACTTGCCGCACTGGTATTACGAGAACGGCTGGATTCGGCGCAAATTCAAAACCAGCGGCTGGAAAGCCACGTTGATGGTCGTCAATACCGTCGGCCATCTGGCGGAGAAAGCCTGGCACCATCCGGATTTAACGGTTTCCTACGCATTCGTGATCGTCAAACTGGTCACCCATGCCGCCAAAGGCGTGACCGAAATGGATTTCGCACTGGCAAAAAAAATCGAGCAGGTGGTGTTGTGGGACGCCGCCGCCGAATCCGACGGCATTTTCGAGGGCACGCCGGACGATCCGCGTTTCAAATACATTAAAAAAGACTGAGGACAGCACGATGACTGAAATCACCGAGGTACCCAGCCCGTTTTGCGGCATCGGCACCGACGATCTGAGTATCAAGGTGGAAGGCTTGGCCGTGACAGTAACCGCCAACGGTTGCGCGGTCAACACCCCCGCCTTCGAACAGCCGATTAGCGATACCGCACCGCGTATCGCCGGCCAAACTGCCAGCCTGGAGGCTGCCGTCGCCAAAGCCGCCGAATTGCTGCGCGACACCCGGCAACCAGTCATCGGCGGCTGCGCGACCGACGTCAACGGCATGCGCGCCTTGCTGGCGCTGGCGGACAAGGCTGGCGCGGTGGTCGATAACATCAACTTCAACGCGGCTCGCCGCAATTTGCTGGCGATGCAGGACTCCGGCTGGATGAACACCACTTTGGCTGAGGTCAAGAATCGCTGTGATTTGCTGTTGATCATCGGTACCGATCCCGAAGTCTTTGCACCGCGCTTTTTCGAACGCTTTTTATGGAACGAACACGCGATGTTCCTAGAAAGCACTGACCAACGTGACGTGATTTATCTTGGCAAGACACCCGCGGGCAAGGCCGCTGTTTCACCTGCTGGCAAAACACCAACCGTGCTGGCCTGCGACGACGCCGACCTACCTGACGTGGTGGCGGTGCTGTCCGCTCTGGTCAGGAATCAACCATTACAGGTTGAAACCGTCGGCAATATTGCGGTTTCGGCACTGCAAAAAGTAGCCGACAGATTACGCCAGGCACGTTATGGCGTCGTATTGTGGAGCGCAGGTAAACTGGCATTCGAACACGCTGAGTTAACTGTTCAAACGATCTGCAATATCGTCAAAGACATCAATATGCAGGCCACCCGTTGCTCCGGCCTGCCGCTGGGCGGCAAGGAAGGCGATTACACCGCCAATCAGGTTTGCGGCTGGACCACCGGTTATCCAGCACGAGTCAATTTCGCCAGAGGCTATCCGGAATACGATCCGTTTCTGTTCGATAGTCAGGCCATGATCGCCAACGGCGAAGCCGATGCCTTGGTATGGGTGCAGGCCTATAACGCAACGGCGACGCCACCACGAACAGGCTTGCCGACCATCGTTGTCGGCCGTTCCGGCATGCAACTCGAACCCGAGCCCGACGTATTCATTCCGGTCGGTACGCCGGGGATCGATCACGCCGGTCATGTTTATCGGATGGATAGTGTAGTGGCCTTACGCTTGAAAAAATTGCGCGATTCCGGTCTGCCTAGCACCGCCGAGGTGCTGAATGCCATTGAACAAGCACTTTAGGATACCGACATGCTGATAAAACTCACAGGTGGCACCATTTATGATCCGGCCAGCGGCATTGCCGGTCAGCAACAGGATATTTACATTCAGGACGGCCGCATCGTCGAAGCGCCCGAGGACGGCCGCCCGGTAGATCGGGAATACGACTTGCGCGGCAAAGTCGTCATGTCGGGCGCCATCGACATGCACACCCACATCGGCGGCGGCAAGGGCAACATCGCCCGTACCCTGCTGCCGGAAGATCACCGAGCCGATCCGGTGCACCGCACTCATTTGACCCGTTCCGGCACCGGCCATGCGATGCCTTCAAGTTTCGTCACCGGTTACCGTTACGCCGAAATGGGCTACACCGCCTGCTTCGAACCGGCGGTATTGCCGATCAACGCCCGTCAGGCCCACATGGAAATGGGCGACACGCCCATCATCGATAAAGGCGGCTACGTGATGCTGGGCAGTGACGACTTTTTGCTGCGTATGCTGACCGCCAAAAAAGACCAGAAAGCCGTCAACGATTACGTGGCCTGGACGCTGAACGCCGCCAAAGCTATCGGGGTCAAAGTGGTTAACGCCGGCGGCATCAACGCCTTCAAATTCAACCAACGCAAGCTGGAGCTGGACGAGCAAAACGCTCATTACGGCGTCACTCCGCGGCAAGTGCTGCAAACCCTGGCCCGCGCGGTCAATGAACTGGGCGTGACTCATCCCCTGCACGTGCACGGCTGCAACCTGGGCGTCCCCGGCAACGTCGATACCACCTTGAACACCATCGAAGGCATCGACGGCCTGCCGATGCATCTGACTCATATTCAGTTCCACAGCTACGGCACCGAAGGCGACTTCAAATTCTCCTCCGGCGCGGCGCAAATTGCAGAGGCGATCAACAAGAATAAAAATATCACCGCCGACGTCGGCCAAATCTTGTTCGGCCAGACCGTCACTGCCTCCGGCGACAACATGCGCCAACACGCCAACCACAAGTTCGCCAGTCCGAACAAGTGGGTGTGTATGGACATCGAATGCGATGCCGGCTGCGGCGTGGTGCCGTTCAAGTATAAGGACCAGAACTTCGTCAACGCCTTGCAATGGGCGATTGGCCTCGAAATCTTCCTGCTGGTCGAAGACCCGTGGCGAATCTTCCTGACCACCGACCACCCCAACGGCGCGCCGTTCACCAGCTATCCGCATTTGATCCGTTTGCTGATGGACCGTAGTTTCCGCAATGACATGCTGGCGACTATTCATCCGGAAGCACAAAAGATGACCACGCTGGCATCGATCGAGCGCGAATACAGCTTGAACGAAATCGCCATCATGACCCGCGCCGGCGCCGCTCGCATCATCGGCCTGAAAGACCGCGGTGCGCTCAGCCCCGGCAACTTCGCCGACATTACCGTCTATACCGAAAACGACAATCGGGAGACCATGTTCTCGAAACCGGATTACGTATTCAAAGACGGCGAACTGGTGGTGAAAGACGGCGAGGTCGTCAAAGTCACCTGGGGTACCACCCACATCGTCAGACCGGACTACGACCTGTCTATCGAAAACGAACTGAAACCGTATTTCGATAAATACCTGACCATGAAACTCGGCAACTTTAAAATCAGCGATGATGAGATTAGCGAAGACGGCCGCGGCAGTTTGACGACGCATCCGTTGCATATCGGCGTATAGGTCAATCGGAACCCAAGGAACAAGATGACTCTAACATCGATCACAATCGCCGACAGAGAAGCCGAGCTGGCCGATTATCTGGCACGCCAGCCATATCTGGTCGAGCAGGATGGCATTACTCTGAGTATTGCGAAAAATGTATTTCCCTCGGATTTCGGCTTGACCAGTTCGTTTTTCGGCGACTTCATGCTGCAGCAAAATCCGGCGAAGACCGGATTGGATATGGGCTGCGGCAGCGGCTATTTCGCGTTTATATTGAAAAAAATCGGCTGCGAAGAGGTTATCGGTGTCGACTTTAATCCGGACGCCGTCGCCTGTGCCCGCCACAACGGTTCATTAAATCCAGATATAGCGCCGGAAGCATTCCTGCATAGTGATTTGTTTGCCTCGGTTCCGGCCAAACGTTTCGGCATGATTGTTTTCAATTTCAATTATTACCCCTCCAACGGTACATTCGGCTTGAACGAGGACGGCGGTCAACAAATACTGCGCCGCTTTTTTCGCGAAGTGCCGGATTATCTGGAGCCGGACGCGCAGATATTTATTCCCTTTTCCGATTTTGTCGGCGCCGAACACGACCCGAAACACATCGCGCCCGAGTTTGGCTTTAACGTAAACACCGTTGCCGAAACTTATAACCACGCGGGGCGGCACGTGATCTACCAAATCAATCAAAACCAATTCGATTAAACCACCGCGGCAAATCGATATACAGAACTCCGGACTATGAGTAACCACGATGATAATTAACGGCGTCACCATAGATAAAACTTTCGCCGAAGCCTTCCCGATGAAAGCGACGCGCGCCATCATCACCGCCCAGAACGAAAAATGGGCGATGATTTCCGCACAGGCCATGACCGGCTTCGCCACCTCGGTCATTGCCTGCGGCTGCGAAGCCGGCATCGAACGGGTGTTGAGTCCGGACGAAACTCCGGACGGCCGTCCTGGCGTCGCGATCATGATTTATGCGATGGGCAGCAAAGGCTTGGCCAAACAATTGGAAACCCGAGCCGGCCAGTGCGTGCTAACCTCGCCGACGTCTGCGCTATTCGCCGGCATCGAAGGCGGCAAGCCGATTCCGCTGGGTAAAAACCTGCGTTTCTTCGGCGACGGCTTTCAGATTGCGAAAAAAATCGGTGGCAAACGTTACTGGCGGGTGCCGGTAATGGACGGCGAATTTCTGACCGAAGCGACGACCGGCATGGTTGACGCGGTCGGCGGCGGTAACTTTCTGGTATTGGCGGAATCACAACCGCAAGCCCTGGCGGCCTGCGAAGCGGCGATCGAAGCGATGAAAAAAATCCCCAACGTGATCATGCCCTTCCCCGGCGGCGTGGTTCGCTCCGGATCGAAGGTAGGCTCCAAATACAAAGCCTTGAGCGCCTCGACCAACGATGCGTTTTGCCCGACGCTGAAAGGCGTGACCAAAACCGATCTGTCGCCGGAAATCGAATCGGTGATGGAAATCGTCATCGACGGTTTGAGCAAGGAAGACATCGACAAGGCGATGCGGGTCGGCATTCAGGCGGTTTGCGATCTGGGTGCGGCCAACGGCATCAAGCGCATCAGCGCTGGTAACTACGGCGGCAAACTCGGCCCATTCCACTTTCACTTGCAGGAGATCATGGCATGACCTCGTTGACGTTTACTTTGATCGAAACGCCGCCGGCGCAGCGCATCGACATGTCGCCGCTGGTCTGCCACAAACTGGCCGGCCAGAGCCTGGACCAAATTGCGGCGATCGAACTGCAATGCGGCAAGCAAAAGCTGCGGGTCGCTCAACTGTTTCATATTACCGGTAGCAACGCCGACGACCTCAGTATCGTCGGCAGCACCGGCAAGCTGGATTTCATCGGCAAAGAGTTGGCAAATGGCAGCATCAGCGTACAGGGTGAAGCCGGCGCCTATTTGGGCATGCAGATGAAGGGCGGCACGATCAACGTGATCGGCGATGTGGGCCTTTATGCCGGCTGCGAAATGAAGAACGGTCTGATTCAAATCGAAGGCGATGCCGGAGATTTCCTCGGCGGTGCGCTGCCTGGCAACAAGCAAGGCATGAAAGGCGGCACGATCCTGGTCAAAGGTAACGTCGGCCAGCGTTGCGGCGACCACCTGCGCCGCGGCCAAATTTTGGTCGAAGGCAACGCCGGCGATTATTGCGGCTCACGCATGGTCGCCGGAACCATTGCCGTGATGGGCCAAGTTGGCCGTTACGCCGGTTATGCCATGCGGCGCGGCACTTTGCTATTGTGGAACCAACCGCAATTGCCTGCCACTTTCAACGATTGCGGCTCGCATACGCTGGCCTTCCTGCCGATGCTGTTCGCGTCGTTTAAATCGCTGAACTCCCGCTTCGCCGACAAAGCTATTGCCTTCAATCGGGTGCGCCGCTTCGGCGGCGATATGGCCGAAGCCGGGCGCGGGGAAATTCTGGTCAAACTTTAAGCGGCCAGTCAATGCCGGCCGGCTCCCGCCCGGTCGGCAGCAGCTATTTTGAATGCCGAAAACTCTCAGCACCAACGACCACGACCGGAACATTGCCGGCCTGCGCTACGTTTATCCGGTAATTTCCCGCCGCGCCGGCGGCCTGTCGATTGGGATTAATTTCAATCCCAACAACGCCTGCAACTGGCATTGCGTCTACTGCCAAGTCCCCGGCCTGCAGCGCGGTAATGCGCCGGAATTGGATTTTGCGTTGTTGGAGCAAGAGCTGCGAGAGTTCCTGAATCAGGTCTTAAACGGCGACTTTTATCAGCGCTTCAATATCCCGGAACCGCAGCGCGTGATTAAGGACATCGCCATCTCCGGTAACGGCGAACCCACCAGTTTGAAGAATTTCGACCGCGCCGCCGACCTCATAGGCGGGATCGCCAGTCAAGCCGGCCTGTTTCCGGAAAGTCGTTATGTACTGATCAGTAACGGCAGTTTGATTCATCAATCCGCGGTCCAACAAGGACTGAGAACCTTGGCGCGTTACAACGGCGAGCTTTGGTTCAAGCTGGATAGCGCGACCGAGTCGGGCCGCAAGCTGATCAATCAGACCGGGCAAAGCCAGCAGAAACTGTTGGAGCACTTGCGAATCGCCGCAAAACTTTGCCGAACCAAATTACAGACCTGCGTTTTCAGCTATCGATTTGCGTGGTCAGACCAAGAGAAACAAGCTTATTTGAGTTTGTTAAAACAATTGCGGCAGATGGATATAAAGATCGAGCAGGTCATGCTTTACAGCTTGGCACGACCGTCTCTACAAGCGGAAGCGGCGGAATTGGCCAAAGCATCCACAGCTAGCATGGATGCTTTGGCAGCCGACGTCAGCGCCCTGGGCTATGACGTCAGCGTCAGTTATTAAGCGCGAATATCTAATATCGAACCCAGCATTTTTTCGTGGGCCTTGATGATTTTGACGCCGGCCGAAGTTTCCAATTCGGCTTCTTTCAAACTCAACACCGGCTTGAACATCTCTGCCGAGCCGACATCTTTGGAACCACCGACCTCCTGCTCCTGAACCGGCAGACTTGCGATAGTTTGCGCAGCGGTACTGGCCTTTTGCTGAGCTTGCGAGATCAGGCTGGTGGCACTATTCAGAGCGTTGGTAATCATGGTTACACCTCCTGCAAAACAGGTTTGCATCATACCGCTTAGCGTAGCGGCCGACAGCCCATAACTTTAATTTTTGTCAGCATTTTGCAGACGCAATCACACTCGATAACTATTTGTCTTTTTTAAAGATTTTTGCACACCAACCTTGCAGGTAAGGCGCCAACTTGCTTTGGCAGAGCGCGCAGCCAGACGAGCCCGTCCGCTTGGCCCAAGCGGCCAATTTGCGGTAAGCATCAATGCCGCCTAACTCCTCGAATTTGGTTTCGACGATGGTACTCCACTGCGGCCTGGGTTGGCCCTGCCCATCCAGAAACACTTTGTCGAATAGCCACATTTCCGCCACCGACACCGTCCACATAAACGCAAACGATACCGCCATGCCGCCGCCGGCCAATACCACCAGCCAAGCAAATATCGGATGCAATTTGGTCAACCACCACGACAAAATATCCACTAGCAGGAAAACATATGGCATGCCGATCGCGATCGACTTGTATTTGACGGTACTGGTTTCGGCAAAACTGAAAATCAAGCCGACAAACATGAATATGAAACTGATGCCGAACAAATGGATATGCGACACCCGAGTCAACGAGCCGAAGGTGGCGCCTTCGTCCTCTTTGGTCAACTCCTTCAGAACCTTGAAATCGGTGAAATCCGGCAGCGACGATTCCTTGTTGTGGCACATCACGCAGCGTTCCTGAATGATCTTGGCCACGCCGGACTCTTCGTATTCGTCCTGGTCGGCGCCGTCGCGCACCCATTGAATGATTTGAAACCGCTCCTGTTCCGAGGCGTTTTCCTTCATCGAACCATTCAGTTTGGTCTCCAACACCGTGCCGGAGCGGTTCCCGTAGTAGCTGTACACGATGTCGTCTATCGACAGGCCGAATTTACCGTCGGCCATCCCGTGGGTAAACAGGATCTGAATCAACGCCACCAGATAACCGACCGCCACCGTTGTCAAATAACCGGTGAACAGCACTTTAACCGGGATATCCAATTGTTTTAACGATGAAAATTCGCGTGCCATACTCTAATCCCAGTTTAGAAAAGGAGTCTGCATTATAGCTTGCTGGACGGGCCGTCCCCTAGCGAAACGGCTTTGTTTCGCGCATAAAAAAGGCCCTTGAACAATCAAGAGCCTTTTGTTTCCGTAACCGTTAAGGTTTATCTGGGCGACACATTGGTGGCGGTCAAGCCTTTGGGGCCGGATTCGATATCGAACTGGACCGATTGGCCAGGCGACAAGGTTTTAAAACCTTCTCCCAAAATCACGGAATGATGTACGAACACATCTTCTTTTCCTTCGGAAGGCTCGATAAATCCAAAACCTTTGGTGTTGTTAAACCACTTTACAGTGCCTGTTGCCATCTTAAAACTCCTACAAAATAAAACTATTGGTTACGCAGACCGACATTAATGGCAACCGTTGCTGCCTGAAGCAGTGGCGATAAGCCGCAAACATCTATTATCTGAGCGCGGGCATTGTACTTTGAATCAATGGTCTAAGCTACCGGCGATATTCGGGCATTCCCCTGAAGACTAAGCGGAAATTTTGTCCAGCCCAAGCCTCGACGCTTGAAAACCGATTCAGGCCGCCCCATGTCGGTCGCAACCAAACTTATTTTCCTAACGAGGTACGCTGCATGCGAATGGATAAATTAACCAGTAAATTTCAACAGGCTCTCGGCGACGCGCAAAGTCTGGCGCTCGGCAAAGACCACCAGTTCATCGAGCCGTTGCATGTCATGCAGGCCTTGATCGACCAGGAAGGCGGCAGCATCAAACCTTTATTGCAGCAGGTCGGGGTTCAGGTCAACGCCTTGCGCAACGATCTGTTGAAAGAGATCGACCGTTTGGCCAGCGTTTCAGGCGCCGGCGGCGACGTGCAGATTTCCAACGAATTGTCGCGGATGCTGAATCTGACCGACAAACTGGCACAAAAGCGCAAAGACGCCTACATCTCCAGCGAACTATTCCTGTTAGCGGCGCTGGACACCAACGGAGCCTTGCAGAACCTGCTGAAAAAGGCCGGCGTCACCGCATCGGCCGTCGAAAAAGCCATCGACAACATGCGCGGCGGCCAGAACGTCAACGATGCCAATGCCGAAGACCAACGCCAAGCTTTAAAAAAATACACGATCAATCTGACCGAGCGGGCCGAGCAAGGCAAGCTGGATCCGGTGATCGGCCGCGACGACGAAATCCGCCGCACCATTCAGGTGTTGCAACGCCGCACCAAGAACAACCCGGTGTTGATCGGCGAGCCCGGCGTCGGTAAAACTGCGATCGTCGAAGGCCTGGCCCAACGCATCGTCAACGGCGAGGTGCCGGAAGGCATCAAGGGCAAGCAATTGTTGTCGCTGGACATGGCGGCGCTGATCGCTGGCGCCAAATTCCGCGGCGAGTTCGAGGAGCGCCTGAAAGCGGTCTTGAACGACATCGCCAAGCTGGAAGGCCAGGTGATTCTGTTCATCGACGAGTTGCATACCATGGTCGGCGCCGGCAAAGCCGAAGGCGCGATGGACGCCGGCAATATGCTCAAGCCTGCCCTGGCGCGCGGCGAGCTGCATTGCGTGGGTGCGACGACGCTGGACGAATACCGCCAATACATCGAAAAGGACGCCGCATTGGAACGCCGTTTTCAAAAAGTCTTGGTCGACGAGCCCAGCGTCGAAGACACCATCGCCATCCTGCGCGGCTTAAAGGAACGTTACGAAATCCACCACAGCGTCGACATTACCGACCCGGCCATCGTCGCCGCGGCGATGCTGTCGCACCGTTATATCTCCGACCGGCAATTGCCGGACAAAGCCATCGATCTGATCGACGAAGCTGCCAGCCGGATTCGGATGGAAATGGATTCCAAACCGGAAGCGATGGATAAACTCGACCGCCGCCTGATTCAGCTGAAAATCGAACGTGAGGCGATGAAAAACGAAAGCGACCCAGCCTCGAAAAAGCGCCTGGAAACCTTGCAGGAAGACATTGCCGAGCTAGAGAAAGAATATTCCGATCTCGACGAAATCTGGAAAGCTGAAAAGGCGGCGCTGCAAGGCACGGCCACCATCAAAGAGCGGCTGGAACACGCTCGCCTGGAGTTGGAAGCTGCCCGCCGCAATCAGGATTACACCCGGATGTCGGAGCTGCAATACGGCGAGATTCCGAAACTGGAGAAGGAGCTGGACTTGGCATCGCAAGCCGAAATGCAGGAAGCCAAATTATTGCGCAGCAAAGTCACGGATGAGGAAATCGCCGAAGTCGTATCGAAATGGACCGGCATTCCGGTCTCGAAAATGATGGAAGGCGAGCGGGAGAAATTGTTGCGAATGGAAGAAGAGCTGGGCAAACGCGTGATCGGCCAAACGGAAGCCTTGAAAGCCGTCAGCAACGCGATCCGCCGCTCCCGCGCCGGGCTTTCCGACCCGAACCGGCCGAACGGCTCGTTCCTGTTCTTGGGACCGACCGGCGTCGGTAAAACCGAGCTGTGCAAGGCCTTGGCCGAATTCATGTTCGACACCGAAGAAGCCATGGTGCGCATCGATATGTCGGAATTCATGGAGAAACATTCGGTCGCGCGTTTGATCGGTGCACCGCCGGGTTACGTCGGCTACGAAGAAGGCGGTTACCTGACCGAAGCCGTGCGCCGTAAGCCCTACTCGGTGATCCTGCTCGACGAGATCGAAAAAGCCCACAACGACGTGTTCAATGTCTTGCTGCAAGTCCTGGACGACGGCCGGCTGACCGACGGCCAGGGCCGTACCGTGGATTTCAAGAACACGGTGGTGGTGATGACGTCCAACCTGGGCTCCAGCGTGATTCAGGAACTGGCGGGCGAAGACAACTATGCCGAAATGAAAGACGCGGTAATGGACATCGTCGGCCAGCATTTCCGGCCGGAATTTATCAACCGGGTCGACGAGGCCGTGGTGTTCCATCCGCTGGAGCAAGACCAGATTCGGGCAATCTGCAAAATCCAGATCGATTTACTACGCCGGCGCCTGCAAGAGAAGGAGATCGGCTTGACCATCAGCGAACCGGCCTTGGATTTGCTCGGCGAGGCCGGCTTCGATCCGGTCTACGGCGCGCGGCCATTGAAACGGGCGATACAACGCCAATTGGAAAATCCGTTGGCTAACGAAATATTGGCCGGCCGTTTCTTGCCGGGCAATACGATAAAAATCGATGTTGCCAACGACGGCCTGACCTTCAGCAAATAAGCCCGCCGCGCCGGCCCGGATTCAAGTTCGGGCCGGCGCGGGTTCCGCTAAATTTTTACCGTCCGCCCTTCTGCGGCCGCTTGCAACGCAGCGACAATGGTCCGGCAATTGTCGCGGGCATCGTCGAACGACAATTGCGGCTGCTTGCCGTTTAGCACGCAATCGCTGAAATGTTCGATCTCCAAACGAAAATGGTTCGCCGCCGGCATCCGTTCTTCGGCAAAGCGGCCGTCCTCGGTCCACCAGGAAATAATCGGAATATCGCCCGGCAATTGCCAGACGACGTGGCATTTTATGCCGCCCCGGGTGCCGATGATCTCGTATTCGCAACGTCGCGCCCGCTCGAAACTGAAATCGAAGTGGCCAAATTTGCCGTCTCCAAAATCCAGCACCCCGCTGGTGGTAATGTCGGCACCGCTTTCGACATACTTGGATAAAGCAGTAACCGTGCGCGGCGCCTGCTGAAAAAACATCCGCAACGAATGGATCGCATAACAGCCGATATCCCACATCGCACCGCCGCCGCGCGAAACATCCTCCGCCAGCCGGTACATCCGCGCCGGCCGCATCATGAACGAATAGCTAGCTCGTACCGAACGCACCTCGCCGATCAAGCCGGAGCCGATCAATTCCAATACCCGAGCATGCTGCGGATGGAAACGGTACATAAACCCTTCCATGACCGTCACCCGATAGCGGCGGGCGGCGGTTTCGATGGCATCGATGTCGGCCACGGTCAAAGCCATCGGTTTTTCGCAGAGTACGTGTTTGCGGTGCTCGATGGCTCGTAGGGCCCATTCCGCGTGTTCGTGGTTGGCCATCGGCAAATATAGGGCTTGCACGTCGTCGTCGTTGAGCAGGCTGTCCAGATTGTCGTAACTTTGAATATTGGGATGGCAAGGAGCGTATTGGGCCAAAGTTTGCGCGGCGGCTCCCGGCCGCCGGCTGGCTATCCCGACCAATTCGGAATTCTGAGCCTCGACTATAGCGGGCAGCAGGCGCTCGTTGATACGCGCCGCCCCGAGTATTCCCCAGCGCAGCTTGGCTTGATCTTGGTTATTCATGGCGATTACCTTTTACTGATATTCTTAAGCAGTAACAGATTAGCAGCTTGTTTAACAGCCGCAAACGCGGCTGGAAAAAAGTCTTCCGCGGCAAGCAAACGATTGTCCGAAAACGTGGCGCCAAGTGCGGCGACTAAAACATCACTCGGCAACTGAAAAAACGCCAGGCACAAAAAAGGCCCGGACGTTTCCATCCGGGCCTTTTGCAATCGATTATGCCTAAACCAAAATTAAGCCATGGCGCGCAGTCTGTTATTCAATCTGCTTTTACCGCGGGCGGCTTTATTTTTGTGGATCAAGCCTTTGTTGACGGCTGAATCGATAACGGGGACAGCCACTTTGAACGCGGCTTGCGCTTGCTCTTTATCGCCTGCTCTAACAGCGGCGATCACTTTTTTGATGAAAGTGCGTAAGTTGCTGCGCTGTCCGGCATTGCGAATACGGCTTTTCTCTGCCTGACGCGCTCTTTTTCTAGCTTGTGGTGAATTCGCCATAGTCTATCAATTTGTTTCAGTGAATTTGGAACCGCATATTATCTTTTTGAATGCTATGATTGTCAAATTTTTAGCTGCTTCTGAATAGACGGGAAGATTCGTGAGTAAACAGCTTTTCAAATCAACCGCCATTGTCGGCAGTATGACATTGATTTCGCGGTTGATGGGCTTCGCCAGAGACATGCTGTTCGCCAATATTTTCGGGGTTAATGCTGCCACCGATGCTTTCTTCGTCGCGTTCCGGATTCCCAATTTTTTACGCCGTTTATTTGCCGAAGGCGCTTTCGCTCAAGCCTTCGTACCGCTACTGTCCGATTACCATCAGAAAGGTACTAGAGAAGCATTACGCCAGTTCATAGACCGCAGCTCAGGCACCTTGGCAGCGTTACTGGCTCTGGTCGCGCTAGCCGGAGTCGTTGCAGCCCCCTTGTTAATCCTGGTGTTTGCGCCGGGATTTTTGTGGGAAGGCAGCCAGTACGAGTTGACCGTACAAATGCTGCGCATCACATTTCCTTACCTGTTTTTCGTCACATTGGTCGCTTTTGCCGGCGCAATATTGAATGCCCAAGGCCGATTTGCGGTTCCGGCTTTGACACCGGTGATCTTGAACCTCGCGATGATCGCTGCCGCAATCTGGCTGGCACCGCTAATGGACCAACCGATTGTCGCGCTGGCCTGGGGCGTATTCGCGGCCGGAGCGATACAGTTGGCATTTCAAATTCCGCCGTTGTTGCGCCTCGGCTTGCTACCGCGGCCACGCTGGGCCTACCGCGATCCAAGCGTAAAACGCATGCTGACGCGGATGCCGTCGGCGATTTTCGGCGTCTCGGTGGTGCAGGTCAACTTGCTGTTCGGCACTTTGGTAGCTTCTTTTCTGGCTCCGGGCAGCGTGTCGTGGCTGTATTACTCAGACCGCCTGGTCGAATTCCCGCTTGGAATCCTCGGCATTGCCGTCGCCACCGTGATTTTGCCGCATCTGTCGGCGCATCATGCCACGTCGGACCAGCTTGCATTTTCCAAGGCATTGGATTGGGGCTTGAAACTGACACTACTAATTGGCATGCCGGCCACTTTGGGATTGGCATTTCTGGCCGAACCTTTGCTTTCTACCTTGTTCCAATACAACGAATTCGACAGCGGCGACGTCAAGATGGCCGGCCGCAGCCTGATTGCGTATTCGCTGGGCTTGTTGGCTTTTATGCTAATCAAAGTGCTGGCCCCCGGCTTTACCTCCCGCCACGATACCCGAACACCGACACGATTCGGCGGGTATTCGATGCTTGCCAATGTAGCCTTCAACCTGATTTTGGTCTGGCCTTTGGCTCATGCCGGAGTTGCCTTAGCGACCACCTTATCCGCCTATCTCAACGCAGTGCTGTTGTTACGCAACCTGGTTACGACACGCATTTACCAACCTTGCGCCGGTTGGTACGGTTATATCGGGCGGATTGTGGCGGCAAACGCAACCATGTCGGCATTTTTGTACTATTTTGTCGATGCCGGCTTATGGCTGAATTGGAACGCCGCTCAACGCGGCCTGAACTTGGCGGCGACAATCAGCTTGGCGATAATCGTTTACGGCAGCGCTCTGCTACTATCCGGCTTCCGCCCGCGGCATATCGGATTCCGGGAATCGGCCACTGCTTGAGATTTAATCCGCCGCCACCATTGTCATGTAGAATGCGCTGCCAACAGCGGTTTCCATCACGATACAATTTATTTTTCAGTAAGCTATGAACACAAAAACAATCGGCTTTATCGGCGGCGGCAACATGGCAACCAGCTTGATGCGCGGCCTGATAGCCAGCGGCCACTCGCCCCAGCAAATCTGGGTATCCGATGCCGCTCCCGACATCCTGAAGTCCCACGCCGATCAATTACACGTCAATATTTCCGCCGATAACGCTAATATCGCCAACGAAGCCGACGTCGTGGTTCTGGCGGTCAAACCGCAGATTCTGCGAGACGTCTGCTTGCAAATCGCACCGCAACTGAAACAAAAGAACGTTCTGGTAGTGTCGATCGCCGCCGGCATCGGTCAACAAAGCTTGGCGCTATGGCTGGGCGCAAACACCGCCATCGTCCGTTGCATGCCCAACACCCCGGCTTTGGTTCAAACCGGTGCCACGGCATTGCACGCCAATCCGCAAGTCAACGAGGAACAGAAAGACCTGGCCGAGAACATCCTGCGCGCCGTCGGCTTGACGTTATGGTTCGGGGACGAGGCCAAACTCGACGCCGTTACTGCGGTCTCCGGCAGCGGCCCGGCCTATTTTTTTCTGTTAATGGAAGCGATGGAGCAGGCCGCTTTGGAACTGGGTCTGGACGAACATTCCGCGCGTTTATTAATTCAGCAAACTGCGTTGGGCGCGGCGAAAATCGCCCTGGAATCCGCCGAATCTCCGGCACAACTACGGGCGCGAGTAACATCGCCAGGCGGTACAACGCAGCAAGCCGTCGAGACCTTTCTGCAACACGGCTTCGTCGATTTGGTATCGAAAGCCCTGCATGCCGCCAGGGACCGCTCGATTGAAATGTCAAAACAACTCGGAGCCGACTGATGGGCAGTAACTACATGACAGATCCCTTGGTGTTTTTGATCGACACCCTGTTCTCGCTCTACATCCTGGCGGTCGCCTTGCGGTTTTTGCTGCAATGGACCCAAGCCGATTTTTACAATCCGATTTCGCAGTTTCTGGTCAAAATCACCCATCCGCCGTTAAGGATCATGCGGCGCTTTATCCCGGCGATCGGCCGTATCGACAGTTCCTCGCTGGTTCTGGCGCTGGTACTGCAAATGATCGCCAATTTTTCGATTCTGGCACTGAAAAGCTTATCGATCAGCGTAGTCGCTTTGCTGCTGCTGTCGTTTACCGACCTTGTAAAAATGCTGTTGGACATTTTTGTCTACGCCATTTTTGCCGCAGCGATCCTGAGCTGGTTCGCAGCGGGCAGTTACAGCAGCGCCTCATCGATCTTGTACAGTTTGACCGAACCGCTGCTGAACGTTTGCCGCAGAGTATTGCCCGATTTAGGCGGCATTGACTTGTCGCCTTTGGCAGCTCTGGTGTTGTTGCAACTGGCAAAAATGATGATATTACCGCCATTACATCAGCTGGCCACGATCTTGGGCTAGGTCGGATCGCCGAAAAATATGGGCACACCGAACAACACCGCCAAACGCATCCTGCTAGCGCTCGCTCTGGTCATGCCGATGTTGGCTGCAGACCCGGCCTTTGCTAAAAAAATGTATCGTTGGGTCGACGACAGCGGTAACGTTTATTTTTCCGACCAAGTTCCGCCCGATCAGATCCAGCACAAACGGGAAACCCTAAACGAAAAGGCGCGGGTGACGGATGTGGTAGAAAAAGCCAAAACCGCAGAGCAACTCACCCAGCAAAAACGCCTGGACGAACTGCGCAAGGAGCAGGAGAAGATCATCACGAAACAAGCGGCCAACGATAAAGTCTTACTCAGCACCTTCCGCAGCGTCGACGACTTGGAAAAAGCGATCGCCAACAAATTAGCTGCGATCGACGCGGCGCGTAAGGTAATCGAGGGCAACATCGATTTACTGGAATCGCAATTACGGCAACAGCAACAACAGGCCGCCAATCTCGAACGTAGCGGCAGCAAATTGCCCGACAAACTACTCGGCGACATTGCCGCCAGCAAACAACAGATAGACGCGGCCAAACAAGATCTGCAACGCCACCAAGTGGAACGGCAAAACAGCGAAAAAGAGTTCAAAGCCGATGTTGCCCGCTTTCAGTTTTTGACCCAATCGCAAAAAACCGGGAAAACCGACAAATCCTCTCTAGCCGCCAGCAACGCCAGTAACGAACTAGGCTTGTTCGTCTGCGAAGATGCCGTTCAATGCGAAAAGGCCTGGAAAATCGCCGGTGAATTTGTCGCCAGCAACTCCACTACCGGCCAAGACGTGGAAAGCGAAAAACTGATCATGCGGGCGGCACCGCAAACCGATACCGACCTGAGTCTGTCGGCATCTTTATTGGAACGGAACAACGTCCGTCAGATTTTTCTCGACGTTCGCTGCCGCCAATCCAGCCTCGGTTTGGAACTGTGCGCCAGCGCCAAAACCCAAGCCATTCGCGAAGCATTCGCCCCGTTTATCCAATCCCAATTAGCGGCGCAGCAGTAAGGTGCCGACGCCCTGGTCGGTAAACAACTCCAGTAACACGGCATGGTCAACCCTGCCGTCAATGATATGGACGCTGGTGACACCGCCTTTCAACGCATCAGTCGCACAGCGGGTTTTCGGAATCATGCCGCCCGATATCGTACCGTCAGCGATCAAGTTGTCGATGTCGGTCAAGGTCAATCCGGTCAGCAAGTTGCCCTGTTTATCCAAAATACCCGGGGTATTAGTCAGCAGCATCAGCTTTTCGGCTTTCAACACCTCGGCAACCTTGCCCGCCACCAGATCGGCGTTGATATTGTAGGAATGACCGTCCTTGCCAACACCGATCGGCGCTATCACCGGAATAAAATCGCTGTTGCCCAGCATTTCCACCACCGCCGGATCAATGCTGCTGACCTCGCCGACATGGCCTAAATCAATGATTTCCGGCGCATCGTCCAGCGAAGCGCCGGCTTTGGTGATATTGATTTTGCGGGCGTGAATGAAGTTGCCGTCCTTTCCGGTCAAACCTACCGCCTTACCGCCTTGCAGATTGATCAAATTGACGATCTCTTTGTTGACCAAGCCACCTAAAACCATTTCCACCACGTCCATGGTTTCACTGTCGGTCACGCGCATACCGTCGACAAACTCTGAGGTCTTGCCCAGCCGCCCCAGCAGGTTCCCGATCTGCGGGCCGCCACCGTGTACAACGATAGGGTTGATCCCCACCAGCTTCATTAACACGATGTCACGCGCGAAGCTGTGCTTCAACGCATCGTCGACCATGGCATTACCGCCGAATTTGATCACGACCGTCCGGCCTTTGAATTTTTGAATGTACGGCAGGGCTTCGATCAGGACGTGGGCAATCTGGTGTGCGGTTTTTTCTTTCATGGTCTCTAACAATTAAAATGGCAAATGAAGGTCGGGATTCACTTTCAGCAGCAATTGCCTGAACTGCGCCTGAATTTGCTGCATCGCTTCCTGGGTATCGGCTTCGAACCGGACGGTCAACACCGGCGTGGTATTCGAGGCGCGGACCAAGCCCCAGCCATCGGCAAACTCGACGCGCATACCGTCGATATTGACGATTTTTCCGCCCTTGAATTCGGCTTGAGCGAATAAGCGCTCCATCAAACCGGCTCCTTCGCCTTCCGCCACCGGCACCTGCAGTTCCGGGGTGTTGATACTGTCCGGCAGATCGGCAAACAACTCGCCGCTACTTCGCATATCGTTGGAAAGGATCTCGACCAGCCGCGCGCCGGCATACAGCGCATCGTCGAAACCGAACCACCGATCGTTGAAAAATATATGGCCGCTCATTTCTCCGGCCAGGGCTGCCGCAGTTTCTTTCAGCTTGGCTTTCATCAGCGAATGGCCGCTTTTCCACATCAAGGGCCGACCTCCGCGTTTAACAATCTGATCGTGCAAATGCCGGGAGCATTTCACGTCATAAATGATCTCCGATCCAGGCTTATGCGTCAGCACGTCGCGGGCGAACAACATCATTTGCCGATCCGGCCAGATAATTTTACCGGTCGAATCCACCACGCCCAAACGGTCGCCGTCGCCGTCGAAAGCCAAGCCGATATCGGCCGCGTAATGTTTGACGGCAGACACCAAGTCGGTCAGGTTTTCCGGCTTGCTGGGGTCCGGATGGTGATTGGGAAAATTGCCGTCGATCTCGCAAAACAGCTCGACCACTTCGCAACCCAGGGTTTTCAGCAACATCGGCGCCAACCGTCCGGCCGCACCGTTCCCGCAATCGACAACGACCTTCATCGGTCGCACCAGATGCAGATCTTCCGTAATCATGCCGATATATTCGTTGCCGAACAGGCTGTTGCGTTGAATCGAGCCGGGCTCGGTCTGGCTGTAGTCGCCCGCTTCCAGACGCTGTTTCAATTGTTGCAACTTTTCGCCGGATAAGGTCTCGCCGTTCAAAACCAGTTTGAGGCCGTTGTATTCTTTCGGATTATGGCTGCCGGTGACCATCACGCCGCTAGCGCCTTCGCTGTGGTGAGCGACAAAGTACAACAGCGGCGTCGGCACCAAACCGATGTCGAGCACATCGCAGCCGCCGGCTGTCAAACCTTGAGCCATGGCATCCGCTAACTCGGGACTGGTCAAACGGCCGTCTCGGCCCAACACGATGGTCCTGACCTGCTGTTGCCGAGCCTCGTTCGCCAGCACCAAGCCGATCGCCCGCACCGTTTCTGCCGTCAGGTCGCGACCGACTACGCCGCGAATGTCGTAAGCTTTAAAAATATCGCCGCTCTTGCCCGCGGGCTTGGCAGGCTTTACCTCGGCAACTGGCGTCGGCTCGGGCAGGCTAACCGGCGCCGAGGACAACGCTATCGGCACGCTGGCGTACTGCTCCGCAACCGCGGCAGACTTGGAGGGCTCGACAAAATCCATATCGAACGATTCCTCGAAAAAATCGAAGTCCTCGTCGACTTCGACCGGCTTCTCGGGTTGCTTTTCATGTTCCAGAATGCGTTTGAATTGGGCCAAGGTGGACACGATCGGACGCATCTCGTCCAGTTGCACCGGATAATGCCCCGCACTTTTGCCGGTCATCATATCCTTGGCAGCCTTCAATATACTGCTCTGGTCGTGCCGCAAATAGTCGGCCAATTTTCGGTAACCGATAAAAAACGCCAGACTCAACAACAACGCCGGGATCAGGATAATGCACAGAAACAGCACCACATCGGCAGGCTCGGTAGCCTCACCTGTCCACAAATCCAGTTGCCAGCGACTGTTAAGCAACGGCAGGGTCTGGGGATCGTCAAGTTTTGCAGCGGAATTGCCGGCAGTGGCCAATACGGCACTGTCTTGGCGAACTTCGACAAAACCGCCGCTGAAACTGGTTTTGCCGATTAACAATTGCAATGCATCAGGTTTCAAACTGACCAGTATCACGCCGATCGGCTGCTGATCTTTAATGACCAAGCTGGTTATCGCCAGGTGCCGGTGTTCGCCCTCGCCTTGCACCGACGGCTTTTGTTTGGCGGCGAGCGTCGCCCTGACCATTTCCAAGTCGGCAAACCCCATGTTCGGTGCTTGAGTCAAATCCGGTTCGCTGACATTCGCCGGCAGCAAACGCACTTTCAAAGCGTTCGGGATCACGCTCTGCAATCTGGCTGCCACGCTAATGCGGTTTGCAGCATCCTGCGTCTCGGGGCTGAACACGGCAATTACGTCCGGCGCTAGTGCCAGGCCATCGACAACGTGTTGCAAGGTGTCGATTTGGGTCGACAAACTGACGGCCATGCCGTTCGCTACGGCTGTAACGCTGGCTTGTTGCGTCTCTGCGACTTTGGCCGCCGAGAACCAATATGCGCCGCCGCCGGCCAATAAGACCATAAACACGGCAATGCCGGCGACGATGCTGAATATGCGCCCCATGGTTGCCCTCGATCAATGCCGACCGCTATGTCCGAAACCGCCGCTACCGCGATGGCTGGCATCGAATTCGGCAACGCATTCGAATTCCACTTGCGCAACCGGCACGAACACCATTTGGGCAATGCGTTCGCCCACTTCAACGATGAATGGCTCCGTGCCGCGATTCCAACAGGACACGAACACCTGGCCCTGGTAATCCGAATCGATCAAACCGACCAGGTTACCCAACACGATGCCGTGTTTGTGGCCCAAGCCGGATCGAGGCAGCAGCATTGCCGCCAAATGCGGATCGTCGATATGAATCGCCAGACCGGTCGGAATCAATGCAGTCTGGCCGGGCTGCAGCGTCAACGCCTGTTCCAGACAGGCCCGCAAATCCAGCCCGGCCGAACCCGGCGTGGCGTAAGCCGGCAACGGGATCTGCTCGCCCAAGCGTGAATCAAGGATTTTTAATTGGATTTTTCTCATGCATTCTCTCGGCAATCAATTGCAACAACTGCACCGCCAGACTGGTTTTGTCGGCCATCTCCAGCGTTTTTCGGCCATCCGGCCAGAACACCTGCAAGGCGTTGCGTTCGGAATCGAAGCCGCCTTCGGCCCGGCCCACCCAGTTAGCGGCAATCATGTCCAGATTTTTACTGCGCAGCTTGCCCAGTGCGTAGTTCTCAAGATCGTCGGTTTCGGCGGCAAAACCGACGACCCAAGGTTTGGGCAGTAGTCCTGCAACCGCGGCGACGATATCCGGATTCTTTTCCAACTCAATCACGCTGTCTTCGGCTTCACCTTTCTTCAGTTTGCGCCCGGCGACCTGTTTGGCTCGATAATCAGCCACTGCCGCCGCACCGATATAAAGGTCTGCATCAGCGCAAGCGTTCAGCACGGCCTGGTACATCTGCAATGCAGTCTCGACCTGAATGAATTTGGCCCCGGTCGGCGCCGGCAGATGCACCGGGCCGCTGACCAAAGTCACATCGGCGCCGGCGGCGACAGCGGCTTTGGTCAACGCATAACCCATCTTGCCGGAACTACGGTTACTGATAAACCGCACCGGATCCAACGGCTCGCGGGTCGGACCGGCGCTGACCACCAGTTTCAGGCCGGCAATTAAACCGCCAGTGGACTGGATCAATACGCTTTGGACGATTTCGGCCGGCTCGACCATGCGCCCGTATCCCTGCTCGCCGCAGGCTTGCTCGCCCGCGGCCGGGCCAATCACCGTCACTCCGTGCTGCTGCAAACGAGCGATATTTTCTTGGGTAACCGGCTTGCCCCACATCGCCTGGTTCATGGCCGGCGCCACGTAAACCGGACATTCGGCGGCCAGATACAAAGTCGACAACAAATCGTCGGCCAATCCGTGCGCCATTTTGGCCAATGTATCCGCAGTTGCCGGTGCAATCAGGAGCAGATCGGCCCAGCGCGCCAGTTGGATATGGCTCATCGCCTGTTCCTGCTCCGGATCAAGCAATTCGCTGTGCACGCTATGTCCGCTCAGGGCCTGAAAAGTCAGCGGAGCCACGAACCGGGCGGCGGCGGCGGTCATCACCACCCTGACCTCGCAGCCTTGCTTGCGCAGCAGGCGCAGCAATTCCGCCGCTTTATAGGCCGCGATACCGCCGCAAACTCCCAGTAAAATTCGCTTGTTAATAACACGCCCCAAAATGGCTAATTACGGAATTATGGCAAAGTCGGTCCGATTCTTCTACGCTTAAAACCGTTTCTTAACGGCCGGAGCGAGTTGATGAGCATTAAAAATTGGCCTGCCGACGAACGCCCGCGGGAAAAACTGTTGCAGCGCGGCGCCGGCGCCTTGACAGATGCCGAATTGCTGGCGATTTTCTTGCGTACCGGCACGGCCGGTAAATCGGCGGTGGATATGGCACGGGAACTACTCAGCGAATACGGTTCGTTGCGCGCGCTGCTAGGCGCCGACCAGCAGCGATTTTGCCAGAGCCACGGCCTGGGCGACGCCAAATATGCACAACTGCAGGCGGTGCTGGAAATGGCCCGCCGCCATTTCGCCGAAATTCTGCAACGCGGCAACGCGCTGACCAGCCCGGATATCACCCGCGCTTACCTGAGCGCACAACTACGCGGCCACAGCTACGAAATTTTCGCCTGTTTGTTTCTCGACAACCAGCACCGGGTGATTCAATGGGAAGAATTGTTTCGCGGCACGATAGACGGCGCCAGCGTTTATCCGCGCGAAGTCGCCAAACGGGCGTTGTTTCACCATGCTGCGGCGGTGATATTCGCTCATAACCATCCTTCGGGGATCAACGAACCCAGCCAGGCCGACCGGCAGATTACCGAGAAACTGAAACAAGCCCTGGGCTTGTTCGATATCCGGGTGTTGGACCATTTCATCGTTGGCGACGGTCCGCCGTTCTCGTTCGCCGAACACGGCCTGCTGTAACCGGCTTTATTGGCTATCCTGACCTAACGGCCGATAGTGGCTTAACACCTGTTCCGCCAGCCGCGAAAACGGCATGCTTTGGATCCAAACCGATCCCGTGCCTTTCAAGGTTGCCAGAAACAGACCCTCACCGCCGAACAGCATGCTTTTCAGGCCGCCGCTCAGGGCGATGTTGTAATCGATGTCGCCGCTGAAAGCGACCAGACAACCGGTATCCAACCGCAGGGTTTCATTGCGCAATTCTTTGCGCACCACCGTACCGCCGGCATGGATGAAGGCCATCCCGTCGCCGCGCAGGCGCTGCAAAATAAAACCTTCGCCGCCAAAAAAACCGCTGCCCAATCGTTTGTTGAAGGCGATGTCGACCTGGGTACCGAACGCCGCCGCCAAAAATGCCGATTTCTGGCAGATCACTTCCTGCCCCAACTCAGCCATATTTAACGCAATGATGGTGCCCGGAAACGGTGCGGCAAAAGCCACTTGCCGTTTTTGGCCGCCGCGGTTGCTGAAATGGGTCAGAAAAACCGATTCGCCGGTCAACAAGCGCTTGCCGATACCGAACAGCTTATCCATCACGCCGCCGGAACCGTCGCCCATTTTGGTTTCGAATTCGATATCCTGCTCCAGATAGGTCATCGCGCCGGCTTCGGCAACAACGGTTTCGTTCGGATCCAATTCGATTTCGACCATCTGAATATCGTGGCCGACGATCCGGTAATCAACTTCGTGGCAATTCATAAACTCTCCGCAAAAAATCAACTCTGATTGGAAAACGCCTGATCGGGCTGCACCGACTCCCCATTGCAGCCGGCCTGATAAAACTCGAAACGATTGCGACCCTGTTGCTTGGCGATATACATGGCTTCATCGGCATGCCGCAACAAATAATCCGGATTGCTGGGATCATACGGATAAATGGTAACGCCGCTACTAACCCCTACTTGTACCTGCTGCCCGGCAATCGGGTAGCTGCGGGCAACGTTCTGGTGAATCCGCTCCAGCGCCTGTATGCACTGCTGCTTCGATTCGACGCCGCACATCAACACTGCAAACTCGTCGCCACCCAAACGGCACACGGTATCTTCTTCGCGCAAGCCGGCCCGCAACCGCGCCGCGACTTCCACCAGCAACTGATCGCCGGCCTCGTGACCCAGATTATCGTTAATTTGCTTGAAGCCGTCCAAATCCATGTACACCACGCCCAGCAAGGAATTGTCTCGCTTGCAGCGTGCCATGGCCTGCTGAAAACGGTCGGTGAACAAGGTCCGGTTAGGCAAATGCGTCAACGGGTCGTGATGTGCCATCTCCTCCAATGCCTGTTGATGCAACTTCGACTGGGTAATATCGGAGAACAAACCGACGTAATTGACCGCTTCACCTTTCTGGTTGCGCATCGCCGAGATCGTCAACAGTTCCACATACAATTCCCCGTTTTTCTTGCGGTTCCATATCTCGCCCTGCCAACAGCCCTCGGTTTGCAGGGTTTGCCACAGGTTTTTATAAAATTCGGCATCGTGTTTGCCGGATTTGAGGAAGTTGTGGTTGCGGCCGATCACTTCGTCGCGCGGATACCCGGTTATCGCACAAAAGGTTGGGTTGGCGTCGATGATAATCCCGTCGGCATCGGTGATGGTGATCCCTTCGTGCGCATCGGCAAACACGCGTGCCGCCAACTGTAATTTGCCCTCGGCGCGCTTACGCTCGGTAATATTGGTCAAAATGCAGTGAATGATCGCCGGCCCTGATTTACGGCTTTGCAGGCGGCCGTCCAATATCACCGTGATGGTGCCTCCGGATTTTCTGCGCAGCGTCAGTTCGCACTCCAACACGCCGTAATGGTTCAACATTTGCAGTTTCAGGCCGAAATCGGCCCCGGCATCGGCGTCGTCAACTAAAAAATCCGGCAATTTTTTCCCTATCAACTCGTCGCCCGGGTAATCCAACAATGCGCACAATTGCGGATTCGCATCCAGCAGGCAACCGTGCCGGTCCAATGCCATATAGGCGACCGGCGAGTTCTCGAACAGACTGCGGAAGCGGTGTTCGCTTTGTTTCAAGGATTCGGTGAGATGTAACGCGATCAGACTGCTGCGGCGGGCCTTGATATAGGCCGCGCAGAAAAATACCGGCAGAAAACTGATAAACGCGGCGGCCAGAAATTCGCCCCAAGGCGGTTCCAATTTACTCGCTTTACTGAAGCCGGCCAATTCGGTGAAGCGCAAAGTCCAATGCCTCCCCGCCAGTTCCAGCCGCCGCTCCAGACGCAAATGGCCAAATCCGAGACTTTGCTGCTGAAAATCGAGGGTATCGCTACTGTCGTACAACAAACTTTCCGCGTCGGTACGGTCGGAATCGAAAATTTCCAGCCGCAACGCCGACAATTGCTTTCCGAGTATCGCGCGAAGCAAATCGTTCATCCGGTAAGGTATATAGACCCAACCCTGGATGGCAATTCGGCGTTGTTCCGGCGTTTGCGGAATGCTCCCATGACGGTAAACCGGAAAAAACGCCAACATTCCGGCCTGAGGATTGGCTTTGGAATCCTGCACCAAGGTGACCTTACCGGAGTAAGCCAAGTCTCCGCTATCCCGCGCCCGTTCCATCGCCTCGCGCCGTACCGGCTCGGAAAACATGTCGAAGCCGAAGGCCCGCAAATTGCGCCCGTAGAACGGCTCCAGGTAAACGATACTGCTGTAATGAGGCCGCGGAGTCGCCGGAGCAACGACGTAATCCGGAAATCCCTGGCTGCGAATCTGCAAAATATGACTTTGCAACTCATTCGCCGGAATCCACTGTGCGTAACCGACGCCTTGCACGCCGGGATGGTTTTGGTCCAAGCCCAACATTTCGACGAAAGCCCGCCAGTCGGCGCGGCTCACTTCGTTGCTGGCGGCAAAGACGCCGGCCGCACTCCGCAGTGTTAGCGCATGCAATGCCATGCGTTCGCTGATATTCGAGGTGATGCGCTCGACTTCGAATTCGAAATATTCGCGAAGTCGTTGTTGATAATGCCGTTCGAGAGCTTGCCACGCAAAAAACAAAAACGCTGCCGAAACCGATAGCACCAACAGCACCGGCATATAGTGCCGGTAACGCAACGTCGACAGCTTCCCGACTGAGCTCACCATGGCATACCCCCACGCCTTATCAGTTGCTTATTGGGCGGTTTCTAGGACTTGTCTCGAATCACCAGCGCAAGCAGCGCTTCGACCATCATGGCAGACGGACGGCAACCAAATCAACGACCCGTTTTGCGATCAAACAAACGCCGCGGTATCGGCTTGGCACCAATGAATTTTCGGCAAATTTTCAGGATTTAAGAGTATATGATTTTCGAAGCATGGCTAGGTCCGGCACAACGTTCTTTCGTTGTGCCGACCAGTCGGCGCAGGCCCGGCTAGACCAGCAGATTGACCAAAATCTGCTGGTATATCCGGCTCAACGTTTCCAAATCGTCCAGGCCGATATGCTCGTTGACTTTATGAATGCTGGCATTTAACGGCCCCAGCTCGATGACCTGGGCACCGGTGGGTGCGATGAAACGTCCGTCCGAGGTACCGCCGCCGGTGTCGTCCTGAGTTTGAAAGCCGCACACCGTTTCGATCGCCGCGTGGGTGGCGTCGATCAATTCGCCGCGCGCCGTCAAAAACGGATTGCCCGACAGCCGCCATTGCAAGTCGTATTTGAAGCCGTGTTTATCCAGAATAGCCTGGGTACGGGCTTTGATGGTCGCTTCGTCCAGCTCGGTGCAAAACCTCAGATTAAACTGCACTTCGGCTTGGCCCGGAATGATATTCTCGGCGCCGGTGCCGGCGTTGATGTTGGAGACCTGCAACCGGGTGGGTGGAAAAAACGCGTTGCCGTGATCCCAGACTTCTTCGGTCAGTTCTTTCAAAGCCGGCGCGAAGGTATGGATCGGATTTTCCGCCAATTCCGGATATGCCACATGGCCCTGGATGCCGAATACGGTGAGTTTGGCACAGAGCGAACCGCGGCGGCCGACGCGGATCACGTCGCCGATAGCTTTATCGCTGGAAGGTTCGCCGACCAGGCACCAGTCGATCTTTTCGCGGCGTTGCTCCAGCACCTCGACCACTTTGACGACGCCGTGCGTGGCAGCACCTTCCTCGTCGCTGGTCATCATGATCGCTATCGAACCCTTGTGCTGCGGATATTGGCCGATAAAGCGCTCAACCGCGGTGACGAATGCGGCAATGCCGCCTTTCATATCGGCCGCACCACGACCGTAAAGCTTGCCGTCGCGGATAGTCGGTTCGAACGGCGGCGAATCCCAGGCCGCCAACGGCCCGGTCGGTACCACGTCGGTATGCCCCAAAAACACAAACAATGGCGGCTCGCTGCCGCGACGCAGCCACAGGTTTTGGGTATCGGCAAAATTCAGGCGTTCGTCGCTGAAGCCAAGTTTACTGAGACGTTCGGCCAGCAAATCCTGGCAACCGGCGTCGTTGGGAGTCACCGATTCGCGCCGAATCAGTTGCTCCAGCAGGGAAAGCGTTTCTGTCATTATGCGCTGGGATATTGCTCGGGATTGAAACCGACCAGTAGTTGTCGGCCGTCGTCCAGGATTGGACGCTTGATCAAAGTCGGTACTGCCAACATCAACTGCACGGCTTTTTCAGGCGTTAAGTCGCGTTTTTGCTCGTCGTCGAGTTGGCGCCAACTGGTGCTGCGCTGGTTTAGAACGGCATCGACTCCGAGCGCATCGACGAACTTTTGCAGCAAGGCCGGCTCCAGTCCGTCCACCCGGTAATCGTGAAAGCGATACTCGATACGGCGCGAATCCAGCAATGCTCTGGCTTTCTTCACCGTGTCGCAGTTCTTGATACCGTACAACACCTTCATTGCCGGTTATGCCTCGCCGGCCAACAGTTCGTCCAGGCTAGGCAAGCTTTTATCGGCCTGCGCGCGGGCTTTGTAGACATCGACGAACTCCATAAACGCTTGTTCGAGATCGTCCAACACTTCCTCCTCGTCGGCCACTTCGTCTTCCGGAATCTCGTCGGATTCCAAATAGTCTTTCTGGATCGCGATTTCGCCGTTCAAGGACAGCAGCGCAAGGATCAAGGCATTATTCGAAATATTTTCTGGCATGGTGTGCTCGCAGGTTGAAATGGAAGAACAGAACTGAGCAGGAGGCCGCTAGGATTGGCGCCGAGCTAACCCGGCAATAGTCGTTGCATGCATGCAAGTACCGCCTCCATCGAATTTGGCCGCATTGTAACGCATTGGCGGCGAGCGATGTTAACCGCGGCGTTCAGCGTCAAATGTTTTTCAACAAGCGGTTGCCCGGGCTATCCGCCATCGCCTGGCGGAAATGGTCGACGGCATCGGCAAAAGCCGGTTCCGGCTGGATATCCGGCAACTGGTTTTGGCCGCAGCTTTCCAGTGCATCGGCTACATAGCCGATACTGAGAATATTAATATCGACCGCTGGCTGGTAGACCGAAACGGTTTGTTCCGGATGGCAGAATTCGACGACGATGCGACTGGCAATCAGCTTATGCAGCAACGCCTGCACCAAGGCCAGCGGAATCATCAAATCCCGGGCCAATTCCTCGGCCGACGGCGGCGCGTCCTGGTTGACGAAGCGTTTAACCAGGGCATGTGCGATTTGCAGCGCCAGGATTTTCTTCAACGAAAAACTCAGATTGCGGAAACGGTCGCCGTGGCGGTGAATCGGGTAGTTCTGGATATAAAACGCCATCTCGCAACCGAACAACACGATCATCCAACAGCTTTGCAGCCAGACCACAAACAGCGGCAAGGCGGCGAAACTGCCGTAGATCGCGTTATAGCTGGACACGCCGATTTGCAGGCTCAAATAGGCCCACTGCAAACCGTGGTAGAGCATGCCGGTCACGGCGCCGGCAGCCAGCCCGGCCCGGTAGTCGATGGCGTGGTTCGGCATGAATACGAATACCACCGTGAACAGCACGATCATCAGCAGCAACGGCGACAGCCCCAAGGCTTTCAATACCAGCCAGACGCCGAAAGCCGGCAGATGTATCGCCCCGGCCAACCAGCCTACCTGGGTTTGCAGGAACACGGTCAGGCCGCTGGCAGCCATCAGCAGTACCGGCCCCAGCAACATCAGCGACAAATAATCGCTGCATTTGCGCCCCCAACTGCGGTCCTGATCGATTTTCCAGATGTAGTTGAACGACTCTTCGATATTGGCGATCAGGCTGACCACGGTCCAAAACAAAGCCGCGATACCGATGCCGGCCACCACTTCGCCCTGAGTCTTGGCCAGCAAATTTTGGGCAAAGCCGATCAAGCGCAACATCAGTTCGTCCTGCTGCGGCGCCCGCTCCAGTAATTGCCGTTGCAGCAGCTTTTCGAAGCCGAAACCCTTGGCGATGCCGAACAACATCGCAATCACCGGCACGATAGACAGGATGCTATACAAGGTCAGCGCCGAGGCTCGCAGTTGGCATAAATCGCGGCGAAAGCCTTGCACCGCCAACAACGCGATTTTCAAACAGCGGATGCCAAGCGCCGGCCAGCAAGTCAGGCTCCGTTCATCCAGCCGCCAAATGTCTTCTTTGCAGAACAGCAACAGGTTCAATGCCATACAAGTCTCTATCGTTGGGGCCGATCGGCAAGTGCGAACGATACACCGCGCCGTTGAACGACAGTATGCCGGATAAAACCGGCAAAATCCCGGCATTCCGAGTGCATCGATGGCCGAGTTTGTCGGGTCAGGCCAAACGCCGCAAGTGCAGCCGCCGATTGCACCCGAAAAATCGGCATCGACTGAGAAAACCGGGCAGCCATTTGATGGGGCTCATGACACGTAACGCCCATTTTCGATCCAGATAATAGTTCAGGCGCAATTCCTCCGGGCCGACGATTTCCACAGCATCCAACACCAACGACGCATACGGCACGCCCAGGCTGCGCCGCGCCAGAACCTGCAATTCCCGGTTCAGCAACACGAATTCGCTGGCTTCTTCGAACGGGCAATCCCAATCGCAAATCAGCAAATAGTCGCCGGCTTCGGTTTGGAACTGATGTAACAGCCGATAGCCGGGGACATGGCAAGCAGTCGGCACGCCATGCTGTAATAGCCGGGTTTGCAGCGGCCAATTCCGGTAATCGCCGGCATGGCTGGCCAGAGAAAAAAGCTCGATCACGCGCATGCAATTCCTATAGAAAAACAGCGGCAACAATCACGAATGACAGTCGGGTTTAATTCGCCTAAGTAAATTATTCTGCATTCGATTACCTGATATGAATGCTTGCAGTTTACAATAATCGGCTGCGAGCCGGCACCTAACGGTTTAAACACAACGCGACAGCTCTTGTTACGCACTATGCAAGCCCCGACACCGGCTGTATCCCAAATCCAGCCAAAGACAAGGACAAACTTCACCATGCAATTCACCGATACCGGCACTCTGATCAGATGGCAACTGGACGATATCGACGTTGTCGCACCGCTCCACGACAAGCCGGGCGGCGGCTCGCGCGGCGGGGTATATCTTTGTATCCCCAATTTCGAGGAACTGTCGCCGCCGTTCAGCATCAAGCACGGCGAATACCGCACCACGGTTTGCGACGTCACGCTGCCGCATCAAAAGAACCTGGCGGCATCCAACGAAAACGACTGGGGCAACATCGAGGTGGTTACCGATTGGGAAGAAACCGACGAACAACACAGCAAAACGCTGAAAGTCACCACCACCATCCGCGCCCTCTCGGAAACCGCGCTGGTACGGCCCGGCTTTCACCCGTATTTTTCGATTACACCGAACAGTTTTGTAGATATTGTCGGCACGCGGATAGACGTAGCCGCGCTACCGCACGACAGCATGCGAGCTTATCCGGCAGTAACACCGAGTGACCCGGTCAAACTCAGCACCGAGGAATTTGCCGTATCTATGGCCTGCGAGATCAGCCCGCTGTCGCAGCCGATAGCACTGGCGTTCGGCGTGTGGAGCGATAAAAAAGCGGAGTATGTTTGTATAGAGCCGATTATCGGCAAGCAACTCGGCGCAGATGGTCTGCCGACGCCATTGGAGCTAACACAGAGCGAGGAGTTATTGATGGTGTTTACGATTCGGGCGGAGAGTACAAAAATTGCCGTTACGCTACCAAACGCCAAACGTTGATTCGCTAGCCTTGTTGTGCGAAGCGCAATGTCACTGAAACTCGAGGTCGACATTCTTCCCGCATTCTAAGCGGGAGAATGTCGACTGGGTAAACTAAAAAAACGAACGTATAAGTAGTAACCCTGGAATGGAAAGCAGGGCCGATAATCCAGCAATTGCCATGCTCGGTTTGAAATCTAGACCAAGACTTATCTTATATCCGAGCGTATAGGCTGCAAAAAGACCCATCGGAAAAATGACTGAACCAACGCCAGAAAGCTCAATATTAGCCCCAAAACTGCCTAAGGTCGCCACCAGCCAAATTAGCCCGACGACAGGTAGACACAATGAAAGAGTAACTGCTTTAAAAGCTTCGCCAAAGGAAACATCAAGTCCTGTTATTAACTTTGCACTGTAGCGAACTACCATAGGGATCAGAAGTAGGACGAGTCCAGTAATTATCGACACATTTACCGGCGCCCAGATCAGAAAAATTAACCCTGCAAGCGTGATTAACAAATAAAACATGGCCAATCCTTTAATTTTTTCATTTTGAAAGCCCTAAGCTCCAAGCCGATTGGAAGCCAAAAACGCTCGACTCCACTCTTATTCATCCAGACTACTTGCTAGCCTTAAGAACTTGGCAAAGATCGGAATTAAATCAAACGCGCTATTTTCAGCAACACCGCGACGATAATAGTAGTTTGCAAGAAACCGGCGGCAATAATCCAGCTGGTCAAATCGGCTTTGGTTACCGCTTGGTTGCAACTGGTGTCGGCCCTGAGAAATTCTATTTTGTAGACTAACTCGGACTCTAGCGCTTTGATTTCACTACGCAATACACCTTCCAAGTCTTTTAAATCGCGTTTGGTGGCAACATCGTCGAGATGAAGCGTGTTATCTACGACTTCTTTTTGCATTTCAGTAGTGACTTCGGCTTGAGCCTCGTTAAAACCGGCTGATTTTAAAGTAGCACAAATTTCGAGGCATCAATGGTATCACGCGCTTAACAAGAAATCGGTAACCGCTTTGTAGCGCATGTCACCCAAACGAGCGCCATGCGCCGGAGAGCGAGCGGTTAATCCCGCAACAACTCGTTAATACCGGTTTTACTGCGGGTTTTCTCATCCACTTGCTTGATGATCACCGCGCAATACAGGCTGTGGCTGCCGTCTTTGCTCGGCAGGTTGCCGGAGACTACCACCGAGCCGGCCGGGATGCGGCCGTAAGTCACTTCGCCGGTCATCCGGTTGAAGATCTTGGTGCTCTGGCCGATGTAAACGCCCATCGATACCACGCAGTTGTCTTCGACGATGACGCCCTCGACGATTTCGGAACGGGCGCCGATGAAGCAGTTGTCACCGATGATGGTCGGGTTGGCTTGCAGCGGTTCCAGCACGCCGCCGATGCCGACGCCGCCGGACAAGTGGACGTTTTTACCGATTTGCGCGCAGGAACCCACGGTTACCCAGGTATCGACCATCGTGCCGCTATCGACATAAGCGCCGATGTTGACGTAAGACGGCATCAGGATAGCACCCGGCGCGACATAGGAACCGTAACGGGCTACCGCGTTAGGCACGACGCGAACGCCGGCTTGCGCAAAATCAGCCTCGCTGTAACTACCGAATTTGGTCGGCACTTTGTCGTAATAACGCACGTCGCCGCTTTCGATCACTTTGTTTTCGTTGATCCGGAACGATAGCAACACGGCTTTTTTCAGCCATTGGTTGGTAACCCAGTCGCCGTCTTTTTTCTCGGCGACGCGCATTTCGCCCTTGTCGAGCATGTTCAACACTTCGGCAACCGCGTTGCGGACTTCGGCGGAGACGGTAGACGGACTGATTTCGGCGCGATTTTCGAAGGCGTCGTTGATGATGGTTTCCAGATTTGACATGGTATTTCGTGGGTTGGATAAAAATAATGTAGGTTGGGTTTACCCGCAGGGCATAAAAGCGAAGCGTAACCCAACAATTAAGGCCTCTCGTTGGGTTACGGCTTACGCCTAACCCAACCTACGCGGTGTTTTCATTGAGAAAATCTTTAATACGCTGCGCAGCTTCGACGCATTCCTCAATCGGCGCGACCAACGCGATACGGACATGATTGGCGCCGGGATTGATGCCGCCGCTATCACGGGATAAGTAACTGCCAGGCAGCACCGTGATGTTTTGCTTGGCAAACAGTTTTTGGGCAAACTCGGTATCGGACATCGGCGTTTTCAGCCAAACATAAAAACTGGCTGGCGGCCGCTCGATTTCGCAAACGTCTTGCAATATCTCGATAAACGCGGTGAATTTAGCGCGGTATAACTGGCGATTGTGCTTGACGTGGTCCTCGTCGTTCCAGGCGGCGATGCTGGCGTGCTGAGTCGGCACCGGCATCGGGCAGCCGTGATAGGTGCGGTATTTGAAATACTGCTTCAGCACCTCGGCATCGCCGGCCACAAACCCTGAGCGCAGACCGGGCGCGTTCGAGCGTTTGGACAGACTATGAAAAATCACGCAACGTTTGAAATCCTTACTGCCGGCGGCGTAAGCGCTTTGCAGCAAACCTTGCGGCGGATTGGCTTCGTCGTCATAGAGTTCGGTGTAACACTCGTCGGAGGCGATGACAAAATCGTACCTGTCGGCCAAGGCCAATAATTTCAGATGATCAGCCTGCGACAACACCGTGCCGGTCGGATTGCCGGGCGAGCAAATAAACATCAGTTGGCAGCGTTGCCAAATCGTTTCCGGCACGCTGTCAAAATCCGGCAAATAACCATCGGCCTCAACCGTGTTCAGATAATATGGCTCGGCGCCGGCCAACAGCGCCGCGCCTTCGTAGATCTGATAAAACGGGTTGGGCATGATCACTACCGGCTTGTCGGCCGGATCGACCACGGCTTGCACTAGCGAAAACAAGGCCTCGCGGGTGCCATTTACCGGCAGCACTTGGGTTTCGGCATCCACACCACCCGCCGGAATCCCAAAACGACGGCAAGTCCAATCGGCTATCGCTTGACGCAGTTCCGGCAGGCCCTTGGTGGTGGGGTACTGAGTCAGGCCATGCAAATGCCGCAGCAAGGCTTCCTGGATGAAATGCGGCGTAGCATGCTTAGGCTCGCCAATCGATAAAGCGATATGAGCTTTGTCGGCCGGCGGCGTAATGCCTTGCTTCAGCGTTGCCAGCTTTTCAAACGGGTACGGGTGTAAGGCGGATAAATACGGATTCATGCTTTATTTGCTACAACGCGGTTGGCGTCCTTGGCTCCAGGCTTGCTGTTGAATTTGCAACGCGCGGTTCATGTTCTGTTGCAGATTGTCGATGCGGCTGGCATGCGACGGGTGGGTCGACATGAATTCGATCGGCTGCCCGCCTTGCGCGGCCTTGTCCATCTTCAACCACAAATTAATGCTTTGCCGCGGGTCGAAGCCGGCGCGAGCCATCAAATCCAAGCCAATGGTATCGGCTTCGGTCTCGTGAATCCGACTGTAAGGCAGGATCACCCCGTACTGGGCGCCAACACCGAGCAAGCCCAATGCCGTTTGCCCCATGGCTGTCTGCGGCTGCGTCACGGCCTGCACCATCGCCAGACCGGTGCTGACCGCGGTTTCCTGCGACAAGCGCTCGTTACTGTGGCGCGACAGGACGTGGCCCACTTCATGGCCGACGACCGCCGCCAGCTGGTCGGCATTCTCGACCAGATTGATCAAACCGGTATGCACGCCGATTTTATTACCGGGCAACGCGAATGCGTTCAGGGTTTCGTCTTCGAACACAACCACTTCCCACTGGCCGCCGGTTTGTTGGGTAATTGCATAAGCCACGCACTGGGCAAATTGGTTGACGCGAGAATTGCGGCTGACCGGGTTTTTGCTCTTCATGCTGTCGAAGGCCTGCAAACCCATTTGGTCGACTTGGTTGTCGGGCATGTAAATAAACTGGGTGCGGCCGGTCGGACTGGTTGCACAACTATTGAGCAATACGAAACCGGCAGCGATAAGCAAATTTCTAGTCAACATGGCTTAACTACCCGCAGAGAAATGGCCGGCCATTTTAGCCTAACTCGCCAGGGGGTTACACGCTTTTTGGCCATGCCAGCTGGAGGGGGTAGCGCACAATAAGCTGAGCACTCAGATGACCTTACGAAAAGCCGAACCGACGCTGGTTTGCGCCTACCCCGCCCGCACCAGCTGCAGAAGTTGCTGCAAACAAAACAACACGGTCTGCTGCCGAATGTTTTGCCTGTCGCCGGAAAACTGCTTTCTTACGCACACAGCTTCCTCGCCACCCCGCTGCCGCCAGGCGACGAAAACCGTCCCCACCGGCTTTTCGGCCGTGCCGCCATCCGGGCCGGCGATGCCGGTAACGGCCAAAGCCAAGTCAGCCGAGCTGTGTGCGAGGACGCCGGCCGCCATTTCTCCGGCAGTCTCGGCGCTAACCGCGCCGTAACGTTGCAATGTCTGCGGATGTACCCCCAGCAGTTCGACCTTGGCCGCATTGCTGTAGGTGACAAAACCGCGATCGAACCAAGCGGAACTGCCGGGCACATCGGTGATGGCCGCGGCGATGCCGCCCCCGGTACAGGACTCTGCCAAACCCAATACCCGGTTCGAACCTCGCAAACCTTCGCCGAGCTGCTCGGACAACAGATAACCCGGATCGCGCATCAACGCCCCAAGGCCTGCCCGCAGCAGTATCGTCTCCCGGCACTATTGCCGGTCATCATTGCGGCAGCTTTTTGACTTCGCCGACTTTTTCGAAGTCTGCACCGACGCTGATAATGAAGCTGGTGACCTGTTCGATGCTCATTTCGGATTTAACCACTTTCGATTCGTGGACGATGATGGCAAACCCGGATGTCGGGTTTGGAGAAGTCGGCACAAACAGCACGTATCGATCGTCGGTTTTGTTGGTCACGTAAGCTGGCACCCAAATGCCCTCTTTCGGATACTCGACATAAACCACTTCGCGCGGTTCCTGCAACTGGTGGCCGGCAATCATGTTCACCAGTTTTTTGGTGACCCGGTAAATCGTACTCAACAGCGGAATGCGTTCGATCAGATGTTCGAACATTGCGATAATCGAAAAGCGGCCGAGGCTGACGCGGTGGCCGACATAAGTGATGGTAGCGAAGCTGGCCGCAAATAGCAGAAAGGTCACCAAGTAGTTGTCTGAATAACCGTATACGAACTGGAACAAATCGGTCAGTCGGTCTTTAACGAACAGCACGATTTGCACGATCACCATGATCGGAATGAACGCTAATACGCCGATCAGGGTGTGGTTCAGAATTTTCTTCATGATGCGCCTACCTCATTAGTTATTGTTGTTATCGATATACGGTTTTATCAAAGTTAAGCCTGATTAGAAAGCGCCAGTTAGCCCGGCTCCGTCAAAACGGCCTAACGCAGAATTCTGAACAGCCCCCGCGTCGCTACCGCCATAACCAGCAGAGCCGGCCCGGCAAACCCCAGCAACCCCGTCAATGCGGTTTGACTGGCGCTGGCGTCCCAAAGCGTCAGCGAACTGTTTAACGATATATTGGACGGCGCCAGAAACGGGAACATTGATACGCCTAAGGTCAGCACTGCCAGGGCCAGCGCCACCGCCAGCGCTAACAACGCCCAATACGCCCGATCGAACTTACACAGCACCCAGGCGCCGATGCCGGCGAGGAAAGCCAGACCGGGGATCACCCACAACGCCGGCTCGTGTTCGTAATTATCCAGCCACAAGCCGTCGCCGCGCTTGACGAATTTGGCCAACGGATTGGAAACGCCGTCCGGCAGGATTTCGGTAGTGACGTGGTAGCCTTCCAAATGGGTAATCCAACCGCCACACAAAGCAAATAACAATAAAAACAGAATTACCGTAGTTTGCGCCACCGCTTTTGCGCGTAACTGTAACTCAGGATCGCCGTGCAATTGCAAATAGACTGCTGCGTAAGCGGCCAACAACGCCAGACAACAGGCCGCAACCAACATTGCAAACGGGTTGAACAGGCCGGCCAGACTACCCAAAAAAGCGATATGCATGTCGCTGCTCAGATGAAACGGAAAACCCTTCAACAAATTTCCCGCCAGCAGGCCCAACACGACGACGGGCAACAATCCACTGAGAAATAGCGCCTTATCCCAATACGGCAGCCAATCCGGATGCTCGAGGCTATTTCTAAAGTAAAGACCGATCGGCCTGATACAGACGGCCAGTATCACGCACAACAGCAAATTCTGGAAGCTGGAAAACACCACGGCATAGACCGTGGGCCAGCCCGCATACAACACCGCGATCACTGCAGCCAGCCAGGCTTGATTTCCCGCGCTGAGCGGCGCCAGTCTGGCAGCGATCTGCCGCCGTTGGGGTTCGGACAACTGCAAAAACGGCAACAACAGCGCCACGCCCATTTCCAGACCGCTACTCAACGCAAAACCGACCGTAAATAAACCGAGCAGCCCCCAGCACAACAAGCGCAAAATATCGTAATCAAGCATCGCCGCCCTCCTGAGCTGACGCCGCTCCCTGTTTTATCAATTGCATCGCCAGCAGAATCGCCAGGGCCAGTAACCCGGAATACGCTAAGGCGTAAACAGCCAAACCGAGTACCAAGTCGCTAGTCGTTAAAGTCGATACCGCCAACCATGTCGGCAAAATGTCGACCACAATCCAAGGCTGGTCGCCGAATTCGGAGATGAACCAACCGCCAACGCTGGCCAACCAAGTAGCAGGCAATGCGTACATTGCCGACTTCAGCACCCACGGCTGCCGGCTGCCGGTCACGACACCGAAACCGGCTGTCAAAAACGTCACTAGTGCCAACACACCGAACACGATCATGGCCTTATGCCCCCAATACAGGGGCGCTGCCGGCGGCAAACTGGCTTGCGCCGCCTGCTCAATTTGCGTCGGACTAGCATCGACCACACCGTCTCTCCAACGTTTCAGCAACAATCCGTAACCAAGATCGGCTTTAGCGGCACCGAATTCCTCCCACAATTGCGCTTGCGGGTTATCGTCGCGCAATTGTTGCAACATGGCGTAAGCGCGGACACCGTTTTCGATTCGTTGCCGGTTTTGCGCCAGAATGTCGTCGGCAGGCAGGCCGTTAATTGCCATCAGCTTGCCGCGCTGAAACGAACTTTGTTTGTAAATGCCGGCGTCTCCCAACAACAAGGTAGCAACAATCGCCAGCAAGCCCAGCCCCACAGCAATGGAATACGACGGCCCGGACAACCCCGTTTCGGCCGACCTTAGCCGGTAATAGGCGCTGATAGCCAACACGAACCCGGCTGCCAACGCATAGCTGGAAAGCAAGCTATGGGCGAATTTGGCCAGCGCCACCGGATTGCATAACACGGCACGCCAATCTGCCATGTCCATCCGCAACGCCTGTACGTCGAATTCGGCACCGACCGGATATTGCATCCAGCCGCTGGCGACCGAAAAACCAAACAATATCAAATGGCAGCCCAAGCACACCGCCAGGGTAGCGAGAAGATGCGGAAAGCCCCCCAACCTGTCCCAGCCGTACAACATCCAGCCCAAAGCGTTCGCCGCCGTAAACAAGCCTGCCAAAACTCCGACCAGCACCGGCCCGGCAAAGGCATCGCCGGCATAGTGAGCAAAATACGACCAATTGCCACCGAATTGGAACAGCATGGCCACACTCGACGCTAGACTCAATCCGAAACTGAGTGCGAACAACTTGCCCCAAAACCGGCATAAGGTTTGGTAATCGCCCCTGCCGCCAGCCAGCCCCCAAGTTTCCAATACCAGTAAGAAAAACGATAAGCCTACCGTCAGCGGTACAAATAGAAAATGCTGTACTGCATTGATCGCAAACTGCGAGCGAGACAATTCAATAACCGTTTCGGAAACCATTCCTACCTCTAGGCCAAGCTCAAAATGGCGGCAATTATAAAATTATCCGCCCGTTTGTCTGCGTTTTTCTCGATCAAGTCGCATTATATCGGCCGCCAGACCATGGAGAATAAGCGGCACTGATATACACTTTGATGGACTACGGCCGCGTTTACGACACTCCATGAAGCTCCCGCCCCGCTGGATAATCGGACTGAAAATCATTGGCTTGGCGCTACTTTACGCCGGCTTGGCCAAGCTGGTATTGGCTTTTTTTTCCGACCGCGGAAACGTCACACTGATCTGGTTTCCGGCTGGCCTGGGTCTGGCCGCATTTTTGTTGAATGCCAAACATTATTGGGCCGGCGTACTGTCAGGCGCTTTCATCGCGGGTTTGTTGGTCGGCGACTCGTGGACAATCTCGGCCTTTATTGCGGCCGGCAACACTCTGGAATCGTGGATCGGCGCTTGGCTCCTGCTTGGCAACCCCGGTTTTTCGATCAAACTGCGCCACCCGAGCGACTTCGCGTGGCTGGCCGTCACCGGCGCGGTTGCCGCCTGTTTCAGTGCGCTGATCGGGCCGATGGCGTTGTTGCTGGGCGGTTACCTGACTCAAGACCAGTTGTTTCCGAGCATGCTGCATTGGTGGATGGCCGATTTGTTTGGTATCGCTTTAGTAACCCCTTGCATTCTGATTTGGCGAAAATGGCCAACTGGCTGGTTCGTCGTCAAACGTCTGCCGGAAACTGCGACCTTCTTGGCGCTGAGTTTTTTCAGCGGCCAAGCGATATTTCTGGGTTGGTGTCCGGATGTAATCAGCGGTTACGCCCGCGGGTATTGGACTTTTCTGTTTGTGGTTTGGGCGGCGGCTCGCTTCGGACGCCACGGCGTGATGCTCCTGATTGGCATAACCGCGATCCAGTCTCTGTGGGGATTGGAGCGCCAGTGCGGCCTGTTTGCCTCCGGCGATTTGCAAGCCGGTCTGCTGAATATTTGGCTCTATTTACTGGTCCTGGCCTGTGTCGGCATTCCGTTGGCGTTAATGCTTTACGACCGCGAGCAAAAAGCCCAAGCACTGCAAGAAAGCGAAAACCGCCTGAGCTTTGCGTTGCAAACCATAGACACCGGCGCCTGGGATCTCGACCTTGAAACAGAAACCGTGATGCGCACTCCGATCCACGACCGGATTTTCGGCTACGACGACCTGTTACCGGTCTGGACTTACCAAACCTTTCTCGGTCACGTCGTATCGACATACCGGGACACCGTCGACCAAGACTTCCGCCACGCCCGCCGCGACCGCAGCAATTGGAATTTCGAATGCAAAATTCGCCGATTGGATGGCGAAATTCGCTGGATTCGCGGTTCCGGTCGCCACCATAGCCTATACCCAAGAATGACGGGGATCATCCAGGACATCACGCTTCAAAAACTTGCCGACGAAAACCGCCAATTGGCCATGCTTTTCTACCAGAATTGCAACGAGGGGATGATGATTACCGAAGTGGATGCGACGATTGTTTCGGTCAATCCGGCTTTCAGCGAGATTACAGGCTACGAAGCGGCAGACGTCATTGGTAAAAACGCCAGTATTCTCGGTTCCGGCCGCCACGATTCCGGATTCTTTCAGGACATGTGGCAAACCATCAACAGCCTGGGCCAGTGGCACGGGGAAATTTGGAACCGTCGTAAAAACGGCGAACTATACGTCGAACAACTCAGCATCAATACCGTTTTCGATGCCAACGGCTTGCCGCTACGCCGCATCGGCCTATTTTTCGACGTAACCCAACGCAAACTTAACGAAGAACAATTACGCAAACAAGCCTACTTCGATCCTTTGACCGGTATCGGCAACCGCCGCATGTTTTACGACCGATTGGACCAGGAAATCAAAAAAGCTCATCGCAGCGGCCTGTTTCTGGCATTGCTGCTGATCGACATCGACAAGTTCAAGGAGGTGAACGACCGCTTGGGCTACACAGCCGGAGACCACATTTTACGAGAAGCGGCACAACGCATCTTGCGTAGCGTCAGGGAAACCGATTTAGTCGCGCGAATGGACGGTGTGGAATTCGGGTTGATCCTGACCGATCTGGAAAAAATCGATCATATCGAACGCATCGCCGACACGATCAGCCAAAAACTCGGCGAGCCGTTTGTGGTTGACGAGCAAGCGCAGGATTTACAATTGTACTGCCGCATCGGGATTGCGGTGTGTCCCGACGACGCCGACGACGCCGACCGCTTACAGCAAGTCGCCGCACAAGCGCTGAAAAGCAGCGCTCCGGCCGGCCATGCCTTCGCCAACATGACGGACGAAATTTAAGCCGGAAAGCCTTGTTGACATCTAATGCGAATCAGCAAATGCGTTGCTTCGGAAACTGGCAACGGAAGCGGCTACCCCGCCCCAACTGGCTGTCGATATCCAATTTGGCATCGTGCCTTACCAACACGTGCTTAACAATGGCCAATCCCAAACCGGTACCAACGATCTTCTGGTTGCGTTTCACATCGACTCGATAAAAGCGCTCGGTAATCCTCGGGATATCGACTGCAGGGATACCCGGCCCGAAATCTTCGACTTCCAAAAACGCCCCGCCATCGGCGCTGTCTTGCCAAACGACCTTGACGGGCGAAGTCGCCGGCGAATATTTCAACGCGTTGACCAACAGATTGCTGAAGGCACTGCGCAGCTCGGAGGCGTCACCCAGCAGGTTGGCACCACTGGCGACATGCAATTCGACGCGGCGTTCGTCCTTTTCCAGTAAATCGCTCTCCTGACAAACCTCATGCAATAACGCGGCTACGGCTACCGACTCCGACTTCTTCTGCTTACTTTCCAACCGTGCCAAGAGCAATAAGTCGTCGATCAAAGCCTGCATGCGTTCGGTCTGGGCTGCCATGTTTTGAAACGAGCGGCTGTAAACCCCACTGCCGCTGTCCATTTCCTGCAGCGTTTCCAGATAACCGCGCAACACGGTCAATGGCGTACGTAGTTCGTGCGAAACGTTTGCCACAAAATCGGTACGCATCCGTTCGATGTTTTTTTGCAAGGTGATGTCCTGAGCCATCAACAATCGCAAACCCGAGCCGTACGGCACGATACCGATCTGCAAAAACATGTTTTCATTGACCGGCGACGGGATGCAAATCTTGTGGCGGTAATCCTGCTCTTTTAAATACTGGATGAACAAGGGATGACGAACCAAATTGGGAATACGTTGACCGTTGTCGGACTTTTTCAAACCCAAAAAATCATGAGCGACTTTGTTGCTCCATTCGATTTCGCCGTAGCTGCCCAATACGACGACCGCATCGGGCAAGGCGCCAGTGGATTTGCGAAAGCTGTCCAGCATCTTGCCCAGCTTTTTCTTACGCCGCTTCTGACTCTTCCTGATTTTATAGACGTGATAGTAAATATCGCTCCAGATTCCTTTGAAATCGGGCTTTTCGCCTTGGCCGCCCTGGCTCAGCCAGCGTTCCAATTTATTGATGCTTGCCGTCTGGCTGATATGCAGGTAAGAAATTACGAGCAATAGCAATTCGCTCAAATGACCAACAAAGACGCTGGCCACAAAAGCCGGCACGACCAGCGCGATCGCAATGTTTCTTTCCCGCCGCCAACGCTGCATGTAAGATTAATTCGCCAAGGAAAACCGGTAACCGAAGCCGCGTACCGTTTGTATCAGTTCTTCGCGGCCGTATTCCGCCAGAATTTTGCGCAGGCGGCGGATATGCACATCCACCGTGCGTTCTTCGATGTAAACGCTACGCCCCCAAACTTGGTCCAGTAGATGGGTACGGCTGTAGACTTTGTCTGGATTGGTCATAAAAAACTGCATCAGTCTGAACTCCGTCGGGCTGACTTCCAGGCTTCGACCGTCTATCGTCAGCTTGTGCTGCTCGGCATCCAGCGTCAAGTCGCCAATGCTCAATTGACCCGATTCGGAGAGTTTGCCGCTACGCCGCATTACGGCCTTAATCCGGGCAATCAATTCCCGGGGCGAAAAGGGTTTGGTGATGTAGTCGTCGGCACCGATCTCCAGGCCGCGGATCTTATCCTCTTCCTCGCCGCGCGCCGTCAGCAAAATGATTGGCAGATCCTTATAGCCAGGTTCGCTTTTCAGGCGTCTGGCCATTTCAACGCCGCTGATTCCGGGCAACATCCAATCCAGCACAATCAAATCCACCATATTATCCGCCAGACTTTCCCGCGCCTGCTCCGCACTGGCTACCGCCAACACTTTAAACGACGCTTGCTCCAACACCATCACCAGCATTTCCCTAATGGCGTCTTCGTCTTCCACAACCAGGACGTTCAAATTCGACATAGTCATCTTAAGTGTAATGATTCCGAGAATATGCGGAATTTAGCAGCGCTATATTACCTTTTTATGACAAAAAACTCGGCACCAAGCGTGCCTAAACCGACAAAGCCACAGCCAATAGCGTGAATGGAGCTCCGCCAACTTTCCGCGGGCGCATGCTGCTACTGACCACACCATCGACTTAGCCGCAGAGCTGCGTTCGAACCGCACATCTGACGCCGGGATAAAAATTGAGCCTTTTCCACCAAACACCGCCGGAAACGCCGGGCCAGGTTACTAATGAAACTATTCCCGGCCAGCTATTGGAGGTTAAGCGGAGATAACTTAAAAACCGTTTGGTTAATAGTGTCGCTGGAGCTCTGTCTGGAACCAACTAGCGAGCAAAGTCCATTACCCTAGATTAGGCTCTGCATATACGCCGTCCCCTCTTGAGGCTTTCGGCATTAAGCAGGGTGCAAGACTACTCTTCGGCCAAATATTGCCCCGGAGCCAGCGGTGTTTCGTAGCGCACGCCCTCCGGAAAATACGGTTCCGGATTCGAGGCAATTTCGCGTGCAGCCAGAAACTGCGCGTAATAGTTCCGGGACGCAAAACCGAATGCCGGTCCATCGTAAGTTTCCACGATTTGAGCGAAATCCCTGCCAACCTGGTTTTGAGCCCGCTTCATACCACCGATACCGTGATTGTAGGAGGTAACCGCAGCAGGCCAGTCGCCCAACTTTCCGTATGCATAACTCAAATATCGCGCGGCACCGTTTGCCGACGCGAAAGGATCGAAACGTTGATCGACTACACCACCGCCGGGCATAAAGGTTTTAGCGGCTGCTTTGGTGAACTGCCACATGCCGACCGCACCAGCCGAGGACTTGGCGCCCGGTTGAAATGAGGATTCGACGTGCGGCAGATAGGCCAAGTCTTCAGGCAAACCGGCATCGCGGAACACTTTTCTGAACTGCAAATCGTAACGCCCGCTAATTTCCAACCCGCGCTTAAACCGCTCACGCGTCCCGCGCTGCGAACGCACCCGAGCATCTGCACCAGCCAGCACACTGGACAAAGAACGCCCGTTAGCTTCCAGTTTCGCAATCAACAGCCTATCCCCGGGGGTCAAAGCCGCGCCGTAGCGTAATTTGCTTTCCAATCCCGCTAATTGCGCCTTCCAGTAATCACGCCGCTGACTGATCATATCTTTTTGTTCGACGGTCAGACCTTCCGCAACGTAACCGGGCAAGGTCATGACTTCATAAATCACGTCCAAATAGCGGTCGTCGTGGAAAGCGACTTCGGAACGCTGCCAGACTGCATAGGTTTTACGCCAGAATTCCACAGCCGGCTCCAACGACGCCGGCTTCAGAAAAACCCCAGAATAGCTGGCAGGCCGGTAGCTCTGAGGCGGCGCTTGGTAAGCCTGGCGCTGCGGTACGTAATTGGGACGGGCAGTGGCAATTTTATCGCGCTTGACCGGTGCGCCGCCGCAAGCATTCAGTAGAATTGCCGCAACCGTCAGTAATGATATGCGCAAGAAAAGTCGATTCATTTTTGCTTTTGGATTCCGATTTAACGCTGAGAGCTCAGAGCACTGTCGTCAAGGTTATTGACCAGCATTCTTCGAATACTTTCAATAAATAATAGCGCTCATTTCGAATCGAGGTGAAGATTAAATTCGAAAATAGGCCGCATTTTTTTTGCAAATGCGACAAAACGGGTTTGGCAGCAATCACTCACGCTAGAAGATCATATGCACTTGGCGTTCGCAGCGCTATCATACAGCGGCCGGACCGACGTTCGGGGAGCAGTGAAAACACACACTTGTTACGCGCTTAAGCAGACTCGAGGCCGGAACTTTCGACCTTTTCACAGTACCCAAACAGTGCATCTTCAGAAGTGACGACATATCGACAAAAGGTAGCTTGGATTGAGTTTATCCTCACCCGTCAGACCACCAGGAGGGATATTATGAAACCGATTTCAAAGCCGCTAACCTTTTGCTCGCGTTGCGGTGACGACATAACAGCCGACGAATTGCGGTTTTTGCCGGATACGTCTCTGTGCCCGCTGTGCAGTAATATTGTTTCGGAAGCGATTGAAATTCATGCGACCAAGCAACCGAAAGCCAAAACCGTGATACGCCTCGCCCGCAAACCGAAACCAAGAACCTATTCTCCGGTTTAATCCGACTCTATTGGCATACTCTCCACTGCATTCATCCGGCTACAATCGGCATTAAAAAACCGGCCCAACCGTCAAGGCTTCGGGCCGGTTTTTTAGCCGAGATCACTGCTTCAGATTTTTGTAGCCTTCTTCGCTCTCGCGCATGATTTTCTGGCCTTCTTCAATCAAATTCCGCCCTTCGTCGATTTTGATCTGACCCTCGCGCTGCATGGCCTGCCCGCGCTCGACCATTTGCTTGCCTTCCTGCCAACGACTGCCCAATTGAGCGATGCCCTGGCTGTCGCGCAGCATTTGTTCGCCCGACAAGATCTTTTCGGCGGACGCTTTCGGCGCCGGCTCGCTGGCGCAACCGCCGAGCAGTAACGCCGAAACGGGCATGATAAGGGAAACCAGCAGATAGTTGTTATTGCGCATGATCATGTCCTCTTGTTACGCAGTAAAAACAAAAATTAAACGGAATATTGCAAAACAGTGCGAACTGTTGCAACGGTTTTTTCAATCCACCCTCCCGCCGCCGCTTGGCTTAGCGTGACCTCATGTAGCTGACATACAACCCGTAACCAATCAATACCGACGTCAGCCAGACAGCCACCAGTGGGCCAATCACACCGTCGTAATAGGTGTTGACCAGATAAACCGAATCAGCCTGCAAATTGACGTTGCACAAATCCCGACTGAGTTTGATCTGCCAGACCCACCCGGCATGACAGCCAATCGACCACCCCAATCCTTGCCCCTCACGACTTCTTAGTACGGCGAGGAATAGTCCGACCGCGAATAAAGCAATAAAGGCACTAACGATTGCCGGATTGAACCAATTGGCAAATGCCTCGGCAAGCAACGGCAAGCCGCTAAATGGTGTGATATCGGCATAAGCGATTGGCGTCGAACTTTTCAAGAAATGCAGCGCGGCATAGTACAGCGAACTCGCAAACATAGCAGCATACAACGGCATTTGCCGGCGCAGGCCGCTCAACAGCAAACCGCGAAACAACAATTCTTCGCCGACGGCGATCAACATCGCCAATAGCAATGCCAGCAAAGCTTTACCAGCAAACGCTTCCCAAGCCCAAATCCGGCTATCGTCCCAGACATGCACTTGCAGCAGGTACAAAATCAGCAAGACCGGTAGCAAAGTGACCAAACTCAATGCAAAACCGTTGCCGACTTGCTTGAGAAAATGGGGCAACGGCGCGAATCCCAAATCCGTCCAACTGAGTTGTAGATACTTTTTTAACGGAAATACGCTGAGCAGCAGCAATACCAGCGTAATTTTGCTGACAATCTTGGCCAGGGACAAAACGTCTCCGGCCAGCTTCAGCACAGCGTAACCCAGCACGCTGGCCAGCATCGCCAGCATTACCAACAACAGCAAAGGCGCCAGAGCGGAAGCCAACCCGCGCATCAACGAAAATCGCCCCATAAGGTTTGCACGGCGGCCAACGCGGCCAGCACCGCGGTTTCGGTGCGCAAAATTCTGCCACCCATTCTAACCGGGACAAAGCCGGCCGCTTTGGCGTATTCGCGTTCCTGGTCGCTAAATCCGCCTTCCGGCCCGGACATTAAAGTCACGCCCTCGCCCCCCGGATTAAGTTCGGAGAACACTTGCTTGGCATAAGGATCCAAAAACAACTTGAGCCCGCATTGACCGTCGACCCAATCAGCTAATGCGAGCGGAGGATTTAATTCCGGCAAATGCGTCCGCCCCGATTGCTCGGCAGCATGCTGAATGATGCTTTGCCAATGCTGTTGCCGTTGTTGCTTCTTGTCGTCGTCGAACTTGATCACGCAGCGCTCGCTAATCAACGGCGTCAAACTGGCCACCCCCAATTCGACCGCTTTTTGTACGGCCCAATCCATTCTGTCGCCGCGCGAAATACCCAACCCCAGATTGATCGCCAGCGGCGACTCGACTGAACGGTCGATAAATTGTTCGACGGCCACGCTTACCCGCTTCCGGCTCACTTCCTCGAGCCGGCAGCGATATTCGCCACCACGGCCGTTGAACAGCACGATCTCCTGATCCTGTTTCAATCGCAGCACCGTGCGCAGGTAATGTCCGGCCGCATCGTTCAACTCAATATGTCGACCAACGTTCAGCCCCAGGTCAACGTATAAGCGCGATACCCGCATCAGTCTTGCACCGCCAATTGAATGCCTTGCCAGGCCGTGTCCACCATCAGCTCTATCTCCTGTTCGGTTATCACGTAAGGCGGCATGAAATAAATCACGTTGCCGAGCGGCCTTAACAATACCCCTTGCGCCAGTGCATGGCGGTAAACCCGCAATCCGCGCCGCTGCTGCCAGGGATACGCTTCTCGGCTCTGTTTGTCTTTTACCAACTCGATCGCGGCAATCATGCCGGTTTGCCGGACTTCGCCGACGTTTGGGTGATCGCGAAAACGATCCAGTGCGTTTGCCATCACCGCCGCCAAGGTGCGGTTTCTGCCCAAAACGTCCTCAGTTTGGAATATGTCGATGGTCGCCAGCGCCGCTCGGCAGCCCAAAGCGTTACCGGTGTAACTATGGGAATGCAGAAATGCGGTCAAATTTTGATAATCGTCGTAAAACGCCTGATAAATCGGATTGCCGGTCAAGACCGCCGACAACGGCAAGTAGCCGCCGGTCAAACCTTTGGAAAGACAGATGAAATCGGGGCTGATGCCGGCCTGCTCGCAAGCGAACAGAGTGCCGGTGCGCCCGAAGCCGACCGCGACTTCATCGGCAATCAGATGCACGCCGTATTTATCGCAAGCCTCGCGCAACATTTTTAAATAAACGGGGTGATACATGCGCATATTGCCGGCACACTGTACCAGCGGTTCGACGATGACGGCGCAAGCCTGATCCGCGTGTTCGGCAAGCGTCAGATCCATGTCGGCGAACCGCCGAATCGAGTAGGCCTCCCAACTTTCGCCGGGCTCACGGTAGTAACAGTCCGGCCCGGGAACCGTGATGACCTCCATCAACAGCGGTCCGTAAGTCTCCTTGTACAACGCGACATTCCCAACCGCCAAAGCCCCCAGGGTTTCGCCGTGGTAACTGTTTTCCAGCGTGATGAATTTGGTTTTTCCACTTTGACCGAGATTACGCCAATAATGAAAGCTCATCTTCAGCGCAATTTCGATTGCCGACGAGCCGTTATCGGCATAGAAGCATTTATCCAGGCCCGGCGGAGTTATTTCCACCAGCTTTTCCGCCAGTTCCAGCGCCGCTTGATGGGTAAAACCACCCAGGATGACATGTTCCAGCGTGTCGAGTTGAGTCTTGAGCGCCTGGTTGATGGTGGGATTGCTGTGACCGAACAGATTGACCCACCAAGAACTGATGGCGTCCAGATAGCGCTTACCTTCGAAATCTTCCAGCCAGACTCCCTGGCCGGACTTGATCGGAATCATCGGCATATTGCGCTCGTGATCCTTCATCTGGCTACACGGGTGCCAGAGCACGGCGAGATCGCGTTCGACAATGGTTTTATTGTTCATGGCTGACACAAAAAAGGGGCTTGCGCCCCTTTATAGCGGATTAATGCCCGTTTAGTAACGGTAATGTTCCGGTTTGTACGGACCTTCGACCGGCACGTTGATATAAGCGGCCTGCTCCGGCGACAACTGGGTCAATTTCACGCCGATTTGCGCCAAATGCGAGCGCGCCACTTTTTCGTCGAGTTTTTTCGGCAGAATGTAGACTTTGTTTTCGTAAGCCGACGCGTTGGTCCACAGTTCGATCTGCGCCAATACCTGATTGCAGAACGAGTTGGACATTACGAAGCTCGGGTGGCCGGTTGCGCAACCCAGATTTACCAAGCGGCCTTCGGCCAACACGATTATGCGCTTACCGTCCGGGAAAATCACGTGGTCGACCTGCGGTTTGATGTTTTCCCAGGTGTAATGGCGCAACGAAGCGATATCGATTTCGGAATCGAAATGACCGATGTTGCAGACGATGGCCTGATCGCGCATCGCTTTCATGTGGTCATGGGTGATGACATGGACGTTACCGGTCGCGGTGACGAAAATGTTACCTTGTGAAGCGGCTTCGTCCATCGTTACCACGCGATAGCCTTCCATCGCCGCCTGTAACGCGCAAATCGGGTCAACTTCGGTAATCCAAACGGTGGCGCCCAAACCGCGCAGTGATTGCGCGCAGCCTTTACCCACGTCCCCATAACCACAGACGATGGCGATTTTGCCAGCGACCATCACGTCGGTGGCACGCTTGATGCCATCGACCAAGGATTCGCGGCAACCATACAGGTTGTCGAATTTGGATTTGGTTACAGAGTCGTTGACGTTGAACGCCGGTACTTTCAAACTGCCTTTGGCAACCCTTTCGGTCAAACGCAATACGCCGGTGGTGGTTTCTTCCGACAAGCCTTTGACGTCTGCCATCAGCTCCGGAAACTTGTCGTGCATCATGTTGGTCAGGTCGCCGCCGTCGTCCAGAATCATGTTCGGACGCCAACCGTTAGGGCCCAGAATGGTTTGTTCGATACACCATTCGGCTTCGGCTTCGGTCTCGCCTTTCCAAGCAAATACCGGGATACCGGCTGCGGCAATCGCCGCTGCGGCATGGTCTTGAGTAGAGAAGATGTTGCAAGACGACCAGCGCACTTCGGCACCCAGGGCAGTCAAGGTCTCGATCAACACCGCGGTTTGAATCGTCATATGCAAGCAGCCGGCAATGCGGGCGCCTTTTAACGGCTGCTGAGCACCGTATTCGGCGCGCAAGGCCATCAAACCCGGCATTTCGGTTTCAGCGATTTTGATTTCCTTACGGCCCCAATCGGCCAAAGCCATGTCCGCTACTTTGTAATCGGTTTGAGTCATTTGAGTTTCCTGATCCTGAATTTAGATGCCAGCCGCGTCTTTCAAAGCCTCGGCTTTGTCGGTTTTTTCCCAGCTGAAGGTCGCTTCGTTGCGGCCAAAGTGGCCGTAGGCCGCGGTCGGGCGGTAAATCGGTTTCAACAAGCCGAGTTGAGCGATCAAGCCTTTTGGACGTAAATCGAAGTGTTCGCGGACGATTTTGACCAAACGTTCTTCGTCGATTTTGCCGGTACCGAAAGTTTCGATGCTGATCGAGGTGGGCTCGGCAACGCCGATGGCGTAAGACACCTGGATCTCGCAACGTTCGGCCAGGCCGGCGGCCACGATGTTCTTGGCCACATAGCGTCCCATATAGGCTGCCGAACGGTCGACTTTGGATGGATCTTTACCGGAGAAGGCGCCACCGCCGTGACGAGCCATACCGCCGTAGGTATCGACGATAATTTTACGACCGGTCAATCCGCAGTCACCGACCGGACCGCCGATGATGAACTGGCCGGTTGGATTGATGAAATACTTGGTGTCTTTATGCAGCCATTCTTTCGGCAGCGTCGGCAGGATGATTTCATCCATCACCGCTTCTTCGAGCTGTTTGCCGCCGATTTCCGGCGAGTGCTGAGTAGACAATACCACTGCATCAATCGCTACCGGCTTGTTGTTTTCGTAACGGAAAGTCACCTGGCTTTTGGCGTCAGGGCGCAACCAAGGCAGGGTTTTGTTTTTGCGAATCTGTGCTTGCCGTTCAACCAAGCGGTGAGCGTAGGTAATCGGCGCTGGCATCAACACGTCAGTTTCGTTACTGGCATAACCAAACATTAGGCCTTGGTCGCCGGCGCCTTGTTCGTGGTTTTCGGATTCATCCACGCCCATGGCGATGTCAGCAGATTGTTTGCCAATTGCGTTTAACACCGCGCAGCTATTGCCATCGAAACCGATATCACCGGAATCGTAACCGATTTCGCAAACTACCTTTCTAACCAACTCTTCGGTATCGACCCAGGCGTTGGTGGTAATTTCACCGGCCAATACGACCATGCCGGTTTTAACCAAAGTTTCGCAAGCCACCCGCGAACGAGGGTCCTGAGCCAACAAGGCATCGACCACGGCGTCGGAAATCTGGTCCGCTACTTTATCCGGATGGCCTTCCGATACAGATTCTGAGGTAAAAAGGTAGTTTTTATTCACGGTTAACACCCTCGTCAAAATAAAACTTGCGCGTATAAAAAAAGGCCGCTTAAACGGCCTGGTATCATGGTGGGCCCTGTAGGACTTGAACCTACGACCTGCCGATTATGAGTCGGAAGCTCTGACCAACTGAGCTAAGGGCCCGAAATTGTCGGTGCATCTACGACGCTACAACGCCTTACTCACCGTCCAGAAAACATCTCAATTGCTCGGAGCGCGACGGATGCCGCAACTTACGTAAAGCCTTGGCCTCGATCTGGCGAATCCGTTCCCGGGTAACGTCAAACTGCTTGCCAACCTCTTCCAGCGTGTGGTCGGTGTTCATGTTGATGCCAAAACGCATCCGCAGAACCTTGGCTTCCCGGGCAGTCAAGCCCGCCAAAACGTTCTGCGTTGATTCGCGAAGGCCGGCGATTGTAGCAGATTCGACAGGGGATAGCATCTTCGAATCTTCAATAAAATCGCCAAGATGCGAATCTTCGTCGTCGCCAATCGGTGTTTCCATCGATATTGGCTCTTTAGCAATTTTCAGCACTTTACGAATCTTGTCTTCAGGCATTTCCATTCGTTCGGCCAACTCTTCCGGCGTTGCCTCCCGGCCAAGTTCCTGCAGAATCTGCCGCGACACCCGATTCAGCTTATTGATAGTCTCAATCATGTGCACAGGAATCCGGATGGTGCGAGCCTGATCCGCTATCGACCGGGTTATAGCCTGACGTATCCACCACGTAGCATAGGTCGAAAATTTGTAACCGCGCCGGTACTCAAATTTGTCGACAGCCTTCATCAAACCGATGTTGCCTTCTTGAATCAAATCCAGAAACTGCAATCCGCGGTTCGTATATTTCTTCGCTATCGAAATCACCAAACGCAAGTTGGCTTCGATCATTTCTTTTTTGGCTCGCCGAGCCTTGGCTTCGCCCAACGAAATGTTCCGGCAAATACTTTTCAGAACCGCAATGCTCAACCCGTAACGCGCCTCAAGTTCCGCCAATCTTTGTTGAGCTGCCTTAATCGCCTCTGCATTCTCGGCAAGCGTTCCGGCGTATGCCGCGTGGCTGTTGACAAACTGATTCAACCATTCGAGATTAGTCTCATTTGCGGTAAACGCATTGATAAAGTCTTTGCGCGGCAGCTTCGCTTTCTTGACACAAATATCCAAAATGACTCGCTCTTCTTCACGAATAGCGGCCATCAACTCTTCGGAAACGGATACCATTTTTTTCAGATATTGCGGAGTCCACTTGAACTCGCAGAATATCTCATCCATGGCATCAAACGCTTTTTCGGACTTATCGTGTCCGTAACCATGCTTTTTCACTGACGCGAACGCCGCTTTCAACGCCTTACGTAGAGCATCGACCTTCAGTTTCACTTCTTCGTAGTCGATAGTCTTAGACTCTTCTTCTGTCTCTTCGGCCGGCGCTTCCATTTCAATGCCGCTGACGTCGATATCTTCAACTTCCGTCAAGTCGACAAAGCCCATCACCAAATCGTTGAGGCGAACACCGGAGTCGTCATCTTTCACCGAATCGAAAGCCTCGATAAACGATTCGACGATAAAACCGGAACGAGCAATCGCCCCGACAACCTGCCGCTGCCCTTCTTCGATACGCTTGGCAATTTTTAATTCTTCTTCACGGGTTAATAACTCTACAGACCCCATTTCGCGCATGTAGAGCCGCACCGGATCAGTGGTTCGACCGAACTCGCTGTCGACCGACGCCAAGGCCGCGACTTCCGCAACCTCTTCGTCGTCGTCGGCGGTCACAACTGCATCGGAGGTAATCAGGGAATCGTCGTCGTCGGGCGCAACCTCATAAACCTGAATCCCCATGTCGTTGATCATCCCGATAATATCGTCGATTTGCTCGGGATCGATGATATCGCTAGGCAGGTGGTCGTTAACCTCGGCATAAGTCAAATAACCCTGCGCCTTGCCTTTCGCTATCAGTTGTTTTAATTGGGATTGCTGTTGTTCTTGATTCATTCTTTACTCACAATACGTTTTCAGCACCAAGCGCCGCAGAACAGGAAATTATAACGATAAACCCCGATCCGGTCACCTAAAAGCCATTGTTCGCACCGGCCACCGTCAAAACAAGAGACCCGCGCTGTTGCCCTTTAAAACATCACATCAGCTCAGATCCCTAAAGCTTTTCTTTCAACAATTCTCTCAACAACTCTCTCTCATCAGGCGCCAGACCTTCACGACCCTCCTTGTCTATCAGGCGATTCAGCATTTGCTCCCTGGTTTGCCGGCAAAGCTGCTGTAACGCCCCACTGAATTCGGCCTCTTCGCCCCCAGCCGGCACCCCCAACTCCAGCGCCGCCAACGCCTTTACCGTCTTTTCCTGAGCCGACCCGCGGAAAGCTTCCAACAAGATGGCGCTGTTTTCCGGCTTTTCAAGTGCAATAACCCGCAACACATCCTTGAGCACGGCGATACCAGAAAAATCCAACTCTTCAAGCTCGACACCCTGCCGTTCGACCAAAATAGCGAGCCCAGGATGCTGCACCAACAGTGCGATAACTTTACGCGGAAGCGATAGCCTGACCGAGTCCTTGACCGCTGACGCATCGCCACGCCCACCCTTAAGTGTAGACCGCTTTTCGCCAAGGTCGATGACTCCGGGCATCGCCACCAAAGCCTGCAACCGTGCAAACATCATTTCCCGAAAAAAACCAGAAGGGACTTTATCCAGCGCCGGCTTGGCGGCAGCCAACACCTGCGCCCTACCTTCAACAGTCGCCCTATCGGCACCCGACCCAATATTTGCAAAAAAGTAATCCGACAAGACCTGCGCAGAGCCGATTCGTTCCAAAAAACTTTCTACTCCGTCCGACCGCAACAAAGAATCGGGGTCTTGCCCTTGCGGCAACAACATGATTTTGATCTGCCGGCCGTCGCGCAAACAGGGCAAAGACGCGTCTACCGCCTTCCACGCCGCTTGCCTCCCGGCATTGTCGCCATCGAAGCAAAACACCAATTCGGAGGTGAAGCGAAACAGCAAATCGATCTGACTCTTTGACGTCGCCGTTCCGAGCGCAGCCACGGCATAAGCGATGCCGAATTGAGCCAAAGCGATAACATCCATATATCCCTCGACCACCAAAATCCGAGTCGGCTTGGAATTGCGCTGCAATAGCTCGCATAACCCGTAAAGCTCTTTACCTTTGGAAAAAACCGGAGTTTCCGGTGAATTCAGATATTTGGGCAGAGAATCATCCAGGACTCGAGCCCCAAATCCAATAACACGCTTACGTTTGTCACGAATCGGAAACATCAACCGCCCGCGAAACCGGTCGTAGATCTTTCCATCATCTCTGACTACCAGCAGCCCAGCTTCGCTCAACTCAGCGCGACTGAATCGTGTCAGCACCCCATCCCAACGGTCCGGCGCATAACCGAGCAGAAATTCCTCAGCTATCTCGCCGCCGACACCACGCTTATTCAAATATTCTTGCGCCCGCCGCCCCTCCGGACTGGATCGCAATTGCTCAGCGTAAAACCTGGCAACGTCCGCCAATACATCGTAGAGCCTTACCAACCCCTGCTTATCAGACACCGGCACGCTAAAACCGCCGCCCGCCTCCCGCGGCACATCCACTCCGGCAAAATTCGCTAAATCCTCGACCGCCTCAACGAAGCCCAAATGATTGAACTCCATCAAAAATCCGATGGCATTACCGCTAGCACCACAACCGAAGCAGTGATAAATCTGTCTCGCGCGATTTACGGAAAAACTAGGAGTTTTCTCGGTATGAAAAGGGCAGCGCGCAACGTAATTGGCACCTGACTTTTTTAAGGGGACGCGCGAGTCGATTAAATCAACAATATCGACCCGCACCAACAGATCATCGATAAACTGGCGAGGTATTCTGCCGGACATATTACCGACAGGACATTAGGCTATAAAACGCGCCTTGATTCGAGCACTAACGACCGCCATATCGGCCTTGCCTTGCATTTTCGGCTTCAACAAAGCCATGACGCTGCCCATCTCTTTCACCGAAGTTGCACCAACCTGAGTGACCGCCTCGACAACCATGGCATCTATTTCGGCATCGGTAAACTGCTGCGGCAGAAAGTCCTGTATTACCAGCACTTCAGCCTCCTCAATATCGGCTAGATCATGGCGTTCCGCATCACGGAACTGTTTGATCGATTCCCGGCGCTGCTTGAGCATTTTGTCGAGTACTGAAATGATTCGATCGTCGCTCAACTCGATCCTTTCATCAACCTCAACTTGCTTAATCGCAGCCAAGATCATACGAATCACACCGAGCCGAGCCTTGTCGCCGCTTTTCATCGCAGCTTTCATATCTTCCTTGATACGTTCCTTCAACACATCCATCTAACAGCCTTAAACCTGCGGACGACCGCGGCGCAAATTTTTCAGCGCATAGCGTTCGCGAGCCAATTTTTTCAGGTGGCGCTTTACCGCCGCCGCACCCTTGCGCTTACGCTCGGTAGTCGGTTTTTCGTAAAACTCACGGCGGCGCACTTCCGCCAAGACGCCAGCCTTCTCGCAGGCACGTTTAAAGCGGCGAATCGCGATGTCGAAATGTTCGTTTTCTTTAACTTTAACTGATGGCATTAGCAATAATCCGAATTGTGTTAGTATCTTTTCAAGCAATCGGCGAACCTTGCCCACCGAAAACGGCCGATTATACTCATAAATATCTTTTATTCCAAAAACTAATGTTTGTTCTCGGCCTAGAAACCTCTTGCGACGAAACGGCGGTCGCGGTTTACCACGCCAATCGAGGCTTGATTGCCCATACCCTATTCAGCCAAGTTGCCACCCATGCCGAGTACGGCGGCGTAGTACCGGAACTGGCTTCGCGCGACCATATCCGCAAACTAGTACCGTTGATCAGAGCCGTACTGGCCGACGCCTCACTGCAAGCCACGGATATCGGCGGCATCGCTTACACGGCCGGTCCCGGCTTAATGGGTTCGCTACTAGTCGGCGCCGCCACAGCCAGAAGTTTGGCTTGGACCTGGCAGGTACCGGCCATCGCCGTCCACCACATGGAAGGCCATTTGTTGGCGCCCATGCTGGAGGACAATCCGCCAGCATTCCCGTTTGTCGCCCTGCTTATATCCGGCGGCCACACGATGCTGATCGAAGTTACCGGTATCGGTCATTACCGATTACTGGGCGAATCGCTGGACGACGCCGCCGGCGAAGCCTTCGACAAAACCGCCAAGATGCTGGAGCTCGACTACCCCGGCGGCCCCAGATTGGCAAAACTAGCCGAACAAGGCCTGTCCCGCTTCAAATTTCCACGTCCAATGACCGATCGCCCAGGCCTGGACTTCAGCTTCAGCGGCCTAAAGACCTTTACCCTAAACGCATTGCACGAAACCGGCCAATCGCCGCAAGACAAAGCCGACATCGCTTTTGCCTTTCAGCAGGCCGTTGCCGAGACTTTGACCATAAAATGCCGGCGCGCACTTCAAATCACCGGCCTGAAAACCCTGGTTGTTGCCGGCGGCGTCAGCGCCAACCGCGAAATTCGCCACCAACTTTCAGCTATGGCCGACAGCGCGAATACCCGGATCTATTTCCCGCGCCCGGACTTCTGCACCGACAACGGCGCCATGATCGCTTATGCCGGCGCCCAACGCTTGATGGCCGGACAAACGCAAAACTTGGAAATCTTTGCCCGGCCGCGCTGGCCGATGGAACAGCTGCGGCAGTTGTGATCAGGACTCCTGACCAGCCAAAAGCCGCTGGATATTGCTTTTGTGGCGCCAAAGCAAAATCAGGGATATTAAAGTAAACGTGGCCGTCAAATACGCATCACCGACGATCAGCCAGGTGTAGATCGGAGCCAACGTCGCGGCCACCAGTGCAGATAACGACGAGATTTTGCCCAACTTATAGACGATAAACCAAGTTCCGGCGACAGCCACACCCAGCAGCCAAGCCACTCCCAACGTCACACCCAACGAAGTCGCGACACCCTTGCCGCCTTTAAATTGAAAAAATACCGGATACAAATGACCGATGAAAGCGGCAAACACCACCGCGGACAATACCAAGCTATCGACCGCCAATGCTTTGGCAACCAACACCGGCAACAAACCTTTTAGCGCATCGCCGACCAGCGTAATCGCCGCAGCTTTTTTTCCGCCGATGCGCATCACATTGGTAGCCCCGGGATTGCCGGAACCGTTTTCTCGCGGATCGGCCAAGCCCATCATTTTACAGACAATAATCGCACTCGACACCGAACCGGCCAAATAGGCCAACGGCACCAACAACCACTCCATCATTCAAACAACCTCATATCAATACTTGTACAGCGCAGCCATTTACTCGATACTGCGGCGATTTTGTTACGAAATATAATAACCGGAAAGCAACGATGGACATCATCTTTTTAGGCGGCCTCGAAATAGACACCGTGATAGGAATTTACGAGTGGGAACGGAAAATCAAGCAAAAAGTTATCTTGGACATCGAAATGGGCTTCGACATCCGCAAAGCGGCAGCCAGCGACGATATCGCCCACGCCCTCGACTATAAAACCGTCTCTGATCGGGTAGTGGAATTCGTGGAACGCAGCGAATTCTACCTGGTGGAAACCCTGATCGAAGAAATAGCCAATATTCTGCTGGGCGAATTCCAAATTCCTTGGGTAAAAATCACCTTGAACAAAAAAGGCGCCATCAGTCGAGCTCGAGATGTCGGCATTATCATCGAACGCGGCCAAAAATAGCCCATGCCCACCGGATACATCAGCATCGGCAGTAACATCGACAAGGAAACCCATATTCCGTCGAGCCTAAACGCACTGCGCGAATTATTCGGCGAACTAACGGTATCCAGCATCTACGAAAGCGAACCGGTCGGCTTCGTCGGCGACAGCTTTTACAACCTTGTGATTGGGTTTCAGTCCGATCTGCCGGCCAAAAGCGTCGCCAAATTACTTAGGCAGGTGGAACTTGACCACGGCCGCAGCAGGGACAGCCAAAAGTTTTCCGCCAGAACGCTGGACTTGGACTTGATCCTGTACGGCGATGAAATCATCAACGACGGTCGCCTGCAAATACCAAGGGATGAAATCGAAAAATATGCGTTCGTATTGGAACCGCTGGCCGAAATCGCACCTAACTTGACCCATCCCAATACCCAAAAAAGCTATGCCGAGCTATGGCACCAATTCGATAAAAAAGACGTCAAACAAAAAAAATTGACAGTGAATTCTCAGGCTTGAAACCGGCCCATGGATCAAAAGCCTTCAGCCGGACTGATTTCCGCTAACGGTATAAACTCCGCCCACCGTCAACGTTGATGGTTTGACCGGTAATATACCCGGCGTCTTGAATCAAAAACTTAACCGCCTTGGCTATGTCGTCAGCCTCTCCCTGGCGGCCCAACGCAATTTTACTCAAGATCGCCGCACGCTCTGCTTCACTGCCACCGTGTTCCGGCCACAAAATAGCTCCAGGCGAAACAGCATTGACCCTGACTTCAGGTGCCATGTCTTTGGCCAGACAACGCGTCATCGCCAACAACCCGGCTTTGGCAATACTATAGACAGGAAAGCCAGGCAAGCCGGTTTCGGCGTGAATATCGGCGATATTCACGATACAGCCTCGCCTTGCTCTGAGCGTAGGCAACAACGCCTGCGACAAAAAGAATGGCGCTTTCAGGTTAGTGTCAAAGACTTGCTCCCAATCCTGTTCGACCACCTTACCTACCGGCTGCGGGTAAAACACAGAAGCGCTGTTCACCAACGCATCCAGCCCGCCCCAGGTTGACGCAGCCACCGTTGCCAACCGTTCGACGTCAGTTACACTCTGCAAATCGGCTTTGACCGATACCGCCGAAGCGTAACGCAGATTATTTAATGCCTCGCACAGCGCTATCGCGTCGGACTCCGAACTTTTAAAGTGTAAAACTACGTTATATCCCGCAGCATGCAACATACGGGCGCAAGCTGCGCCGATGCGCCGGGCCGCGCCGGTGACAAGCACTACGTTAGGCATCCAAGCGTTCTAATTTGCCGAAATACTGGCTATTAACCTCTTACGAATCAAGATGCACGCCACTACGGCACAAGCTACCGGCACTTGGGTCAAGACCATTTCCATCACCGAATGTTTGGCAACCAATTTAGACAGGGGCTCCAGCACGAAAAATTTGGCCAGCCACCAAGTCAACCAATACCCCACCAAGCCAATGATCGACCAGTTAAGCAACGGCGCATTTTGGTTTTTTGCCGTCAGGTAAAACCAAACCAAGGTTAAGATTCCGAACAGCTTCGCTAAAAAATACATGCCCCCTCCATCCTCATCGTTTTATTGTTATGAAAACCGATCGTAAACAGCAAATTTCAATGTAATCAATTTGCATAGAAACATCAATCTCGTCGCCGGGACAGCCAATGACTCCCTCCACTTCTAAGTTACCATCCCGAAGCCTATAATCGAGGGCGCTTGGCAATAATTACTATCAAATCAAGGGGGAACCATGCAAATTTCAAAAATTCTGATGGCAATCTTGGCTCTCGGTTTCAGCCAACCGAGCTTGAGCCAATCGACCGGCCACATAGGCCATGGCGGCAATGCCAGCGAATCAGGCTGTATCCGAGCCAAAGTCAGCCGCATCAAACCGGAACACCTGGCCAGCGTCGCGCCGGGCTCAGAATTTTCGTTTGCCGCGTCGGGTAGCAACGGCCCAGGCCACATCCACGTTAGCATTAAGCAACAAGCCGTTCCGATAACGGTGGAAGATAAAGACACGTTTTATCTGGTGAAAGGCAAATTGCCCGCTGACATCAAAAATACCACCGTCCGGGTATCGGTCAGTTTGAAAGCGAAATTCGAAAAATGCAGCGCCGAAGAAGGCTGGCTACTCAAAGTTTCGGATTAACAACACTCGGCGCCCAACTGACTATCTGGTGAAGGGCGCCGGGATCATCAAGGCCAATCCCACTCGAACAAGGTCCATTTATTGATGTTGGTGTTGTCGTCCAAGTCGTTCTTCTTCACATCCATTTCACCGTCGCCGTTGGTATCGAGCATATAGTAAGGCGGCCCGACCTGGGGCTGAATCTTAACCATGTACAGTTTACCGTTACGCCGGAACTCCTGAATCGTATCTTTACCTTTGCGAATAATGGTGATGTCCGGTTCCATTTCCTCGCCCGATTGCACCGGCGCCGGCAAATCGGGCGGCTCAGGCACCGGCGCCGGCTCATCCGGCGCCCCCCACGCTGCGACGAAGGGAGCGAAAACAAACGGTACGCAGCGAATTAAAAGGCGCATCGGAATCTCTGAGGCTAATTACGGTAGGTCATAATAATACAGTTTTCGCCTGCTGTATCGGCAACCGCCTGCTACCGACCGAAAAGACCGCGGGCACAAAAAAACCGGCAACTCACTGGAGATGCCGGTTTGCCGTCTCGCAAGACTTAGGCTTGCTTGCGCAAATATTTTTCGACGCCGGTAGTCCGGGCAAAGCCGGTGTCACTATCACTCAACGCTTGTTTCGCCACGTATTTGGCTACGCCGGAAAGACCGACAGATTCCACCTGCCTGACGTCTTGCTTGGCCATGTATTTGGCAACCCCCGTGACCTCACCGGCCGCCTTTTCCTCCGCGTGATGTTTTGCCACGTATTTGGCTACCGAACTGAGCGGTTGCACCGGATTGACCGTCAGGCGTTGTTTAGCGACATATTTAGCCACCCCCGTAGGTGTTGGCATTTGTTTCGCCGCAATTGCTTGTTTTACCAAGTAACGCGCCACTCCGGTAAGAGGCTCCGCCTGGCTTTGCAACTGCACTTGTTTCGCCAAATATTTTGCCACTCCGGTCGGCTTCGGCGCATTCTCCTGGGCCGCGGCCTGCCGCGCCAGATAGCGATCGACGGCCGAGCCCTCGATAATCACTTCACGGTCGGCAATCAACTCTTCTTGTTGCGATTGGTTCATCAGAGCCTCCGCCTTCTCGGCTTGTAATTTCGCTTCGGCCTCAACGTAACGGGCCACCAGCGCGGCTGCCGCAGCCTTTTTCGCTGCCAGCGCCTGCTCGGCCAGAAACTTGGCCACGCCGGTTACTGGCTCCTGTTCTTTCAACAGACGTTCCTGGCGCACCAAGTATTTTTCAACCCCGGTGACAACCGGCGCATCCTTGTTTACCAAGGTTTGCTTAGCCAGATACTTGCTCACTGAAGTTGCCGACGGCGCATCTTTAGCCGCAAGGTCTTTTTTGAGCACATACTTGGCAACTCCGGTCACTGCCGGTTGCTGCGCCATATTCTGGCGGATCACATATTTGGCAACCCCCGTCACCCCTGGCTCTTCGCGATCATGCTTGGTGACATATTTGGATACACCGGTAACAGGCGCGGACTTGGCTTGAATCGATTCTTTGATCAAGTACTTGGTAACCCGAGTCACCGGATTATCGGCCTGCTGGCTAAGATACTTCTCGACGCCAGTTGGTACAGCGACAGCCACGGGTTCAATCTCGATCTCCGCGGCCACTTCTTCGATTTCTTCAACCTCTTCAACCACCGCCTCGATCTCAGTTGCCTCGACGACCGTCTGTGCTGCCTGTTCAGCTTGCCGTTGCATAGCCAAATACTTGGCCACTCCTGTCAATGGCTCACCATTTCCGTCCACTTCCGGCTTTGGCGGTTCGAGTTTTTGCAAATAACGGGCAACACCGGTCAGTTGCGCATCGCTGACGCTTGAATCAGCATCCAGCCAGCTACCGTCGTCAGTAGGTTTGTCGAATAAAAAGCCGAATAAGCTATTCATCAAACTGCTTGTTGTCATTTGAGAATACTCCTGAATGTAATAATTTTTATATGTTGCGACCTACACACCAACTGCGGCGGACCACTACTAACAGAGTGCCATAAAACCGTTGTTAACGCTACGACCCCGTACCGCTGTAGACGATCTTAGGCTGAAAATTGGCAGCCGGAAATTTCGGATCGACCTCGGATTGCTGTGTCTGGTTAACGCATGGAGCCGCGCTACTCGCGGCGGCGGCAGAGTTGGCCGCAGCAGGCGCCACTTCGGCAACAGAAGAATCGCGATAAACAACTTTCGGCTGAAAATCCGCCGCCGGGTAATCAACAGCCCCTACGGACGGCGCGGCGAACAGCGATACAACAAAAGCGACAGCGGCTAGTTTAGTGTCTTTCATATTCTCCACCTTACCTTACTATTCAAATATCCCCTTGCCGGCAAGCCGGCAAGGGGTGCATACGGCCTAGTAGTTTAAAGCACTGCTTCGACGTTAGCGACGACATTGTCCACGGTGAAGCCGAACTCTTTGAAGAGCTGGCCGGCCGGGGCCGATTCGCCGAAACGGTCCATGCCCACCACGCGGCCTTGGCTGCCGGCATATTTCCACCAGCTGTCGGTCACGCCCGCTTCGACCACGACGCGTTTGGTCACGCTCGCTGGCAATACGCTGTCTTTGTAGGCCTGGTCCTGGGCTTCGAACACGTTGGTCGACGGCATGGACACCACGCGGATGTTTTTGCCTTTCGCGGCCAGCGCTTCGGCAGCTTTGACGGCCAGTTCGACTTCGGAGCCGGTGGCGATGATGATCGCATCCGGGGTGCCGTTGCTGTCTTTCAGGATATAACCGCCTTTAGCAATCGCGTCGATCTGGGCTTGGCTACGGGCCATGTGTGGCAGGTTTTGCCGTGAGAAGATCAGGGTGCTCGGGCCGTCTTGGCGTTCGATCGCCGCTTTCCAGCAAATCGCCGATTCGACCGCGTCGCACGGACGCCAGACGTGCATGTTCGGAATCATGCGCAAGGTGGCGGTTTGTTCGATCGGTTGGTGGGTCGGACCGTCTTCGCCCAGGCCGATGGAGTCGTGGGTGTAGACGAAGATGGTCGGCGCTTTCATCAGGGCGGCCATGCGCAGGGCGTTACGGGCGTATTCGCTGAACATCAGGAAGGTGGCGCCGTAGGCTTTGAAGCCGCCATGCAGGGTGATGCCGTTCATGATGGCGCTCATGCCGAATTCGCGCACGCCGTAGTAGGCGTAGTTGCCGTCGTGGCCGGGGGCGTTGATGTCTTTGCAGCCTTTCCACAGGGTCAGGTTGGAGCCGGCCAGGTCGGCGGAGCCGCCCAGCAGTTCCGGCAGCAACGGGCCGAAGCCGTTCAGGGTGTTTTGCGAGGCTTTGCGGCTGGCGATGGTTTCGGCTTTGGCGTTGACGTCGGCGATGAAGGCGTTGGCTTTTTCGCTCCAGTCGGCTGGTAATTTACCGGCCATGCGGCGTTCGAATTCGGCAGCCAGTTCCGGGTGCGCGGCTTGGTAGGCGGCGAATTTGGCGTTCCAGGCGCTTTCCAAACGGTCGCCTTTGGCTTTGGCGTCCCATCCGGCGTAGATGTCGGCCGGAATTTCGAACGGGGCGTGCGGCCAGCCCAGTTGTTCGCGGGTGGCGGCCACTTCGGCTTCACCCAGCGCAGCACCATGGCATTCTTCTTTACCTTGTTTGTTCGGCGAGCCGAAGCCGATGATGGTTTGGCAGCAGATGATGGACGGTTTGTCGCTGACTTTTTTGGCTTCTTCGATGGCTTTTTTCACTGCGTCCGGGTCGTGGCCGTCGACTTTGGGGATGACGTGCCAGCCGTAGGCTTCGAAGCGGGCCGGGGTGTTGTCCAGGAACCAGCCGGTGACGTCGCCGTGACCGCGGACTTCGCCGTCGATGGAGATGTTGTTGTCGTCGTAGATGGCGATCAGTTTGCCCAGTTTCATGGAGCCGGCCAGCGAGCAGGCTTCGTGGGAGATGCCTTCCATCAGGCAGCCGTCACCCAGGAATACGTAGGTGTGGTGGTCGACGATGTCATGACCGGGGCGGTTGAATTGGCCGGCCAGGGCGCGTTCGGCGATGGCGAAACCGACGGCATTAGTGATGCCTTGGCCCAGCGGGCCGGTGGTGGTTTCGACGCCGTCGGTGTAGCCGTATTCAGGGTGGCCCGGGGTTTTGGAATGCAGTTGACGGAACTGTTTCAGTTCGTCGATCGGCAGGTTGTAGCCCGACAGGTGCAACAACGAGTAAATCAGCATGGAGCCGTGACCGTTGGACAGCACGAAGCGGTCGCGGTTGGCCCATTTCGGGTTATTGGGGTTGTGGTTCAGAAAATCGTTCCACAGTACTTCGGCGATATCGGCCATCCCCATCGGGGCTCCAGGGTGTCCTGAATTGGCTTTTTGTACCGCGTCCATGCTAAGTGCGCGGATGGCGTTCGCTAAGTCTCGACGCGAAGGCATGTTGGTCTCCTAAATTGAATCTTATACGGTGCTAGCGGCCCCTTATCGGGACCGCACTAAAAAACTGGGGATATAACAAACAAAAGGACGAGTGGCGCGAACCACCCGTCCTCGATATTTCCTAGAAACTAGGCGTTGCCAAATTTGGCTTATGCAGCTGCAGCGTCTACCAATTCGCGGATTTCTTTAGCCGCTGTGGCTGGGCATGGCGCACCGTAGATAGCTGCACCGACAACGATGATGTTGGCGCCGGCTTTAACGGTTTGGTCGATGGTTGCAGGCTTGATACCGCCGGCAACAGAAACGCGAACGTTCAAGCCCAAAGAAGCGACTTCGTTCAGGTCGCCGAACGGAGTTTGGCCAGCCGCTTGCGCGTCCAGACCGGTGTGAACGCCCATGATTTGCGCGCCCAGTTTGGCTGATTCGCGTGCGCACTCGGATTTGCTTGGCACGTTGATCAGGTCAACTTGTACTTCCGCAGCATATTTTTTTGCCGCTTTGATTACGCCACCGATGGTAGCCAAACCGGATACGCCCAATACGGTGCAGATATCTGCGCCGGCTGCGTAGAAAGCGCCTGCTTCGTATTCGCCGGCGTCCATGGTTTTCAGGTCGACCAACAACAATTTGTCTGGGTAACGGTTTCTCAATTCTTTAACCAAGTTAATACCGTTGTATTTGATGCAAGGGGTACCGATTTCAAAAATGTCGACGTAAGGCGCTACTTTATCTGCCAATGCTACGGTTTGGTCGAAATCCAGTGAGTCCAACGCCATTTGAATTAATGGTCTTGCCATATTAATGTGCTCCGATTGTTGTAGTTACAGTTATTGTTTTTGAGACCCACCCCTTCCGTGAATCTCTCATTCGTCACCGAATGGAGAGCGCCGCAAGCCTTTGTCAGTGGGCGGTTTAAGCGAGTGGGGCAACTCTAAATCAGAACGTAGCACCCTGTCAATTGAAGAGCTGCTATTTCAAAGCGAAAAACCCCAATCGATAGCGGGATAAGCAAGCTTCAGCCGGAAAGACCACCCCAAGGTTTATACAATCCGCAGGCATCGACACCGAACATCTCCAGGATACGCCCAACACCTTCGTCAACCATGGCACGTAACGAATCGCTCTTGTTATAGAACGCCGGCATCGGCGGAAAAATAATCCCGCCCATTTCAGTCACGGCCGCCATATTGCGAATATGCGCCAAATTCAAGGGCGTCTCCCGCGGCACCAGCACGGTTTTGCGCCGCTCTTTCAGCGCCACGTCTGCGGCACGGGAAATCAGGTTATCGCCAAAACCGTGCGCCACCGCGGCCAAGGTCTTCATGGAACAGGGCGCGATCACCACCCCTTCCGTCTTGAACGAGCCACTGGCAATGCAAGAGGCAATATCATTGATGCCGTGAGTAACGTCGGCCATTCCGTAAAGCTCGGCTCGATCCATGCCCAACTCGTATTTCAAGTTGACCAGACCGGCGGACGAGATCACCAAATGAGTTTCCCAGCCACCGCGTTCGCGTAAAATTTCCAGCATCCGCACACCGTAAATCGCTCCGGTAGCGCCGGTCATGCCGATGACAATCCGTTTTCTATGTTCCATGTTCCCGCCGTCAATTCTCAAGCCAAAACCATCGCCATCTCGTCCGCGGCGGAAACCAACGCGTCGATCATTTCCTCGCCGCGAGCAATATGGCCGGCATGAGGCAACACCTGGAAGCGTGCCTGGGGCAATGCTTTGCACAACCGCCACCCGGCCTCTATCGGGCAAGTCAAATCGTTACGCCCATGGATTACAATCGTCGGAATTCCCCGCAATTTGGGGCAGTTGGCCAAAATCTGATTTTCAGCGATAAAGTAATCGTGGACGGCGTAGTGTAATTCCATCTTGACTTGCCGCAACGTCTTTTCGCTGACGGCCTCCAAACTCTCCTGATAATCAGCGCCAAGCGCCACCTGACCACTCCAAGCCTGCCATAGCCTAGCCGCACTCTTGGCAAGCTCCTGATCGGAACTAAACACCGCCTCGCAGAAGCGCTCCAGCATTGAGCCGCCCGGTAGCTCCGGCAAATTCTCCTGCAGCTCCTGCCACAATTCCGGATAGACCCGATTCACGCCATATTCGCCGAGAAACCATTCCAAATCACCCCGCCGCGCCAAAAACACACCACGCAAAATCATGGCCAACACATTCTCAGGGTAGTGCTGTGCGTAGAGCAAAGCTAAGGCGCCTCCCCAAGAACCACCGAACAACAACCACTGTCGAATTTCCAAACGCGCGCGGATACGCTCCATATCTACCAGCAAATCTTGCGTCGTATTCCCCGCCAGCTCGCCGAAAGGCTCGGATAGACCGCATCCGCGCTGGTCCATCAGAATGATGTGGTAGCGCTGAGGATCAAAGAAACGGCGATGGTCCGGCTTGGTTCCGGAACAGGGACCGCCGTGCAAAAATATCGCCGGAATTCCGGCCGGGTTGCCGGATTGCTCGACATAGACCCGATGGTCGCTCCCGGTTTCCAGAAAAAAGGTATGAAATGGAGAAATTTCAGGATAAAGAGATTTCATTGCCTTTGAGGATAGAACTTACGCAACCGACCGACCCCGCACCGGGACCGAGCAGTATAACAAAACCTTTACGGCATAAAAAAAGGGAAGGCGAAACCTTCCCTTTTTGGACAATCCAGCGGCTTGTGGATTTAGAATTTGAAACCTACAGAACCGCCAGCGCTGAAACCGTCGGTCTCTGTGCCGTCGATTTTGCTGGTCGAATAGTGGTAACGAACGTCGGAACCCAAAACGATGCCTCTGAACAATTCGTATTCCACACCACCGCCAAACTGCATGCCTGAATTGAGAACGGAAACCGCACGAGAAGGAACACCCAATATGTTCAACTCCAGACCGACCGGAATAATCCAAGGACGCAATTTGCTGCCGTGCATGAATTTAATTTTTGGAGAGGCATTGATACGCAAACGATTGTCGGTAGAAGTTCCCGGACTTACAGCAATCCCAGTTGTACCCAAAGCCGCAGGATATGTAGCTGTCAGATTATTCTGACCAGTACCGAATTCAGAATATTCAACACCCAATTCGATGCCAAACGAGGTATCGTCCATCAAACCGAACAAATCGTTGTTAACGTTGAAATCAAAAGCGCCACCAAAGTAGAAACCGTCTGCGTTTCCATTATCAGACAACAAATCAGAGCCACTGAGAATAGCTCCCGGCTGGTTAGCACCTGCCTTTCTGGATTGATCGAGGCGAGTCCAACCACCACGAACCGCAACCAAGTTGTCTTTGGCACCGGAAGCGGCCGGGGCAGCTTTAACAGACGCCATCCACTGATCCAGTTCTTGAATTTTGGCGGTTTCGGTAGAGTCTTTTGTGGAAGACGACTTAACACGGCTCAATTCCGCTTGCATGGCTTGCATTTGCTCGGCCATTTGTTGCATTTGCGCTTCCAGAGCTTCAGCTTTTCTGGCGGCGGCGTCGGCAACGCGCTCGGCTTTGTTGTCAGCTGCTTGGGCTTGCGGGGCAACCATCGCTCCAGCCATTGTCAAAGTCGCTGCAGCAACACCCAGCGCTAATTTGGTTTTAGTAAAACTCATTGTTGTTCCCCCCCAAGGGTTGTTATTGTTAAGACTGAATTAGCTTTAAAGCAACACAGGATTTCTTCACGTGGGCAATAATAGCAGCAAAACACCAGCCATACAAGTTTTAAGCTTATTTTTTTGACCAAAAAAAATTGATTTAAATCAATAATATATGAAGCATTTGTAATCCTGAATCAAATAATGTCAAAAATAAACAACATTTTTTTGTTTTTTCACACCGCTACCACCAATGCCTAAAACCTATCTAGCGCAATAGCTTCGTGATACCTTAAAAAAGCATCTTTAGTCCGACATTCCCTTTATCTGCATGACCCATCATCTGGACATTTTGATCATCGGCGCCGGTATTAGCGGCCAACTTGCCGCCCGCGAATTTCGCAAAGCCGGACGCGAAGCCACCCTGCTAGACAAAGCCGGCCCCGGCACCGAATCCTCATGGGCAGGCGGCGGCATTTTGCTGCCGATTTATCCATGGCGGCAAGCTGAAGCCATTTCCGAGCTGGCAATACAAAGCTTGAAACTGTATCCGCAGTTAAGTGCAGAACTGCTAGCCAGTACCGGGATCGACCCGGAATGGCGGGAGTGCGGCATGCTGATTTGCAAGAATCCCGATTTTGAAGCGGCGGAACGCTGGTGCCGTCACTACGACGTGGCATTCCAGACAGCTTCCGCCGAACTGACCGCAGCGCTCACAACCCGACTCGAGCAACCGATATGGCTTCCGGGTATCGCTCAGGCCCGCAATCCGCGCCTGCTGAAATCTCTATCCGCATATTTGTCCCAACTCGGCACCCAATTCATCAGCGATACCGAAATCGCGGAAATCGACGTCGTCAATCGCCGCATCGCCGGCGTAAAAACCAGACACGGTCGCTTTACGGTGAACGAACTGGTCGTCAGCACTGGCGCCTGGACTCGCGAATTTTTAAACAATTTGCTGCCGGATTGGCCGGTCGATATCAACATCCGCCCGGTTCGAGGCCAAATGCTGCTATTCGACGCCAAGCCGGACACACTGCAGTATATGGTTCTGGACGGGGACCAGTATTTGATTCCCCGCCGCGACGGCAAGATTCTGGTAGGCAGCACAGTCGAACAGGCCGGTTTCGACAAAACCACCACGGAACAGGCTCGCGAACAACTCTATCGGTTCGCCACGCAACTGCTGCCAAACCTGCAGCAGTTCCCGGTCAGTCACCATTGGGCCGGCCTGCGCCCCGGCAGCCCGCAGGGCATCCCTTTTATTGGCCGACATCCGGACATCGAAAATCTTTACATCAATGCCGGTCATTTCCGCAATGGTCTGGTCATGGGGCCGGCATCCGCCAAATTATTGGCCGATCTGATTCTGCAACGGCCAACCGACCTGGATCCTTCTCCTTATTCGTTAAAACCTGCTACCGCATCATGAACTTATATCCCTACCTGCGCCCGCTATTGTTTTCGCTTGACCCGGAGACCGCCCATCATGTCACCCTAGACTTGCTCAAACTGGCGAAACAAACCGGCCTATCCACGCTAAGCCGGGCGAAATCGAGCAGCAAGCCGGTCGAGGTAATGGGCTTGAATTTTAAAAATCCGCTCGGACTGGCGGCCGGTCTGGATAAGAACGGCGACTATATCGACGCGTTGGCCGATTTGGGCTTTGGCTTTATCGAAATCGGCACGGTCACGCCGCGCCCGCAACCGGGGAACCCCAAACCACGGTTGTTTCGGCTCCCGGAACATGAAGCCATCATCAACCGGATGGGGTTTAACAATTTAGGCATCGACCATTTGCTGGCACAAGTCGGTAAATGCCAGTATCGCGGAATATTGGGTATCAATATCGGCAAGAACGCCGACACCCCCTTGGAAAACGCCACCGAAGACTATTTGATCGGCTTAAGAAAAAGCTATGCAGCGGCTAGCTATATCACCATCAACATTTCCTCGCCCAACACCAAGAACTTGCGGCAATTGCAGCAAGGCGACGAGATCAAACAATTATTGAGCGCTCTGAAAGAAGAACAATTAAAGCTGCAGACCGCGCTGGGTAAATACACGCCTATCGCCGTGAAGATAGCCCCCGATTTAACTGACGATGAAATAAGCCATATTGCAGGCTTACTAATGGAATTTGCGATTGACGGTGTGATTGCCACCAACACCACCATCGCCCGCGACCACATTAAAGGCCATAAGCACGCCGACGAAACCGGCGGTTTGAGCGGCGCACCGGTCAGGGAAAGTTCAACGCGAGTCGTTAAAGGCTTGGTGGCCGAATTGAACGGCAAACTGCCGATTATCGCCGCCGGCGGAATTTTGAGTGGTGAAGATGCCCAGGCGAAATTAGCCGCTGGCGCCAGCTTGGTGCAGATTTACAGCGGCTTGATTTACAAAGGGCCGCAACTGATCGAAGAGATATTGAACACCATCTAATCGGCTAGCCCCCTGACCTTATCAAACCCATCTATTTGAGGCTGTCGTAAAAGTCAAAATGTAGGTTGGGTTAGCGTAGCGTAACCCAACAAAATCAAAATGTTGGGCTTCATAGCATGAAGCATAACCTACCTTTTACGTCCCCCTCTATTTGGCAAGGTCACTCGATCATTCATCGTCTTCGGCGCTTTCAGGGCTCTCTACCCGATGCCAACTCGCCGCGAATCACCTTGCAGAGGTATTTTCGAAGGCGCTCACCGACGCATCCATCGTCCAGCCGCCACCGAAAGCCCGATACAACGACACCATCGCCACGCCGACCGCCGTTTCGGCTTTGGCCCGCTCGTCGCTGACGGCCAGTTTACTGCGTTGGGCGTCCAGTACTGCCAGATAATCGCCCGCACCATGCTGATACAAGGCATCGACCAGTCGGTAAGCCTTTTCCGCCGAGGCTTCCGCTGCGGTCAATTGGCCCAAGCTCTCCGTGGCGGAGCGATGGGCGACGAAAGCGTTTTCCACGTCCTCGAATGCCAGCAAAAAAGTCTTCTCGTAATTGGTGGCGACTTGGTCCAGCCGGGCATCGGCGGCGGCGATATGGGCGCGGATGCGGCCGGCGTTGAAGATCGGCGCCGAAAGGCCAGAGCCCAGCGCGTAGACACTCTCGGCCAGACTCGGAAAACCGCCGACCGCAATCGCGCCGAGGCCGCCGCTGGCCGACAGCACCAGTTTCGGATAGAGATCGGCCCGCGCCGAACCCAGGCTGGCCGCCGCGGCGCTGACTTCGGTTTGCGCGAAACGCAAATCAGGCCGTTGCGCCAATAGATCGGCCGGCAAAAGGCTGGGCATGGTCGGCATTTGCTTCGGCAAAGGGCCGGCGACGGTCAGCCGCTTTTCCAGGTTTTCCGGCGGCTCACCCAGCAACACGCCTAAACGATGGATGAGCTTTTGCCCAGCATTGGTCAGTTGCGGCAGCATCGCTTCGGTGCCCTGCAACAGCATTTGCTGGCGGGCGACATCCGCCTCATTAGCCAGTCCGGCTTTAAGAAATACCTGTAAAGTCCTCAGCCGTTCACGTTGCAAGGCGATATTGCTTTGCAGAATGCCGATGCGTTGCTGCACGCCGCGCAGCTCCAGATAGTTGGTCGCAACTTGCGCTAACAGACCGACTTTCGCCGCATGCAAGCCTTCCTGACTGCCTTCGGCTTGGGCTGCGGCGGCTTCCGCTTCCAAATGCCGGCCACCGAACAAATCGATTTCCCAGTGCGCCGCCAAGCCGCCGCTGACCGCATCGGCGGTAGGTGTAATCAATTTGATACCTTGCTTGCTCGGCACGCCGACGATGCGGTCGATGCGTTTCTCCCGGCCGCCGGAGAGCGAGAAATCCAGACTGGGATACAAGGCCGCTTCGGCGACGGTCACCATCGCGTTGGCTTCGCGAACGCGAGCGGCGGCGATTCTCAGATCGTGGTTGGCGGTTAAGGCTTGGTCTATCAATTCATTCAGCAAGGAATCATTGAAACCTTGCCACCAAGTCTTTAGATCAACCGCTTCGGAGGCTTGGGCGCTGGGCGCGTGTTGCCAGGTTGCCGGGCTGCTGAGCGCCACTTGGTCGCCCACGCGGGTTGGCGTGCAGGCAATTAGACTAACCAGGGACAGAAGGGTTAGCGGTGTTAAAACTCTATTATTCATTGCAAAACTCCGTGGTCGCATCGCGTGGTACCCGCGAGGATGATCCTAAAAGCGGGGGTTATTCCTTCTCCCCTTGGGAGAAGGTTAGGATGAGGGTATATAAAACAAAGCTTTATCCCCCCACCCCTACCCTCTCCCGGTGGGAGAGGAAGCTTTTGCATCGGTACGCGCCACCCTAAACCAAGCCGCATACAGCGCCGGCAGAAAGAACACCGTCAATGCGGTCGCCACCGTCAATCCTCCCATGATGGCGATGGCCTGCGGGCCGAAGAAGTCATTGCGCGACAGGGGTATCATCGCCAGGATGGCCGCCGCCGCGGTCAGCATGATCGGCCTAAAGCGCCGTACCGTCGATTCGACGATGGCCGACCAAGTGTCGAGTCCGGACTGTTCGTCCTGATCGATCTGATCGACCAGAATCACCGAATTGCGCATGATCATGCCGGCCAGCGCCAGGATGCCGAGCAAGGCCACGAAGCCGAACGGCGCCCGGAACAACAGCAAGGCGAAGGCCGCGCCGATCACTCCCAGCGGCGCGGTGCTGAACACCATGAAAGTCCTGGACAGATTCTGCAACTGCATCATCAACAAGATCAGCGTGACAATCAGCACCAGCGGAATCCAGATCAGAATCGACTTCTGCGCGGTCACCGCATCTTCCTTGGAACCGCCGGTTTCGATGAAATAGCCGGCCGGCAGGCTATCCTGGATTGGTTTAAGTTTCGGGACGATTTCCGCCGCCACGTCCGGGGCCATCTTGCCGTCGGCCACATCGGCGCGCACCGAAATAGCCGGGAAGCGGTTACGCCGCCAGCGCACGCCGTCCTCGAACACGGTCTCGAACTTGACGAACTGCGACAGCGACACCGACTTGCCATTAGCCGTACGCACCGCGACATCCGGCATTTCGTCGGCGGCAGTGCGCAGTTCGGGGCTGGCCCGCCAGACGATGTCGATTAATTTATCCTGCTCGCGCAACTGACCGACCGGGATGCCGGCGTAATGCGCCTGCAAGGCTTGCGACAGGCTGGCCGTGGAAACGCCGAGGGCGCGGGCCTTGTCCTGATCCAGCATCAGTCGGAACGACGGCATGCGGTCATGCCAGTCATCGTTGATGTCCACGGTGCCTGGATGGTCGCGCACGACTTCGGCCACCCGCTCGGCGATGCCGCGTACGATATTGGGGTTTTCACCGAGCACTCTGAACGCCAACGGATAGTCCATCGGCGGCCCGACATTCAGCCGCTTCACTCGGCCGCGGACATTCGGAAAATCGGTCTCAAGCATCTGCAGGACACGCTGCATCACCCGTTCACGGGCGGCATTATCCTTGGTCATCACCACCAATTCGGCCAGATTGGTATTCGCCAGTTGCTGCACGATCAACATGAAAAACCTCGGCGTGCCGCTGCCGATATAGCTGGCGACATGCTCCACGTCTTCGTCCTTGGCTAATAGCGCTTCCATGCGTTGGGCGGCGGCTTCGGTTTGCTCGAAGGCGCTGCCCTCCGGCAACCACAGGTCGACGATGACTTCAGGCCGGTTGGACAGCGGGAAAAACTGCTCGGGAACATGGGTTAAAGCCACCACGCCTAGGCCGAACAGAGCCAGCGTGGCGACAATGACTTTCTTGCGGTGCGCCACACAAGCATCCACCCAGCGGCGCAAGCGGTTGTAGAACGGCGTATCGAACAAGTCGTGAGCCGCTTGCTGGCCGTTGGCATGCACCTTGAGGATCAAAAACCCCAAATAGGGGGTGAACACCACCGCGCCTATCCAGGACAGTATCAGCGAAATGCCGACCACCTGGAAAATCGCCACCGTGTATTCGCCGGCCGAGGATTGCGCCAGACCCACCGGCAGGAATCCGGCGATGGTGATCAAGGTGCCGGTCAGCATCGGAAAGGCGGTGGCAGTATACGCATAGGTCGCGGCGCGCATCCGGTCCCAGCCTTCTTCCAGCTTGCGGGCCATCATCTCGACGGCAATCATCGCATCGTCCACCAGCAAGCCTAGCGCCAGTATCAAAGCGCCCAAGGAAATGCGTTGCAGGTCGATACCGCACAGCAGCATGACCAACAAGGTGGCTGCCAGCACCAGCGGCACGGTCAGCGCCACCACGGAACCGGTACGCCAACCCAGGCTCAAGAAACTCACCACCAACACGGTGGCCAGGGCTTCGAAGAAGGTACGGCCGAATTCCGCCATCTGATTTTTCACCACACGACCTTGATTGGCGACCGTTTCCACGTCCAAGCCTAACGGTAGCTCGTTGGTTACACGGTTCAGCGTCTCGTCCAAGGCTTGTTCCAGATCGATGACATTGCCTTTCTTGTTCATCGTCACGCCGAGACCAAGCGCCGGCTTGCCGTTGAAACGCATCTTGAATTCCGCCGGATCGACATAGCCGCGCGTCACCCTAGCAAAGTCGCTAACCTTGAAGGTGCGATTGCCGATGCGCACCGGCATATTGGCGACACCATCTTCGGAGTCGAACGAACCGGTCAGGCGTATCGGCAGGTTGTGGTGCGCGGAAAACACCGTGCCCGCCGGCGCCATGCCGTTCTGCGCCTGCAAGGCCTGGGCAACCGCCGCCGTCTCCAGGCCCAATTCGGCCAGCTTTTTGTCGGAAAACTCCACGAAAATCTTTTCGTCCTGTACGCCGATCAAATCGACCTTCTCGACATCCTTGACCCGCAACAGCTGTTGGCGAACCGAATCGGCCGCCAATTTCAGATCGGCATAACTAAAGCCCTCGCCGGAAAAGGCGTAGATCAGGCTATAGGTATCGCCGAATTCGTCATTGAAAAACGGCCCGATGCTGCCGGGTGGCAGCGTCATGCGGATGTCGTCGACCTTCTTGCGCACTTGATACCAAAGCTCGGGAATGTCCTTGGGCGGCGTATCTTCGCGCGGCGTGACGAAAATCACCGATTCGCCGGGTTTGGAATAACTGCGCAAGTAATCCAGGTCAGGCAGTTCCTGGATTTTCTTTTCCAGCCTGTCGGTCAACTGCTGTTCCACTTCCAACGCGGTGGCGCCGGGATAAAGGGTCTTGACCACCATGATGCGGAAGGTGAACGGCGGATCTTCCTGCTGGCCCAGCTTGTAATAAGCGAATAGGCCGCCGAGCACCACCAGTGCGAGCATAAAGCCGGTGAAGGAGCGGTGTTTAAGCACCCATTCGCTGAGGTTGAACTCTTTCATGGTTGTCCCTCTTTAGCTGGTGCATTTTCTGCCGGTAAGCGGACAGACTGGCCCTCGGCCAGGCGCTGGACGCCGGCGCTGACCAGCAATTGGCCGGCGGCGAGTCCCTCGACGGCGATGCGTTCGCCGGCCAGCGTTTCGCCCAGCTTAACCGGCATGGATTTGACGGTAGCCGCCTGCTCGTCGACTAGCCAGACCAAAGGATGATCGGGCTGATTTTGCGGGGTATAGACGGCGGAAAGCGGAATGGCGATGCCGGAAGCGGTGTTCGCCGCGAGTTGAACCGTCGCCGTCATGCCTAATAGCGCGGCATCCAGACCTTCGAGCAAGGTGGCCTTGGCGCGATAGGTGCGGCTGGACGGATCGGCGGCCGAGGCGATCTCGCGGATTCTGGCCTTGATCCGCCGGTTGTCGTCGGACCATAAAGACACATTAACGACTTGTTGGCGCCGGGTTTCCGATAGTTGATGCTCGGGAACGTCGAAATGAACTTCCTTTTCGTCGAGCTGGGCCAGCGTCACCACGGCCTGACCGGCGGCCAGCACTTGTCCGGCTTCTACAGCCAGCGCCGTGACCACGCCGTCGCGGTCGGCATGCAGCTCGGTATAGGATAGCTGGTTAAGCGCCTCGCCCAATTGCGCTTCCAGCGCCGCTGTACGCTCCCGCGCCGTGGTGTAGGCAGTTTCGTGGCGTTCGAACTCCGGCGGGCTGATGACTCGCTGGGCCAGCAATTCGCGGTATCTGGCCAAATCGTCGTGCAAGAAGTTGCTGTCGGCTTGCGCGGCAGCCAACTGAGCCTTAATGGCCTGTACGGCGAGGCGATAATCGTTGCCGTCCAGTGTCGCCAGCAACTGGCCTTTACGCACCGGATCGCCAACATCCACTTTGCGCGCCAGCAATTTACCTGCTACCCGGAATGATAAGGGCGTCTCAATTCTTGCCCGAACTTCGCCGGCAAAACTTCTAGCGCCTGAAGCGGTGTTTCCCTCGGTTCGAAATACTTTTACCGGGCGAGCAACCGCTGATGTTGGTCCGTGCTGGTCGCTGCATCCTGCGCTTACCATCAGCAGCAGCAAAAATCCGCCTTGAAGCCGGCTCTTAGTCTTCACGGACGTTGTAAATAATTGAATCATCTCGCTATCCTTCCATTTTTCAGACCATCGGCAGTTGGTTAAACTTGCGCAAACTCTTGTCTACCATGGCCTCCGGAAGGAAACGACGCAGAAAACGCACTTGGCTTGCTTGTTTTCCGGCGGTATAGCGCCTTCTGGGAACTACGGCGGTTGCGGCTTTCAATACCGTTTCAGCGACCACGCTAGGGGCATCGCCCGCACTCACGCCAATCCGCATCAGAGTCGCCATCCTGGTACGTACGGCGTCATAAACGGCCAGCGGTTGATCGGGCTTGGTGATGCTTGCTTCGAACGAGGTGCGGGTAAATGCCGGTTCAACCAGTACCACTCGGATGCCGAAGGTGCGCAGTTCGTGGTCCAGCGATTCAGAATAACCTTCGACCGCATGTTTGGTCGCGGCATAGAGCGCGTTGTAAGGCGCGGGGATCAAGCCCAGGACCGAGCTGATATTGACGATTCTGCCTTTTCTTTGGCTGCGCATGGTTGGCAGCACGGCGTTGGTCACACGGGTAATACCGAAGACGTTGACGTCGAACAGCGCCTGGGTTTGCGCGGTTGAAGACTCTTCCGCCCCGCCGAGCAAGCCGACGCCGGCATTGTTGACTAGCAGATCGATGCGACCGGTCTGTTTCAAGACCTCGGCTACCGCGTTCTTTACCGAGGCTTCGTCGGTCACGTCGCAGGTCAACATCGTGACGCCATCGGCGCTTGCAAGCGCCTTGCGGCTGGTGCCGAATACGCGGTAACCGGCTTGTTGCAGGGCCTTGGCCGTTACCAGACCAATGCCCGAGGATGCGCCGGTGACCAGGGCTACAGCATTGTCTTTATTGCTCATATCGAATCTCCTTTTGAGGGTGGATAGTCTGTCGACTAAGTGTTACTATCATTTCGAAAGTAATGTTACTATCAAAATGAAACCAAGTCACTACTAAAAATGTATGAACGATAAAAATAATTGCGCCGACCCTTGTCCGATCGCTCGCTGCCTGGCTTTTCTTGGCGACACCTGGAGTTTATTGATACTGCGGGACGCCCATTTCGGCCTAACCCGCTTCGACCAATTTCGGAAAAGTCTCGGTATAGCGCCGACGATACTGACCCGGCGTTTGGCGACGTTAACTGAGGAAGGATTATTGGAAAAACGGCTTTATTCGGAGCGACCGCCGCGCGAGGAGTATGTATTGACAGCCGCTGGCCGCGACTTTCTGCCGGTGCTTATGATGATTGGCGCCTGGGGGAGCCAGTATCGCGGCGACGGTCCGTTGGTGCGTATCCAGGATATTGAAACGGGAGAGTATATTAAACCGGTGGCCATCGACGAGGTGACGGGGGCAAAGATAGGCTCGCGGCCGTTACGCTTTGTGTTGCCGGACGAAGGCTGATCAATTCACCCGGCAACCCCTTTTTAACCGATACAATAGTTGGCCATTTCTAAAGCGCATGTCGACAGTTGTAGTGAGTCAGAAACGAAGTTCCACATGATTACGTTGTATCAATTTCCCAGAGCCTGGAACATTCCCAACCCCAGCCAGTTTTGCGTCAAGCTGGAAACCTATCTGCGCATGGCCGGCATCGAATACCGGATTGCCGAAACGTTGCCCCTCTTTGCGCCCTTCGGCAAGCTGCCCTTCATAGAAGACAACGGTCAAAAGCTTGCCGATAGCCGGCTGATTATCGGCTATCTGCGAGAGCATTACGGCGATAGCCTGGATGGGCATTTGTCGGCCGAGCAAAGTGCGCAAGCGCTGGCCTGGCAACGTTTATTGGAAGAACATTTGTACTGGGTGTGCATGTACAGCCGTTGGCAGTACGGAGCGGAAAATTGGCAAATCAATAAGCAGGCGATCTTCCAAGGTTTACAGCAACCCTGGGCGGATGTGGTGGCCGCACTCTATCGGCTGCGGATTCGGGGGCAACTACGCGGCCAAGGCATTGGCCGGCTACCTGCCGCACATATTTTCGAATTGGGCCGACGCGACGTAGCGGCTGTGTCCGCCGCGCTTCATGGCAAAACTTTTTTGTTGGGAAACCGGCCCTCCAGCGTCGATGCCTCGGCCTTCGGCGTATTGATCAATCTTTTGGCTTGCCCGGTCAGTTCGCCGGTCAAGGATTATGCCTTAACCCAATCCGCCTTAGTCGATTATTGTCGGCGCATTCAAGAACGCTATTTTCCCGAACTAGGCGAACCGAAGTTTGGCAATTGATGGTCCAGCGTGGCGCAAGCCGCGCGGATTTCTTCTCGTAGCCAGCGATTGGCAAATTCCTGGTCTTGCAGCGGATGCCAGACCATGACCGTGTCGTAATGCGGTAAATCCAGCGGCAAGGGCACCAATTGTAAAGGCAAAGTCTGAGCAAATTGCTCGGCCGTGCGTTTGGGAAAAGCCATGACCATATCCGTTTGCGCCACGATCATCGACGCGGACAGAAAATGCGACACGGTCAGCGCCACGCGCCGCTCGCGGCCATGTTCTGCTAGCCAGCTGTCGACCTGCCCAGTAGTGGCGCCGGTTCTGGACACCAGAATATGCGGCAGGTCTATATAGTCTTCCAGCGTTAATGCCGCACTCACTCGCGGGTGGCCGATGCGCGCCACGCAGACCATGAAATCGTCGAAAAGGCGTTCACAATGTAGATGCTTGGGGGGATTCAACATCACGTCAAAACCCAGTATCAGGTCTATCTCACCTTGCTCCAGCGCATGCGAAGGAAAACGGCTGCTGGTACGTTTGAAATGAATATCCACGCCCGGTGCCTGTTGGGCAATACGCGGCGCCAATATCGGCAGTAGCAGAGCTTCCACGTAATCTGTCGCCGCAATGGTAAAAGCGCGCCGACAAGTGGCGGGATCGAACGGCGCCGGCGCCCGAATCAAACCTTCCACATCTTTGAGTACCGCCGCTACCGGAGCCACCAGGGACAACGCGCGTAGCGTCGGCGTCATGCCCGCCGGGGTTTTCACCAGCAACGGATCTTCCAGTTGTTGCCGCAAGCGTTGCAGCACGTGGCTCATTGCCGATTGGCTAATGAACATTTTGTCCGCCGCCCGCGACACGTTGCGTTCCTTCATCAGCAGATCAAAAGCGATCAATAGATTCAAATCAAACGTTCTTAAGTCCGCCATGGCTGGGTTTCCGGGATGTAAAGGCGGGCTATGTTACCGAAATGTCCGAGGCGTTTGGCATCAATTATTTTCATAGGCGCATGAATACAAAGCATTTTACCGTTTGCCGTCTCAGGCATAAATTTATTCCCGACGCAGCCATCGGCACTTAGTTTTCCCCCAAGGAATTTGCAAGTCAACGCGGTGGCCCGTCTCCTTACTCTCAATCGTGCAGCAAGTGCCGAGTTTTGGCGGAATGCTGATTGAGAAAAACAAGGTGGTTAGCAAGATCACCAAAACCTACTCAAATATCAGGAGAATCATCATGCCTTTGTGGAAAGTCTATCATCCTACCAATGCGTTCAGTGCCGAAGACAAACAGGAACTGGTCGAACAAATCACTAACGTCTATGCGGGCGTACCCATCCCAAGATTTTACGCCGTCGTCATTTTCGAAGAAGTGGCGAAAGGTAATTGTTTTGTCGGTGGCGTACGTAATGACAAGTTCGTTCGTTTCAAGATCGACCAAATCGCCCGGACATTGCCGGGCCCCATCATACGCGAATGGTGGATGCGAACGCTTGACGACGTCATTGCGCCTTTTGTGAAGGAACGCGGTTTCGATTGGGAAATTTCAATTGACGAAACCCCGTTCGACCTTTGGTCGCTACAAGGCGAATTACCCCCGCCCTTCGAATCGATAGCCGAAAAACGTTGGGTTGCGGAAAACAAGGCTAGCCCTTACACCTACCAAGAAAAACTACCCGCGGGTCACTTTTTACTGTCTCCAGGCGTAACGGGTTAGTTAATACGAGTGCCCCGTTCATGGTGAACCGGGCACTTTTTCCAAAATCATCGATACACGTTTCTGATCGCGCTATCGGTCTGGCTTTATGCCTCTTAGCAAGACGGTATCGACTAAAACGAGATAGAAATATGGCTTATCAATCCATCAATCCGTCATCCGGCGAATTACTAGCAGCTTATCCTGAACTATCCGATTCTGATCTTGAGCTTGCGATTTCGAAAGCCGATCAAGCCTATCGGGAGGCGTGGCGCCATTATTCGGTCGATCAACGCGCGAAGGTTCTGGAGAAAGCAGCATCGATCCTGCTGGAAAGGAAAGCAGAGTACGCGCAATATTTGACGTTAGAAATGGGTAAGCTCATTGGCGAAGCATACGCAGAAGTAGACATTACCGCCGGGATACTCCAGTACTACGCCAAAAATGCGAAAGAGTATCTTGCACCGAAAGCCCTGCCGGAAGCACCGACCGCCCAAGTATCGATCGAATCGATAGGGGTGATTCTGGGCATAGAGCCCTGGAATTTCCCTTATTACCAAGTTGCGCGCGTTGCTGGCCCGCAATTGATGGCCGGCAACGTGTTATTGCTGAAACATTCGGAAAACGTCCCGCAGTCGGCACTGGCCCTGGCCAGGCTATTCGAAGATGCCGGCGCCCCGGCCGGTGTGTACACCAATCTATTCGCGACTATAGAACAAATCGGCCGCGTGATCGACGATCCGCGGGTGCGCGGCGTCACGATCACCGGTAGCGAAACTGCCGGCGCCGCGGTTGCGGGACGCGCCGGGCGAGCATTGAAAAAAGTCGTGGCGGAAATGGGTGGGAGCGACCCACTACTGGTATTGGAAGACGCTCCGCTTGAGTCCACGCTCGATAGCGCCTTGTTCGGGCGCATGTTCAACTGCGGCCAATGTTGCGTCGGCTCGAAACGCCTTATTGTGGTGGGGCAAGCGCGCGGCAAGGCGTTTCTGGAAGGTTTTGTCGAACGCATGTCGTCCTTGCACGCCGGCGATCCACTGAATCCGGCCACGACGTTGGCGCCGCTATCCTCGGAAAAAGCGCTGAAGCTGCTGCTCGATCAGATTGCTCAGGCCCAAGCCGGCGGTGCCAACGTCGTACTTGGCGGTAAAAGAATCGACAGACCAGGCTACTTTCTTGAGCCTACCGTCATCACCGAAATAGACGCAAATAATCCGATCCACAACCAAGAACTGTTTGGCCCGGTCGCCGCCATTTACGTGGTTGATAGCGAAGCGCAAGCCATTGCTTTGGCCAACGCAACCTCGTTTGGACTCGGTGCATCCATTTTTACCGCCGATGTCGAACGCGGCCGAGCCGTCGCGGTGGAAATTGAAAGCGGCATGGTTTTCATCAACCAGCCCGCCTGGACGGCCCCGGAACTGCCGTTTGGCGGGATCAAAAACTCGGGGTTTGGCCGCGAGTTATCGGAGCGCGGTTTTTACGAGTTTGTAAACGAAAAATTGATCAATGTCGCACCGCCCGGCGCTTCGCCTTGGGGGCCGGTTATCTCTTCTTAAATAAACCCCCAATGTTGGAGAGCTAAAGGAGATGCCTTAATCCGCCAAGCGCAAAGAATGCGGAATTTGGTGTCTCCAGGCCAGACTTCATTCAAGATCACTTCTAAACCATTACATGAAAAAGCCAAAGCTTTCAAAATTTAACGATCAGCAAATCCAGTACGGAAATAGGGATGATTGCGCCCAGCTGAAAATCCAGTCCAAACTGATATCAAACAGGGAAAAACATGTGACGATGATCTTATCGGGCCCCTTGTTTCCAGTATTGGTTAAATTGGCATTGCCGACGGTTGGTGTCATGTTTCTGTCCGCAATAGTTAGCGTTGCAGAAACTTATTTTGTCAGTTCATTAGGGGTGGATTCGATTGCGGGTGCATCATTGGTGATACCGATGGTGATGTTGATGATCATGATGTCGAACGGAGGCATAGGCGGGGGCGTATCTTCCGCCATCGCTCGTGCCATCGGTGCCAGGGATGTAGAAAGTGCGGAACGATTGGCCTATCACGCCACCTTGATAGGTATCGCATTTGGCGGCTTATTTACCCTTGTGCTGCTGGTATTTGGCCGCCCGATTTACGCATCGCTGGGAGGAACCGGAGATGCCTTACAACAAGCGCTGCTTTATTCGGACATATTGTTTGGCTCGGCCACTATTAACTGGGTTTATATATTGCTGCAGTCTGCTTTACGCGGGGCAGGCAACGTCAAAGTGCCTGCGTTGATAACGCTGGGAAATGTCTTAGCCTGCCTATTACTATCGCCCGTATTGATATTGGGACTATTGGGTACGCCGAAGTTAGGAATTGCAGGGGCGGGCTATGCGCAACTGATCTGCAATGCTGCCTCACTGCTTTTAATTATTAGTTACATGCGCTCCTCGAGCAGTATTTTACGGTTACGGCGGCGCCGAATTCGTTATCACTATTTCCAGCAAATTTTGGCCGTCGGCTTGCCGTCATCACTCAGTGCCATTTTTTCCAACTTGTCAGTTACCGCGATTACCTCGGTGGTCGGTGTTTTTGGCGTACCGGCCTTGGCTGGTTATGGCATTGCCTCGCGTATGGAGTATCTGTTAATACCGGTCATGTTTGGTTTTGGTACCGCTGTTTTGACAATAGTGGGTACCAACATCGGTGCCGGCAATATCAAAAGAGCAAGGCAAGCGGCGTTACTCAATGCCCTGTTTGTTGGCGCGATGGTTGAGCTGGTCGGTTTGTCCTTGGCATATCATCCAGGCATTTGGATGAACTTGTTCACTAGCTCGACGGATGTTCTGTTCGTTGGCGAAAAGTACCTAAAAGCAGTCGGGCCGGTGTACGGTATGGTTGCCTTTCTATTTGCGTTTTATTTTGCCGGGCAAGGCGCGGGCAAAGTGTTCTGGCCGATAACCGCAGTTTTTACGCGCTTTGCATTCGCTGCATGCGGTTCCATCGTTGTATTTCTTTATCACCAGAACATGGATGTCCTTTTTTCCATTATAGCGATTGGAGCATTGATCTCAGGCATGCTAAGCGCAGTAAGCTTTTTAATGTTTTCTGGGAGGGCTAAGCAGATTGAAGTCCAAAGGTACGAAAACGTGCGTAAGCTGTTCGAGTAGCCCTAAGGATTTACATCCCTGGGCGCTAACGCCACCGTACCTGAATCTCTTGATTTACAAGGCCGCTGCAAATCTGCAGCGGCCCAACGAAAGTTTTAAGGTCCTGCTGCTTTTCAAAGGCTAAGCTTATTCGCCGGCAATCGCCATTTGCTCCAGCAAAATCGAGCCGACCCGGACATTGCCGCGCAGATCAACGTCGTTGCCGATCGCCACGATATTGCGCAGCATGGACTTTAAATTGCCGGCAATGGTGATTTCTTGAACGGGGTATTGGATAACGCCATTTTCGACCCAAAACCCGGAAGCGCCGCGGGAATAATCGCCGGTCACCCGATTCACGCCCTGCCCCATCAATTCGGTGACCAACAGACCGGTACCCAACAGCTGCAACATTTCGGCAAAATCACGGTCGCCCGGCTCGACAATCAGATTATGTACCCCGCCGGCGTTACCGGTAGTCTGCATGCCCAGCTTGCGCGCCGAATAGGTGCTGAGTATGTAAGATTGCAAAACGCCGTTATTAACGATGTCTCGAGCCCGGGTCGCGACACCTTCCGCGTCGTAGCTCGCGCTTCCCAACGCCCGCTTTAACAACGGCTGCTCGTGTATCCGCACAAACTCCGGCAGAATTTGCTTTCCTAGGCTGTCCAATAAAAAAGATGACTTCCGGTACAGACTACCGCCGCTGATCGCGCCCAGCAACGCTCCGATCAAACTAGAGGCCATTTCCGGCGCAAACAACACCGGACATTGCCGGGTGCCGAGAGGCCGGGCGTCTAACCGCGCTAGCGTGCGCTGCGCGGCTTTTTCGCCGACTTGTGCCGCAGCTTCCAGATCGCTCGGGTTACGCGCGACACTATACCAATAGTCTCGTTGCATGGCGTCGCCGCTACCGGCGAGTACCGAGCAACTCAAGGAGTGCCGGCTGGACTGGTAACCCTGCAAAAAACCCAATGAATTGCCGAACACCCGTGTGCCCTGATGGGTATTAACTGAAGCCCCCTCGGAGTTGCTGATCACAGAGCTATAATTGCGCGCCGCGTTTTCGCACTCGATCGCCAGCTCGATAGCTTGCTCGGCATTGAGCTGCCAAGGATGGTTTAAATCGAGATCGGGAAATTCCGTAGCCAACCGCTCGGGATCGGGCAGGCCGGCAAACTCGTCTTCGCTAGCGTAGTGGGCGATACTGCATGCGGCTTTGACGGTTTCCTTCAACGATTCGCCGGAAATGTCATTGGTACTGGCAGAGCCCTTCCTTTTGCCGAAATACACCGTGACGCCAATGCCTTGATCGCAATGGTACTCCACGGTTTCCACTTCCCCGAGTCGAGCCGACACCGACAACCCATTGTCCACGCTGAATGCCGCTTCTGCAGCAGTGGCTCCCTGTAGTTTGGCTTCGTCCAACAATTGTTGAACCACATTTTTCAAACGATTGATTTCTTCCTGATTTTGCACGGCAAATCTCTTGTTTAGTCGTTACGCGTACAAGCCGAATGGCTGCACCCTGTATTTCAGACGCTGGTACCGCCAACCGTTAAGCCGTCGATTTTCAACGTCGGCTGGCCGACGCCGACCGGAACGCTTTGGCCGTCCTTGCCGCAAGTGCCGACGCCGCTATCCAGCGCCATGTCGTTGCCGACCATGGACACTTTGGTCAATACGTCGGGACCGTTGCCGATCAGCGTCGCCCCTTTCACCGGCCGGGTGATTTTGCCGTTTTCGATCAGGTAGGCTTCGCTGGCCGAGAATACGAACTTGCCGGAAGTGATGTCCACTTGACCGCCGCCGAAGTTGCGCGCGTACAGGCCTTTTTTCACCGAGGCGATAATCTCTTCCGGATCGCTCTGTCCTGGCAGCATGTAAGTGTTGGTCATGCGCGGCATCGGCAAATGGGCATAGGATTCGCGGCGGCCGTTACCGGTCGGCGCCACCCCCATCAACCGGGCATTCAGCTTATCCTGCATGTAGCCTTTCAGAATGCCCTTCTCGATCAACACGGTATTTTCAGTCGGCGTCCCTTCGTCGTCGATGTTCAACGAACCGCGCCGACCTTGCAACGTGCCGTCGTCCACCACGGTACACAGATCGGAAGCCACCCGCTCGCCGACTCGGCCGCTGAAAGCCGAAGTCCCCTTGCGATTGAAGTCCCCCTCCAAGCCATGACCGATGGCCTCGTGCAACAAAATCCCCGGCCAGCCTGAACCCAGAACCACGGTCATATTACCCGCGGGGGCTTCCTCAGCCTGCAAGTTGACTTGCGCCTGACGGACCGCTTCTTTGCCGTATTCCAGGCCGCGGTCGCTCTCCAGAAAATAGGAATAGTCGCAGCGGCCGCCGCCGCCCATACTGCCTTGCTCGCGCCGGCCGTTTTCGGCCATGATCACCGTGACATTCATTCGCACCAGCGGCCGAATGTCGGCCGCCAACGAGCCGTCTTGATTCGCGATCAACACGTGGTCATAGGCAGCAATCAGACTGACCATGACTTCTTCGATGCGCGAATCCAACTTTCGGGTTTCCCGATCGACGCGCATCAACAGTTCGATTTTTTGCCTATCGTCCAAAGACTTTAAAGGATTCACGGGGCGGTACAGACACGGCGCTGCGCGAAAGGTATCCACCTTGCGCTGCGCCTGTTGACCATGGCGGACAATGGCTTTCACGTTATTGGCCGCTTCCAGCAAAATCGGCAACTCGATCCGGTCGCTGTAGGCAAATCCGGTTTTATCGCCGCTGACGGCGCGCACCCCGGCGCCGTGCTCGATCGAATGACTGCCTTCCTTGATGATCCCGCCCTCCAAAGACCAGGATTCGAAGTGGCTAGACTGAAAATAGATATCGGCGGCATCGACCGGCGCGCTCAGCAACGCGGACATGACTCGATCGATATCCTGAGTTTGCAGGCCGTTGCCGGCCAAAATGGATTGCTTGACTTGTTCTAATGGCATCAGATAGCTCGAAACGGGATGGTAAAGCGCGTCCGGCTACATCACGAAAAACGACGCGATGTAAGCGACTAGCAATGCGGTTAGTGCGAGGGTCACTTTGTTACGCGTCGTGAGCGACAACCAATACAGTTGCAACTCGGTTTTGCGCCGGACCCAGATATTCAGTAGCCGTTGCTTCAAAAAAGCGTGTAACCGCGGCAGAGTCTTCCACAATTTGTAAAATCCGAAACCGAAAATTGAGAGCAGGATGTAAAACGTCACGACCTGACTGCCGTGGCGATCGGATTCGAACAAATATTCGACAATTTCGCCGATATCCAAAATGTGAAAAACCAACTCGACCGCTTCTTCTATTCCCAACTCGACGTATTCGAAAGCCACGTGCAGACCTTCGAACAGCAGATGCATCAACTCCCCCAGCAATTCCAGCGTCACGTCGTACATGACCAGCGCCAAAGCGATGCAACCGACGATGATCAGGTCGAGATTCTTCTTCAACATGGCTAATTCCGCTACGCGCCGTCCGCGCCGGTCTCGGGTACTGTCCACTCGACTTTCCAACGTCCTGCGCCGTCGGCCAGAACCCGGTCCAACCAAGGCAGCAGCGTTTCTGCTTGTCTTGCCAGCAACCACGGCGGATTGATAAACAGCATGCCAGACCCCGTCATTCCTCTTCCAGCACCGTCTTCGGCAACACAATGTTCGATGCGTAACTGTTTGGGAATACCGCTTCCGGCCAGTTTACCGATGAAAGCTTCGGTTGCGGCCCGCTCGATAACGGGATACCAGACCGCAAAGATTCCGGTAGCGAAATGCCGATGGCCACTGACCAGAGCAGCGACCACTTTTTTATATTCGTCTCTCATCTCGTAACTGGGGTCGATCAAAATCAATCCGCGGCGCTGAATCGGCGGCAGCTTTTTCGGCAACATTTGCAGGCCGTCTTCCTTGCTGACGCTTACCTGCTTGTCCCCGGCGAACAATTGCTGCAACGCGGCAACGTCCGATCCGTGCAATTCCGACAATAATAACCGATCTTGGGGGCGGGCCAAGCGCTTCACCAATTGCGGGGAACCGGGATAACGCGCCAATTGCCTGCCGGTATTTTCGGCGCGCACCGCCGCCAGATAATCGTGCAACTCGGCGGGAGGCTCAGGCTCGCGCCACACCTTGGAGATACCTAGCCGATACTCGCCGGTCTTTTCGGCGAATTCCGATTTAAATGAGTACTTGCCGGCGCCGGCGTGAGTATCGATGTAAACAAAAGGCTTGGACTTTTGTTTTAACGCCGCAACGGTCAAGGCCAGCAGGCTATGTTTTAAAACATCGGCAAAATTGCCGGCGTGAAAACCGTGTCGGTAACTGAGCATATTTGGATATCCGTGGTGCCGGCGGCTGCCGTATACGTTTAATTGAATTTGGCCCTGAAGATAAAAAACACTGCCCCGAGCAAACACAATCCGGCCCAGAGATAGTCCAGTTTCAACGGCTCCTTCATGTAGTACACCGAGAACGGCACGAACACGCTCAACGCGATCACCTCCTGCATAATCTTCAACTGGCCCAGGCTAAGCGAGGTATAGCCGATGCGATTCGCCGGAACTTGCAACAGGTACTCGAACAAAGCCACGCCCCAGCTCAGCAGCGCCGCCACCAACCAAGGCTGGCCATTCAACTCCTTCAAGTGCGCGTACCAGGCAAAAGTCATAAACACGTTACTGCAAACGAGAAGGCCGGCGGAAATCAGCACGGCATTCATGAAACGGCCGATCGGTAGCATTTCTTAAAATCGTCGACGGCTTGTATTCGCGACCGGCGGATCGCCGCCCCGATCTGTTCGCCTTGCAGCCCTTGCCACAAGGCCGCTCCAGTATCTACTGCGGCAGCCGCCGCGGCGGCGCCACGAATGTATTCGGCTTGAGGATAACTGCGGTCTTCGAAACCGCTGCGTCCCCTGGCATCCGCCTCGCAGGCCGACAAAAACTCGTCGAGCCGATTTCCCGGTTTGAAGGCAGCTATCGCTTGCAACATATCGGTCAAGGTATCCGAACGTAGTTCCAGAGCCCTATGGCAATGCGTGTGGTATTCCATGACTTGCATGCTCAAACTTTTGAAGGGTTTGGGAACCCGCAAACGATCGCAAAAGCGCTCCAACACCCGCAAACCTTTTTTTTCGTGACCGTGGTGACTGGGCCAATGCTCTCTGGGCGTCAAAGCCTTGCCCAAATCGTGCAACAGCGCAGCCAAACGCACCTCGGCTTTCGCAGACAGACGAACAGCTTGCTCCAGCACCATTAAGGCATGTACACCGGTATCGATTTCCGGATGGTATTTTTCCGGTTGCGGTACACCGAACAGGGCATCGATTTCGGGGAACACAACGCCCAGTGCACCGCAGTCCCGCAAAACTTGAAAAAACGCCTGAGGCGTACGCTCCAACAGTGCTTTATGCAGCTCCGCCCAGACCCGCTCCGACACTAAGTAATCAGCCTCGCCCGCAGCAACCATATGCTTCATTAACATCATGGTTTCGTCAGCCACGCGAAATCCCAGATGCGCGTAGCGTGCAGCAAAGCGTGCCGCACGTAAAATCCGAACGGGATCTTCACTAAACGCGGGAGATACATGCCGCAACAGCTTTTGCTCTAAATCAAGCCGGCCGCAAAACGGATCGATCAGTACGCCATCGTCGCCGATTGCCATCGCGTTGATCGTCAAATCGCGCCGCTGCAGATCTTCTTCCAAGGTCACGTCAGGATCGGCGTGCACGGCAAAGCCTTTATAACCCATGCCGGTTTTGCGCTCGGTCCTGGCCAAAGCATATTCTTCGTGGGTTTCCGGATGCAAAAATACCGGAAAGTCTTTTCCTACCGGCCGAAAACCGCGCGCCACCATCGCCTCCGCCGTTTCGCCGACCACCAGCCAATCGCGCTCCTCGACCGGATAATCCAGTAAACGATCACGCACCGCGCCGCCGACCAGATATGTTTTCATACCCAACAAATCCGCACTTAAAAAACGCACAGTATAAATGAGTCGCCAGCATAGCGTCCGGCTTATTCCACCTGCGGAAATCTCGGAAAACGCCACCGAGAGTGATTCAGCCCTAGCCTCATACGCCGACTTTCGCTGAGGTGTTAAGCTCCCCAACCAGCCCGGACCTTTTTTCTGCACCAGCGAATCAAATACGCGAGCCCCGACTCAGCCCAACGGGCAACACCCCACCCTGCCTGATAAGGCTTCCAAGGCATTGCAAGCGGCGTAACCAACCGGGAACTTTTCGGAACGAAAACAGCTCGGAATCGTGCCGATAGTCTCGAATCCGCTTGGTTGCGCAAAGAAAAACTTCATCGTATACTTCGGTGCAGCTTTCTCGACCAAGCTATCGCACACAACAACAAAACCTCTGGAGGGTATACAAATGAAATGGGAAACACCAGCTTACAACGACATGCGTTTCGGTTTTGAAGTTACCATGTACATCTACAACCGTTAATTATTACGGTTGACCACAAAAAGGGGCAAATTCCTGCCCCTTTTTTTTGCCTGGCGTTTTTCAATCCCGTATCATGCGGCGCTCGTTCATCAATCCGAATCCGACATGAAAATCAGAGTTCTCGGCGCCGGCGCCGGCGGCGGCTTCCCGCAATGGAATTGCAATTGCGACAATTGCGGCCGTTACCGCAGAGGCGAATTCAACGGCAAGGCCCGCACCCAATCCTCGATCGCGATCAGCACCGACAACCGCAACTGGCTGCTGCTCAATACTTCGCCCGACATTCGCGCCCAACTGGAAGCGTTTCCGGCGATTCAGCCCAAAGAAGGCATTCGCGATACCGGCATTAAGGCCGTCCTGCTGATCGACAGCCAGATCGACCACACCACCGGCATGCTGATGCTGCGCGAAGGCAAGCCCTTGAACGTATATTGCACCGAGATGGTTCGACAAGATTTAACGACCGGCTTTCCGCTGTTCACGATGCTGAAAGATTACTGCACCGTCAACCATCATCCGATTGCCTGCGACGAAACGCCGTTCGAAATTCCCGGCATCGACGACATCCGCATCTACGCCCATGCCTTAAAAAGCAAGGCGCCGCCCTATTCGCCGCACCGCCACGACCCGCACGAGGGCGACAACATTGGCGTGATCGTCGAACAGATTTCTACAGGCAAAAAGCTTTACTACTCGCCCGGGTTGGGCGAAATCGAGCCGCACGTTTTCAAGGCTATGCAAAGCGTTGACTGCCTGATGGTGGATGGCACTTTCTGGACCGACGATGAAATGGTCACGCGCGGTATCAGCCAGAAACGCGCCCGCGAAATCGGTCATTTGCCGCAATCCGGCCCCGGCGGCATGATTGAAGTGTTGAACGGCGTGCCGAACGCTCGTAAGATTTTGATTCATATCAATAACACCAACCCGATTCTCGACGAAGATTCGCCGGAGCGTAAGACGCTGGCTGGCAACGGCATAGAAGTGGCTTACGACGGTTTGGAAATCGACTTATAACAAAGGTGTTACATGACTGCTGATAATCAACCCTGGAGCCGCGAAGAATTCGAAGCCAAATTGCGCGGCATGGAAAAGTACTACCACATTCATCATCCGATGCATGTGCTAATGAACGAAGGCAAGCTGACCAAGCAACAATTGCAAGGCTGGGTCGCCAACCGCTTTTATTACCAAGTCATGATTCCGATCAAGGACGCCAACATCATGGCCAATTGCCCGGACCGCGAGACGCGCGCCAAATGGGTGCAGCGCATACTCGACCACGACGGCCATCCCGGCGACACCGGCGGCATTGAGGCCTGGATACAACTAGGTATCGCGGTCGGCCTGACCCGCGAAGAGATTACTTCGTTGAAACACGTGTTGCCCGGTGTGCGTTTCGCCGTAGACGCCTACGTCAATTTTGCCCGCCGCGCCGAATGGCACGAAGCCGCCAGTTCGTCATTGACGGAACTTTTCGCACCGAAAATTCACCAACAGCGCTTGGATAACTGGCCAGATGTCTATCCATGGGTCGAACCGGAGGGTTATGCTTACTTCCGTAAACGATTGACCGAGGCACGCCGCGACGTAGAACACGGTTTGGAGTTGACCCTGGATTGGTACAAAACCCGCGAGCAGCAGGAACGCATGCTGGACATCCTGAAATTCAAACTCGACGTGTTGTGGACCATGGCCGACGCGATGTATCTGGCTTATGTCGCCAACATGCCGCCGTATTTCAATATCGAGCAATAACATGCAAACCGCCGAGCGACTTCATTTTAGTGCCGAGGATTATCTGGCTTGGGAAGCAACCCAGGCCGAGAAGCACGAGTTTGTCGCCGGCGAGGTGTTTGCCATGGTGGGTGCGCGGCAGGATCATGTTGTCGTTGCCGGCAACATTTTCGCCGCGTTAAAACAACGTTTGCGCGGCACGCCATGTCGGCCTTACGTCGCTGATCTGAAATTGAAGGTCGAAGCGGCAGACGCATTTTTCTACCCCGACGTGATGGTGTCCTGTCACCCCGGCGACTTGGGTAACCAACACTATATTTCCAACCCATCGCTCGTCGTCGAAGTGTTGTCCGACTCCACCGCCGACTACGACCGCGGCGGCAAATTCGTCGCCTACCGCAAGCTGGACTCGCTAAAAGAATACCTGATCGTCGACATCGAAGCCCGCCGCGTGGAATGCTTCCGCCGCACCGCCGACAACGACTGGCTGTTGCACGATTACGTCGGCGAAGCCGATTGCGAATTGATCAGCCTGGGCATTCGCTTGCCGATGGCGGAAATTTTTGAAGACATCGAAGCCGCGTAAACCGGCAATCACCTTTTCCAAATCCGAAGCCTAATGACGATCAACCCCGACCAAATCCTGCAATTCTCGCCGCTGCACCGCCTGCAATGGGAAGAAGCCCAGCAAAAATACGTGATTCTTTACCCGGAAGGCATGGTCGAACTCAACCAAAGCTCGGCGGAAATCCTCAAGCTGTGCGACGGCACCAATAACCCGGCACAAATCGTCGCCGAACTGGAAGCCAAATTCGAAACCAGCGGCTTGAGCAACGACATCCACAACTTTCTGAACATCGCCCTGCAAAATGGCTGGATCAAACAAGGCTGACATTACCCCGCCGCGCTGGCTGCTGGCGGAACTGAGCTACAAATGCCCGCTGCAATGCCCGTATTGCTCTAATCCGCTGGACTACGCCAAATATCCGGAAGAACTAAGCACCGACGACTGGAAGCGGGTACTCAGTCAAGCTCGAAAAATGGGCGCGGTACAACTCGGTTTTTCCGGCGGCGAACCGCTAACCCGGCAAGATCTGGTGGAGCTGGTAAGCCATGCCCGCGAATTGGGTTATTACTCGAATCTGATCACTTCCGGCTACGGCCTGACCGAGCAAAAAATCGTCGATTTGAAACAGGCCGGCCTCGATCACATCCAGATCAGCATCCAGGCCAGCACCCAGGAACTGAACGACCACATCGCCGGCACCGCGACCTACGAGCAAAAACAGGAAGTCGCACGTTTAATCAAGAAACACGGCTACCCAATGGTGTTGTGCGTGGTGATTCACCGCGAAAACATCCACCAAATGCCGCAGATTCTGGAAATGGCCGAAAATCTCGGCGCCGATTATCTGGAACTGGCCAATACCCAATACTACGGCTGGGCCCACATCAACCGCGATGCGCTGCTGCCGACCAGAGAACAGTTCGAGGAAGCCGAGAAAATTGCCCAGGCCTATAAAGAAAAAGTCGCCGGCAAAATGAAGATCTACTACGTGGTGCCGGACTACTATGAAGACCGTCCGAAAGCCTGCATGAACGGCTGGGGCACCACCTTTTTGACCATCGCTCCGGACGGCACCGCTTTGCCTTGCCATTCTGCTCGCGAGCTGCCGGGCCTGGAGTGTCCCAACGTCAAGGATTACAGCATCGAACAGATCTGGAGCGAATCGAAAACCTTCAATTTCTTCCGCGGTACCGAATGGATGCAGGAGCCTTGCCGCAGCTGCGACGAAAAACACAAGGATTTCGGCGGTTGCCGCTGTCAGGCCTATTTGTTTAATGGCGACATGTACAGCACCGATCCGGTTTGCTCCAAATCGCCAGAGCGGCATCGCATAGACGAAGCAATCGCCTCAGCCCGCGCCGCGTCGTTGCCCGGCAACGAAAAGCCGCTGGTGTTCCGTAATTCCAAAAACTCGCGGCAGTTTTAATAGCCCAAGATTGCTCAGCCGATGCCCGTTCAGGTTTCGGCGGCGCCGGAGGAGGTCACATCCTGAAATTGCATCTTGTGCAATTTCGCATAGGCGCCGTCCTCCCTAGCCAGCAAATCCCGATGGGAGCCTTGTTCGACGATTCGCCCCTTATCCATCACCAATATCACATCGGCATTTTCGATAGTCGACAGACGGTGCGCTACCACCAGCGTGGTCCGGCCTTGCATCACCCGATTTAATGCCGCTTGAATGTAGCGTTCCGATTCGGTATCCAGCGCAGAGGTGGCTTCATCCAGAATCAGAATCGGGGCGTCCTTCAACAAAGCGCGGGCGAGTGCCAATCGCTGGCGCTGGCCGCCCGACAATTTCACGCCGTTCTCGCCGATCTCGGTATCCAGGCCCTGCGGCATGCGGGCAATGAAATCCATCGCATAGGCATCGATTGCCGCCTGTTCGACTTTCTGCCGGTCAGCACCCTGCAGACCGCCATAGGCTATGTTGTTGGCAACAGAGGCATTAAACAACGTGACGTTCTGAGTCACCAGCGCGATTTGCCGACGCAGGCTGTCCAACCGATACCGCTTCAGTTCGACGCCGTCGATCAGAATTTCGCCTTCCGCATAATCGTAAAAACGCGGCAACAGATTGATCAACGTGCTTTTACCGCCGCCGGAAGCACCCACCAAGGCCACGGTCTGTCCGGGCTCAATGGTCAGATCGATGCCATTCAGAGCGGGCGTGTCGCTGCCGGGATAACGAAAACTTAAATTCCGAAATTCGATTCGACCTTGGCAGCGATCAATCTCTACATCGCCCTCATCAATCTCCGCCGGCTCGTCCAGCACCTCGAACAACGACTCGGCGGCGGCGATGCCGCGCAGGATTTCGGAATTGGCGTCACTCAATTGGCGGATCGGTTTAGGCAACAAAAAGGCCGCAGTAAAGAAACCAACAAACTCACCAGGGCTGGATGACTTCATCATGATCAAGGCCAGATACATCATGCCGGCCAAGGCAAAGGAAATCACCAATTGCATCAACGGATTGTTCAGCGAAATCGTCATCATCAACTTGCGGTGCTGGGCCCGGTTTTCCAGACTCGCGGCTTTAAAGCGCTGCCGCTCGTAAGGCTCGCCGACAAAGCTTTTGACGATGCGGTTGCCGGCCACGGTTTCCGAGGTTATTTGGGTCAAGTCGCCGACGGTATCTTGCATATTGCGGCTCAGACGCTTCAAGCGCTTGCCGACGTAACGCACCATTACCGCGACGATCGGCGCCAGCGCCAGGAACACCAGCGACAATTGCCAATTGGTATAAGCCAGATAAGCCAGCAATCCCAGCGCGGTAAAGCCCTCCCGCACGAAGGAACGGATCGAATCGGACGTCGCTCTAGTCACTTCGCCGATGTTATTGGTGATCCGCGAAATCATATAGCCGCTGTTGTGGCTATCGAAATACTGGACCGACAAGCGCGTATATTGGTTGAAGATTTCGCAGCGCAATTTATGAATCAGATTGCCGGAGATCCTTGCTAGATAGTAGTTCCCCAAAAAAGAGCCGATGCCGCGTACCAGAAACAGCACCACAAACGCCAGCGGCAAATATTGGATGCTCGAACGGTCCGGAGCACCGAAGCTGTCTATGATGCGTTGAATGATCATCACCACAGCCGGCTCGGTACCGGCATAAATCGCAAAGCCAACTGCCACCAGCAAAAACAAGCGCCAGTAGGGCAGCACGAACTTCAGCAAGCGCCGGTAAACCTGACTATCGGTCATCGTGCGTTGCGAATTTTGTAACGTGTCCAATATATTTACCTTTAAAATGTGCGCTTATGTCGATCAACCAGCGCTCAATGCCAAACCAAAAGCCGCTCAATATACATCCGAAACGCATTTTAGTAATAACCTTGCGTTACTTGGGCGACACTTTACTGGTTACCCCGCTGATCGGCGCTTTAAAACAAGCCTATACGGATGCCGAAATCGACGTATTGCTGCCCGCCGCCAACGCCGGCATGCTGGACGGCAACCCGGATATCCGCCAATTGATCCGACTGCCGAGCAAACCTAGCCTGGGCCAATTCGTAAAACTGCTGTTCAGCATCCGCCGCAACTATGATTTGGCGATCTCCACCCAAGCCGGCGACCGCCCGACCTTGATCGCGCGTGCCGCGGGCAAGACGGCGCTCGGTTTTGTGCCGGACGAAGCAGGTAAAGCTTGGTGGAAAAATCTGTTGCTGGACCGGTCGCTGGTATTCGGCGCCGATTACGATCATGCCGTATTGGAAAACCTGCGCTTCTGCAGGGTGTTGAGCATCGAACCCAGCTACCGGTTAACCCCGCCGCGCAGCTCAAAGCCAATGGCGCATCCGCCAACAAAACCTTACGTCGTACTGCACACTATGCCGCAATGGCGCTACAAGCAGTGGCACCGCGACGGTTGGCTTAGCCTAATGGAATTTTTGAATCGGTCAGGCTACCAAGTGGTACTGACCGGTAGCGGACAACCGGCCGAATTGGAAAGCTTGCGTGAACTGCAACAACACTTGGCCTTCCCTGTAACCATTATGGCCGGCCAACTATCCCTGGCTCAGTTGGCGGAATTGATCGCGCAAGCAGCGCTGTTTATCGGGCCGGATACCGGTATCACCCACCTCGCTGCCGCCACCGGCACCCAAACCATCGCGTTGTACGGCCCGACCGACCCGAAAAAATGGGCACCGTGGCCATATGGCTATGCCGGACCAACCAGCCCGTTCGCCAAGGTTGGTAGCAAACGCATCGCTAACGTTTATTTGTTGCAGGGATTCTCCGAGCGCAACTGCGTCCCATGCCAACTGGAGGGGTGCGACCGCCACCGGAATAGCCACAGCGAATGCCTGGACCGGCTGCCGGCAGATAAAGTCATCGACACCGTTGCCGAGGCTTTGAGGCAAAACCGCCCGAGCATATAAGACGCCAGGCGCTGCCGTTTGGCATCCATTTACCTTACCAATCGGATAAACTTTATTCACAACCGCGTAAAGTTTGATTGTAACAATCGACCCGACAGATAATCACAGTGACCAGATTCAATAAAATATTAGTCGTATGTCCGGCAGGTGCCGTGACCGGCGGACCTGAAGCTTTACACCAGTTGGTCGATCACATGAACCAGCTTGGCTTGCCGGCGTACATTACTTATTTGCCGTTCGACCAGGCGGCAAGCACACCGGAGCCCTACCTGCGATATACGGCCCCGGTAACCAATTACGAAGATGCGGCCGGCAACCTGATTATTTTTCCGGAGGTTTATCCGCAATTAGCCGATAAAGTACGCCATGCCAAAGCGGCAATCTGGTGGTTGTCGCTGGAAAACTTTCTGGAACGGCGTCATATCTGGCCACTACACGATAAGGTGCGTTATATAAAACGCGTATTTCAAGGACGACGGCCACTAAGGGGGGCAAAGTCCTTGAAGCATATGATCCATTTCTCGCAGACCCAACACGCAACCGAATATCTCAATCAGTGCGGCATCGAACCGATACCGTTGATCGACTCCATCAACGAAGATTTTTTGAACGATAACCATCTGGCGTACGCCAGCACCAAACGGGACATCATCCTGTACAACCCGAATAAAGGTAAGAAGGTAACGGATAAATTGATTGCGGCGAATCCGCAATGGCAATTCGTCCCACTCAAAGGACTTGACCGCGAGCAATTGTCACAACAGTTGTATGCGGCGAAACTCTACATCGACTTCGGTCACCATCCGGGCCGAGACCGGATGCCGAGGGAAGCGGCTATGCACGGCTGCTGCCTGATCACCGGCGTCCTAGGATCGGCCGGTAACGATGTCGACCTGCCAATCCCCAGGCGCTATAAATTGGATAGCTCTGAAGCCGGCTTCGTGGCGGAATTTTCAAAATTGGCCGCAGACATATTGGCCGATTTTACAACTCATAACCGCAACTTCGACAGCTATCGCGCATACTTAAAAAGCGAACCCAATATTTTTCGAAAGCAAATAGCCGACTATTTTTTAGAACAACAAGAATAACCTTCCAGCCGGCCCGATATTGCGGATACCGAGTTTGATACTATAAGTATGGGCCACACCGAACCAAGTTCACCGAATTCTGACTCAGCAGAACAATAACAAAAGGCCAGGTCTTGGATAATATATACAGCGTAATGCAAAAACCAATGCAAAAAATCGATATAACTCGCAACCAGTTTATCGAAAACCCCATGCTATCTTGGTTTGATTGGCCGGTTATCGTATTAACCTTCAGCAGCATCATTGCTTATTTATCGGTCCGAAGCTGGACCAATATTACAATTTTCCTATTGTTAATCCCTGCGCTTATTTTTTTAAAGAAGGCATGGAACGGCGCTTACAGCGAAAAACAAATAAACTCGATATTACCGTTCGTTGTCGTTATGACATTACCGATGCTGGCAATATTCATCAGCCAAACATTAAGACAAGAATGGGCGCTTAAACCCTACGACGGCCCGTTCCGGATATTGCTTTGCATTCCGGTATTGTTCTATTTTTTACATATAAAACTTAACTTTTCCAAAATCGTTACTCTTTCTGCACCAATCGCATTATTCATTTTGATTCCGGTCGTTTATTCTCACCCGGAGGTATTGGAACGCTGGATCGGCAGATTCGCCACGCCGGCTGTAGACCCCACCGAATTCGGTACCTATACCTTGGTTTTGACAGCCTTTTGTTTGTTCAGCATAGAAACCCAAGCCGATAAACTTAGCCTCAAACTCTTGGTGTACCAAATTGCCGGAGCCCTGGCCGGCATTTATCTGCTTCTGGGTTCCGGCACTCGCGGCAGCTGGATTGCGATACCGCCTTTACTGGTTTTATGGGTGGTTTTAAACCGGAAAAATTTACCGCGTAAAACTCTGTGTTATCTGGGGTTTCTGACCGTTACCGGGTTCGCCGTTATTTGTTTATTAAAGCCTTATACTCTCGACAGAATATTCAGCGGCATTTACGAACTGAGCTCCTGGCTCAACGGCAGCAACACCGAAACCTCAACCGGCTTGCGACTGACGATGTGGCAAATAACCTGGGAGCTCTTCAAACATAATCCCTTAAAGGGATATGGCGACCACAATTTTCAAGCGTATCTCCATGCGCCTTGGATAGGAGCGTTTGCCAGCAACGAAGCGACCGAGACCATGCTTTATAACGGTCCACATAACGAACTACTGGCAAATTTAGTGCGCTCGGGAGTGATGGGCGGGATTTCCGTACTGGGTTTATTCTTGGTTCCTCTTACAATTTTCTGGCGAAACAGACACATGGAAAAGTCAAAATTTGCCAGCCACTTAGGCCTGGCGTACGTTGGCAGCCTGATTTTATGCAGTATCAGCAGCGAAGTGCTGACCTTTAAATACACCAGTTCCTTTTACGGCCTGATCATCGCCGGAATTTCGGCGCAAATCATATCGGCCCAAACCCAAACCCCGCGCGATTAACATCTGCCCGCTCCCTATCATTCGAACGCATGAAACCCGATAAATACGCCATCACTTTCGCCTGTTACAACCAAATCGACTATACACGCCAATGCATCGACAGCATGGTCAGACACGGCTTGGATCTAAAACGCTTGGTGATCGTGGATAACGGGTCCAGCGACGGCACGTGCGATTATCTGAGCACACTGGATCTCGGCGGATTGATCCTGAACAAATCCAACCTCGGCTGCGGCGTGGCCTGGAACCAGGGCGCCCTGGCGCTACAGGCGGAATGGACCATAGTGATGAATAACGATGTGCTGGTCAGCGCCAATTGGCTGGAAAACCTGATCGAAACCGCCGAGCAAAATCGGCTGAAAATCATTTCACCGGCATTGGTGGAAGGCAAGCTGGATTACGACTTCGACGAGTTTGCCGGCCATGCCTCGCTAAAAATGGTCAATGCGCTGCGTCTGAGCGGAAAACATGCCGTCTGTTTGGCAATCCACGATTCGGTCTGGCGCGAAATCGGCTATTTTCAACCGGTACCCAAATTACTCGGCTACGAAGATACGCTGTTTTTCCACGAGGCAGAGAAAGCCGGCATTGCTTGTGCGATCACCGGCGCATCCTGGCTACACCATTACGGGTCGGTAACCCAAACCGCAATGAAGCAGGAACGGGGCTTATCCGACAAACAAGGCTTGGGCAACCGCTACAATTACCGTCTACTGCAGCAAAGCTGGCTGGAACGGAAATTAGGGAAAATAGCCCGTATCCGCCAAGCCAATCAATGGCGTGACAGCGAGCTGGCGCAATTCGGCATGACCATGCATGGCATTCGGCTCAACGGCGACTTTAACTGGCAATAGCGTGGCATTGACCAAAATTCGCTACCAAGCCTTAGACCTTAGCTCAAAGCACCATCAATAGATTTTTACGGCCACGTTATGACAGAAACATCCGCCAATCACGTTCAAACCGGGCCTCGTTCGAAGCTGAGCGTCTACATCATCGCCTATAACGAGGCCGACAAAATCGCCGCCGCGGTGCAGAGCGTGCTGTGGGCGGACGAAGTGCTGGTGCTTGACTCGAACAGCACCGACAGCACTGCGACAATAGCCGCCGACTTGGGTGCGACCGTGCAACAAATCCCGTTCACAACCTTCGGTAAGTTGCGTAACGACGCAATTGCCGCCTGCAGCCACGACTGGGTGTTCAGCTTGGACGCCGACGAACGCTGCACGCCGGAGGCAAGGACCGAAATCGAGCGCCTGTTATCCGCTCCCGAGGCAGATGCTTACTATGTACCGCGCCGCAACTGGTTCATGGGCCGCTGGATCGAGCATTGCGGCTGGTATCCGGATTATCGGCAACCGCAGTTGTTCCGCAAGCAAGCCATGGTTTTCGACGATCATGCCGAAGTTCACGAAGGCTTCACGGTAAACGGCAAAATTGGCTATTTCAATTCGGCGATCATCCAGGTGCCGTTTCTGAATCTGGAACAACTAATACACAAGATGCAGCGCTATTCGACACTAGGGGCACGCAAATTGGAACGTGCGGGTAAACACCCCACCATGACGACGGCTCTGTTGCACGGCTTATGGGCGTTCTTTCGAATTTACGTCTTAAAACTCGGCTTTCTCGACGGCTGGGCCGGATTCGTCTTGGCACTGGGCAATTTCGAGGGCACCTTTTACCGCTACGCAAAAGCAGCTACCGCGACAATGAATTGGACGCCTGACGAGCGATAAACCAAGCCATGTCGCAAGCCCCGCAATTGATTTCCGTCATCGTCACCACCTACAACCGGCCTCCTGCTTTGCTTGCTTGTTTGCGCAGCCTGCAAGACCAATTGGATAGAAATTTCGAAGTCCTAGTCGCGGATGATGGGTCTGGCGAAGCCACCCGCCAGCTAATCGAGCGGGAAGGTAAGGCCAGCCCGATACCGATCCGCCACATCTGGCATGAAGACAAGGGCTTCCGCGCCGGCACCATTCGCAATAAGGCGGCGGCTAATGCCAACGGCGACTATCTAATATTTATGGACGGCGATTGCATCGCCTTTCCGAGTTTTATCGCACGACACCGGCTGCTGGCCGAAACCGGGTATTTCGTGCCCGGCAACCGATTGCTCATCAACGCCCAGGGTACCGAAGATGCCTTGAACGGCAACGCGGCGTTACACATCAAGCCATTGGTCTTTTTCATCGGCTTGTGGCTCAAACGGCAACTAAACCGCTTGCTACCCTTGATCAACCTACCGTTGCACGCTTGGCGTTACCTCAATCCATACGGTTGGGAAAAAGCCATGACCTGCAACCTTGCGTTGTGGAAATCCGATTTTCTGGCCGTTAACGGTTTCGATGAAAAGTTCGAAGGGTGGGGATATGAAGATTCCGATTTGGTGATTCGCTTGATTCACTTCGGCTGCAAACGCAAGGAGGGCCGCTTTGCCGTGCCGGTGCTACACCTTTGGCATCCCTACAACGACAGAAGCCAGCACGACCAAAATTATCGGCGGCTGTTGGAACGAGTTGCCAATCCGCGAGTCATTCTTGCCGAACGCGGCGTCAGGCAACATCTGGAAGAAATAAACGATAGCCGTTAACGCTTACTGCCACCGTGCAGGCGCATCAACAACAAAGCCTCATCTCGGGTCAGACCGCAGTCTCTGACTAATTCGTCTATCTCGGCCCCACGGCGAATTTTTTGGATGACATCTTCGTACCCTTGAGCTGAAGCAGGCTCATCCTGGACGGAATGGTGCTGATATGGCGCAGCAGGAGCCGGTCTGTTCACTCGATCCGCAATCGTGTCAAGCCGATTGTCGTTGGCCGCCAACCTACGGTCTACCGCGACGGCAGCCGAACACAAACCCGCCAGATCCTCGTTGCTGCGCTGCAAACGCTCTTGCAAAAGCTTGAGCTCCTGCTCCAGCCGTTTTTGGTTACCGATCAGGCGCAGTAACACGGCCAAGGTAACCAACACGCTTGCCGCCAAACCCCAAACTAAGTAATCGGTCATTACACTATTTCGTCTATGTGCTCGGCGGGACCTTGGTTCGCATCGTTTTGGCCGCGCTCTGCCTTTGCGCGCGGCGGCCGTTTATCCGGGTTACGCTTGTCGCGCGGCTCTCGTTCCACTTTCAAGGGCGCAGTTACCGGCGGATAAGCTGTTATCGGCGCGATCTCTGTCATAAAGCCCTCCCACCCTATTCAGCCGGTAGCTTCCTACTAAAACATATCCAACTCAGCCTTCTCGTCGTCGCTGAGGAATTTGTTCAAATCCACCAATATCAACAGTTGGTTATCGCGACTAGTCACGCCTTGAATATACTTCGAGCTTTCTTCGTTACCGACGTTAGGGGCGGTTTCGATTTCCGATGCGCGCATCTCTACCACTTCGGCCACGCTGTCCACCAAGATACCGATAATATGCCGATCGGTTTCGATAATCACCACCCGGGAGGCATCGTCAGTCTCTTTCGACGGCAAACCGAACCGGTTGCGGGTGTCGATCACGGTAACCACGTTGCCGCGCAAATTGATAATTCCCAGAACGTAGGAAGGAGCACCCGGTACCGGCGCAATCTCGGTAATCCGCAATACCTCCTGAACCTGCATCACATTGATACCGTACTTTTCATCGCCCAGACAAAAAGTCACCCATTGCATCACTGGATCGCCTTGTTTTCTATCTTCACTCATCTTGTTCATCCAAAGGCAGTTAAATTATTTTCGATGTGGCACCAATTGTTTAACATCGACAATTGCTGTCAGTTCGTCTATTACCGTACCGATTAACCACGGCTTTTTTTGCCTGGCAGTGCGCCAACGAACACCGTCCGGCTTGACTCTACCGATAGACAATATTTCGTCGCAGATCAAACCCCATCTCTTGTCCTGCGTAATCAAGATGCGGCTAGCGGGAGAATCTTCGAAATTTCGCATCCTGGCGCGGCTTTTACCGAAGATTAACTGGCTGGTATCCAACACGCCGATCCGGCTGTCGTGTTCGTCGACCAACCCCAGGAACCAGGAAGGCTGGCCGGGAATTTGGCTGGGCCTGCGATCGATTTTGATCGTTCGAGCCAATTCAACCAGTGGAGTAGCCAATATCAGCTGGTCGACTTTGAAAAACAACGCTTGAAACTCGTACTGCGACCAATCCGGCATTACCGACAACGCTTGAAGTTTAGCCGGATTTTCAGTGGCGACAAGCGTGGTGCCAGGTCGAACCTTTCGCGTCGGAACCACTTTTTCCAATGGCCGCACCACCGGCTGCGGCAACGTCACCCCGGCAAGTGGTTTGGAAGACGGCGTTGCGACGATTACCGGTTTTTCTGTGGGCTTAGCTAGCGCCTCAAGCTCAAAATTTGCGTCCGCATCGGGTACGTCGTCGAGTAGGGTCTGCAGATATACGTCAAGCGCAAGTTGCTGTTTGACGATACTGGGAGGAGATTTTTGCTTCATGAACGCGGCGCCAAGGTTTTGTCTCCACTTTTCTCAAGCAATAACAATTCCAACAATTCGGTATAGGCTTCGGCTGCCCGCGCATTTTTATCCAACAGCGGCAGCGGCGCCCCCGCTTGGCTGGCATCCCTGACCTTGGTGTCCACTGGGATCACCGACCGCCAAGCATTTTCCGGATATTGCTGGTACAACGCAGCCAAGCTATCGCGGGCGGCCTTGGTCCGCTTATCGAACATGGTCGGCACGATGGTGAACTTGGGCGGAGTTTTACGCGAGTGAAACACCATTTTGATGGTATGCACCATCCGATCCAAACCTTTAAGCGCCAAAAATTCGGCCAAAACCGGAATCACCAAATGGTCGCAAGCCGCCAAGGCGTTGATCATCAGCACACCCAACATCGGCGGGCTGTCGATAATCACGTAATCGTAGCGGTCGTCCATTTTGTGTAGTGCGGTCGAAACGACCAAGCCCATTCCGCCGATCGCCGCTACCTGCCGATCCAATGTCGCGATCGCAGTAGCAGCCGGCAACACGTCGATACCGTCGAAGCGGGTCTTGGCGACATATACCTGGGGATCGACATTCTTCTTCTTTTCGCTGGCATCGAGAAACAGATTGTAAACGCCCAACTCAACTTCTTCGGGGTTGATCCCAAAATAACTGCTCAAGGAGCCGTGCGGGTCTAAATCCACCAGTAAAGTCCGGAACCCCCAGGAGGATAGCAAGCCTCCCAGCGTCACCACGGTAGTCGTTTTGCCGACGCCGCCTTTTTGATTGGAAACAGACCAGATCTTCATAATTGTGGTACCGGTGCCGCCGGTGCGCTTTCGGTAATGGGCTCGGGCGTTGGCGATGACGAGTCCGACTGCGGCGCCAAATTCAATGCTCTGGCTCGCTCGTCGTCCGACATGCCATAACGGGCAAAGGCTTGCGACATCAAAACCAACACCACCCGACGATTCTTAAACCGCCCGTCTTCATCTTTGTTATCGGCAATAGGATGGAATTCTCCATAGCCGACCGCCGATAAACGCGTGGCCGGGATATTATTTTTCACCAACTCCTTAACGACACTGGTGGCGCGCGCCGAGGACAGGTCCCAATTAGACGGATATATTCCGCTGGAAATCGGCACATTGTCGGTGTACCCCTCAACGTTTATGACATTTGGCACGTCGCGGACCACTTCCGCCACCTTGGCCAGCACCGGAAGGGCTTTACTCGATAATTCAGCCTTACCGCTGGCGAAGAGCAATTCGCTATTCATCTCCAGCTCGACCCAAAAATCGTGCTTTTTAATACCAACCAGTTTGCTCTCGACGTAAGGCTGCAAAGCCCCCTGAAATTGTTCGGAAACCTCGCTCAACCGCTGCTTTTCCTGCAATATTTCTTCGCTGAGTTCGCGCTCTTCTGCGGTAGCCAGATTTGGCAGCTCGATCGGCTGGATCGCGGTGGGAATGGTGCCGATTTGGATCGGCTCCGCTTCCTTCTCCACTTTATCGTTGTGAAATAATGCCTGATCCAACGATTCGGAAAATGTCTCGTATTTGCCTTTGTTGACCGACGAAATCGAATACATCACGACGAAAAACGCAAACAACAAGGTGACAAAATCGGCGTACGACACCATCCAGCGGTCATGGTTGTCGGTCGGTAACGAAGATTTAACGCGTTTGCGCCGGCTCATGTCCAATTCCTTACTTCTCGATCAAAAACCCGGACAATTTCAACTCGATATTGCGCGGATTTTCGCCTTCGGCGATCGAAGAAATCCCCTCGATCACCATCTCTCGCGCTTGGGAGACCTCGAAAATCAGACTTTTCAGCTTATTGGAGATCGGAATGAACAGCAAATTGGCTAGGCCGACGCCGTATATCGTCGCCACAAATGCGGTGGCGATGCCGCTGCCCAATAACTCGGGTTTGGCCAAATTCTGCATCACGTGTATCAAGCCGATTACCGCGCCGATAATGCCGATAGTCGGCGCGTAGCCGCCCATGGCCTCGAATACGCGTGCGGCCTGGTTATCCAAGTGCTCCTTGGTCGTCAACTCCACTTCCAAACAATCGCGAATCACCTCCGGCTCGTTGCCGTCTACCAAAAGTTGCAGGCCTTTTTTGGCGAAGGTGTCTTTTTCGCTATCGATGACGGCTTCCAAACCGAGCAAGCCCTCTTTTCTGGCCAGCGTGCTCCAACGCACGATCTTATCGATCTGTTTTTTCAACTGCAGATTTTGCGGCATAAAAATCCAAGCCAAAATGCGCATGCTGCGCAGAAACACCTTGGGCGGAAATTGCAGCAAGGTCGCCCCCAAAGTCCCGCCCACCACGATGACGAAAGCGTGAAAATTGACCAGGGCACCGATCTCGCCGCCGCCCATCAGATTGCCGCCGATTATCGCGGCAAACCCGATCAAAACCCCCAGAACGCTAAGAATATCCATCAGTGCAATTTGTTAAATTGGTTCGCAATCTCGTCCAGCGAATAAACATGATCGGCCAGCCCGGCTTCGGCAATCGCTTTCGGCATGCCGTAAATCGTGCTGCTGGCTTCGTCCTGCGCCCAAATCTGCGCACCGTGCTGGCGCAATTTCATCGCGCCGAGTTTGCCGTCAGCCCCCATGCCGGTCAGCACCACAGCTAACACCCGGCCATTGAAGTTATCGGCCAACGAGCTAAATGTGATATCGACACTGGGGCTGTAGATTTCGCCGGATTGTTTGGGCCGCAAGGTTATTTGGCGGGAGCCCGGCGTTTGTTTGAGTTGCATTTGTGCGGCGCCGGGACTTAACAGCGCCAGTCCGGGTTGTAGCATATCGCCGTCCTGAGCCTCTCTGACTTCGATGTTGCATAGCGAGTTCAGCCGCTCGGCAAAGCTCTTAGTGAAGTTGGGCGGCATGTGCTGCACCAGCAGGATCGGCAACGAGCAGTCAGCCGGAATCCGACTCAACACATATTGCATAGCCACCGGCCCTCCGGTCGAAGCGGCGACGGCCAACAGATCGACTTTGCCGTGTCCGGCTGGCGTCGGTTTGGCCGCCAACCCAAAATCTTTGCCGGCAACCGGAGTGCGGGTCCCGGTCAGGAAACCGCTGTCTCTGCTGATGCCGGTCTCACCGATCGTTTTAGCAGAATTCAGTTTCACTCCCTGTCCCGCGACCATTCGGACCCGGTACCGCAACAGGTAGCGGGCGGTTTCCCGGTTGGCATCGATGTCCTCCAATTGCTTGGGTAGAAAATCAATGGCGCCGGCGCTAAGCGCATCCAGCGTCGCCTTGGCACCAACCTGGGTCATAGCCGAAAACATCAGAATCGGCACCGGCCGAGTACTCATGATGCGCTTGACGGCGGAAATTCCGTCCATCACCGGCATATCCACATCCATGGTAATAACATCCGGCTGTAGCGCTGCCGCCATATCGACCGCTTGCCGCCCGTCGTTGGCCACGCCCACTACTTTGAATTCTTGGTCTTCTTCCAGAATTTCGGTGATTCTGTGGCAGATGAAATGGGAATCATCGACTACCAATACCCGAATGGCCATATCGCCAGATCAAACCGCGTACTTTTTCATCAAGCCCGGCACGTCCAAAATCAGCGCGATTTTACCGTCGCCGGTAATAGTCGCTCCCGCCAGCCCTTCCAGGCCGTGTAATTTGGCGCCTAACGCTTTGATTACCACCTCTTCCTGGCCGATTAACTGATCCACCACAAATCCGATATGACGGCCGCCGGCATTGACCACGACGACGTGGCTAGTGGCTTGGACTTCGCTGCTGGCGTAATAATCCTTAACCAACCATTCGCTGAGATAGAACAAAGGCAAGGCCTTGTTCCTGACCATAACCACCAACTGGCCGTCCACCTTGTTAGTTTTACTCAGATCCAAATCCAGAATTTCCAACACGCTGGCCAGCGGCAAAGCAAACGCCTGACCGCGCAACTTCACCATCAGCGTCGGCATGATCGCCAATGTCAACGGTACTTTGATAATGATCGTGCTGCCCTTGCCTTCGACCGAATCGATTTCGACCACACCGTTCATTTGCGCGATCCGGGTTTTTACGACATCCATACCGACACCGCGGCCGGAAACGTCGGAAATTTCGTTCTTGGTGGAAAATCCGGGCAGAAAAATCAGGTTGTAACATTCCTTATCGTCCAGTCGCGCGGCAGATTCTTCATCCATCAGACCTTTTTCTACGACTTTAGCCCGCAATAAATCCGGGTTCATGCCTTTACCGTCGTCCTTGATCGATAATTGGATGTGATCGCCTTCTTGCGAGGCTTTCAGGATCACAACGCCCTCGCGCGGCTTGCCTTTGGCCTCCCGCTCATCCGGCGACTCGATACCGTGATCGACGGCGTTTCTGACCAGATGCACCAACGGATCGGCCAAAGCTTCGACCAGATTTTTATCAAGATCGGTTTCTTCCCCGACCAGCTCCAAGCGAATTTCCTTTCTTAGGCTGCGCGCCAAGTCGCGCACGACGCGCGGGAAACGGCCGAACACTTTTTTGATCGGCTGCATGCGGGTTTTCATCACCGCCAATTGCAAATCGGCGGTCACCACGTCCAAATTGGATATCGCCTTGGACAACTGTTCGCCGGCCTCGGCGTTGGCCTTTAAGGTCTGGAACCGATTACGCACCAACACCAATTCCCCCACCATATTCATGATGTCGTCCAGGATCTGGGTGTCGACCCTCACGGTAGTATCGGCTTGCGGTGCGGCCTTGGCTTTATCCAGGCCAGGGTCCATCGCTGTAGCCTTGTTAGTCGGACGTTCGGCATCGTCGGCAGCTACCGGAGTAACCGCAACCGGCTCTGGTTTGGCACGAGCGGCTGGCTTGGCAACAACCGGCTCAGCAGGCGGCTCTGAGCTCGGCGTATCCTCGCTGCGCAGCTCAGCGGCGGGAGCTGTGGATACATCGATAGTTTGCAGATTCGCGGCATCGAATTTACCTTTGCCGTGCAATTGATCAAGGATCTGATCGAACTCGTGTTCAGTGATGTCGCCGGAGTCGGCCGCCGGAGTACTTGGCTGCGGCTCTGTCGCAGTTTCGACGCCACCCGAAAACTTGCCTTTTCCATGCAATTCGTCGAGCAAATTTTCGAATTCTTGCTCGGTTATTTCGTCATCGGCAGCTGCCGGAGCGGATACGGCGACGGGTTGAGTTTTTGCCGTCGGCGAGCCGCCTTTTCCGTGCAACGCATCCAATAAATTTTCAAACTCTTGCTCGGTAATCTCGTCGGAATCGGCTGCCGATTCATCGCCGGCCAACAACTCCTCAGGATCAAGCATGGCGTCGAAATCCTGCATCGCAGAGCTTTGCGCGACAATCGGCGGCACCGGCTCCACGGGCGTTTCAACGGCTACCGCTTCGGCTGCCGCCATCTCCCCCGGTCCGGCAGGCTCGGCGTAAGCCTTCAAACGGGTCAACAGGCCTTTGTCGGCGGGTCTGGGCGCATTGCCGGATCGGACCTGGCCGAACATTTCGTTGACGATATCAACCACTTGCAGGATCACGTCCATCAAATCCGGCGTAACTTGGCGATCGCCCTGCCGCAATACGTTAAATACATCTTCGGCATTGTGGCAAACATCCACCAATTCGCTAATCGCCAGAAATCCCGCACCGCCTTTAATCGTATGAAAGCCTCGAAAAATCGCATTCAGTAAATCCAGATCGTCGGGCGACTGTTCCAGCTCAACCAGCTGCTCGCCCAGTAAATCCAGAATTTCTCCGGCCTCAACCAGAAAATCCTGCAAAATTTCATCGTCCAGATCGATCGCCATAACGTTTTTCCTCAAAAACCTAGACTAGACAATAAGTCATCGACATCGACCTGGCTCGTCGCAACATCGCCTTCTCTATCATCCACACCAGGCACCACCGGCCCCGGCAATTCGTTCTCGTGGGCCGACTTCTGCGAACTTGGCCCGACTTTACGGCTGGAAATTTTGATCAGATTGACCATGCTGTTTTCCAGATCCTGCACCAAATCGATAACACGACGAATGATTTGGCCGGTGATGTCCTGGAACCCTTGAGCCATCAAGATGTCGTTCAAGCCCGCCTGAATTTTGTCCAGTTCCAGCCGCGACCGATTGAAATACTGGCTCAAATCGGCGCTCATGGCCTTGAATTCGTCGAACGGCATTTCCCGATCGAGAAAACGGTTCCATTGTCCCGCCAGTTGATTGACCCGATTGCTTAATTCGTCCGAAACCGGCAACAGTTCTTCCACCGCCGTCAAGGTTTGGTTAGCGGCCTGTTCGGTCATCGCAATGACATACTGCAAGCGCTCCTTGGCATCCGGTATGTCGTGCTCGGTCATTTCGGTAATCTTCGAATCGACCGAGAAACTCACCATGGTGTCGTGCAATTGCCGAGTCAAGCGCCCGACTTCCTGGAACAACTGCGTCTCTCTGACGCCGGCAACCTGATCCAGAATCTGGTCGGCAGTCGCTTCGTCACCTTTTTCCAAGGCTGAAACCAGTTCCCGGGCCAATTGCAATAGCTCATTATTCATAGCGCGCTTCCTGGTGTTAGCCGTCGATACGTTCGAAAATCTTTTCGATTTTTTCTTTCAACGTCGCAGCCGTAAACGGTTTGATCACATACCCGTTTACGCCAGCTTGCGCAGCCATGATGATCTGCTCGCGTTTGGCTTCGGCGGTCACCATCAGAACAGGGAGATTGGCCAGACTCGGCGTCGATCTGACCGCCTTAAGCAGGTCTATGCCGGTCATACCGGGCATATTCCAGTCAGTAATCAGGAAATCGATCCCGCCTTTTTCCAAAATTGGCAGTGCGGATTTACCGTCGTCCGCTTCTACCGTGTTGGTAAAACCGAGATCTTTTAACAAGTTTTTTACTATTCTCCGCATTGTCGAAAAATCGTCGACAATCAGAATGCGCATATTTTTATCCAAGGAAAATCTCCACCCAGATCACATTATTTATTAAGAAACAACCAGGCAAATTGCCGAAACTCACGAAAAAAACCTTGAAATAACCGCAATTTAGCAGGGATTTTCATTATCTTTCCGTTCTATCCAATCCGCAAGCCTAGCACGCAAGCGCAACATGGCTTGGCTGCAGATTTGGCTGACTCTCGACTCGCTGACATCGAGAACCTTGCCGATCTCACGTAAATTTAGCTCTTCATCGTAATAAAGCGAGATCACCAGACGTTCCCGCTCCGGCAATTCCGCTATCGCTTTGGCCAAGGCCTTGCGAAAACTCTGCTGTAACAATAGTTCATCCGGCTGGTGATGGCCCTGAACATCGTCGATGATACTGTCTTCGCCCTGGATCAATTCTTCGACGCTAAAGGTCTTACAAGACACTGCGTCCTGCAAAATCTGGTGGTATTCGCCCAGATCGATCCCCATATGCTTGGCGACTTCGGCATCCTTGGCGTCGCGTCCCAAGGTATTCTCAAGCTCGCGTATAGCTTCCGCCACCATGCGCGCCTTTTTATGTACGGAACGCGGGGTCCAGTCCGAACGGCGCAATTCGTCCAGCATCGCACCGCGAATCCGAATGCCGGCATAGGTCTCGAAACTGGCACCCTGGCCGGCGTCGTAATGTTTCAGCGCCTCCAGCAACCCCAGCATGCCGGACTGGATCAAATCGTCGAGCTGTACCGTATCCGGCAAGCGGCCCATCAAGTGGTAGGCAATCCGTTTTACCAATGGCGTATGCTGCGCCACCAAAGCGTCAATATTTGCGGACTGTACGGCCGCATACATTGCCGCTCCACTCATGCAACGTCCTCTTTTGCGCTGTACTGGATCATGCGTTCGACAAAAAACTCCAAGTAGCCGCCGGCTTTCGGTTTGATCGGCCAATGGTCGATCTTTCTCGCCAAATTTTTGATTGCCAGTGCCGCTTTGCTTTGCGGAAATGCTTCCACCACCGGCACCTGTTTTTGCACCGATTTTTTCAAGTATTCGTCTTGCGGCACCGCGCCGACAAATTGCAAAGCGACGTCCAGGTAGCGGTCGGTCACCTTGCTCAATTTATTGAACAACGCCTGGCCGTGCTCTGCCGACTGCACCATGTTGGTAATAATGTGAAAGCTGTTTAAACCGTAGTCTCGGTTCAGCAATTTGATATAAGCATAGGCGTCGGCCAGCGAAGTCGGTTCGTCGCAAACCACGACGATAATTTCCTGGCAGGCGCGGGCGAAATTGACCACGCTGGCCGAAATGCCGGCCGCGGTATCGACAATCAGCACGTCCAGTTCTCTATCGATCTCGCTGAACGCGCGAATTACACCGGCCTGCTCGACACTGGACAGATCCGACATACGTTGTATCCCGGAAGACGCCGGAATAATTTTCAGCCCGGCAGGACCGGTCATCATGATGTCTTGCAAGCTTTTCTCGCCGTTCAGTACGTGCGACAAGTTAAATTCCGGAAACAGGCCCAATAGAATGTCGACGTTGGCCAATCCCATATCGGCATCGAGTATGGCGACCCGCCGGCCGATCTTGGCCAGCGCCACGCCAATATTCACGGAAAGGTTGGTTTTGCCTACCCCGCCCTTGCCGCTAGTCACGGCGATCACTCGTACCGGTTTCATATGTCTCATCTGTCTTATTCCAGCTGCTTGATCGAATGGCTTATGCATGGCTTTCCGCCAACCACTCGCCGTAATTCAATTCGCCGCCATACGGACTGTCGCCTTCGCTACCGCTCATGCACTGCCGAATCAAGGTGTCGGCTTCCGGCTGATAAATATCCTCCGGTACTTGTTGGCCATCGGTAATAAACGACACCGGCATCCGCCGTTCGATAACAGCCGACAACGCAGTTCCCTTACTGACAGCCTCGTCCATCTTGGTAAGTATAGTCGCTTGTGGCTCGAGTATTCGGAACGCATCCATAATTTCCAGCATTGCTTTGTATTGCGTCGTTGCCGACATCACCAGGTAAGAACGGATCGGCAAATCGCCGTGTTGTAGAGTTTTCAGCTGTTCGGCCAAACGCATATCGCGCTGGCTCATGCCGGCCGTATCGATCAAAATCAGGCGTTTGTCGGCAAAGCTATCGATGTGCCGACGCAACTCGTCCGCATCGCCGGCCACGCGCACCGGGACATCCAGAATTCTGCCGTAGGTGTTGATTTGCTCATGGGCCCCGATCCGGTAATTATCGGTGGTGATCAATGCGATTTGGCGAGAGCCGTGCTTAAGAATAAATTGTGCTGCCAATTTGGCGACGGTCGTGGTTTTACCAACGCCGGTCGAACCGACCAACGCCGCAATACCGCCTTGCTCCAGCAAGCGATCGTCGGCAATCGGCACCAGCCCGGCCAACATTTCTCTGGCCTTATCCATCGCCAACTCGAGGTTTTTATGGCTACCCAGGCGGTTGGCAATTTTGCCGGACAAATGTCTGGAGAAACCGTAGTCGCCCAGACGCTCGCGCAATTCCTCGTGCATGGTCTGACCATGTTGCGGCATTTGCATGACGATACCGGACAGCTTGGCGTCCAACATACTGCGCAGTTCCTTCATTTCCTGGCGCATTTCGTGGATGAATTTGTCCGGCGCAGTGGCTTGAACCGGCCGCGGATCGAGCGGCGCCGGTTTCAATTTCGGGTCGGCGCCGGCCCAGGCCGGTTTTTCCGCAGGACGGACTTTTTCAGCTATTTTCTGCGCCTGACTATTGCCGACCTGGAGTTTTTCAGCGTAGCCGATGTACTGGTCCATGTGGCGTCGAATCGGATTTTCCGGCAGCGAACCGTCCGCATTACGTTTTCTGGCGCTGGGCAACACATGTAACGGTTTTTTGTCGCCATCGAAATCGGGCAAATCGACTTTCTTCGGTTCGCGCACCGGCGCCGGCGCCTTTTCTTCCTCGCGCTGTTTCAGATTCCGGTGGATCACCTGCTCGTCGAAATCGCGGGCCGCCACGATTTCGACACCGCCGTCCACCGACTTGTTGGACATAATCACCGCATCGGCGCCCAATTCTTCTTTGACCATGCGCATGGCCTGCCGTATGTCTGCTGCAAAAAAGCGTTTGATTTTCATTGCGCAACCTCTGTTTTATTAACGCTGCCCCACTGTCGAAACCACCCTGATCTGCCGATCTTGGGGAATTTCGTTATAAGCCAGCACATGTAGCCCCGGTATCGAATGGCGAACGAAGCGAGCCAACCAAGGACGGATGAAGGAAGACACCAGCAAAACCGGTGATTGCCCTTCCATTTCCATCCGCTGCGCACTGTCCTCCAGGGATTTGTGCATCTGCTCGGCCAGACCCGGCTCCAAGCCGGCCCCGCTCTCGCCCGCCGTTTGCAATGACTTATGCAATATCTGTTCCAACCCTGGATCGAGGGTAATAACAGGAATTTCAACCTGTACCCCATTGATTTCATGCACAATTGACCGGCCTAACGAGGCACGCACCGCCGAAGTTAAGATGTCCGGATCTTGACTCTTGACCCCGTACTCCGCCAAAGTTTCGGCGATGGTCCGCATATCCCGAATCGAGACCCGCTCTTGCAGCAGGTTTTGCAACACTTTTACCAACACGCCCAACGGCAGGGTTTTCGGCACCAAATCCTCGACCAACTTCGGCGCCAGCTTGGCCAGATTGTCCAGTAGCTGCTGCGCCTCTTCGTAACCGAACAGTTCGTGGGCATTACTTTGCAAGACATGGCTGAGATGGGTGGCGACAACGGTGCTGGGATCGACCACTGTGTAACCCAGAGTCTGCGCCTGGTCTTTTTGATTGCCGTCTATCCAGACCGCATCCAAACCGAAAGCCGGGTCCTTGCAAGGCGCACCAGGCAAACTACCGAACACCCGACCGGGGTTAATCGCCATTTCTTTTTCCGGCATGATATTGGCCTCGCCGACGCTGACCCCCATCAACGAAATCCGGTATTCCGTGGGCGCCAGATCCAGGTTATCGCGAATATGTACCGACGGAATCAGGAACCCAAGTTCTTGCGACAATTTCTTGCGTACGCCTTTGATCCGCATCATCAATTGGCCGCCCTGGTTGCGGTCCACCAGCGGAATCAGCCGGTAGCCAACCTCTAACCCGATCGCGTCGACCGGCATCACATCGTCCCATCCGAGCTCTTTGATTTCGGTCTTAGCCGCTTGCGGCGAGGCGATATTCACCGCCGCCAAGGCGGTTTCCTCCTCCAATTTGCGGCGGCGATCGATCAAATAGGCGCCGCCGGCCAAAGTCGATGCCAGCAGGATGAATACCAGATTCGGCATACCGGGAATGATGCCGAGCAAGCCCATCACTGCCGCGGTGACCAACAGGGTTTTCGGATCCTCGAACATCTGCGAGGTCAATTGCTTGCCGATGTCCTGTTTGGCGCCGCGTACCCTGGTTACGACCATCGCCGCGGCCACCGACAGTAACAAGGACGGAATCTGGGCGACCAAGCCGTCGCCAATCGTCAACAACACATAGACGTTGGCCGCATCGGAGAAACTCATGCCGTGTTGGCCGACACCGATCGCCAACCCGCCGATCATGTTAACGAACATGATGATGATGCCGGCCACCGCATCGCCGCGCACGAATTTGCTGGCACCGTCCATAGAACCGTAGAAGTCGGCCTCGGCGGCCACCTCTTCGCGCCGGGCACGCGCCTCGTCCTGATTGATCAGGCCGGAATTCAAGTCGGCGTCGATCGCCATTTGCTTGCCGGGCATCGCGTCCAGGGTAAACCGCGCGCTGACTTCGGCCACCCGCCCGGCACCCTTGGTCACCACCATGAAATTGATCACGATCAGGATCACAAACACGACGATACCGACTGCAAAATTGCCGCCGATCACGAACGAGCCGAATGCCTCGATCACTTTACCGGCCGCATCGCCGCCTTCGTGGCCGCGAATCAGCACAACCCTGGTCGAGGCCACGTTCAACGCCAGCCGCAGCAACGTCGCGATCAGAATCACGGTCGGAAACGAGGCGAATTCCAACGGCTTCAGGGTGTAAACCACCACCAGCAGGATAATCAGCGAAAACGCGATGTTGAAGGTAAAAAACAGGTCCAGCACGAACGGCGGTAGCGGCAGGATCAACAGCGACAACAGCATGATGATCAACAATGGCGCCCCCAGACCGAGGCCGGTGACCATTTTCAAGGCATTGGTTAATTTGCTGAAATCCATAACGGGCTCGGTAAGGCGCTATTGTTTGAAATCATCGGGCACCGGGACGTCGCCCGGCGGCACCGGCTTGATCCAGCCGTATTGAGAGGAAGCGCGTAATTGGTAAACATAGGCCAATACCTGCGCGACCGCCAAAAACAGGCCGCGCGGGACTTCCCGGTTCAAATCGGTGGAATAGTACAAAGCGCGGGCCAACGACGGCGCCGCTACCAGCGGCACTTTGGCGCCTATCGCCAACTGCCGGATCTGCGCCGCGATCAAATCGACGCCTTTGGCGACCAGCACCGGCGCTCCGTTGCCGCTCTGGTCGTATTTCAATGCAACAGCAAAATGGGTCGGATTGGTAACGATGACATCCGCACTGGGCACTGCGTCCATCATCCGCCGTTGCGCCGCTTCCATTTGCAGCCGCCGTTGCCGACCTTTGACTTCCGGACTGCCCTCCTGCTCCTTGGATTCGTCGCGGACTTCCTGCTTGGTCATTTTCAGTTGCCGCTGGTAATTCCACAGTTGGTAAGGCGCATCCAGCATCACCAGCAACACGAACGTGGCGCTTAAAATCAGCAGCGAGACCGATATCATTTCGCCGGCCTGCTGCACCGACTGCGCAATCGGCAGCCTGCTCAATGCCATGAATTCGTCGAAATTCCATTTGAACAGATTCCACGCCACCAGCGCCACCAATACGGTCTTCAACACCGCCTTGACCAATTCGACCACACCCTGGACGCCGAGAATTTTTTTGACGCCGGTCAAAGGATTCAATTTGGCGAAATTAAAGGCAAAGCCTTCGCTGGTAAAGTTCCAGCCGCCCAACAGCGTCGCCGCCACCAGATCGAAAACCGCCAACACCGCCAAGAACGGCAGAATGATCCAAACGCCGTCGGCAAAAGCCGTTTTTAGGTAGGTGGTCAAGGTCACCGGGTCGAAAATTTGCTCGCGCGATACTCGCAGCGGCCGCTTCATCACCTCCAACAAACCATGCCACATGCCCTGGCCGGCATAAAAGAACAGCGCCGAACTGACCATCAGCGTGACAAAGGTATTCAGTTCTTTGGAGCGGGGAACCTGGCCTTTTTTACGCGAGTCGGTGAGCCGCTTGCCGGTGGGGTCTTCGGTTTTGTCCTGACCGGATTCTTCCGCCACTTACTGCAACCTCAACAACTCGTTCACCAACGCAAAGCCCTGGTGCAACATATCGGCGAAGACTTCCAGCAAGGTCGGTAATCCTACCCAAATCAAGACCATCCCCAACATGATGGTTACCGGAAAGCCGACGCCGAAAATCTGCAATTGCGGCGCAGCTTTGGAAGCCACGCCAAAACTGATATTGACGAACAGCAACGCTGCCATCACCGGCATTGCCAACAATAAGCCGTCGGCGAATATGGTGCCGCCCCATAACGCCACCCGCCACAAATCGGCTTTTCCGATTCCGGTTGCCGCAATCGGCAGAGTATGGAAGCTTTGCGCCAGCATTTCGATCAACAGCAAATGACCGTCCACGGCCAAAAACAACAGACTGCCGCTGATCACGAACAATTGCGCCACGACCGGGACTTGCACGCCCGAGACCGGATCGACCATCGAGGCGAAGCCAAGCCCCATGCTGTAGGCGATGGCCTGACCGGCGAACAGCATGATTGAAAACACCATTTGCAGAATGAAGCCGGCAGTAGCGCCCAGGACAACCTGCTGGACGGCGACCAGTAAACCTTGGTAACCGAATACGTCGATTGTCGGCATGGCCGGCAAAGTCGGAAATATCGCCAAAGTGATCAGCAGGCTTGCGATCACGCGGACCCTGGCCGGCAAGGCGTTAACGCTGAAAACCGGGATGGTGATGAACATCGAACTAATGCGAAAGAATGGCCAGATGAAACCGGCGAGATAGCCCAATATCTCGTTTTCGGTGACGTTCATCCGATCAAGGAGGGAATATCGCGCATCAAGTCCTGGAAATAATCGATCAGCATTTGCAGCATCCCCGGACCCGCAATCATTAGTACCGCGATAATCGCGACCAACTTGGGGATGAAGGTCAGAGTCTGTTCCTGGATCGAGGTTGCCGCCTGAAACATCGAAACCAGCAAGCCCACGACCAGGGAAGCGATCAATATCGGCCCCATCAGTTTCAGGCCGATCAATACCGTGTCCTGCGCTACGTTTGAGATCGTTTCCGGAGTCACATTCAGGCCTACACGTAAAAACTGGCCGCCAGCATTTCCATGACCATGGTCCAACCGTCGGCCAGCACGAACAACATGATTTTAAACGGCAAGGACACGATCATCGGCGACAGCATCATCATCCCCATCGACATCAGTACGCTGGCCACGACCAGATCGATCACCAGAAACGGCAGGAAAATCAGAAAGCCGATCTGAAATGCGGTTTTCAATTCACTGGTGACATATGCCGGCACCAACAACGAAAACGGCACGTCTTCGGGTTTGTTGATTTGCTCACGGCCGGATATCCGGACGAAGGTATCCAAATCCGCCTCGCGCGTTTGCTTTAACATGAATTGTTTGAACGGTTCCGACGCCTTTTGTAGAGCGGTGACGGCATCGATCTTTTCTTCCAGGTAAGGCTGTACCGCGGTTTCGTTCACCTTTTCCAGCACCGGGGTCATAATGAAAATCGTCAGGAATAACGACAACCCCAGCAAGACTTGGTTGCTGGGAGCTTGCGCTGCGCCGATCGCCTGCCGCAATAGCCCCAACACGATCATGACCCGGGTAAACGCGGTCATTGACAACAATAACGCCGGCAGCAGCGTCAATAGCGTCATCAGAGCCAAAATCTGGATTGTGACCGTATAGGTTTCGCCGCCTTTGGAATTACTGGTCACCGTAATCGCATCCACACCGGGCACCGCCTGCACCCCCGCAGCCCACAGTAATCCACAGCCTCCCAGCAAAACCAAAATCAGCTTACTAGGCCCGTTCATCAGCTTTACTTTGCATGGCTTGCAATAATTTCTTCGCAAACGGGCTGACACTTTGCGGGTCGGACTGGTCGGCGAATAAGCGTTGCTCGCCTTCCAACTCGAGTAATTTGTCGATACGGCCGCTGCTGACACCTAACAATAATTCTTTTTCGCCGACGCGGACCAAAATCAGCTTTTCCCTCAAGCCCAGTGACAGCCCGGCCAGTACCGCTAATTTGTTTTTGCCGGCAAAACCCAATCCCCCAGTTTTTTTCAACGCCCAGGCCAACGACAAAAACAGCGCCAACACCAACAGCAAGGCCAACACCCATTGCGCCACGTCCGCTGAGGTCACGAGTTTGGCCCCCGCCTTGGGCGCGGTGGGCGAGTCTTCGGCCCAAGCACAGGACACCAGCCCCATCGCAAATATCAACCTTGCCAGACTTTGCACAATGTTCAACCCAGTTTTCGCACCCGTTCCGAAGGGCTGATAATATCGGTCAAACGGATACCGAATTTGTCGTTTACCACAACCACCTCGCCGTGGGCCACAAGCGTCCCATTAACCAGCACGTCCATCGGTTCGCCCGCGAAACGGTCCAATTCCACTACCGAACCCTGGTTAAGCTGCAACAGGTTACGGATATTTATTTTGGTTCTGCCGATTTCCAGCGACACGGTAACCGGCACATCCAAAATTACGTCCAGCTTCACCTCTTCGCCGCCAGCGGTCGGCTTGGGCTTACTGTCGCCCAAGTCCGGAAATTCGGCGGTGGAATAGCCGCTTGACCCCTTCGACACGGCCGCTTGTTCCTTCAAGGCATCGCCCCAATCCGCTTCCGCTTCGGCTTCCGCCTGCTCGTTCATGGCCGCGGCCCAATCGTCACCAATTTCGTCGTTCTCGCTCATCTCAATCCCTTCCCATGTCTCAAATATTATCGAGCGTCATTTTGTCAATAATTTCAATAGCATAATTGCCATCCGACAAGCCTAGCTTACCGCGAAATACCGGCACGTTCTCAACCTCCAACAACACGGTCTCCGGCAATTCGATCGGTATTACATCGCCTTTTTTAAGCGCGATGACTTCGCTGATAAACATTTCTTTTTCAACTAATTTGCTGTTCAATGTGACTTCGCTACGCATGATTTCGACCCGTAACGATTCCTGCCAACGACCATCGACTTCTCCTCGGTCGCTGGTGACAGCGTCTAATAACTCTCTGATCGGCTCAATCATCGAATACGGCATCGCGATGTTGATGTCGCCGCCGCCGCCCTCCAATTCCACGTGTATCGTCGATATGACTACGATCTCGGAAGGGCTGACGATATTGGCAAATTGCGGGTTTACTTCGGAATTAATGTATTCGAACTCGACATCCATCACCGGCTTCCAGGCTTCAGCCAAGTCCTTGAAAATCATGTCGATAATCAAGCGGATGATCCGCATCTCGGTAGGCGTGAACTCGCGACCTTCGACCTTGTTGTAAAACTGGCCGCCACCGCCAAAAAAGTTATCCACGGCAGTGAATACCAAGCGCGGTTCCATCACAATCAACGCCCGGCCGCGCAATGGCGACATCCTGATCACGTTCAAATTGGTCGGAACGAACAAACCCTGAATGAATTCGGAAAACTTCTGTACCTGTATCCCGGATACCGATATCTCGGCCGCACGGCGCAAAAAGTTGAACAATGCGATACGGAAATGGCGAGCGAAACGCTCGTTGACCATTTCCAAGGTCGGCATCCTGCCGCGAACGATTCGTTCTTGGCTATTGAAATCGTAAAGCCTGGTCGCCCCGCGACCGCGTTCGTCGTCGTCGGCCGCCGTTTCGACATCGCCGTCGTCTACGCCGTGCAGCAGCGCATCAATTTCATCCTGGGAGAGTAAATCGGCGGTAGACATTTATTGCATTATGAAATCAGTGAAATAGACTTCTTTAAGCGTATTCTTGCCTGCCATCTTTTCCAAAACCTTGCCAATCTCTTGTTGCATCATTGCCCGCAATTCCTGCTTACCTTCCAATGTCTTCGCTTTGTCGGCGCCCACCGAGCTAATGACCATCAGTAAATTGTTCCGGATCATCGGCTCGTGTTTTTTCATGGCTTCTATGCTGGCTTCGCCTTTGGTTAAAACGGTCAGAGAAATTTTGATGACTCGGGCGCTCGCCCCGCTCGGATAGTCGACCAGTAGAGGGGTAGGAAACGCGTAATACACATCGGGCTCGGGCGGCTTGTCGTGATCGGTTTCGGCTTCATGCGCGGACGACTCGGCATGTTTATCCTCGCCATGTTTTGCCTCGGCCGCTTCTTTGCCATTCTCGGCCGGTTTGGCCAAGAAAAAATAGGCCGCTCCACCGCCAGCCAACGCCAAGACAACCACCGCAATGATGATTATCAGTTTTTTGGATGATTTTTTTCCTTCGTCTTTTCCTTGAGTTTCAGCCATTTTTCACCTTTATTACTCTTAAAGCACAACGCATGCCACGTTATTGGTCAAACCGAAAACCAAGAGTATGCCGACTCAGTGTTTTTCGATCATACAAGAAAAATCATGGTTTTAGAATGATAGTATAGTCGGCCGAAAGAATACGGCGAGGCTACAAAACCGAATTTAGCGTGCTGAGACAGCATGGACTGGCGGAACGGATCGTCAACAATTTGACTAATTGCCAACGACGAGTAAGCGGGAAGCTGCAAAAGCAGAATGCTTTTGCAGCTGGATAGCACTTGTTACAAAGAGTTGACGGCGTTCAGTTCTTGGAACGCTTGCTGCAGACGGACAACCATGCCTTCTTGGCCGGCGCGTTGCCATACCCGAGGATCATAGTATTTTTTGTTCGGCTTATCGGCGCCTTCCGGATTGCCGATTTGGCCTTGCAAATAGCCTTCGTTCTTCTTGTAGTAGTTCATCACGCCTTCCCATGAAGCCCATTGGGTATCGGTGTCAATATTCATTTTGACGACACCGTAGCTGATGGATTCTTTGATTTCCTCCGGAGAAGAACCCGAGCCGCCGTGGAAGACAAAGGTCAATGAGTTATTCGGCAGGCCGAATTTTTCGGACACGTATTTTTGCGAGTTGTCCAAAATTTTTGGGGTCAGTTTGACATTACCGGGTGAGTACACGCCGTGAACGTTACCGAATGATGCGGCAATGGTGAAGCGGTGGCTGATTTTGCTCAAGCGCTCGTAAGCGTAGGCAACATCCTCCGGTTGGGTGTACAACGCAGAGTGGTCCATGCCGCTGTTATCGACGCCGTCTTCTTCGCCGCCGGTGCAACCCAATTCGATTTCCAGCGTCATGCCCATTTTCGACATGCGTTCCAGATATTTACCACAAATTTCGATATTTTCTTCCAGGCTTTCTTCGGAAAGATCCAACATGTGCGAGCTGAATAGCGGTTTGCCGGTCGCTGCGAAATGTCTTTCACCTTCATCCAGCATACCGTCTACCCAAGGCAGCAATTTTTTAGCGGCATGGTCGGTATGTAAAATCACAGGCACGCCATAGAGTTCCGCCATCCGGTGAACATGGTGCGCGCCGGAGATTGCACCGTGAATCGAACAGCCTTGGCCTTCCAATTTCAAGCCTTTGCCGGCAACAAACGCCGCACCGCCGTTGGAAAACTGGACGATAACAGGTGATTTGGCTTTGGCCGCCGCTTCTAAAACGGAGTTAATGGTATCGGTGCTGATTACGTTAACCGCTGGCAGTGCAAATTTGTTTTCTTTGCAGATCGCAAAGACTTTTTGCACATCTTCACCGGTGACAACGCCAGGTTTTACTACATCTAAAATTTTTGCCATGAATTTTACCTATATAACAATGAACAAAGGCCGCGTACTCGATTCGGCGGCCTTGCATATCAACTTAAGTCGCGCACAACATTGATTGTGCGCGATTACAGCGCTTACGCTTCCAGCGCCGCCAAACGGTCGGCCAACAATTTCTCTAGAGTTTCCAATGCCTTGGCGAAACCGTCGATACCTTCTTTCAATTTCTCATTTGCCATGCGGTTTTCTTCGTGCATACGCTCGAAAGTCGCTTTATCAACACTGATTTTCTCGATAGAAGCGGACGCAGCTTTGGCCGGATCCAGTTTGCGCGGCAGTTCGCCTTCAACAGATTGCAGCTCAGCCAGCAAGGAAGGCGCAATGGTCAACAAATCGCAACCAGCCAGTTCGGTAATCTCGCCGAGGTTACGGAAGCTTGCACCCATTACTTCAGTCTTATAGCCGAATTTTTTGTAGTAGTTGTAAACTTCAGTTACCGACAAGACACCTGGATCTTCATCCGGTGCGTAAGAATCGCGACCGGTGTCTTTTTTGTACCAGTCCAAGATACGGCCGACGAAAGGCGAGATCAGCTGAATACCGTTTTCAGCGCACGCGATCGCTTGATGCATGCCAAACAGCAGGGTGAGGTTGGTGTGAATGTTTTCCTTTTCCAGCACCGCGGCAGCTTGAATGCCTTCCCATGTGGCAGCGATCTTGATCAGAATCCGCTTCTCGGTGTCGATACCGGCAGCTTTATACTGAGCGATAATGTCGCGAGCCTTGGCCAGAGTACCTTCGGTGTCGTAAGACAAACGAGCGTCAACTTCGGTTGAAACGCGGCCTTCAATGATTTCCAGTATTTTTAAACCGAATGAAACCGCCAGACGATCGAAAGCCAAGGAAGCAACTTCCGCAGGAGAAGCGCTAGCGCCCAAAGTTGCGCGAGCCGATTTCAAGGTATCGTCGACGATGCCTTGATATTGTGGCATCTGTGCTGCAGCGGTAATCAAAGATGGGTTGGTAGTCGCATCGCGCGGCTTGAAAGTTTCGATTGCTTGAATGTCGCCGGTGTCGGCCACCACGACAGTCATTTCACGAAGTTGTTCTAATAAGTTTTTTGCCATAAAAATATCCTCGGTTAATGTATTCCCTTTGCGTCGGCAAAATCGTTGCTGAAGTGGAACGCTTCAGCTACCGATTCGCACTTGATGCTTGATGGGGAGTTTTTCCAAAATTGGGTATATGAGACTGAATCGCCACTTGACATATTTTGAGGCCATTCGGCTCTCCAAAACACGCTAAGTGGCGATTCCGCAGATAACGGCGGGACAATCACCCCACCGGACTTCTACCTAAGAATAATTCGCGATAAATTACACTTTATCGCGCAAATACTTTTCCACGCCTGTGGCTTTCGCCGCAGCGCCTTCTCTGTCCTTGATGATTTGCTTCGCCATATATTTAGCAACACCGGTTGCAGGAGTGGAGTCTTGTTTCTCCAAATACTTAGCAACGCCGGTTTTATTAATACCCAGTCTGTCGATATATTTTTCGACGCCTGTAGAGCCGCTAGCATCGCCGTAAGTCGCGTCTGAACCACCGCCGGAAGCGGAACCGGCTCCACCTTTCTTGTTAAACAGGAAGAAGCCAACAGCAGCCAAGGCGACCAGCCCCAACAAACTGTTGTTGGACGAACCTTTTTCTCCGGCACTTGAACTTACCTCCTCGCTAGCGTCGCTGCTCGCTGCCGACGCAGACGATGCGGAAGACGAACGGGCACCAGGTGCTTGCGGAGCGGTCTTATCGTGTTTATAAGCCGAGTCGCTGAAAACTACTTTGGGGTGGAAATTGGTCGCAGGATAATTTGGATCGTTTTCTACCACTTCTACAGCTTTAGCAGCCGGCGCAGGCGCGGCTGCTTTAGCGGCGGGAGCTGCTTCCGGTTTGTAATCCGGATTGGTATACAGAACTTTTGGCTGATAATCAGCCGCCGGATAATCCGACTCTGCCATTGCTACGGAACTGGTCAGCAATAACGCCGCCATTACGCCTTTTGTCAATTCATTCATTTTCACGTCTTTCACCTATAGCTGTTGGAAAAGAGAAGCCCGGCCATTTGATATTTCAAAAGCCGGAGCTTCGCCTACTGATTATCAAAATTAAAGAACGGCTTCGACGTTAGCGACGACATTGTCCACGGTGAAGCCGAACTCTTTGAAGAGCTGGCCGGCCGGGGCCGATTCGCCGAAACGGTCCATGCCTACCACGCGGCCTTGGCTGCCGGCATATTTCCACCAGCTGTCGGTCACGCCCGCTTCGACCACGACGCGTTTGGTCACGCTCGCTGGCAATACGCTGTCTTTGTAGGCCTGGTCCTGGGCTTCGAACACGTTGGTCGACGGCATGGACACCACGCGGATGTTTTTGCCTTTCGCGGCCAGCGCTTCGGCAGCTTTGACGGCCAGTTCGACTTCGGAACCGGTGGCGATGATGATCGCATCCGGGGTGCCGTTGCTGTCTTTCAGGATGTAACCGCCTTTGGCAATCGCGTCGATCTGGGCTTGGCTACGAGCCATGTGCGGCAGGTTTTGCCGTGAGAAGATCAGGGTGCTCGGGCCGTCTTGGCGTTCGATCGCCGCTTTCCAGCAAATCGCCGATTCGACCGCGTCGCACGGACGCCAGACGTGCATGTTCGGAATCATGCGCAAGGTGGCGGTTTGTTCGATCGGTTGGTGGGTCGGACCGTCTTCGCCCAGGCCGATGGAGTCGTGGGTGTAGACGAAGATGGTCGGCGCTTTCATCAGGGCGGCCATGCGCAGGGCGTTACGGGCGTATTCGCTGAACATCAGGAAGGTGGCGCCGTAGGCTTTGAAGCCGCCGTGCAGGGTGATGCCGTTCATGATGGCGCTCATGCCGAATTCGCGCACGCCGTAGTAGGCGTAGTTGCCGTCGTGACCAGGGGCGTTGATGTCTTTGCAGCCTTTCCACAGGGTCAGGTTGGAGCCGGCCAGGTCGGCGGAGCCGCCCAGCAGTTCCGGCAGCAACGGGCCGAAGCCGTTCAGGGTGTTTTGCGAGGCTTTGCGGCTGGCGATGGTTTCGGCTTTGGCGTTGACGTCGGCGATGAAGGCGTTGGCTTTTTCGCTCCAGTCGGCTGGTAATTTACCGGCCATGCGGCGTTCGAATTCGGCAGCCAGTTCCGGGTGCGCGGCTTGGTAGGCGGCGAATTTGGCGTTCCAGGCGCTTTCCAAACGGTCGCCTTTGGCTTTGGCGTCCCATCCGGCGTAGATGTCGGCCGGAATTTCGAACGGGGCGTGCGGCCAGCCCAGTTGTTCGCGGGTGGCGGCCACTTCGGCTTCACCCAGCGCAGCACCATGGCATTCTTCTTTACCTTGTTTGTTCGGCGAGCCGAAGCCGATGATGGTTTGGCAGCAGATGATGGACGGTTTGTCGCTGACTTTTTTGGCTTCTTCGATGGCTTTTTTCACTGCGTCCGGGTCGTGGCCGTCGACTTTGGGGATGACGTGCCAGCCGTAGGCTTCGAAGCGGGCCGGGGTGTTGTCCAGGAACCAGCCGGTGACGTCGCCGTGACCGCGGACTTCGCCGTCGATGGAGATGTTGTTGTCGTCGTAGATGGCGATCAGTTTGCCCAGTTTCATGGAGCCGGCCAGCGAGCAGGCTTCGTGGGAGATGCCTTCCATCAGGCAGCCGTCACCCAGGAATACGTAGGTGTGGTGGTCGACGATGTCATGACCGGGGCGGTTGAATTGGCCGGCCAGGGCGCGTTCGGCGATGGCGAAACCGACAGCATTGGTGATGCCTTGGCCCAGCGGGCCGGTGGTGGTTTCGACGCCGTCGGTGTAGCCGTATTCAGGGTGGCCCGGGGTTTTGGAATGCAGTTGACGGAACTGTTTCAGTTCGTCGATCGGCAGGTTGTAGCCCGACAGGTGCAACAATGAGTAAATCAGCATGGAGCCGTGACCGTTGGACAGCACGAAGCGGTCGCGGTTGGCCCATTTCGGGTTATTGGGGTTGTGGTTCAGAAAATCGTTCCACAGTACTTCGGCGATATCGGCCATCCCCATCGGGGCTCCAGGGTGTCCTGAATTGGCTTTTTGTACCGCGTCCATGCTAAGTGCGCGGATGGCGTTCGCTAAGTCTCGACGCGAAGGCATGTTGGTCTCCTTTAACTTGTTATTTTAAGTGCACGTTTGTGATGTCAAACGCCGCTCTGGCTGAGGCTTGGTAAATTTCAAGGAAGACCAATACCACACTCTTGCTCTTAGACTGCTGGAATCGGTATCACCTTGACGCCCACTTGTTATCTGTTGGGCCTACGGCAGGCTGCGCCAGACCGTAGGCTATACGCAATTATTCCAAATTGGCGTGTCTTGATCTCATTTCCTCTTCGGGAATACCTTTCTCGTGAATTACGTGAGAAATGGTAGCTTCCAAAAACAGCAAGGTGGACAATTCAAACACAGTACCCATAGGCATGCCTTTAACTTTGCCGTATTGCTCGGAACGGCCGATTTGCAGCGTAATATCCGCCATATCGCCAATAGTCGAGTCGTCCTTGGCAGAAATCAATACGATTTTAGCGCCGACTTCTTTCGCTTTTTTGGTAAACGCGATCAATTGCTCTGTTTCGCCAGAACCGGAAATGATGATTAACAAATCACCGTTTTTAATGCTCGGCGTTACAATTTCCCCAACAACACTGACGTCATAACCGCCGTGCATCAAGCGCATGGCGAAGAAATTACCAACGAGCTTCGAGCGACCGGCACCAGAGACGAAGATTCTCTTGGCTTGATCCAGCATATCGACCAAAGCTTTGTCGTGCGAATCGGGGGTGGCTTCCAGAATGCTGGAAATTTTGTTTATGATTAACTCTTGATGCATGGCTTACACCGCCGCCGCGTCAACCAATTCACGGATTTCACGAGCCGCTTCGGCAGGTGATGGCGCACCGTAAATAGCCGCACCGACGACGATGATATTGGCACCGGCTTTAACGGTTTGGTCGATGGTTGCCGGTTTAATACCGCCGGCAACAGAAACGCGAACGTTCAAACCCAAAGAAGCGACTTCATTCAAGTCGGTGAATGGGGTTTGACCAGCCGCTTGCGCGTCCAGACCGGTGTGAACGCCCATGATTTGCGCGCCCAGTTTGGCTGATTCGCGTGCGCACTCGGATTTGCTTGGCACGTTGATCAGGTCAACTTGTACTTCAGCAGCGTATTTTTTTGCCGCTTTGATTACGCCACCGATGGTAGCCAAACCGGATACGCCCAATACGGTGCAGATATCTGCGCCGGCTGCGTAGAAAGCGCCTGCTTCGTATTCGCCGGCGTCCATGGTTTTCAGGTCGACCAACAACAATTTGTCTGGGTAACGGTTTCTCAACTCTTTCACCAAGTTGACGCCGTTATATTTGATGCAAGGGGTACCGATTTCAAAGATATCGACATAAGGGGCGACTTGGTCAGCCAATGCCACAGTTTGGTTGAAATCCAGTGAGTCCAACGCCATTTGAATTAATGGTCTTGCCATGTGATGTGCTCCGAAAGTTTTTAATTTTTAGTAATAGCCGATTCTTGCAAATTGCCACAACCCGCTAGGCTTGTCACGTACGTGTGATGCATCTGTAACTGTAAGATAGAAACAGCAGGTATGTCAATCCTTAGCAACCGCAAGCGCCACATAGGCTGACGACGCAATCGAAATGCTACATTTGCGTAACGGACAGATCGCATGCCACTAAAAACCCTTCCCACCCCGCACCTCGGAACTACACCGCAATCGATCGCGTTATTGCCAAACCGGAATTGCAAAACTCGGCAACAAACCGCACACTTCGACACTGCACTTCCGACACAGGAGGATAGCTGATTGAGACGCCTGTTTTTTGCACTATGGCCCACTCCGGCCACGCGTTCGGCATGCGCCGCCGTTTGCAAACAACTGGCTGGTTGCGGCAAACCGGTTGCAACACACAATCTGCACATTACCTTGCTATTTTTGGGCAAGGTCAACGCCAAGCAGCAGACAGAGGTGACGCAGGAAGCGGCCAAACTCAAAGATATTCCAACCGAGCTTGTATTAGACCGACTGGATTTCTGGGAAAAACCGAAAGTCTTGTGCCTGACAGCGAGCGGTTTCGATCCAAACTTCCTGCGATTCCACACCGAGCTGGCCGGAATTGCAGACCGAAGCGGCATTATTACCGACTGCCGGCCTTACAAGCCACATGCCACGTTAACCAAAAAAGCCCGCTGCAAACCCGAAGTGAATATAACCCCTGTCTTGTGGCAATCGAACGGATTTTGCCTGGCGGAATCCCTCCATACCCCTTCGGGCGTAGAATACCGGATCGTCGAACGATGGCACGACATCAATGCATAAACTCGTGAAGGAGAACGCATGCCTTACCTGAAACTCAACACCAACTCCCCAGTAAATGTCGAGCAAGCCAAGGAATTACTCGGCGAATTATCCAAACTTGTCGCAACCGAGACCGGTAAACCCGAACGCTACGTGATGGTTCAATTGGCCAGCGAGGGCTCTATGCTTTTCGCCGGCAACGACCAGCCCCTGGCCTACTTGGAATGCAAAAGTATCGGCTTGACCAAAAACCAAGCACAAAACTTAGCCGCAGAGCTGTGCCAGCTCCTGTCAAATAAACTGGAGATCAAGCCGGATCGGATTTATATCGAGTTCAGCAAATGTCCGGCGGAATTTTGGGGCTGGAACGGCGGCACTTTCGGCTAAAGCCCGCCCCCTATAATACAGCGGATCGACCTCCAGGGGGCGGAGCAATCGGTTGCGGCACCAGCCGCAACACAATTCAATCAAGAGCCGGAAATCAGGCGCCTATTTGGCTTTTTTCGGCTCTGCCGACTTTTCCGATTTCGCTGACTTTTCCGCTGCCGCTGAATCGCCGAATATTATGTTCTTCTCGTTTTGCTGAACCGTTTTTGCACCGATACCAGGGACATTTTCCAGATCCTTTGGCGTCTTAAAATCCCCATGCTCCTTTCGGTACTGCAAAATCGCTTCCGCTTTCTTCGGCCCGATTCCGGTTAACTCCTTAGCGATGGTCTCGGCATCCGCTCGATTGATGTCAATCGGCTCGGCAAACACAGAGAAGGAACATAACATCAAAATGGTAATTAATTTTTTCATATTTGGACTCCCGTTTTAATGGTTGAATGCCTGAAAAAACCGAACCCGTGTCGGCGCATTTTTCAAGCTAGGCAATTCTAGAATGTTACTGTCGAATTACAATAATTTAGAATTGCCAACCTATATTTAAACGCTAGCCTTCAGAATCGCCCGCATCGGTGCCGGCAAACCTTCGCTGGTCAACTTGGGAGAACCCGGATTGAGAAAATCGGCCAAGGAATGAAACCGCATCCATTCCGTACTACGCTGCTCCTCGACCGTGGTTTTGCCGACATGCAGCAACTGAATATCCTTATAGCCGCAACGCTGCATCCATAATTCCAGCGCCTGGCAACTGGGCAAAAACCAGACGTTGCGCATTTGCGCGTAACGGCCGGCCGGCAGTAAAACTTGGCGCTCGTCACCCTCGACCACCAGCGTTTCCAGAACCAACTCGCCGCCCGGCCGCAAACAACCTTTCAATTCCAACAAATGATCGATCGGCGAGCGCCTGTGGTACAACACCCCCATCGAAAACACGGTATCGAACCATCCCAAATTGGCCGGCACGTCTTCGATCCCCAGCGGCAAGACGTAAATCGGCGCCGGCCCGTGGAGCTTACGTATCGCCTGAAACTGCATCACGCTGAGCATGGTAGGATCGATGCCAACCACCAATCGCGCCCCCGCTCCCAGCATTCGCCAACAGTGGTAACCATTACCACAGCCGACGTCGAGCACTGCCCGATTTGACAGCGGAGCGATCCCATTTTTCAGACGCTCCCATTTCCAATCGGAACGCCATTCGGTATCGATATCGATGCCAAATATCCGGTAAGGCCCTTTCCGCCAAGGATGCAACTTCATCAGCTGTTCGCGCAATTGCTCTCTGGCAACATCGGAAATATCCGAATCGACACCGATCCGCACCGCATTCGCCAAATCGATACTGGAGGCCGGGTAACGCGGCAAATCGTCAACCACCTGGCGCCAACGCGGCAAATCGCCGTGCGCGGCATCGTTAAACGCCGCAGCCAATTGTCCGGGCAAACTCTCACCCCAAACCCGGTCGCCCGCCTCCCGTAGTGAGGCGTACAAATCGTCGTAACCTAACATTTCAACGCAATCATCGATGCGAAGTTGAAATACTGGAACCAAACCTCGACACTGGAAAAACCCACTGAAACCAAGCGCTGCCGATGCACTGCAAACGTTTCCGGAATCAGCACGTTTTCCAGCGCACTGCGCTTTTGGCTGATTTCCAGCTCGCTGTAGCCCTGTGCCTTTTTGAACAAGTGATGCATCTCGGTCTGCAATTCCTGTTGCCGCGTATCATCGAACGCCAATTTTTCCGACAAAATCAAAATTCCGCCGGGCAGCAATCCACCATAGAGCTTGGCCAAGAAAGCCTCCCGGTCCGCCAACGGAATAAATTGCAGCGTAAAATTCAACACCACGACCGACGCGTTCTCGATCGGGATGTCGCGAATGTCGGCACACACCACATCCACCCCCGCGACCGCAGAGTCCGCTAGATTTTTCCGACACTGCTCGACCATTGCTTCGGAACAATCGACGGCCACGACACGGCAATTCTTCGCGGTGATTTGCTGCCGCATAGCCAGACTCGCCGCCCCCAGAGAACAGCCCAAGTCGAAGCAAACGCTGTCATCCCTGGCAAAGCGGCCGGCCAACAGGCCGATGGCCGAGATAATCGCCGGATAGCCGGGCACCGAACGCTGAATCATGTCCGGAAACACCTTGACCACGGCTTCGTCGAATTTAAATGCACCGACTTCGCCAAGCGGATTGGCGTAAAGAGAATCTTTGAGGGATGACATGAACAGGAAGCTGGATTCCGGCCCCACCTTTAGGCGTGGCCGGAATCCGAGGAGAACACTTAGGAGTTGTTTTTGGCGTTTAGCGCTTCAGTATTGCGTTTCGCCAACTGATTTATTACTTCCTGCAACGAACCGGTACGCTCGACTTCGTTTTTGAAACTGGTCCGATAGTTGGTCACTAAACTGACGCCTTCGATCATGATGTCGTAAGCTTTCCACTGGCCTTTAACGTTCAACATCCGGTAATTGACCGCTATCGGCTGCAATCCAGGCTGCAATACTTCGGTTTTGATCAAGACTTTGCGCTCGTCCTCTTCCGGCGTCACCGGCAAAAACCGGATGGACCAATCCTTAAACTCGAAAAACGCTCTGGAATAGGTTCTGATCAGCAGAGTTTGAAATTCCTTTTTGAAACTTTCCTTCTCAGAGGGGGAAGCGTCCTTCCACAGCTTACCCAGCACCAGCGACGAAATCAGATCGAAATCGACATGCGGATAAATCACCTCTTGAACGAAGGCATTGATTTTTTGGAAATCGTGCGGAAAATTCGGGTCCTGCAGACGTTGCTTGAGCTTATTGGAAGCGTCTTCAATCGCCATTTGCGGTTCGCTTAGGTCGGCGGCCGCTACCGGCGCGATCGTAGACAAGACTGCAAATACGCTAAAAACCAACACAGACATAAAACGCATATAAGTTCGGATACTCATAAAATCATCTCAAAAGGAATTGCCGGCTAAATTAGAGTGCCCCGATTCGATACACTGCTAGAATAAAGGCCTGAGCCGGTCAAGCGAAAGACTTCGGTCCACCCTCCGTGGATCGACCAATGCCCTATTATATTACTATGGATCAGATGCCACACCCTAAAGACTTTTTCCCAGCCACCCGGATGCGGCGCATGCGCTTTCAGACTTTTTCCCGCCGGCTGATGCAGGAGAACCGCCTAAGCTGTGACGACTTGATTTGCCCGCTGTTTGTCATCGAAGGCCAAAACCAGCAGCAATCCGTCGCCTCAATGCCCGGTGTCAACCGGTTGTCGATAGACTTATTACTCAAGGAAGCGGAAACCTTGTTGGAGCTGGGCATACCCGCGATAGCCTTGTTTCCCGTGATTGATCCGGCCCAGAAGTCCTTGGCGGCAGAGGAAGCATTCAACCCGGACGGCTTGGCGCAACGCTGCGTAAGAGCGCTGAAAGCTGAGCTGCCGGAACTCGGCGTAATCACCGATATCGCCTTGGACCCGTTCACATCGCACGGCCAAGACGGTCTGCTGAACGAACAAGGCTACGTAGTCAACGACGAAACCGTGGCCGTGCTATGCAAGCAGGCCTTGTCCCACGCCGAAGCCGGCGCCGACATTGTCGCGCCCTCGGACATGATGGACGGCCGGATCGGCGCGATTCGTAATACTTTGGAAAACCACGGTTTTACCAACACCCGGATTCTGGCTTATTCGGCCAAATACGCCTCCAGTTTTTACGGTCCGTTCCGTGATGCGGTCGGCTCGGCCGGTAACTTGGCCGGCGGCAACAAATACAGCTACCAGATGGACCCGGCCAATTCGGACGAAGCCCTGCGCGAAATCGCGCTGGATCTGCAGGAAGGCGCCGACATGATCATGGTCAAACCCGGCATGCCTTATCTGGACATCATCCGCCGCGCCAAAGACCACTTTGGCGTACCGACCTTCGCCTATCAGGTCAGCGGCGAATACGCCATGCTGAAGGCTGCCAGCGCCAACGGCTGGCTGGACGAACGGCAAGTCGTGCTGGAATCGCTGCTGGCCTTCAAACGTGCCGGCTGCGACGCCATCCTGACCTATTACGCCAAAGCCGCCGCCCAGTGGCTCAGCCGAGGATGATCTCCGGCATGAACGATAACCTCTACAGCGTCGCCAACATCCCCGACTCGAGCCTATCCGATCGATACGCGGTATTCGGCCATCCGATCAACCACAGTAAATCGCCCAGAATACACAAACTGTTTGCCGAGCAAACCGGTCAAAATCTGGCGTACTCGGCACAGGACGTCCCCGCGGACAACTTTACAGCCGCGGCAGATGCTTTTTTTAGCGCCGGCGGCAAAGGCCTGAACTGCACGGTGCCATTGAAGGAACTGGCGTGGCGTTATGCAGACCGGCTCAGCGAGGCCGCCGAAGCGGCCAAGGCGGTAAATACCCTGGCGTTGACCGCCGACGGCAGCATTTTGGGCGACAATACCGACGGCACCGGCCTGTTGAACGACCTGACCGCGAACCTCCAGCTCAATCTGCCGGGAACCGCCATTCTGATCCTCGGTGCAGGCGGTGCCTGCCGCGGCATTGTCGCCCCGTTGCTGAAGCGAAACCCGGCCAGCCTGGTGATCGCCAATCGGACACCTGCCAGAGCTCATACCATCGCCGACGACTTCAAGTCTCTCGGCGCGGTGGACGCCTGCGGTTACGACGCCCTGGCCGGCCGCTGTTTCGATCTGATCATCAACGCCACCGCGGCCAGCCTCAGCGACGAACTCCCGCCGCTTCCCGCCGGCCTGCTCGCCGAAAACGGCACCTGCTACGACTTGGCCTACGCCAACCGGCCGACCGCCTTCGTCCGCTGGGGCTTGGCCAATGGCGCGGCAAAAAGTGTCGACGGTCTAGGCATGTTGGTGGAACAAGCCGCCGAGGCGTTCTATATTTGGCGAGGAGTCCGCCCTGCCACCGCACCGGTGATCGGCTTGCTCGACCAAGAACGCCGAGAGACCAACTGAACCCGGACAAATGACAAACACGCCGACAAACGGCGACAATCACCCGCAAAACGACTTCTATACGGTTATTGGAACAGCATGAGTGGAATCAGATCTTTTTTCGAAAAAGCCCAGGCCAAGCTGCACAAGCAACACGCCGGACAACCCATTACACCGGAGACGTTGAAACAGCTATTTCCGATCCGGAATCTCAGCGACGAAATCCTGCAAACCTTTTCCACCGACAACCACGTGGAAAGCCTGAGCGCGGGTAGTATCCTGTATAACGTCAACGAACAGGCCACCTGTGCGATTTACCTGTTGCAGGGCACCGTCACGCTGGCCGACCACAACGGCAAGAGTTACGAAATCGTGGCCGGCAGCGCCCAAGCCAAGTTTCCGATCTGTAGCGGCACCAAGCACACCGCCACCGCGACCGCCAAAACCGACGTCGACATCCTGCGGGTATCGTTGAAAATCATGTTGACGCCCAGTCGGCAGGACCACGGCAAACTGGAAATACCCGAAGAGTTGCATGACAACCGCCTGCTGGCGTTGTTCGCCGAACACTTCCAGAATTCCGACCACGAAATCGAAATACCGTCCCTGCCGGAAGTCGCCATCAATCTGCGCAAGGCCATCCAAAAAGATGTCAATATCGACGAAGCGGTCAAGATCATCCAACTTGATCCCGCGATCTCCGCCAAATTGATCGAAGTTGCCAACTGCCCGCTGTACTTGACCGCGGTGCGCGCCAAAAACTGTAAAGAAGCCGTGATCCGCATCGGCTTGAACGCCACCCGCAATTTGGTCACCGCATTGAGCATGCGGCAAATTTTCAAAAGCAAATCGCCACTGATCAAAAGCCATTTGGAAAACTTGTGGAAACAAAGCCTGTATTTGTCGGGCCTTTGCCACGTGCTGGCCAGCCATACCCGCGAACAAAATCCGGAGAACGCGCTATTGGCGGGCTTGGTTTGCGACATCGGCGTGATCCCGTTCCTGAACTTCGTCGCCAACCTGCCTAACGAATACCACAACGAAAGCGAGATCGAACAAGCCATCCCGGTCATCAAGGGGCCGGTCGGCGCCGTGGTCTTAAAAGAATGGGATTTTGCGGAAGAATTCCTCGACGTTGCCCTGTCCAGCAGCAATTGGTACCAAAACAGCCATGAAAAACTGACGCTGACCGATATCGTAGTGTTGTCGCGCCTGCATGCGCAGATAGGCAAAACCGCGTCTTCCGAGCTGCCGGCGATCACTGCCATTCCGGCCGCCAGCAAACTGAAAAATTTCTCGTTGTCTCCGGAAAACACACTGGCGATCCTACACGACGCCAAAGCCAAAATTCACGAAGCCCTGAGTATTTTCTCGACCTGACCGCATGTTCTTAAAGCTATTTAAAAAAACCGCCGAACCAAGCGAGCGAGCGGAAAAAACTCGCGAAGCAACGACAGCGCAATTACCGCTCCAGTTTTTGCAACAGCTGATCCCGGTAGGCGAATTACCGGTCACGGAGCTGAAAGCCTTGCCCATCAGATTGCGTAATTTCAATCCGGGGGACTTGCTGTTCAACCGCGGCGAGCAGACGGAGGAAGTGGCATACCTCTACAGCGGCCAAGTATTTATGGAAGCGGCCAACGGTGCTGGATACATGGTGGAAGCCGGCACCTTCAAAGCTTGCTATCCGCTGGCGACCTCCGGCGAACAGAACTTCAACGCCATCGCCAAATCTGCGTTGCAAGCCGTCTACCTGCCGCTGTCGGCCTTGCAACGCAGCAGCAAACTGGCCGACCAGACCGCCCTGAATCTGGAACAAGTTCCGCAAGCCTTGCGCAATACGGTGTTGTTCCAACGCTTCTGCCAAGCTTTCAAGGCCGACAACCTGCACGTCCCCAGCCTGCCCGACGTGGCACTGAGGCTGCGTAGCGCGTTGCAAAAAGACATCAGCATCGGCGATGCGGTCAAAATCCTGAATTTGGATCCGGTAATTTCCTCGAAACTGATTCAGGTCGCCAATAGCCCAATCTATCGCAGCAACCGGCCGATCACCAGCAGCCACGACGCCGTCAACCGGCTCGGCTTCAAGACCACACAAAATCTGGCGACCAGCATCAGTCTGCACCAACTGTTCAAGAGCCGAAACAAACTCTTGAACCAGTTGGCACAGTCGCTTTGGAAACAAAGCATCCAGGTTGCCAGCCTCAGTTACACCCTGGCCGGGCTCAGCGGCAAAATCAATGCCGACGAAGCCTTGCTGGCCGGCTTGACTCATAACATCGGCGCCCTCCCGATCGTAACGCTAGCGGAAACGCTGGACCCGGCCGAATACAACGAAACCGAACTGCGAGCCGCTATCGATCATTTGCAGGGGGTGGTTGGTACGTTTATCCTCAAGAAATGGCACTTTCCGGACAGTCTGCAACAGATTCCATTAAACACCGATAACTGGTATTTCGACGACGCCAAGCCGCTGCAAGTCAACGATATCGTCTTGCTGGCAAAATTCCACAGCCGGCTCGGCGGCCCGCTAAGTCAAAACTTGCCGCCGCTGAACACTTTACCGGCCTTCCACAAACTGGGCGACAATGCGCTGACGCCCGACATGTCCCTGAAAGCGCTGCAAGATGCCAAACAGCAAATAGCGGAGGCGCTGAATTTCTTCCGGACCTGATACCAGCCGGTGCAACAACGCCTAAGCTCCCCAGACGCGGCCAGCTTCAAGCCCTCGCATCCTTACTTGACAAGCCGGAAGCTTTCCAACTTACGCCGCTACCCAACCGTTTGCTCCTGTACAAATCGTTCGAATTTCCGGAATATAGTGGCAATATCCGCATCGTGCGGAAAACTGCTTGTGCCGCAGCCGAACTGAATCAACACAACCGGCTTCACTGATCCTGGCTTACGGCGCAAGCACAGTGCAAAGGCTCCCCGGAGTTCGACGCAAATCCCGACGCTAGCAGGCTCAACCTAAGCAAATTGCACCAGGATTTTGCGTTGGCGATATCGCACGACACCCACACCGTGGGTCGAGCGACGCTGCTGCCGTGCTGACATCGTTTTTCATTTTTTCATCTAAATTGGCACCGACATGACCAACCCGTTACTCGTACAGACCGAATTGCCCCAATTTTCCAAAATACTGCCCGAACACGTCGAACCGGCCATCGACCAATTACTGGCCGAGGCTAGAGCCACGATCGAAAAACAACTCGCAGGCGGCGAGGCCTACTCTTGGCACAACCTGATCGACCCGATCGAAACTGCCGAAGATCGGCTGAATAAAGCCTGGTCGCCGGTCAGCCACATGAATTCGGTAGTCAACAGCGAAGCCATGCGCGACGCTTACAACGCCTGCCTGGGCAAATTGAGCGCATATTCGACCGAAGTCGGCCAGAATAAGGCGCTGCAACAGGCGTATAAAGCCGTCCGCGACAGCACCGAATTCGCTGCGCTGGATCGCGCCCAACAAAAGATTATCGACAATGCATTACGCGACTTTCATCTGTCAGGCGTCGATCTGCCGGCGGACAAACAAGCCCGCTTCAAGGAAATCAGCCAGCAATTGTCCAAACTCGCCAGCCAGTTCGAGGAAAATCTGCTGGATGCTACCAACGCCTGGCACAAACAAATCACCCATGTCGACGATCTGGCCGGGCTACCGGAATCCGCGTTGGCGCAAGCCAAGCAGGCGGCCGAAGCCGAGGGCAAGGACGGCTGGCTGATCAACCTGCAATTCCCGTCCTATCTGGCGATCATGACCTACGCCGATAACCGCGATTTACGCCGCGAACATTACGAAGCCTTCTGTACCCGGGCCTCGGACCAAGGTCCGCACGCCGGACGCTGGGACAACTCGGAAATCATGGAGCAGATCCTGGCCTTGCGCCACGAAAAAGCCCAATTGCTGGGCTTCGACAACTACGCCGAGTATTCGCTCGCCACCAAAATGGCCAAGTCCACCGAGGATGTCGTTCAATTTCTGGAAGATCTGGCGGACAAATCCTGGCGCCAAGCCCGCCGCGATCTGGCGGAACTGAAAGAATACGCCGCGCAACAACACGGCCTGCAAGATTTGCAAGCCTGGGATATCGGTTATTACTCGGAAAAAATGCGCCAACATTACTATCAGTTGTCACAAGAAGAAGTAAAAGCTTATTTCCCCGACAGCAAAGTGGTGCCGGGCCTGTTTGCGATTGTAGAGCGACTGTTCGGCCTCCAAATTTCCGAGCTCAAAGACTTCGACACCTGGCATCCCGACGTCCGCTTTTACCAAATTCTCGACCGCAACGGCCAACTGCGCGGCCGCTTCTTCCTCGATCTATATGCCCGTGCCAAAAAGCGCGGCGGCGCCTGGATGGACGATTGCGTCTGCCGCAAAAAATCCGCGGACGGCCATTTGCAAACCCCGGTAGCGTACCTGACTTGCAACTTCACGCCGCCGACCGGCAACGATCCCGCCCTGCTGACCCACGACGAAGTGGAAACCCTGTTCCACGAATTCGGCCACGGCTTACACCACATGCTGACTCAGATCGATTACCTGGGCGTTTCCGGCATCAACGGCGTGGAATGGGATGCAGTTGAGTTGCCCAGTCAATTCCTGGAAAACTGGTGTTGGGATCGAGAAGCGCTGGGCTTGATTTCCGGCCACTACCAAACCGACGCACCGTTACCGGACACGCTATATGCCAAAATGCTGGCCGCCAAAAATTTCCAGGCCGGCATGATGATGGTGCGGCAACTGGAATTCAGCTTGTTCGACTTCAAAATCCACCAACATTTCGATCCAGCCAAGGGCGGCCGGATCTATCCGACTTTACAGCAAGTGCGCGAGCAGGTCGCGGTGGTCAAGCCGCCCGAGTTCAACCGCTTCGCCCACAGCTTTTCCCATATCTTCGCCGGCGGCTACGCGGCGGGCTATTACAGTTACAAATGGGCGGAAGTGCTGTCGGCCGATGCCTTCTCGCTGTTCGAAGAAAACGGCATCTTCGACCAGGCGACCGGCGAGGCATTCTTGCACAATATCCTTGAGCAGGGCGGCAGCGCCGACGCGATGACCTTGTTCAAAAACTTCCGCGGCCGCGAACCGAATATCGATGCGTTATTGCGCCACAACGGCATTGCCGCATAACGGCGCCAGCGGCTGTTTGGCCGAGTTGCCAAACGGCCGGATTTTTTACTCTCAGGAGCAACCATGAAAAATTGCCCTCAGTGCGGTCAGGCCCGAATCGGCGAGGAATTCAAATGCCCGACCTGCGACGTGTTTTATTCGCAGCTGGACGAGTTGCTGTTCGAGGAACAGCAGCGTCTGGAACGCGATACCCTGGCCGGAGCAATCAAACGCATCCGCGCCGCAACCGACCGCAAACAGGCGATGAAACAAGAATTGGCCGCGTTATGGCGCAAAACGCCGTTGCGGACCAAAATCGTGTTGTGGACCGTCATTGCTTTTCTGTTCGTCCTGATCGTGCCGGTGATTTGACGGTCGAATCCGGATGGCAGCATTGCAAATACTGGCCGCCCTGCTCTACGCGAATCTCGGCGAATGGCTAATGCATAAGTACCTGCTGCATGGCCTGGGTAAGAATCCCGGCAGCATTTGGGCTTACCACTGGCAGCAGCACCACAGGATTTGCGCGGAACAAGGTATGCGCGATCCAGGCTATCGCAGCTTACGCTGGACTTGGAATGCGCAGACCAAAGAATTGGCAATATTGGCGCTTATCGTAACGCTGCATCTGCCTTTGGCGCTCGACCTGCCGTTCTTCGTGCTGACACTCTATGCTTCGCTGGCACTGTATTACTGCAAACACCGCCGCGCCCATCTCGATCCCGATTGGGCAAAGCGGCACTTACCCTGGCACTACCAGCACCATCTGCAAGCAGGTAACGGCAATTGGTGCGTAACCTGGCCCTGGTTCGATTACGTTTTCGGTACCCGCTTGAACAATTGGACCGGCGAGCCTACGAACTAAACCCGGCATTGCGGATTCCGTTAAACTTTGCGGGCGAATGCGATACCAGCGGACCAACCTTTCCCTCGGACATCCAATCATCTACTTTGGTATGAAATATAAAGACCTACGCGATTTCATTCAGCAACTGGAAAAACAGGGCGAACTGAAGCGCATCAAACACGAAATCGATCCGGTTCTGGAAATGACCGTCATTTGCGACCGGGTGCTGAAACAAGGCGGCCCGGCATTGTTATTCGAAAACCCGAAAGGCTCGAATATTGCCGTACTCGGCAATCTGTTCGGCACGACCAAGCGGGTGGCGATGGGAATGGGTGCCAAGGATATCTCCGAGTTACGGGCGATCGGCGAAGTATTGGCTTACCTGAAGGAACCGGAACCGCCCAAAGGCGTGAAGGACGCACTGGAAAAGCTGCCTGTGTTCAAACAAGTGCTGAACATGGCGCCGAAAGTCGTCAATAATCCGCCTTGTCAGGAAGTGATCAGGATCGGCGACGAAATCGATCTGGCCGATTACCCGATTCAGACCTGCTGGCCGGAAGACGCCGCCCCCCTGATTACCTGGCCGCTGGTGATCACGCGCGGGCCGAACAAAGAACGGCAAAACCTCGGCATCTACCGCCAGCAAGTCATCGGCAAAAATAAAGTCATCATGCGCTGGCTGGCCCATCGCGGCGGCGCATTGGATTTTCGGGAATGGCAACAACAACGTCCCGGCGAACCATTTCCGGTCGCGGTCGCCTTAGGCGCAGACCCGGCGACAATCCTGGCGGCGGTTACCCCGGTACCCGACCCTTTGTCGGAATACGCCTTCGCCGGCCTGCTGCGCGGCAGCAAGACCGAAGTGACCAAATGCCTGAGCAACGATCTGCAAGTGCCGGCCAGCGCCGAGATCGTCCTGGAAGGCTTTATCTACCCAAACGAAACCGCGCCGGAAGGCCCCTACGGCGACCATACCGGCTATTACAATGAAGTTGACGAATTCCCGGTGTTCACGATCGAGCGTATCACCCAGCGACAGGTGCCGATATACCACAGCACCTACACCGGCCGGCCGCCCGACGAGCCGGCGATTTTGGGCGTGGCCTTGAACGAAGTGTTCGTGCCGATTCTGCAAAAACAGTTTCCGGAAATCGTCGATTTCTACCTGCCGCCGGAAGGCTGTTCCTACCGGATGGCGGTCATCAGCATGAAGAAACAATATGCCGGCCACGCCAAGCGGGTCATGCTCGGCACCTGGTCGTATTTGCGCCAGTTCATGTACACCAAATTCGTGATCGTGGTCGACGACGACGTGGACGTGCGCAACTGGCAGGATGTGATCTGGGCCATCACCACCCGGATGGACCCGGCTCGCGACTTGACGATCTTGGAAAACACGCCGATCGATTACCTGGACTTTGCCTCGCCGGTATCCGGCCTGGGCTCCAAAGTCGGCTTCGACGCTACCAACAAATGGCCCGGCGAAACCGCACGCGAATGGGGGCGGCCGATTGTGATGCGGCCGGAGGTCATAAAAAAAGTCGACGCAATGTGGGATTCGCTGTTCAGTTAATGTAGACTGCAGGCTTTCAGTAATTAACTGTAGTCGCCGTAATGAAAATATTGGTCGCCGACGACCTGCCGGAAAACAGAATACTGCTGGAGAAATTGCTGACCCGGATGCAGCATCGGGTTATCTTGGCGGCAAACGGTCAGGAAGCCGTCGACCAGTTCGCCGCCACCGATCCCGATCTGGTACTGATGGACATCATAATGCCGACACTCGACGGCATCCAGGCAATCAAAGCCATCCGCGCACTGAATAGCAGCAAATGGACGCCGATTTTCGTCATCAGCGCACTGACCGAAACCGAAGACGTCGTCGCCGGTCTGGAAGCGGGGGCTGACGACTATTTACCGAAACCGTTCAATCAAGCCATCCTGCAAGCCAAGCTCAACTCGGTGCAGCGTTTTTTGGATATGCAACGCGTCATTGCCGCCGACACAGCGCAATTGAAGATGTACCACGACCGGAACGAAACCGAGCAATTGTTCCTGCAAAGCATTTTTGCCCGCTTGATCAGGCAAAACGATCTGAAAGACGACCATCTGCAATTTTGGCTGAAACCGGCCAACCGCTTCAGCGGCGATTTGATTTGCGCCCGCCGCGTCAGCCAACAGCAAATATATTTCATGCTGGCAGATTCAACCGGCCACGGCTTGGCGGCGGCGATTCCGACCGTCATAGTCAATCAGGCATTTCAGGCCATGACCCGAAAAGGCTTGGCAATTCCTGTTATCGTCAGGGAAATAAACCGCTTATTGTTCACGCAGATACCGCCGGATCGCTTTGTGGCGCTGGCTATCGGCATGATAGACAGCACGCGGAAATCGATAGAACTGTGGAATGGCGGCTTGCCTAGCGCATTGGTCCTCGACTCTGCCGGCACCGCGATGCATTCCTTTAAATCTCGCCATACCTTTGCCGGCATCCTGGCCGACGAGGAATTCGATGACCGCTGCGAACTTTGGCAATGGGAATCCGCTTGCGAGTTATTTGTCTATTCCGACGGCCTGACCGACGCCCAAGATCCAGACCACGCATGTTTCGGTCAAGGCGGCTTGATCGAGACCTTGGCGGCCACTCCGGCCGGCCAACGCATCGATGCCGTCAAAGCGGCGCTGGAACGCCATTTGGCAATTCGCGAAGCCCACGACGACATCTCCTGCATGGCAATACGCTGCGTATAACGTTCCACCCTGGAGCGGCCGAATCTCCGCCGGGGCCTCGCCAGCGCCCACCACGCCACACGCATCGAACCTTATTAAAAAATGTCTTTCGAAACCACCTGCGATTCAAGCAGAATATGCGGGTACTTATAACTCTGCCGACCAAAGGCTCGCGCAATTGAACCTACATCCCGACTACCGGCAAATTTCGCATTGGGCGATCGCGTTGAGCGAACAACCCGACTACCAAGGCCTGACTTACCGCTTCCTGCATTTATTGGAAGATTTGCCCTGGATCGACCAGGCAGCTGCCTACGAAGTCTACGGCGAACGCAACCTAAAAACCGGCGAAGCCCGGTGCACCAGCGAGCAACTGGTGCGGCGCTTTCCGTTGGATTTTGCCGAGCAGCCGCAGGAAGAGGACATCGACCTGCTTAAGGAATTTAACAGCAGTGCCGATCTGACGCCTAGCAAACCCAATGCAGCTGGGCTGTTCACCCAAATCGTCGCTCCGGTACGCGAGCTGGGCGGACCCGACCGGGCCTTACTACTGAAGGGAACGTTCGATCCACCGGCCTTGGCACTGCTTACCGATCTAATCTCGATTTACCGGAATCTGGTGGCGCTACACGACCGCAAAGAACGCGACCCATTGACCAAATTGCCTAACCGCCAGTCGTTCGACGCCCGCATGTTACAGGTCTGCGATTATTTCCGCTCGCATCCGATCAAGGATTGCTACTTGGAGAAGAGCTCCTGGATTGCCATGCTGGATATCGATCATTTCAAACGGATAAACGACACTCACGGCCATTTATACGGCGACGAAGTATTGCTGATGTTCAGCCAGGCGATGGAAAGACATTTCCGCTACAACGATTTTTTGTTCCGTTTCGGCGGCGAGGAATTTGTCGTGATATTGAATCTGGTCAATCAGGCCGACGCCGTGTCGACCTTCGAGCGGTTCCGCACCGCAATCGAGCGTCAGCAATTTCCGGTTGCCGGCCAAGTCACTGTCAGCATCGGCCTAACCCATATCGACCACCAAACTGAGCCGGCCCACTTGCTGGACAGGGCGGACAAAGCGCTTTACCAGGCCAAAGCCGGGGGCCGAAACAGACTGGTAACCCACCCAAACCCGAATTCCGTTGCCGGTTAACACCGGCCAACCGGAGCTTTGTTAAGCCGGTAAACCAATCCCGATCTCGGCCAATCGGCAAAGCCTAGCCGGTAACGGCCTCGATATTGCCGACCACCTCATCGGAAGCCAATACCAAACCGCGCTTGAAACTCTCGCACGCCAGGTCTTTTTCGCCGCGGCTGAACTGCACTTCGCCGAGTAATTGGTAAGCGGCGACCGACGGTTCAATATTCAGGCTTTTCAACAAGTACTGTTCGGCTTTTTCCATTTGTTGCACTTTCAAAGCCAGTTTGCCGAGCACGCGCAGCAACACGGCATTGGCCGGATGCACCGCCAACCATTGCTCTATCGACTGCAATTGCTTGGCGGAGTCGGAGGTTTCGACGTTAGCCAACAACACCAGCAAGGTATCATCCCAGCGCCGGCCCAACTGTTTCAGCATCGCCGGCTCGACGCTTTCGCCAGCGCCGGCACCGATCATTGCCGCAAAGTAAATATTTGCAATACCCGGCAGGATTTTGATATGGTCCGGCACGGTCTCCCAACAAGCTTGAACGGCTTGGGCGTCGTTCTGCTCGGCCGCTTGTTTCAACAACCGGCTGAAGGTCTCGGTTTCCAGCAACTTGACGTCGGCTTCCATCAGCACTTTATGTTGCTGCAAGGATGGCAACAGCTTGCTCAGGCCTTCCCAATCGCCCAGGTGCTGGTAAGCCTGATGCATCATTTTCAACACCCTGGCATGGCCGGGGTTGATTGAATGCAATTTGCCCAAAGTCTCCAACGCCTGCTCGAATTGTTGTTCGGAAAGGTGCAACTCCGCTTGAGTCAAGCCAACCGTGATGCTGGTATCGGACGATTGCGCCGCGGCTTTTTGCAGATACTCGTCACGTTTGTCCAGCGCCCCCCGCGATTGCGCCGCCCTCGCTGCGGTCAAATAGTGCAGTAGCGGCGCGCCGCTGTTCGCGGCATGCTTGACCAGAATTTTCTCGGCCCGCTCCCAGTTGCCGTCGGCGGCATCGAACAGACCGGCGATCAACGCTTCCTGGGAACGGTTGAATTTGATGTTGCGTCGGCGTTTGGATAGCTGCCCCGGCAGTCTGAGCAATACGCCCAGTAACCGGAAGAAGTTATACAACGCAAAAAAACCGATCACCGACGCCACGGCAAATACCGTCAGCGAGGTTTCCAACGACCAATGGCCGAAACCGATCAAGACATAGCCCGGATCGTTATACTCGGCCAACCAGCTGTGCAGCCAATACGCCGCAACAACCGCACAAAGCAGCGAGCCGAGGAAATAAACAAGATTCTTCATGGCGCCACCGCTGATTACTGGCCGGCCGTTGCGGCTTCGGCCGGCGCCGGCGGATTGTTGAACACGGCCTTATCGGTCTCGATCCGCAGTTTGCTAATGTCCTTCAGTAGCTTCAGCGAGCCGCTGACGTCCGGGTACTGGCTACGAATCTGAACCCCGGCCAGTTTATCCAGCTCAACGGCAAAGTTATCGGTCTGTTGGTTTTCGGCAAAATTCTTCTTCAGCCATTGTTTGGCGTCGGCAACGCTGCTGGAAAACAAGGCATCATTCTGTTGCACCAAGGCAATCTGGATCATTTCCAACCGAACTTTCAATTGCTGTTTGATAAAGTGCGCTTCTTCCGGGGTCAGCACGGCATTGACCGGCTGGTCGGTATGGCGCAATACCACATAGCCCTCCAATTGCTTGGCAACCTGTTGCAGGATTTCATGACCGTGTTCGGACAAATCCTGATTGGCCGCATCCGGTTTTTCCAAGGCTTTGCCGGCATGTGGCAGAAACACCGCCAAGTTTTCTACCGAATCCTGCAATTGTTGGATTTGCGCGTAAAGGCCGACGATGTCCGGCACGATGGCACTGTTCAACAACGACAGTTCTTTGGCAATCTGCTCTCTGACCTTGAATACCGCCGCATCTCCACTTTCGCGCAGCCGTTGGTCGGCCGCTTCCAGCGCCTGACGCGTGGTATTGACGTCGCCGACCAGCTGCAACCGCTGATTCGCGACTGTCAACAAGTATTCGGCATCCGCCAGCAGCCAATCACCGCGTGTTTTACCCAATTGGCGCTGCACCACCAATATAGAGTTCTCCAATTCCTTGCGGGCTGTCGTCAAACGCTCTTCGTGCAACTGGGAGAACTCGGCCAAGGTTTGGTTGAAATGGTTGTCCTTGCCGGTCATTTCGGCATTGACGTTGGCGATCTGGGATTGCACCCCGGCCAACTGATCGCGCAAGCCGTTCAACTCCCGGTCCAGTTCGATGATTTTCTGATTGTCCTGACTATTCTCGGTGTCTTGGCTGGCTCGTAATTGCTGCAAATAATAAAAACCCGCCGCCGCCACCGCCACAACCAGGGCGATGGAAAGTATGCCTATCCAAAGACCGGCGTGCGACTTCTTAACCACTACCACCTGAGCTGGAGCTTCTTGTTTTTCTTCAATTACTTCCGCCACTGTTTTCCCCGTTCAATAACGTCGTCAAGGTCTCTAATATCGCCGCATCCGTCGCTTGCGAGCTGACTGCCACCCGTTTAAATCCTAGCTGTAGCGCAGTTTGGCCGATACGCTCGCTCACCACCACCAATCCGATTTGCCGCAATCGTTCAACCGACTCGCTGTCCAGCATTGCCAACAAATTTTGCAGCGCCTCAACGCTGGTCACCGTCACCGCTGCCAGCCGGTTTCCTTGCAGATCGGCCCGCAATCCAGCGGCATCGGCCTCCGGCCGGCTCCGGCTGTAGACTTCCAAATACATCACTTCGGCACCGCGGCCACGGAGTCCGTCCGCCAATTTTTCCCGGCCGCCGCAGCCGCGCACAATAGTGCAGCGCAAGCCTGCAACCTGCTGCAGTGCCGGCTCGGCTAGCAAACCGTCGCTACTGAATTCGCTGGCCGGCACACACGCCACCTCGCAGCCAGCCTGCCGCAACGCTTGCGCGGTTGCGGCGCCGACAGCCGCCAGTCTGGCTCCACGCCAACCCGGCATTTTGCCACCGAACGCCGGTATAGCAAAATCCACAGCGTTACTACTGGTAAAAATCAGCCAATCGCTGGCTGCGGCATCAGCCAGAGCTTGTGCCTCAGGCTGATGCGCAACGATCAGCAAGGTCGGAAACCGCACCGGAATCCCGCCACGGCTTTCGATTAATTCGCACAAATGCTCGGCTTGACCGGCAGGCCGGGTTACTAAAACGCGCGCGCCGTTCAAACCGGGCATCACTGGTAAAGCTCGCGGAGTATCTGATCGGCCCCTTGCGCCAATAAATCGTCCGCTACCGCCCGGCCCAATGCCTCAGCCTGCGCCAAACTGCTCTCTGCCTCGGCACGGTACAAAACGGAACCGTCGGGACTACCGACTAAACCACGCATGAACAAGCGCTGGCCTTTGACTTCGGCAAAACCGGCGATCGGCACCTGGCAACCGCCATTTAGCCTGGCGTTCATAGCCCGTTCCGCGCCGACGCGAATGCTGGTCTCTTCGTCGTGCAATACCTTTAGGTAGTGATGAATCTCGGCATCGTCGATCCGGCATTCGATGCCGATCGCGCCTTGGCCCATGGCCGGCAAGGACTCCTCCGGCAGCAAGCGGGCGGTGATGCGTTCCGCCAAATCCAGCCGTTTCAGTCCGGCCGAGGCCAGAATAATCGCGTCGTATTCGCCGGCATCGAGCTTGGCCAGGCGGGTATTGACGTTACCGCGCAGGCTCAAAATTTCGGCATTCGGGAATTTTTCCTTAATTTGGCATTGACGACGCAAACTGGAGGTGCCGATTCGGGCATCCGCCGGCAGCTCGGCCAAAGCCCGGTAACGGTTGGAGACGAAGGCGTCGGTCGGATCTTCGCGTTCCAGAATCACCGCCAGATGCAAGCCATCCGGAAATTCGACCGGCACGTCTTTCATCGAGTGCACGGCAATATCGGCCGCCCCTTCCAGCATGCCCTGTTCCAGTTCCTTGACGAACAAACCCTTGCCGCCCACTTTCGCCAACGGCGCATCCAGGATTTTGTCGCCGCGGGTCACCATCTTCACCAGTTCGGTTTGCAAGCCCGGAAAAGCCTGACGCAAGCGCTCGGCGACGTGCTCGGCCTGCCACAAAGCCAGCGGACTTTGCCGGGTGGCGATTCGAATGATTCTGTCAGCCAAAATAGCTCCTGCCGATTCGGGCGGGAACCACCCGCACCCTGAGTTGAGAATAAATGGCGGCTATTGTAATCCGATTCTCCGGGAAAGGTGGGGGGAAGTTATCCTAGCGTCGCCGATTGCGTGGTTCCGGCACTGTGCCTGTAAAACCACCGACAACAAACTAAAACTGGAATGACGGTAGTGACCGGAAATCAGCCAGCGGAGGCAGGAAGTTTCGCTTTAAAAATCTGGAACCAAGTTGCAGCCCATTGCATTCGGTCTTGCATATAAGTCAATTTATCTGGAAATCGCTGTATAAACTTCGGGTGCCATGGACTAGCTTCCCAGGTAGTTTTGGGACTGGACAATCCCCTTATCTCGGGGTTGTTGGCATAAACAACAGTCAGCGCCGTGTTCTTGTCCGCACGATGAAACACACTGTCGATCAAGACATCCGGCAATGCGACGTTTTTAGCGACTAGCCTGTTTGCGGCCAAATTAAAAATCGGCTGCCCCCACGGTGCGGTATCGTGTCCGACCCAAAAACACATCTGCTTGCCGAAATCCTGGTTTTCCGCCGTTTTAGCGGCTTGTGCGCCGGCAGCATCGCAAGCCGAGTGCCGAGCGAAACCTTTACCATCAACGACAAACTGTAAGCGTAGTACAACCATTTCCTGTAATTTGTCTTGCTCAATTTTGGCCAACACCGCCAATTCATCGCTGCCCCGACTGGACGGATTCTGGATGTGTGCCAACCCCTGCCAGTCTCCCTCCGGCAGCGGTATCGCCACATCGCCGATCACAACCTCATCAATAAAGCGACGCCCGGAAACGGAATCAGCCCGGTTTTCAGTTTTACCTGCGGACGCCACGCTCACCGCGGGCGAAGATACAATGGTAAAACGGTCGCTTTTGGGAAGTCCCTGGAACGAGACCGGACTAAGGCCCGTTATGCTGCGAAGCTTATCCAGCGCTTGCGAGTATTCCGCAGAGTCCTTGCGATAAGCGTAAAAGTGATCGGAATGGCGTGAACAGTTCACGCAAGGAGAGGAATCATAGGTATAAACGTCCACCGGGATATCCTCGGTGACCCCCTGAAAATCCTGACCGTGATACCCACCGAGAATAATTCGCCGGACGTTCCCGGCCTTTGCTCCAACCAATACCCATTTAACCGGCTCGTAAGACATCAGCGCGAGTACTTTGGGTATCGGGGAAGATGGGACTGTCACGGTCACGATATTCTGAGTGTGCTGCCCGGCAAATTGCTGATGACAATTCAGCATCGCTTGAGAATCCTTTCGGTTGGGACACTTTGCCCACCACGGCTGGGATTTAGGTCCATCGGCAGCGCCCCCACTATACACACCGACGACATGCAATTCGGTACCGGGCGGCAAAACATTAGCCTGAGGTGCCAGGCTGACGTCAAAGGACTCGTCGTGTCCGGCTGATCCGGTTGATAGCTGAACTTGTGTGGTGTTGGCCGCCACCTGCTGCACCGAATTCGCCGCACTGGCTCGGTAACTGGCAGCACTGGGTCTGGATGTAACCATCTGCTGCCAAGGTCCCAACCACACCACTAACGCGGAAGACAGGCAGGTCAAAACCACAGTCCAGCGCCACGTTGCCGATCGAACCCATAACCCTTCGCGCTCCATCGAGTTCACTTTGAAACTTTAAACTCGCGCTCGAGCCACAACTCGTTGCTCACCGTCAAAACTCAATTCGATGGCTTTAACGCCACATTTCTTCGCTTCTATCAGTGAATCCGCCAAACGCTCTTCAATGACACGCACCAGATCCCTAGAGGAACTACTCTTCCCGAGCTTCTTGAAACGCGCCATTAACGTCAGGATAATTTGGGGGTCGATACCTTGATTGACGACTTCCAAGCCGTAACTACGAATCATGTCCTCGATTTCCAAAGCAGCGACTCTGGCAACATCCAAACCTTGCAGCGCTCGAAACACGAATATTCGATCCAGCCGATTCAAAACTTCGGGGGCAAATAGACTCTCGCGGAGCGCTTCGACCGCGCTCGACCTCATCATGTCTGGCTCGCCAGCGAAAGTCTCGGCCAATTCCGTCAGGCGGTCAGTCGCTGCATTACTAGTCAAAACAAAAATCGCCGAGGTCGTGACAATGTGGCGGCTATCGGAGCGCTCCGTTACAAATCCATCATTCCAAGCGGTCAAAAAGGCTTTCAGCACATCCGGATGCGCTTTCTCGATTTCGTCCAACAGCACCACCGCATCCGGCGTGTCCCGCAGACCGGCCGTCAACTTTCCATAACTGTCGGAACCGACATATCCCTTGGTCATACCGAACAATTGCGACAAAGAATAACTACCGGATGCAAATTGCGTCATGTCAAAATGCAGTAACGGACGCTCAAGTTCGTCGGCCAGCACTTTGGCCAGATAGGTTTTGCCGGTACCCGGTGGTCCGGCGAACAAAAATACGCCGACAGGCTTGCCGCGCTGAGATAAGGCCAAGCGCCGCCTAATTTGGGCAGATATGTCGTCGCAAACGCCGTCCTGCCCGACTACCCGCTGTTTCATCGCCTTGGAGAGACTTTCGGCGTCGATAAATGTAGCATTCTCCGCTTCGGCCAACCCGTCTTCTATAGCCTGTCTATTGGTCAGGCGGTCGAGAATATCCATAAGTAGCCCCTTGTGTAAAAAAGTGGGAAGCCGGGAGCACTCGTAGAGCCATCCTAGCGCTAACAACAGCCATCCGACTAGAGCAAAGCCGGCGATATAGGCGATGTTGCTACGCAATCCGGAAATGATGCTTGGCACGACTGGCGCCTTCGGCCAGTGATCCTCAGCAAACTGAAACAAACTGACGAACGCCGTCACCGCAAACAGCACAGGCATCCAACGGCCAAAGGCACTAATCATCCGTCAACCGCCCAATCAAGAGGCCGGTAAAACCAAACTGACGCCCGGTTTTAACACCGGCAGCGCAAGCGGGTTACCTCCGCTCTCAACGCCAAGCGTGATACCTCCGCCACCGTCATGAACTCCGGTTATTTTCACAGACTTAGTCCCGTCAAGCGGCACCGCGATCCGGGTTGGTTTTTTTGTAAAACCACATCGCTCTGATAGCCGGCCGAAGCCACGTTGACCACATCGCCATCTGCGGCAGCAAAATCCCACAACGTGACCCACACCAACCTCAATCCGCTTGCCGCCGGATTAGCGTCTGGAGCCAAATCAACGCGCTTCGACAATTCCGACATCAATTGTTGCCGCTGTTCAGGCGGGAGTCGCATCGTAGCCAAAGCGGCTTCCGTATCGCTATCTGACACCGGCACTAACTCGACTGATTGGATCTTGGCGAACGTGGTCTCCAATTCGGCTTGGTGGGTACTGGAAACCTTATCGACAGCACCGGAAATCCATGCATCATCAATAGCGTAACCCAGCCCGGCAACCAGCAAGGCACTGATCAAAAGTAACTTAAGCGGCGAAGCTTGGCCGCTTCTGACCCGCCTCGACTCCTGCTCATTGCGTGACGGCTTTATCGGTTCCAAATGTTTCATGCTCTCCGGTATCCTCGAAGAATCGGCGAATTCCGCCGAGCAAATGATCTAACGCCATAATTGGCCGTATTGGCAGATTCACCATCTCAATCCATGTAAGCCACAACAACTCGACCGCTTGCCACAGCGAACTTTCCAAGTGATTTGGCCCGCCAAGCTTAGCCGTTACGTCAAAATCCGCAAGCCCAGTCTCCAACCGCATATCTCGAATGTGAGCCTAGTCCGTCAAAATGATCGAAATGCCCTATGCGAAGCCTAACCGAGGTCGACAAAGCATCTGCCAGCGCTTGGAAAAAACGAAGATCGCTCTATCTTTAACCTGACAAATCGGACGAGTAGCCCGCATGAAACGATCCATACGCCTGCTAGCAGGCGTCGGCCTGATTGCCGCTATACCCAGCATCGGCTGCTTTACCTACTACGCCGCGGCGGAGGCTGACGCTGGCCGCGAGGCATTCGGCATTTCAGACTTGTTGGCGTATCCGATGGCTTTGTTGTCGCTCGCCGCCTTGGCGACCGGCCTCAGTGCCGACCCGCCTAACATTCGTCAGGCCGCGCTGGCGGCGATTTTTCTGTTGGCATCGCTCGCATTGATCTTGAGCCATAGCTTTTGAAAAACAGCCGATCGATACCGTCACCAAGCTCAACGAATTTCGAAACCCGCAAAATGTTCATCGCTGTGATGCGGCGTCACCGTCACCTCTCCGACTTTGGCCAACAGCGGCCCTCGATGGCACCAGGCCACCAATTTTTGCAATTCTTCCGAATGACCGCTGGCGACAATTTCCACGGAACCGTCAGCCAAGTTGCGAACGAAGCCGGATAGATTGAGCTTTACCGCCTGCTTCTGGGTATAGGCCCGAAAATAGACGCCCTGCACCCGGCCTTTAACGATGATATGCACACAATCCGTCATCGGCTGATCCTCCAGCAATAGTGAATTTTTTGGTCGCGGGCGAAATCGTCCGGGATCGTGGCCGCAGTTATATCTTCGAAGTGCAGACCGGCCAAAGCCTCGCGGTCCAATTTGAAGCGGCGGAAATTGGTCGAGAAATACAGTACCCCACCCGGCGCCAGCAACGCGGCGGCGTTTTTCAGCAACGCGACGTGATCGTTTTGAATATCGAAGGCCTCGTCCATTTTCTTGGAATTGGAAAAGGTCGGCGGGTCGAGAAAGATCAGGTCGAATTGCGGCTTGGTCTTGGCAGTGGCTTGTTCGGCCAGCCATTTCGGGCAATCCGCCCGCACCAGTTTATGGTCGCCGCGGATGCCGTTCAATTCGAAATTACGCTTGGCCCAGTCCAGATAGGTGTTGGACATATCGACCGTGACCGACGCTACTGCGCCGCCCAGCGCCGCATGCACTGTGGCGCTGCCGGTGTAGGCGAACAGATTCAAGAAGCGCTTGCCTTTGGCTTCCTGTTGAATCCGCAAGCGCATCGGCCGGTGGTCGAGAAACAGGCCGGTATCCAGATAATCCTCGAAATTGACCCAAAACTTGCAACCGCCTTCCTCGACGACCTGGAAGCGGCCGGAGTCGCCTTGCTTTTCGTATTGGTCGCTGGCTTTTTGCTTGCGGCGGATTTTCAGAAACACCTGGTTGGCCGGAATTTCCAGCACCTTGGGAATCTCGGCCATCGCTCCGGCCAAGCGCTGGTTGGCCTTGGCCGGATCGATGGTTTTCGGCGATTCGTATTCCTGAACGTTGACCCAGGTATTCTCGCCCTGATAAACATCCACCGCGACCGCGTATTCCGGCAGATCGGCGTCGTACAAGCGATAGCAATGCACGTTATTCTGCTTGGCCCATTTCGCCAGTTTTTTCAGATTCTTGCGCAAACGGTTGCCGAACATGTCCGCTTGCGGATCGGGTTGCTCGGCTTGAGCGCGGCGCCAGATCGATTCCGCGCGCTCCTGTTGCGACTTGGCCTTGGGCTCGAAGAAAACTCTTTCCTCAATGTTAAAACGCAACAACTTGCATTCCAGCGCCCCGTTGAACAACGTAATCGGCTTCTGCGAGCGAATGCCAAACCTAAAGCCCAACTCCGGGTCGCTGATAATCATCGCTGCCAGCCAGCCGGCGAAGCGCTGTTTCAACACCTCGCCGAAGCGGCGGTAAAGCGCGGCGGTTTCCGCTTCGTCGCCCAAGCGTTCGCCGTAAGGTGGATTGCAGGCGATCAAACCTTTGGGCCAGCTTTCCGCCGCGGCCGCATCGCCGATGTCGCGTTTTTCGATATGAATCTTGCCGGACAAGCCGGCGTTTTCGACGTGCTGAACCGCAGTGGCGACGGTACGCCGGTCCTGGTCGAAACCGACGATGGTAGGCAGTTTTGCCAGCCCGGCCTCGCGGCGTTGCCGTGCTTCGTCGAGCAAGCCTTGCCACAACTCGGCATCGTGTTTCTTCCAGCCCAGAAAGCCAAAATAATCGCGCTGCAAACCCGGCGCGATATCGGCGGCAATCAAGGCGCCTTCCAGCAGCATCGTCCCCGAACCGCACATCGGATCCAGCAACGTGCCGCCCTGTTCGGCAATAGCAGGCCAGCCGGCGCGCAGTAAAATCGCCGCCGCCAGGTTTTCCTTGATCGGCGCGGCGATGCTGACGTCGCGGAAGCCGCGTTTGTGCAAACTCTCGCCGGACAAATCCAGGCTGAGTTGGGCCAAGTCGTTGTGCAAATAAACATTGACCCGCAGCGAGGGCCGCTCGGTCTCGACACTGGGCCGTTTGTTGAACTTGGCGCGCATTTGATCGACGATGGCGTCTTTGACCTTTTGCGCGCCGAAATGGGTGTTGTTGATGGCCGGACTGTTCTTGCTGCTGAACGACACCGCCAGACTGTCGTCCGGCTTCATATGCTCGAACCAGTTGATGCGTTTGACGCCGTCGTACAAGTCCTGCTGGGATTTGACCTCGAAACTACTCAACGGCAGAAAGATCCGGTTGGCGACCCTGGACCACAAACACACTCGGTAGGCCAGCGCCAAATCGCCGTCGAAGGCCACCCCGGCCAGTTTTTCCTTGACGTTTTGGCCGCCGAGGCTGCGGATTTCGTTGGCGAGGATGCCTTCCAGCGCCTTGGGCGCAGTAGCGTAAAGAGGGTATTGCGTCATGATGGGCGACCGGAACAAGTGGGTCGGCTAGGATACTAAAACTACCGCTGCCGCGGCGGCATTTTTTGGCAACACGGCGATCCGCCTCGCGCGAACGCCGTGTTGCCAAAGGGCTTAACGGGCGGAGATCGGTTTCACATCGCGGGTGGTCACGCCTTTGTACAACTGGCGCGGCCGGCCGATTTTCAGTTCCGGATCGGAGATCATTTCGTCCCATTGCGCGATCCAGCCCACCGAACGCGCCAACGCGAAAATCGCGGTGAACATTTCGGTCGGAATTCCCAGAGCCCGCAACACGATACCGGAATAAAAATCTACGTTCGGGTAGAGTTTTTTCTCGACGAAATACGGATCTTCCAGCGCGATCCGCTCCAATTCCATCGCCAGCTTGAACAAACGGTCGTCGTTCAGATTCAGCTCGTCCAGCACTTCATGGCAGGTTTGCCGCATCAGCTTGGCGCGCGGATCATAGTTTTTGTAGACCCGGTGACCAAAGCCCATCAACCGGAACGGATCGTTTTTATCCTTGGCCTTGGCCACATATTCGCCGATTCGCGACACGTCGCCGATTTCTTCCAGCATATTCAATACCGCTTCGTTGGCACCGCCATGCGCTGCACCCCACAGGCAGGCGATACCGGCGGCGACGCAGGCGTAAGGATTGGCGCCGCTGGAACCGGCCAGACGTACCGTCGAGGTCGAAGCATTTTGCTCGTGATCAGCGTGCAAGATCAGAATCCGGTCCAGCGCCCGCATCAATACCGGATTGGCCAGATAATCCTCGCCCGGATCGCCGTGCATCATGCGCATGAAGTTTTCGGCGTAGCCCAGTTTGCGCTTCGGATAAATGAACGGCATGCCGATGCTGTATTTGTAGCACATCGCCACCATGGTCGGCATTTTTGCGATCAACCGAATCGCGGACATGTAACGGTCTTCTTTGCAGGTAATATCCATCACGTCGTGGTAGAACGCCGACAGCGCACCGACGACGCCGACCAATACCGCCATCGGGTGGGCATCGCGGCGGAATCCGCTATAGAATTTGATCAACTGCTCGTGGACCATGACATGCTGGCTGATGGTCGTGACGAAGCCCTTCATTTCCGCGCCGTTGGGCAGATCGCCGTTCAATAACAGGTAACAGACTTCCAGAAAGTCGCATTTCTCGGCCAATTGTTCGATAGGATAGCCGCGGTACAGCAACACACCGGCGTCGCCGTCGATAAAGGTGATTTTCGAGGTACAACTGGCAGTGGAAGTAAAACCGGGGTCGTAAGTGAAACAACCGGTTTGCGCGTACAGCGAGCGAATGTCGATGACCGACGGCCCCATGGTGCCAGCAGTAACCGGCAATTCGACGGCCTGTTCCTGGCCATCGTGTTTTAACGTCACTTTTTGATCAGTCATGTCAAATTTCTCCGGTAATTACGAGCGTTTTAAACGGGGTACGCGACTTATTCTATTGCAATTAGCGAATAAACACAGCTTAAGATCGGGATTGTTTACAAAAAGACCTCGATAGCAGGGGTTTTCCAATTCACTGAAACCGGGTTGATTCCGGGGAGGACAAGATGGAGCGCTGGATATGGTTGGTTATTCTTTTGGCCTGGCAAGGCATGCGGCAGCCGGCTAACGCTTGGGAACTTCAGGATACCCCGGAACCCTTAAAACCCTGGATCGGCTGGGTGCTGCACGACCAACCGCAACACGGCTGCCCGTTCTGGTTCAACGACCTCCAAAACAAGCAATGCGCCTGGCCCGGTCGATTCGTGCTAAACCTGCAACCCAACCGCGGCAATTTCGAGTCCGACTGGACACTTTACCGCAAAAGTTGGATCCCGCTACCCGGCGACGAACGCCACTGGCCGCAAGCCGTGACGGTAGACCAACAAGCCGTTCCGGTCGGGATCAAGGATGGCAGGCCGGCCCTGGAATTACCGGCAGGACATTACCGGATCAGCGGCCAATTCGTTTGGGATCAGCTTCCGGAACAACTGGCCATCCCGGAGGCCTCCGGCTTACTTCGACTTAGTATCGACGGCCGGCCGGTGGATTATCCGCGGATCGAACAGGGCGCGGTCTGGCTGGCGGAGCGGGCCGCAGCCGACGCCGGCAATCGGGAGAACCGCCTGGAACTGCACGTTTTTCGCCAAGTTATCGACGAATCCCCGCTGCAAATGATCACCCGGCTGGACCTGGAAGTCTCCGGCGCCGCGCGCGAGCTTGAATTTGGCCACGCGTTGTTACCGGGCTTTATTCCGATCAATGTCAACAGCACACTGCCGGCCCGGCTGGACGGAAACGGCCGCTTATTCGCCCAAGTCCGCCCCGGTCACTGGATCATAGATATCCACAGCCGCCATCCGCAGTATTTGACGCAACTGGAGCTGGCAATCGACGATGCCGGCTGGCCGCAGGAAGAATTATGGACGTTTCAAGCCTTACCCTCCCTGCGGTTGACCGAAATCACCCAACCTGCGGCGATCGACGGCAGCCAGACCAACTTGCCTGACGACTGGCGGCATTTGCCGACCTACCGTTTGCACCAAGGCGACAGCATGATTTTCAACGTGATCCGCCGCGGCGATCCCGAACCCGAACCCAACCAGCTAGCCCTGACCCGCACCCTGTGGCTGGATTTTGCCGGCACCGGTTACACGGTCAACGACCGGATTAGCGGCAGCATGCGCCGCGACTGGCGGCTGAACGCGGCGCCGGAGTTACATCTCGGCCAAGTACAACTGAACGGTCAAAACCAGCTGGTCACGCAATTGCCCGACCATAGCCAAGGCGTGGAAATTCGTAGCGGCAATCTGCAACTGAATGCCGACAGCCGGATCGAGACCGATATCTCGAGTTTGTCCGCCAGCGGCTGGCAGCAACGCTTTCAGCAGGTCCGGGCTGAACTGAAAACACCGCCCGGCTGGCGCTTACTGGCGGTGACCGGGGTCGACAACGCCCCGGACACCTGGCTGAACCGCTGGACCTTGCTGGATTTGTTTCTGGTGTTGCTCGGCGGCCTGGCGGCCGGACGCCTGTGGTCTTCGCCATGGGGCGGCGCGGCCCTGCTCGGCTTGAGTCTGATCTGGCACGAACCCGATGCACCGCGCCTGATTTGGCTGCTGACTCTGGCAACGCTGGCCTTGCTGCGGGTACTGCCGGAAGGCAAAGCCCGGCACTGGTTGGCCGCTTGCCGCAATTTGTGTTGGCTGACGCTGGTTGCGTTGGCAGTTCCATTCGTAGTGGCTCAAATCCGGATCGGGATTTATCCGCAACTGGAGCAGCCGGAACAGATCGAGCCGAGCGTCGCCTACACCAGCGCGCCCGCCGCACCCGAAGCGTTGCAAAGCGATGCGGCGCCGGCAGAACTGGCTGACGCGCTGCCCGAGGCAAGAGTATTCAAACGCAGTTACTCGACCAAATCCGAAGCTGGCGGCGGCGCCAGCAGTTCCGCCGACCTGGAGCGGACCGATCCCGACGCCAATCTGCAAACCGGCCCCGGTCTGCCGAACTGGCATTGGCGTAGCGTCCATCTGGCCTGGAACGGCGGGGTGGATAGCCAACAGCAAGTGCAGCTGTGGTACCTGCCGCCCTGGGCCATGATGTTGCTGCATTTTTTGCAGGCCGGGATAACCCTGGCGCTGCTTCTAAGGCTGACCGACGTCTCGATTGGTGGCTGCTGGCGCCGGATGGCGCCCACTGCTGCCTGTGTGGTGCTGGCGCCGCTGCTGGCTATGCCGAGCCGACCGGCATATGCGGATTTGCCCGATCCGCAATTGCTGGCCGAGCTGAAAGCCCGGCTGTTGCAAGCTCCCGCTTGCTTGCCCGACTGTGCTCAGATCGCGGAAATGCAAGTGCAAGCCAAACCGGACCTGCTGCGCCTGCAATTGCAAATCCACGCCCAGCAAGCGCTGGCGGTGCCGTTGCCGGCACAGGCCGACCAATGGCTGCCGGAAACGGTAGAGGTCGACGGCGCACCGGGGCAGGCCCTGTTCCGCAATGCCTCCGGCGACGTCTGGCTGGCGTTGCCGCGCGGCGTACACAGTGTGGCGATGCAAGGCCGCTACCGGGAACCGGTCAAGTTCACACTGCCGTTGCCGCTGATCCCGCAACATGTCAGCCTCGCCGCCGACGGCTGGCGTATCGACGGCGGCTACGAAGACGGCAAAGTCGGTCCGCAACTGGAATTCAGCCGGCTGCAAACCGAAACGCCGACCGGTAAAGTCCTGCCGCAAACGGCGCTGCCGGCGTTCGTCCGCGTCAGCCGCACTCTGCACCTGGGCCTGGATTGGCGCATCAGCACCCGAGTCGAATCGCTGGCCGAATCCGGCAATCCGATCATGTTCGAACTACCGTTGCTAAAAGGCGAGGCGGTAACCACACCGCTAGTCCGGGTCAAGGACGGCAAGGTATTGGTGAATATTGCCGCCAGCGAAGGCAGCGCAGAATGGGAGTCGGTGTTGGAAAAATCGGGCCAAATCGACTTGCTGGCCGATGCCGGGGGCCAATGGCACGAAGTCTGGCAGGTCGAGGTAAGCCCGGTTTGGCGCCTGCATAGCGACGGCCCGGCTCCGATTTACCGGGAAAATCCGCAAGGCCCCTGGCTGCCGGAGTGGCATCCCTGGCCCGGCGAGCGCGTGTCGTTGCAAGTAGAACGCCCGGCGGCGGTCGCCGGGGCCACTCTCACGATAGACAGCAGCGAATTGTTAGTTCAGCCCGGCGCACGTAATCAGACTGCGGAACTCACGCTGGCTATCCGCAGTTCGAAAGGCGGCCGACACACGATCATTTTGCCGGACACCGCCCAACTGCAGGAAGTGGCGATCGACGGCATCAGCCAGCCGATACGCCAGCAAGGCGTCAGTGTCAGCCTGCCGTTGCGGCCCGGTCACCAGCACGCGGTGTTAAAGTGGCAAACCCCGCTGCCGCTCGGTTTCACGACCTCCACGCCCAGTGCCAATCTCGGCAGCGCCAGCGTCAATAGCCGCATTCGGTTGATCATGCCGCAAAACCGCTGGCTGCTGTGGACCGCAGGCCCCTCGTTCGGCCCGGCTGCGTTAATTTGGGGCTTGTTGTTGGTACTGGCTCTGATCGGCTTCGGTCTGAGCAAAACAGGAGCCACGCCGCTGAAGCACTGGGAATGGTTTTTACTGCTGACCGGCCTGAGCCAATTGCACGTTGCCGCCGGCATTTTCATCGCCGGCTGGCTGTTTGCGTTGCAATGGCGCGCCAGGCAGCCGCCTGCCGGAGTACACCGCTTCAACCTGTTACAAATCGGTCTGGCAAGCGGCAGCGTATTGGCTTTGCTGGTATTGGCCTGGGCGGTGGAACAAGGCCTGCTCGGTAGCCCGGAGATGCAAATCGCCGGTAACAATTCGACGGCTTACCAACTGAATTGGTACCAGGACCGCAACGACCCGCAGTTGCCCAGCGCCACGGTACTCAGCCTGCCGCTGGCAGCGTACCGCGGCCTGATGCTGGCTTGGGCGCTGTGGCTGGCGGCGGCTATGTTGAACTGGTTGCGTTGGGGCTGGGCCTGTTTTGCGGCGGGGGAGATTTGGCGCAAATCAGCCAAAACCTGACCGGCATGGCATCAGCTACCTTTATGCTTTTCTTCGACCATGGCGTCGATCATCAGCATAACGTCGGCGCTGGCGTTTTCGGCCAACTGCATCTGATGGATGATTTCGTTCAGCATGGCTTGATCTTCCTGCCACTTGCCGCGTGAGATTTGGTATGCGCGCTGGGTTGTGGTGTGGACGTCGGCATGCGGTTGGTTCAGTTTGGCGTAAGCCGCGGTATGCCGAAAAGATTCGTAGCCCAGCCCTTCGTAATACCACTTGCCCAATCGGCAATTATGGTTGTCGACCATAATGGCCTGACGTTGCGGACAATCGCTAGGCGTTTCTATCGAAATATAGCCGTTCTGCTTGTAGATGATATGGTCCAACTTGGTCAGCAAACCGAAGGACTTGTCCTTGGCGTAGGCGATAAAGCCCAGCGAAGCTTTGGCGGATTGCGACAGGTTGGAAAACTGTTGCCGGAACGAACTGACTTGGGCCATGATCTCCTGCGAAATGGCCGCCGAAGTTTCGGCTTCTCCATGCATTTGTTCGACGCGCGAGTTAAAGGCTCTCAGCGTCTTCGAGACTTCCATTGCCGCGTCCTTGGTATGCTCGGACAAGTTTTTCACCTCGTCCGCCACCACCGCAAAGCCGCGACCGTGCTCCCCGGCCCGCGCCGCTTCGATCGACGCGTTCAATGCCAACAGGTTGGTTTGGTCGGCAATCCCGGTGATCATCGATAAGGATTCGGTAATTTTTTTGCTGTCGCTGATCAAGGCTCCGATCACGTCGGACACCGAATGCACGTTGGAATTGATATCGGCCAACGAGTGGCTGATCGTTTCTACAGTGGCCAAACTATCGTCGGCGTTGCGCCCGGTTTCGGTGGCGATGCTCTCCACCTTTTGCATCTGCTCGGTGATATTGATCAGATCGTTTTGGTTGCCTTTCAGATTAGTCAGCAAATTGGAAGTATTCAGCGCGTGCAAGCCGGCCGACAAGCGGTTTTTGATCATTAGTTGGTCGTTTTCGTCCATCAACTTGATCGCCGCATTCATGTTTTTGGCCGACTGCTTCAGCAAACCCGGCAAACCGTCGACCAGAGCATAGCGTTCATGGTTGCCTTGCGAGGCATGACTGAAACAGGTACTGATTTCCTTGAAATAACATTCCATGATGTCCAGTGTCTCGTTCAGCTCCCAGGCCACCTTGCCGATTTCGCCCATGCCGCGGGTTTTGGTGACCCGATGGTAGAGCTCTCCGTCATTGGTATGCTTCAGCACCTGCTCCATCCGCTCCAACACCAGCAGACTTTGTCTGCCGGTCTGCCAGGCGATCAGAGCCACCAGCGGCAACGGCAATAACAGCAGCAACATGATCCAGGAAAAACCGAACATGATCACGGAGTAAACCAAGGCACCCAGCGCCGAGACCAGTATCGCCGCTACCGCATAATTCAGCTTGGTTCTTAAAAACGGAATGTTGGCATTGGAACTCATCGCTTAAACTCCGTTAGGCTTGTACAGGTTGAGCACTAAACTGTTGTAATGCTTAGCCCCGGTTTGCTTGACCTGATCCAGAAGGTACGCCAGCGATAAGTCCGGGGCATCCTTGGCGGAGCTGCGCTTTTCGATGGCGAGCATTTCCCGGTAAATCGGAATCAGCACCTCCAACGCCGAGCGCGGCGGATTGCGCCGTACCGAATAGTAACCTTGCAACTTGCCGTTACGGTCGTAGTCGGGCGTGATGTTGGCAAACACCCAATAATAACCGCCGTCGGCACACAGGTTTTTAGCGAATCCGAAAAACTCGTCGCCGGCTTTCAAGGTATTCCACATAAATCGGAATACACCGCGCGGCATGTCGGGATGGCGAATGATGTTGTGCTGTATGCCGAGCAGTTCGTGTTCCGGATAGCCGGCAATCTCCATGAAAATCCGGTTGGCGTAGGTAATTCGCCCGGCAGCGTCGGTTTTGGAGACGATAAAATCCTCGTCGCCCAGTTTTTTTTCATGATTGTTGGGAGTAATTCCGGGTTTCATGGGCGCACCGTTCAGGAAATAACATTACTAAATTTAGCTGAATTTCCGGTTTTGGGGGGTACGCAAATGCCGCTTTTTGCCGTGTGCGTCGTGAAATATCCGCACGCCTGCGGGACAGGGTCAATTCAGCAGATTAATCAACAACCGCTTGATCGACGCCGGTTCGAACGGCTTGTCGAGAATGGCAGACACATCCGATTTTTCGATAGCGGCCAGCCGGCTTTGGTTCTGTTCGCTAGTTACCATCAGGACCGGCGTGGAGCCTCGCTCCGGATGGTTGCGGATATGTTCGACCAATTGCAAGCCGTCCATTTCCGGCATGTTGTAATCCGTGACAATCAGATCGAAATAGTGCTGGCTGAAAAGCTGCAAGCCTTGTTTGCCGTCGTGGGCAACGGTCAATTGGTCAACGCCGATGTTGTTAAACACCTTAGTTAGATATTTCAAAGAAAAATCGCTGTCGTCGACCAGCAGCACCCGCAAGTCTTCGATATCGATATGCTCCAGCCCGAGCTTTTCCGGATGCACGTATTCGAGCGTGGACTGCAAGGCCGTACGCAAGGCTTCGCGACCGAACGGTTTGGGCAGAATCGCAATCGCACCGGCTTGGCGTATCGGCTCCAGGTATTTGATATTGGTCTCGCTGGAAATCAACAAAAAGGCCATTTCGTAGGAGGCACTGTCCTCGCGCAAGGCGTGAACCAATTCCACACCGGTCATATCCGGCAAATACATCGCACTGACCACCAAATCGGGCCGGCTATGCTGCAAACCCTGAAACAACTCCCGGCCGCTGGCAACGCAAATGATGTCGCTGATCCCGAAACTCTGTAAATATTGGATGATGATGAGCTGTTGGGTGTGGGACGGCTCCACCAGAAACACTTGGAGATTCGACAGCTCGGGATCGGTCATGGATTAATGGCCCTTCATACAGTAGAGAGTCAAGCCGATATGAGCTTGCTTGGCGAAATGGTTGGCGGCGATAAAATCTTCGCGGGTTAAAGGTAGCCCATGAATGGAGTGGTCGCAATAGATCAGACCGACCATCTTGTTCTCGGCCCGTATCGGAAAGACAAAACATTCGTGACGGCCGATATGCTGCACGATTTGGGGGGTATAAAGGCCGGGATGCTGCTCCGGAAATTGCCAGGCGCCTTCGGTTTGGCGCAGGGCGTTGAAAAACAAATTGGTGGAATTTTCCGAATTCAGAATCCGCAGCTTCTGTTCCGGAACCGGTTTGCGCCAACCCAAGGAAAATTTTTCGTTCAGCGCCTGTTTATCCGGACTTAGCAGCATGAATAAGGTCCTATCCATTTCCACCCCGCGATGGATGCCTTCCAGCACCATCTCGAACAACTGGTTCAGGTTGATTTGGCCGCTGATATGGCTGCTGATATCCTGCAGGATCTGAAACTGCAATTGCTTCTTGTCGAACGGTTCTTCGACCGGCGCTTCGTCGGCCACCGCATCGACTTTGATAAAGCGCGACGCATCGTCCGCACCGAATTGGCGGGCGATCAGCGCCGCCTCCTGGGTATTTTTCTCGATTCTGGCACGTATTTCCGGCAGCGGCAGCCGGGTGAGCTCGCTGAACTTAGTCAGACAAGCGGTCATTAGCGGCGAATCCGGGCCGGCCTGCAACGCTTGGCAGATATCGTGACCCAACTTGACCATCTGCACCCGTTTGTCCGCAGAATCGGGTTTGGCGATCGCTTCTTCGATCAATCCGCCCAGGCTCCAGGACTTGCTGAGCTTTTTGCCGAGATCGCGCAACGAAAAGCCGAGGATTTTTTTCTCGGCTTCCGCGCCGCTCAAACCGCATTTTTCGAGTTTCGCGTGCGCCTGCTTGGAATGCGGATCGCTGGAACACCAAAACGCGACGTGGCCGAGATTGTGCAACAGGGCCGCAACAAACACCTCCTCCGGCGAAATATCGCCCACGGCGACCGCAAGATTCTTGGCCTGGACCGCCGCATGCAGAGCCTTGGCGATCTCCCGGTTGGCCCGATTTTTATCGCTGGTCGACAAAATCGCTTCGAAAAACGAACATGCCAGCGTCAATTCGCGGATGATTTCGGCACCCAACACGACAATAGCCCGCGAAACGGTGCTCATCTTCTGCTTGGACGGATTGTAGTACGGGCTGCTACCGACTTTCAGCACCTTGGCAGTCAGGTTGGGATCTTGCAGAATCACCGTCGCCAACTCCATTGCCCCTTTCTTGCGATCATCCAACGCCGCATAAATATTGTGCGCGGTGTTGGAGAAAATCGGCATTTCCTGGCCGCGCAACAGCTCCGTCCAGTCTTCCAGGTTTGCCGGCGCTTTTTGTGGTCCGCCCATCGGCTTACAAGGCTTTGATTTTGGCGTACTGTTCCTTCAGATTGGTCAACGAGGATTGCAAACCGGCCAGTTTCTCGCGCTCCTTGGCAATGACTTCAGGCGGCGCCTTGTCAACAAACGCGGCGTTGCCGAGTTTGCCTTCGATGCGCGGCAATTCTTTTTCGATGCGTTGAATTTCCTTGTCCAGCCTTGCCAGTTCGGCATCTTTGTCGATCAAGCCGGCCATCGGAATCAGAATTTTCATCTCACCGACCAGCGCAATCGCCGATTCCGGCGCGTTGTCTCCGGCGTTCAACCAAACGATGGTTTCCAGTCGGCCAAGCTTTAAAAGATAGCTTTCCAATTCTTTAAGATTGGCTTGGTCGGTCGCCGAGCCGTTTTGCAGCAACACGTTCAAGGGTTTGCCCGGCGCGATATTCATCTCGCCGCGGATGCGGCGGATGCCGAGGATAAAGTCCATCGCCCATTGCACTTGCGTTTCGGCGACCAAGTCGATAGCGCTTTCGTCGCTCTCAGGGTAAGGCTGCAACATGATGGTCGCCGCGGTGACGCCGGCCAATGGCCCGACCCGTTGCCAGATTTCCTCGGTGATGAACGGCATGATCGGATGCGCCAGCCGCAGCACGGTTTCCAGGACTCGCAACAAGGTTTGGCGGGTGCCGCGTTGCAGCAGTGCATCGTCGCTTTGCAGCGAGATTTTCGCCAGCTCCAGATACCAGTCGCAGTACTCGTTCCAGGTGAATTCGTAAATCGCCTGTGCCGCCAGGTCGAAGCGGTAGCTGTCGATGGCGCTGCGGGTGTCGGCGATGGTGCGGTTCAGTCGGGACAAAATCCACTGATCGGCCGGGCTGTAGCGGCACTCGGCGCAATCGACGCCGTTATCCTGGCCTTCGGTATTCATCAACACGTAGCGCGCCGCGTTCCACAATTTGTTGCAGAAGTTGCGGTAGCCCTCGGTACGCTGCAAGTCGAAGCGGATGTCGCGGCCGGTCGAAGCCAGCGAGGCGAAAGTAAAGCGCAGCGCATCGGTACCGTAGGACGGGATGCCGTCCGGGAACTGCTTGCGGGTGGCTTGTTCGATTTTCTTGGCCAGATGCGGCTGCATCATGCCGGAAACGCGTTTTTCCACCAGCGCATCCAGCTCGATGCCGTCGATGATGTCGATCGGATCCAGCACGTTACCCTTGGACTTCGACATCTTCTGGCCTTCGGCGTCGCGCACCAGGCCGTGGATGTAGACTTCCTTGAACGGCACGTCGCCCATGAATTTCAAGCCCATCATGATCATCCGCGCTACCCAGAAGAAAATGATGTCGAAGCCGGTGACCAGCACGCTGGTCGGGTAATGCGCGGCCAATTCCGGGGTTTTGTCCGGCCAGCCCAAGGTCGAGAACGGCCACAGCGCCGACGAGAACCAGGTATCCAATACGTCTTCGTCCTGGAATAAAACATAGTCGTCCGCCAAGCCGTGCTTGGCGCGGATTTCAGATTCGGAATGGCCGACGTAGGTATTGCCCTTGTCGTCGTACCAAGCCGGAATGCGGTGCCCCCACCAGATTTGCCGGGAGATACACCAGTCCTGGATGTTGCGCATCCATTCGAAATAGGTATTTTTCCAATTGTCCGGCACGAATTTGATCGCGCCGGTTTCCACCGCTTCGATCGCCGGCTTGGCTAGCGGGGCGATTTTGACGTACCACTGGTTGGTCAGGAAGGGTTCGATCACCGCGCCGGTGCGGTCGCCGCGCGGCACCATCAATTTGTGGTCGGCGATTTTTTCCAATAGGCCTTGGGCATCCAGATCGGCGACGATGCGTTTGCGGGCTTCGAAGCGGTCCAGGCCGATATAGGTTTCCGGGATAATTGCAAAACCATCATCATTCGGGCGTATCGCCGCATCGACGGTAAAGATGTTGATCAAGCCTCCGTGCGGTTGGTCGGCGATCACGTTCATTTGCTTGTGGCGCGACCAGACTTCGTAGTCGTTGAAGTCGTGAGCCGGGGTGATCTTGACGCAGCCGGTGCCGAATTCCGGATCGACGTAGTCGTCGGCGATGATCGGAATCAAGCGGCCGGTCAACGGCAGTTCGACCAGCTCGCCAATCAGGTGTTTGTAGCGTTCGTCGTCGGGATGCACCGCCACCGCCGCGTCGCCGAGCATCGTTTCCGGTCGGGTGGTCGCCACGATCAAGTGGCCGGTGCCATTGGACAGCGGATAGCGCATGTGCCACATCGAGCCGGCTTCTTCTTCCGACAACACTTCCAGATCGGACACCGCGGTGTGCAACACCGGGTCCCAGTTCACCAAACGTTTGCCGCGGTAAATCAGGCCCTCTTCGTACAATTTGATGAATACTTCCTGCACCGCAGCGGACATGCCGTCGTCCATCGTGAAGCGTTCCTTGTCCCAATCCAGCGACGAACCCATACGGCGCAACTGGCGGGTGATGGTGCCGCCGGATTGTTCTTTCCACTCCCAGACTTTTTCGATGAAGGCGTCGCGGCCGTAATCGTGGCGGGTTTTGCCGTCGGCATTGATGATGCGTTCGACCACCATCTGGGTGGCGATGCCGGCGTGGTCGGTTCCCGGTTGCCACAAGGCGTTATGGCCCTTCATCCGGTGATAGCGGGTCAGCGCATCCATGATGGTGTCCTGAAACGCATGTCCCATATGCAAGCTGCCGGTTACGTTGGGCGGCGGGATCATGATGCAATACGATGCACCGTCGCGGTTGGCGGCGAAATAGCCGTTTTCTTCCCAGATTTTGTACCAGCTTTGTTCGATTGCGTGCGGGGAATAGGTTTTGTCCATGTTTTGTGTTGGAAAGGCTTGCGTTTATACGAGCGGATATTTTACCTGTAAAACGTTACCCGGCTAGATTTTCGGTGGATTTGCAAGTATTTAGCGAAAGCAAAGGCCGCGGCGAAGCGATGAGTGAACAATCGGCCACACGGGAAATTTAGAGCTTTAGCAAATAATCGGAGGCTGGGGAAGCGGCCGCGGCTGAACGCGGCCGTGCGCTGAATGAAGGATCGGCGACACTTTACAAGATATGCTCGCGGATAGCCGCTTCATCGGCGGCAACCAGATTTTTATCCAGCGAATGATCCACCAAACTTCGCAAATAGCCGTTGAGTACGTGGCGAAGCGCACCTAAAATTCAGGCGGCGCGACCAGAACCAACTTGTCGAACTCGCGCCCGACCCGCCCTTGTTCCAACCTGTCGGCGATTTGCCTGGCGAAAACCTCGGCTTCGTGGTGTTTCAAATCGGTAGGAGCCTCGAAGGTATGGTCGCCTTCGCCATGTCCGCCGGCAATGCCGCCCTGACGGTCGCTGACCTCGTTCTGGCCGCGCATCCGGCCTTCGGCATGGGTCAAACCGTCCAATTCGAGCATCGGCTCGATGCGACTGGTTAAGTTGAAAAAACGCGCTCTGCTGCTGTCCGTAACAATGACTCGGGTGACTGGCATAACAACCTCCTCGATAGTACGTTACGTTGCCGGGAGTCTTAGCCGGGTGGATTCTTCGGCTTTACCACGGATCGTATGCCTCCGCCGCCGCGCTGTCTAAATCGGGATTGCCGGCGAATTTGATCCCAGTCAATAAATATGCGATTGCGCTTCCGCTTCGGCCGGCGTTGCAAGTAGGCTGGAAGCAGATCGGCTCGCGACGGCGTGGAACCGGTCGCACCGACCCTAGTCCCGGCAACTGCGAAGCGACTATCGCCAAGGAATGCGGCCGGTTTAGAGCTGAGCGGGTTCGGCGAAAACCGAATTTCAGCCTTACAATTCGGCACGCCGCATCGAACCAAGCGCGCCGAACAGGGTCACCCTAATGCATGGAGCAATTTTTTCTCGCCCTCTGCCAACCCGGCGAATACGGCCGACAAGCGGCGGATGGCGGTGTAACCGTCCCAAAGGTTGCTGCCGGCAACATTAAAATAACTAAAACGCACACAGGGGAACCACCATGAAACTATTGCTGTTCACATTTACCACCGGTCTCGCTCTGCTCTACCTCATGAACATGGCGATGCTGAAGTCGGCAATTCCTAGTGTGGAGTGGAGCATCCACGCCGGCACTCGATTTTTGGTGGGTTTTTTCGTACTCGGCGTCGTTTGTTTTTACTTCAAACAATTGACATTCAAACACGCTGTCCAGTTGACTCTGGCCGCGGTCGTTCTCGACTATCTGTACGATTATTACGTCGAAGCCTATCGGCTCAACTTCGAGATCATTTTGCACGGTATTTACATGCTGGTCTGGGGCGCGCTGATGGGGTATTTGACCTGGCGCTACAAAAACCAGTCGCCTTCGAAATGAAAGACTTTCTTGCCCGAAGCAATCGCTATTTTGCGGCATTCGGTTAACCGAACCATGGATCTGCGGCAAATCTGCCAACGCTTTGCCACGCCTGGCCGGATCGAAGCCATCATCCTGCGTCCGGCGCGCGGCGAACCGGCGGTTTCGGTCAGAGAGGCCGTCGCCGAACCCGGCCGCGGCTTGCTCGGCGACCGCCGCTCGGCCGCCAAAAAATCCGGACGACAATCGTCGAAACGCGAGATCACGCTATTTCAAGTCGAACACCTGCCGCTAGTCGCCGGCTGGTGCGGACTCGACTACCTGGACCCGCTCCGGCTACGGCGTAATCTGCTAATCTCCGGCTTGAATCTGGTCGGCATGCGTTCGCCGTTTCCGGATACGCAACTGGAATGGATCATCGGCGGCGAAGTCAGGATTCGAATCACCGGACCTTGCGACCCGTGCTCGAAAATGGCGGCGGAGTTGGGCGCAGGCAGTTACAACGCCTTGCGCGGCCACGGCGGCATGACTGCGACAATCTTAGCCGGCGGCGTGATCCGAATCGGCGACCGCGTCAGTTTGCACGCAGTCAGAACGCTGCCCGGAAAAACCGCCCGCCCGGATTGATCAAGCCCGTTGCCGTTGCAGCACCAGCGCCGTTTTACTTAATACTTGCAACAGCGGGCCGGCGCCGGCAATCGCCACCGCGTCGACCAGACAATACCAAGCGGCCACGCCGCTGGGCGGATTGCCTTGCGGCAGATGCGAGGCGGGATCGATCTCGGCCCAAGCCCAAGTCCCGGCGCTGGTGCCGACGATTTCCAACCACGAGGTAATGAAAAACGCCCCCAGATAAACCATCGGCGAACGGCCTTTGAACAGGTAGCCCAAGAACACGATAAACAGTACCGCACCGATCACATCGAGCCGAGTGTAACCGCTCAAGCCCCAGGCCGCCCAACTGCCGCAAGCCGCGACGACGAAAACAGCGATAGGCCGCGCGTAGCGCTGGAACAGACCGGAGCGACCCAAGGCGACGGCAGTCAAATAGACTAAACCGTGGCCGGCCGGCACATAAGCCGGTACGTTGCCGAAACGGTAGATGTAACCCTTCATGTAGACCGACGCAAAATATTCGCCGATTAGCGCAAACGTCACTGCAACCGCCACTTGAGTGCGAACGTACTTGCACTCGCCGCGTAGCCAGGCGAATAAAAACAGCCAGCCGAACACAGCCAACACGTATTGCATGAATTGCGGCGCGAAGCCATCCATGGTCAAACAAATCGTCGTAGTCACAAAAGTGAATCCGGCGATTTGGTAATCGCGGCGGCGGTGTTCGGCTGAGCTATCGACTGGCGGAAAATGGGGTAGCGAAAAAAAACTCATAGCGGATCAAATAAAGGCGTAAGCCACGGCGAGGTAACGTAACACTTTACCGAAAAAGATCGCCAGCAGCGAAGAAAACCAGGACAAACGCAACCATCCCGCCGCGAAACACAAGCCGTCGCCGACCAGCGGCAACCAGGAGAACAACAAAGCCCAACTGCCCCAGCGGCGCACGGCGCGCAACGAACGCTGCCGCTCGCTAGACAACACAGTCTCGGCCGGATATTTGCCGGCCGCCCACAATCCAAGCCACCAGGTGGTCAGTGCCCCCAGGGTATTGCCGACTGTGGCGACGGCCACCAGCGAGATTACCGGAATGTGCTGCTGGCTGACCAAGTAAGCCAACACCGCTTCGGAACCGCCAGGCGCGACCGTCGACGAAATAAACGCGCTGGCGAACAAGCCCAACAGGCCCCAGGATTCGAATTGCATTTCCGTGTCCCATAAAAAAGCCCCTGAAACCGAAAAGCTTCAGGGGCTTTTGCTCATGTGGCTTATTTGTCCGGCAGAGCGATAGCGTTTTTACCGGAAACCATTTTCACCAGTTTACTGATCAGTTGCACAACCAAGCCAACCAGATGCGCCGATTGCTCCAGAATCGTCGCGACGATTTCCCCGGCACTCATGCCGGCAAAGCGCTTTGCCAACCAAGGTGCGGCAATCAAGCCGATGGCCAGGCCGATCACGGTAACGCCGGAAACGATTGAATCGTCAGACTGAACCGGAGCCGAAACGGCTTTGGCCGCCGCCGGTTGCGCCGCAACCGGCGCTGAAGTGACCGGAGCGTCGACCTTTGGATCGTAAGGCTTACCGCTGTAATCGTCTGGAAAAATGCTTGCGGTGACACCCGGAATGCTCGGCAAATCTTCACCGCCTTTACCGACCTTTAACTGGCCTTTCATGCCTTTTTCCATGTGCTGAGCGATATCGCAGTGAACCAAATAGGTTTTATCGCCCGGCGGCAAGATCAGGGTGCCGGACACTTTACCCGGTCCGCTGACTTCCAGATGGAACATGCCTTTTGGGTATAAATACTTGGGCAGGCCATGCATCATCCATTGGTGGCGTATTTCGTCTTCGTTGATGAAATGCACGGTCAGCTTGGTGCAAGGCTCGAACTGGTATTCCTGCTGGTCGAACGCGAACATGGTGCCGGGAAATTTTTCCGAATACTTGTGTCCGGCCCGCACGGTGATTTCCTTGGTGGCGGCGATTTTTTCACATCCGCCCGGCAGGGTGTCGGTGTTTTGGCCCATCACCATCGCACCGTCCATATCCATCAAATGTCCGTCGCCGTGGTTCATCATCTGATTATGATCCTGAACCTCCTTTGCAGACACAGTCGAGACCGACAGAGCGCAGACTAAAGAAGCTAGTGAAAGAAATTTGACCATGGCGCGAGTACCTGTGAGGCGTTGGTGAATCATGAATCTACCGCAAACCGCGGGTTTTACTAGTGGACTACTGCATCCGCCCTCTACCGGCTTGGCCGACAAAGGGCGGGTCAATATTTAAAATTCTTTGGCTTTACCGAGCATGCCGTCAACTTTGCTTTTGAAACCGGCATTGGACAGATAAAAGATGTAAAGACCGGCAAACAGAACCAATGCATACAGGCCATAGCTGCCTTTGCTGGTCGGTTGGCCGCCACCCGCTTTGAAGCTCATGTGGGCATCCAAACGTTCGCCGCTATCTTGCAACAGAGTGATGTGGATCAGGTATTTGCCGACTTCGGGCACGCCCTCAGGCAGATTCAATACCACGGTGCCAGATTTGTGTTTTTCGGCAGCCTGGAAGAATACGCGTTTGCCTTCCGGCTCTTTGGTGACTTCGAATTCGACGGCCATACCGCGGTAACGTTGGTCTTGGTAATCGAAGACCAATTGGGTCAGCGAACCGGTGTCGGGAATATTGCCGCAAAATTCTTCGGCCGGATAAGCTTTGGGCTGATAAGCCGTATAGTGGATCCAGTGGTCTTTTTCCAGTTCGAACTTACATTGGTCGGTATCGGTACCGGCCGCACCGCCGTGCGCCCAAACCGACGCAGAAAAAACCAGGCCCAGCAAGCCCAGGAAACCGTTTTTTATCATGCGAGAGCTTTTCATAAATCCCCTTCCTGTATTAGTAAATGCTTTAATTTTTATTATCTTTCATGTGGTTATGCATGAAACCTGTTTTCGTCGCCGGCGAATCTAAATGCCTGATTTGGATCGAAACAATGGCTAACTCTAGCACATCGCCCTAGGCAAAGAAAGGTTGGCGTTCCATACTTGGCGGGCACTATTCGTTGCTTAATTTTTTTTGTCAGCAGTCAAAGACAATCCTTATAATGGGGTTATGATCCGTTCCTCGAAAAGCCTCCGCCCGATCTTTTCCACCGAATTAACCTCTCTGGTCAATTAACAACCAAATCATATGTCCAAATTAGTAGACTCTGCCGAATGGAACGCCGTCAAGCAACACCACCGCGAGATTGCCGGCAAATTTTGCATGAAGGATGCCTTCGACAAAGATCCCAAGCGATTCGACAAGTTTTCGATAACCTTCAACGATCTGTTATTCGACTACTCAAAAAATCTGATCACCGATCGGACTCTGCCGCTGTTGATCGAATTGGCCAACCGCGCCCAGCTCTCGGAAAAGACCGAAGCCATGTTTTCCGGTTCCATCATTAATACCACGGAAAAACGCGCCGTGTTGCATACCGCATTACGCAACCGCAGCAACAAGCCGATTTATTTCCGCGGCCAGGACGTCATGCCGGAAATCAACCAGGTGCTGGCCAGAATGCGGGTGTTTACCGAACAAGTCCGTTCCGGCGCCTGGACCGGTTACACCGGCAAAACCATCACCGACATCGTCAATATCGGTATTGGCGGTTCCGACTTGGGGCCGAAAATGGTCGATACTGCCTTGGCTCCTTACGGCAAGGAAGGCCTGAAAGCGCATTTCGTATCCAACGTCGACCAGACCGACATCGTCGAAACCCTAAAACCATTGAACCCGGAAACCACGCTGTTTTTGATTTCCTCGAAAACCTTCACCACCCAGGAGACCATGACCAACGCCCGCTCGGCCCGCGACTGGTTCCTGAGAGCGGCGCAAGAGCAGGGACACATGTCCAAACACTTTGTCGCGATTTCCACCAACGAGGCCAAAGTCAAGGAATTTGGCATCGACCTGGAAAACATGTACGAGTTCTGGGACTGGGTCGGTGGCCGTTACTCGTTATGGTCGGTGATCGGCATGTCGATCGCGCTGTACATCGGCATGGATAATTTCGAAGAACTGCTGATGGGCGCGCATCTGGCCGACGAACACTTCCGTAGTGCGCCGTTCGAGCAAAACATCCCGGTGATCATGGGCCTGCTCGGCATCTGGTACAACAACTTCTTCGAAGCCGAAACCTACGCGATTCTGCCGTATGCGCAATCCTTGAAATACTTCGCCGACTATTTCCAGCAAGGCGACATGGAAAGCAACGGCAAAAGCGCGACGATCAACGGCGAAAAGGTGGATTACAACACCGGACCGATCATCTGGGGCCAACCCGGCACCAACGGCCAGCACGCCTTTTTCCAGTTGATCCACCAAGGTACCAAACTGATCCCCGGCGATTTTCTGGCGGCGGCGCAAAGCCATTACGACCTCCCCGACCACCACGATATCTTGATCTCCAACTTTCTGGCCCAGGCCGAAGCCTTGATGCGCGGCAAAACCGAAGCCGAAGTGCGCCACGATTTAAGCCACGAGCCCAACCTGGACGACGCCTTGATCGCTTCGAAGATATTCGAAGGCAACAAGCCGTCCAACGCCTTCCTGTTCAAAAAACTGACGCCGCGCACACTGGGCATGCTGATCGCGTTTTACGAGCATAAAATCTTCGTCCAGGGCGTCGTCTGGAACATCAATTCCTTCGACCAGATGGGGGTTGAATTGGGTAAAGTGCTAGCCAAGGCCATTTTGCCGCAATTGAAAAACGACGAAACGGTGACCGACCACGACAGCTCTACCAACGGTCTGATCAACGCTTACAAACGGTTGCGCAAGTAAGCCAAACCAGTCAACACCGCTGGCGTTTGCCGGCGCAGCCCTAGCGGGAGCCGCCGCAAAACTCCAGTTTGACGTTTTGCGGCCGACTCTGCCCATCTCCCCCACTTGGCCAAGTGAATTTTTTAACTGCATCCCAAGGCCCTCGGCGATAGACTGCAATCGGCCGGCAAAAAACCCGGCCACAGCAAATCCACCGACTTTCGTCGCAAACACCCTCCATAGAGAGGATGTTTGGCTGCGCAGAATATGTTCCAATAGTGAATCCGTCCGCCAGCTGGCGCTCCAGCCCTGCCAAAGGCTCAGGTATGAAACAAAGCCACGCTTTAGCTTATTTGCGCCAAATCTGTTGCTCAGGCTTGAGCCGTGAGCTCGCGATCGGCGAATTTCTCAAAACCTTGCCGCTGGTAGTGCCGTCGAACAGCAATACCTTTTCGGTCGGCGACAGCCAATTGAGACCGGTCTACCACATAGCCGGATTCGAATTGGCCGACATGGCGGCCACGGCTCCGGAAATTATCGCCGCCTACCATACTCCCGAGCGCCAACGACGCGCCAACGTCTGGTTCGCCTCTCATCCCTGCATCGGCGACCCCAGGGTGATGGAACAAGGATTTTATGCGACCGATCTTTACCACCTGATCTACCGCAGATTCGATATGCATCACGTGCTGTGGCTGCCGCTCCCGTTGGACGGCGGCGCAGCCGGAGTACTTGGGCTTTACCGGCCGCAGCATCAGAAACCGTTCGACGGCCGCGACCAGACCCGGGCGCTGAGTTTATTGCCCTATCTGGCGCATGCCTTCCGCGCCGGTAACGACAGCAATTTCCAGCTCGGCCCGCCTTGCAGCTCCGGAATGTTGGTGATGGACACTCAAGGCAAGACCGTATTCCAAAGCCCGGAGGCGACGCGGCTCTTGGAGCTCGCCCGCTACCCCAGGTTACTGCGCGATATGCGCGGTCAGGACCGCCTGCTGGCCAAACTCGCCGAACTATGCCGCAATCTGCTCGGCATCTACCGCGGCGAAGATGCGCCGCCACCGTCATTCAGCCATCAAGCCGCCACCGGCCAATATCTGTTCAAAGCCTATTGGCTGAACGGTTGCGGCGACCAGCCGGAGCGCCTGATCGGCGTGACGGTAGAGTATCGCCAGCCTTTGACGCTGAAACTGCTCAGAGCTCTCCGCGACCAACCGCTGTCGCCCGCCCAGCGCGAAGTGGCGCTGCTATTGGCCCAGGGCGAACCGTTCGAAAAGATTGGCCAACGCCTGCATATCAAAATGACCACCGTCAGGGACCACATCGGCAAAATCTACAACAAACTCAATATTCACCAGCGGGAAGAATTACTGCCTAAGCTGCTGGCGGCCTCCGCAAGCGCTAGCGAACAACTCTACCCGGCCGAAACGGAGCGGTTTCGATGAAAAAAAATCACGCAATGGCTTATCTGCGCCAACTTTGCTGTTCCGGACTGAGCAAGGAATTGGTGATCAACGAATTTCTGCGCACCTTGCCCATCCTGATACCTTCCACCAGCAACGTCTTTTCCGGCGTCGATGCGCAGCTCAGACCGACTTACTGTATTGCCGATTTCGACATGAGCGAAATGGCCGGCACGATGGTCGAGGTGGTATCGGCGTTTTATACGCCGGAACGCTTAAGCCGGGCCGCAGCATGGCTGAAACGCCATCCGGCGATCACCAACCCCTTGCTGCTGGACGACCGCTTTTACCAAAGCGATATCTACAACGTCGTCTACCGCCGCTTCGACATGCACCATGTACTGTGGCTGCCTACCATCGACAACGGCAAACCGAATGGCGTGCTGCGCCTGTACCGGCCGAGAACCCAAAAACCCTTCGGCCGCGAGGATCAAGCACTGGCCGGCCAATTGCTCCCCTATCTGGCCCACGCGATAAAAGCGGCCAACGACGCCCAGTTCCGCTACGAACGCGAGGCGACTTGCGGAGTGATCGTCATGGACCCGCAAGGCAAAATCTTATTTCAAAGCCCGGAGGCGAGAAAGTTACTACACGCCGCATCTACCCCGGCGCTCGACGCCAATCACGACCGGGGAAAAGCCTTGTTAATGACGGAACTGGCCCGCCTCTGCGCGAAATTACAAGCAGTTTCCCGCGGCCACAGCGCCGCCCCGCCCTGTTACCGCCACACCGGTGCGGCCGGCGAATTTCTGTTCCGGGCCTACTGGCTGGAAAGCCAAAGCAGCGAGAGCGGCAGCCTGATCGGCATCAGCGCCGAACACCGCGAGCCGCTGAAGCTGAAACTGCTGCGCTCGCTACAGCATTCGGCGTTGTCGCCGACGCAAAAGGAAGTGGCAATGCTATTGACGCAAGGCATTTCGTTCGAGCAAATCGGCCAATCGCTGCACATCAAACCGGCTACGGTTAAGGACCATGTCGGAAAAATCTACGGCAAACTCGACGTCCGCCAGCGCGACGAGGTATTGCCGAAGTTGCTGGCACTGAGGGCTTAGGCCGCACCCTCACGGAATATTGGCGACGCGAGCGGTATCGGGCTAACCTAAGCCGCAACCCTCGACTGAATGTCTCGCCGACGGCGGCCACCCGTTACCTTTCAGGACTTGTCCCAACCATGCAAATATTAATCGTCGACGACCACACCTTGTTTCGGGAAGCGCTGTTGCATGTGTTAAAGCAACTGGACAACAACGTGCTGGTCCACGAAGCGGCCAATACCGGCGAAGCCTCGAATCTGCTCAGCCACCGCCGCAATCTGGATTTGGTGTTGCTCGACATCGATCTGCCGGGACAAGACGGCCTCAGCGCCCTACCCGGCATGCGGGAGCAGGCGCCGACCGTGCCTATCGTGGTTTTGTCCGGCTCGGAAAGCTCGCAGCACGTCAACGCCGCCCTGGAATCCGGCGCGGTCGGCTACATTCCGAAATCTTGCAGCGGCCACGAGATGTTGACTGCCTTGCGCATCGTGTTGCAGGGCGACATTTACGTTCCGCCGCGCCTGCTCGGCAAACTCGACGTTGCGCCAACGCTGAAAGTCGAGACCGATGCCGGCCAACACCCGTTGACCGCACGCCAGATCGAGGTACTGGAACTGATGGCGCAAGGCTTGCCGAATAAATCGATCGCCCGCCGCTTGAATCTGGCCGAAGGCACCGTGAAACTGCATGTCGCAGCGATCTTACGCGCGCTGGATGCCGGCAATCGCACCCAAGCCGTCACCGCGGCGGCTCGGCTCGGACTGTTGCCGCTGGCCACAGGACTCTGATTCCGGCGAGCTCAGTCCCTACCGGGTTTGCTGAGCATATACTGCAAGGTACTGCGCAGCTTGGCCGGTTGCACCGGTTTGTGCAGTAACGGAAAACCGCTGGCATCGGCTTCGCGCAAACGTTCCGGCCCGGTATCGCCGGTGACGATCAGTATCGGCAGCGGATATGCCAACCGGCGGCGCAGTTCCCGCGCCACCTCGATCCCCGACAAATCGCCCGGCAAGCGGTAATCGACGATCGCCAATTCGGGCCGCAATTGATGATCGTCGATCTCGGCCAAAGCCTGGTACAGGTCGGCCGCGGCAAACACGCGGCAGCCCCAGCGGCTCAGCAGGCCGCGCATGCCGTCCCGCACCGCGACATCGTCGTCGATCACCAACAACCGTCTATCCTCCAGCAAATGTAACGGCGACACTGCATTTTGCGGCTCGGGACCGGGCAAGGTGATCGCGGCTTCCGCCACCAACGGCAGGGTCAAACAGAAACAAGAGCCGTGGCCCAAGCGGGATTTGACTCGAATCTTATGGTTCAACAGTTTCGCCAGACGCTTGACGATAGCCAAGCCCAAGCCCAACCCTTGCCGGCGGTCGCGGGCCGGATTATGCAGTTGATGAAATTCGACGAAGATCTCGTCGAGCTGATTGTCCGGAATACCGGGGCCGGTATCGATGACCTGGATTTCGGCACTGCCGCAACGCCGGCGGGCAGCGACCAATACCCGGCCATGCCCGGTATGGCGTAACGCGTTCCCGATCAGATTGCGCAACATCCGCTCCAGCATGGCCGGGTCGGTGTTGACCAGTAATGGGGCGAGGCGAATCTTGAGCTGGTTGCGGTTTTCCGCGGCGATCGGCTGAAATTCGCTTTGCAGGCGTTGGAATAAGTCATCCAGCGCGAACGGCTCGATCGCCGGCTTGACCACGCCGGCATCCAATTTCGATACGTCCAGTAAAGCATTCAGCATCGAATTGATCGCGGCGATCGAGTCGTCGATCTGGGCCAGCAAACCCTGGGTTTCCGGCGCCGCCACCCGGTCCGACAATTCGGCGAAGAACAGGCCCAGTGCGTGTATCGGCTGACGCAAATCGTGGCTGGCCGAAGCCAGAAACCGGGTCTTGGCAGCATTGGCCTGTTCGGCCTCGCGCTTGGCTTTTTCCAAAGCTTGTTCGCGTTTGATCAAATCGCTGATGTCGGTGTAAGTGACAACTCGGCCGCCGTGCGCCAACCCGGATTGGCGGATTTCGTAGACCTTGCCGTCAGGACCGCGATAATTGCTCGAGCCTTCCGCGCTGATCGTGATCGGCGGGCTGGCGGCCGCCAATAACTCTGAAAGCCTGGCATGGCTGTCCACAGTGCCAGCTCCGTCGCCCAGCAAGGTGGTAAATTGGCGGTTCCACATGCGCAGCAGATCGTCCGTATCCGACATCGTGATGCCCTGCCCCATATTTTCCAGCGCCGTTTCCAGCAACAGGGATTTTTCCTCGGACTCGCGGCGTAAAGCGGCATTTTCGAAATTCAGGCGGAGGGCATGGTTCAGCATCCCGGCCAGCCTTAGCGAGCTGGGAATGCTGATAATCGGCAGCACCGAAAAAATGATGGCCGGTACGATGTAGTTGCCGCCGCCTTCGCTTAACAGGAAATAGTCGATCGCAATCGTCGCCGGAATGTTGACGACCAACACTGCCGGAAAATAGGTAAACCAGGTCAACATGACCCCGACAACCTGAGTAATAGTCGGCACGGCAATCACCAGCACGTTGACCGGATCGTTGGCATCCAAAAAAAACACCTGGCACATGACCCACCAAAAACCGTTGAGCGCGGCACCCAGCATAATCAGGCGTTTGAATTTCGGCACGTTGTCGACCAACGCCGTTTTATGCAAGTGGTAATAGTGCAGGACAACCCAGCGAAACAGGTTGATACCCGTCAAAACCAAAGCCCAAAGCAACAACAGGCCATGGGCGGCAGTCTGCCACAAGCCGACCACAATCAAGATCGTAAACGGCAGCATCACAAAAAACACATATTTGCCCTGCCGGGTCGTCACCCATAGCCGTTCCACTTCAATTTGCGCTTCGAGATTCCGGTCCGAGTTATTCATGGCTGATCCTGCTGAGCTTGATCGGGAGAGCATTTTCGCTGGCTGCAGGATAATGGCTGAGCGGCTGCCCTGCAATCGATACGACGGCCTATCTCTTTCGGACTAGCCCCGCAACGCGCCCGGCCGGCTGCCGGCCGCAAACGGCGGGCAAAGCCCGAGATTGCACGCCCGCCTATCGCTGAGATCGAGACCGACAAAGCCCTAACATAAAAGCCGATTACCCCGAAAGACATAGGCTGTCAGCCATATTTTCTAGGGCTACCGAATACCAGCATACTTTTTCCCGAAACTGCAAGGCCGGCAAGCGCCAGCGTTTGGCGACCGGCCCAAAACAATAACCAGTGGGGGAAATAAGCCATGAAACAATCTAACGCAATCGCCTATCTGCGCCGGCTGTGCTGTTCGGGTTTGAGTAAGGAGATTGTGATTGCCGAATTCTTGCGGGCATTGCCGGCTCTGATTCAATCGCACCACAATACGTTTTCCGGTACCGACGCCAGACTCTACCCGCAGTACCACATCGCCGGCTTCGATTTGGCCGGGATGCGCGACACCATTCCGGCCATCGTCGCCGAATTCCACACTCAGGAAAGGCAGCAACGGGCGATTGCCTGGTTTAAAGACCACCCGGCAATCGCCGACGCTCGCACCGTCGACCCCGAATTTTACCGTAGCGACATGTACAACTTGGTTTACCGGCCGTTCGATATGCACCACGTGTTATGGATGCCGGTAGCGCAGAACGGGCGGCCGGTCGGCGTGCTGGGTTTATACCGCAGCAAAAACCAGGCTCCGTTCGGCACCAAGGAACAAATGCTGCTCGGACACGTGCAGCAATACATCGTCCACGCCTTGGGCAATACCGCCCATGCCGAACCGCAATACAGCGAAAACGGTCGTACCGGTATGATGATCATGAACAGCAAGGGCGAACTGCTGAGCCAAAGCCGGGAAGCCGAACAGTTATTAAGTATGGCCAGATTACCCCGCCTGTTGGTCGACGGCCGCCGCGAAGACCGTTTGTTGGGCCGTCTCTCGCAACTTTGCGCCAATCTCACCGCCGTTTATCGCGGCCAAAACGTACCGCCGCCGCAGTTCTGCCACATCAACCCGTACGGCCGATTTTGGTTCCGCGCTTACCGCCTGTTCGATTGCCAGGACCAAGGCTCCCAACTGATCGGCGTCACCATCGAACACCAGGAACCGGTGGCCTTGAAAATTCTGCGGGCGATGCAGGACTTGCCGCTGTCGCCGATGCAACAGGAAGTCGCGCAATGCGTTGCCGAAGGCTTGTCGTACGATCACATTGCCAAACGCCTGCACATCAAACTGACCACGGTCAAAGACCACATCGGTAAAATCTACACCAAACTGGATATCGGCCAACGCGAGGAGTTGTTGCCTAAGCTGCTGGCGCAGGCCGGCTAGCAGCTTAGCGCGAAGTGTCGGCGCCTGCCGGCGTTTGCGCCGACGGCATCGCTACCGTTTGGGACTTGGGCTGTACCGCGGCCAGCACCTCGCGAATCGCCGAAATGATAGGCTCCGGTCGTTCCAGCGGCATGGCGTGGCCGCTGTCCACCCAAATTTGAATTGCGCCCGGATAGAGCCGGGCCAGCTCCATTCGTTTGCGATTGCTATCGACGGCCAGTGCCGACGTATCGGCCAACGGTTGCGCCGCGCTCAGCACAATCACCGGCACGGCGCCAAATGCCGGCGCCGCGAGTACTTCATCGCCGGTCCGATCGATTTCGGCGAACTCGCCTTCGGCCGCGGCCGACAACGATACTTCGAACAGCCAACGCCACCAAAACGGCCAATGTTCCACAGCCCCCTGGCCTTTCAGTTGCGCTGGATGGGTGGAATCCACCAGAATCAAAGCCGCAACCTCCTGCGGATAGTAACGGGCATACCATTGCAGGTACAAACCGCCCAGCGAATGGCCGACCAGAACATAGGGCGGCGCCAGTTTCTGGCTGATCAGCAATTCACGCAGCTCTTGCACCACATGGCGACCGTCGCGCGGCGATGCGACTGCATCGCTGTTGCCGATGCCGGCGCGGTTGTAAACCAAGGCCGTTGCCGACTCGGCGATTGGCGGATAGACCTCCTCCCACCAAGTGAAGTGTCCGCCCAGCCCGGTTTCGAACACCACCGGCAAGGTATCGCGCCGGCTCAAGGCAAATTCCACTTGGCGGCCGGCGACATTGGTCGTCGCCACCTGGGGAAGGTTCCCGCCACAGCCGTTCAGCAGGCCGGCCAACAAGGGCAGCATGGCCGCGGTCGAATGCGCTAGCTTCATCGCCGGGGATGCAATCGATCAACCGAAGTTGCAGGGACGGCAGCGCCGCCGCGGCGATCTCGGTTCGATACCGCCCGAACGGCTAGCCCACATTGCAGAAATCGCGTCATTGGCCCAATAACGGATTTCTGGCCGGCTCGCCTTTTTTGCTGCAGATCGCTTCCGAAACCATCCGCCCCAGCACCGAGATCGAGCCGCCGACGTAGCAATTGTATTGCAGACCGCTGTCGGTCTTCACCGAATAGCGGGTGGTGACGCCGTCGTCCACCCGGTTCTCGATTTTGAACTGGTTCTTTTCCAGTCCCAGGGCGTGGGCGGTGCGATCCACCAGCGCGTCTTGGGTCACGGCCCAGGCCGCGCAGCCGCCAAGCGTTAAACACAAACCGGCATACAGCCAAATTTTTTGATTCGTCATTGGATTTCCTGGTTGAATTTTCTTAATTGAAGCGTGCTATTCAGTCTGTCAGGCGCCGTCTGCCGTTGCCCAACAGTCCGGCCAGACCGGCGCCGAACAGCCAGACCGCAGCGGGGAGCGGTACCGCCGCAACGTCACCGTCGCGGACTGCCCAGGCATACATGCTTGAGGCGAGATTGTTTTTGTACCAAGTTTGTTGCATGCCTATCGTGGTCGGGAAAGACCAGGCTTCGTCGGTACGGCTGGGTACCTCGTTGCCGGACCAGTAATCACCCGATTGCAGATTTTTGACCAAGCCGACATCGGTTTGGCCGCCGGTGCGGCCGTCGCGGAAAATCCCGAAATTTGGGTTGTCGCTACCATCTGGAAACTGATAGGCAGTTAACCCCAGGTTGACGAAGTACATATACCCCAGTTCCGAGTTCGGACTGGTGACATTCCAGGAGTAATCGGTAGAACCGTCGTTGGAAAAGTTCTCGTTGTAGGCAATGCCGTTGACCGGTTTGATGCTGGCCAGCCGCCAATCGCCGAAGCCGCCGAACTCCAGTTGTTCCGCCCACGCCATCGCCTCGTACCAATTCATCTTGCCGTCGGCGTCGTAGCCGCTGGTCTTGGCGTAATTGGCGTCCTGCAGCCAGGTCACGTTCAGGACGGTGTCGTACAGCATGCCGCCACCGCGGTCCAGCAGCGCGGCTTGGGCGTCAGTCAAGTTGATTGTGGCAGCCATCGCGACCGCCAATACGGTGTGTTTACAATTCATAGGATTTTTCCTTGCAAGTGGATCGATTCAATCGGACTGGCGCCGCTGCGACGGCGGCCGATCCGCCCGGCCATCAGGCCCAGGCCGGATAAAAACAGGACATAGCTTTCCGGGTTCGGTACTGCGGTGACATCGCCGTCGCGCACGGCCAGGACGTAAAATTGGCTACCTTTACCGATGTAGTTTTGCATACCGGTCGCGGTGCTCAGATACCAGGCTTTGTTGCTGTCGCCGCTGTAACTGGTGCCCAGCCAATAACTGAAGGACTGAAGATTGCTGAACAGGCTTTCGTCGTCGGCCGTGGCCGGATCGTCGACCAGACCGTAGCCGGGCTGGGGCAAGCCGCGCGAATCAGAAAAGCCCTTATTCCCGAAATCGCCGTAGAACAAATGGGCCAGTTCCGAGCTGGTTAAGGCGACGTTGAAACCGCAGTCGGTGCCGCTGTAGCCGTAGTCGCAGCCCGCCGCGCCCAAGTCTTGGAAAGTCGGCAAACGCCAGTCGTCGTAGGTGGTGCCGCGCACGCTATCCGCGTAAGTCAGCCCATCCACCCAGGCCACGGCGTTTTGCCAACTCATCTTGCCGGGAGTATAGGCGCCGCTGGTATTGGCGTAGTTGGCGTCAGCCAGCCAGGTGACGTCAAGGTCGCTGTCGTAGATCAGACCGCCGCCGCGGTCGAATAGCTGCGCCTGCACACTGCAGGCAGCCAGCGAGCCGAGCAAGGCCAGCCATGTGCGAAAAGCTTTAGGTTTCATCAATTTTCTCCAAACAGTAGTTCTCGAGCGGATTCGTCAACTCGGTAAACCGGTCAAGGATGCCAAGCCTGGCCGGCATTATCGAAAGGCAAATGGCGCTGGGGAACCCTACCGGAGTGGGGTATCGAAAGCCGTAGCCGGCCTGTTAAGATGCAATTTAATTGTATGTTTTAACCAGGTTTGATCTGGAACGAATTGTCTGAAAATCGATTGGCATGGGCGCCAAGTCACCTAACAACGCCATTGTCGAGATCCGGCGTGTTTGCTGAATACCACGTCTTCCGCTTATGCCACTTCACGCCGAACGGAGCCATACGATACTTGCCGGCCAGCGCCCGTCGCGGCGGCCGATTGCCAGCGGCAGATCGAGAGGTTTGTCAGGTAACGGCGGCTTCCGTTGCGGTTGCCGCCGTTATCCGGCACCGCAACCTATTTGGAGGACTAGGGATTGGCCGCTGACAGCAGCGTGGAGCATGCGCATCAGCGTCCAAAAGCGGGGCGACGGAACGCAGGCGCAACTCAAACTCATTGCAACGGCAGGCGACCGAAGGAGGTAGCAGATACCCAGATATCCAACAGCTCAAAGATTTCTAAATGCCTTCTACCTTTTTGGAGTACAAACAATGAATTTAAAAAATAACGCTATCCGTTTGCTTGCGCTGCTTATCGTTCTTCTGGCGATGGTTTCGCAAACGGCGAATGCCGCTCCGGTAAATGTCGATTTGACTTCCGGTACCTGGCTAGTATCCGGGGGCGACACCAGCGGCGTCAGCTGGAACGGTTCGACCCTGGTGTTCGAAACGCAAATAGCGATCGGGGACAGCCTGTCCTTGACCGGATATTTCGATTGGGTGGGCAGTAACGGCTCATTCGGCCGCGAGCGGTTCACCGGAACCCTTTTCGCCAATCGGGAAATCGAATTATCCGGATTCGAGATCGTACAACCGGCGCGCGGCATCGGCTTGACGAATTACTTCGCGGTATTGGCTGTATCCGGCACGGAAATTATCAACGGCACCTGGAGCGGACCGGTCATTCCAAGCAATAACTGGTCAGCCAGATTGGCGCCGGCGCCGGTGCCATTGCCAGCCGCGGTATGGCCGTTTCTATCCGGCCTGATTGCGATAGCTGCCTTTCGCTCTAAAAAGCGCACATAATCCGCTGCGCCGGTGCAAGCGGATCGACTCTGTCGCGGCGGTTTGGCAAGATTGCCCGCTCGACTTTGCCGCCCGTTGCACCGCTGCCGACAGCCGGACCGCCTCTTGGCAAACGGATTAATTCGGAAAGATACGGGCACCGCAATCACCTGACCGGTATTGGAGTAGCGAAATGGCAACACTTATTGCGAAATCGGCTCGACAAGGCGCGGGTAGCTTATCGGAAATCAGCGCCAGCGGCCAATTGCGCCTATTGGACCTCAGCTTCGCCCGCATCGTGTTGGGTTTCAGTTTATTCCCGGTGGTGGCAACCCCTTTCATCGTCTGGTTACACCAAATCGGCAGGAGTGCAGTGCCGTTTTGGACTTGGGCCGTTTGCTTCAGCCTGGTAGCGCTATTGGTGAAACTGCTGTTTAACCGTTTCAAGGCCGATTGCACGCGATTGGACGCCGAGCAGGCGATCAGCCATTGGTTACCGCGGGTGCATGGACTGGCGCTAGTCTATGGATTCGGTTTGTCGCTACCGATAGTAATCATGTCCTGCGCGCCTTACCCGTTCGAGTTTGCTATCCTGTTTTTGGTCACCAGCGCCTCGATTGTGGCCGGCAATGCCACTCATCAGTCGCCGGTACTCAGTTGTTTTAAGCGATTTTTCGCTGCCGGCTGGGGCATTACAACCATCTTAATCCCTTGGGTATTTCCGGAACATTGGCCCTACGTGATGCCATTGACCGCCCTGTATATCCTCTCGATCTACAAACACGCCATACTGGTCCATCGCTTTTTTCTGCAGCAGATTTTGCTGGAGCAAGGTTACCGACAAGCCAAAGAAGAAGCCGAAGCGGCGCTCTATGCCAAAAACCGGTTTCTGACCACCGCCGCTCACGACTTGCGCCAACCGGTGCATGCCATGGGCTTTTTGATCGAATCCATTTCCCGCCGTAACCGCGCCGCCGAGTTGCGGCCGGCCCTGCAGGATTTGCGGCAAAGCGTGCAGTCCGTGACCCAGATGTTCAATTCGCTACTCGATTTATCCAAGATCGAGCTCGGCGCGCAACCGGTGAAGCTGCAACCGGTGGCGATCGATCCGCTGATGACCGATATCGCGACCCTGTTTCGGGAGGAAGCCCAGGCCCGCAGCATCGACTTGCGGGTCCGCACCAGCGGCGGCAAGGCGTTGGTCAACGCCGATCCATTGTTGCTGCGGCAGTCGATGATTAATCTGATGCAGAACGCATTGCGCTATACCCAGCGCGGCGGGGTGCTGATGGCGGTGCGCCGCCGGGCCGGGCAATGGCAATTCGAAGTCTGGGATACCGGGGTCGGCATTGCTCAGGCCGATCAGCAGCGGGTGTATTCGCCGTTCTTCCGCCCCGAGCATGCCTGGCGCATCGATAATGCCGGCCATGGCCTGGGGCTGGCGGTGGTGGCCCGCTGCGCCGATCTTATGGGTGCCAGCCAGGGCTTGAATTCGCACGAAGACCGGGGCTCCCGCTTCTGGTTGCGGCTGCCGGCGGCGGAGACCGGCGAGCGCCGCTTGGCGGTGCGCGAGACGCTGCCCTTGGCGCTGGGCGGCGATACCCGGCTGCACGGCCGCTGTCTGGTGGTCGACGACGAGCCGCAAGTCCGCAGCGCCTGGGATGCCTTGCTCTGCGCCTGGGGCATCAGCGCCGTGTGCGTGGCTTCGGCCGGCGAAGCCTTTGCCGAGCTGGACGCGGGCTTTGCACCGGACGCCATCTTCTGCGACCAGCGCCTGCGCTCCGGCGAGAGCGGCTTCGAATTACTGCAAGCGCTGCTGGAACGTTGCCCGGAAGCCGCCGGAGCCATGATCAGCGGCGAGTTCGATTCGCCGGCCCTGGCCCAAGCCGAGCAGGAGGGCTATCTGGTGCTGCATAAGCCGTTGGAGCCGGAGGCGCTGTACACGCTGTTGCGTCAGTTTCTTTCTGAGACCGGAAAGATATAAGGTCGATTTCTCGGGATAATACGTCCGCGACAGCAGGACTTGCCGGCTCAGCATATCTGCGGCTCAGCGGTGTGCGCTGGAAGATGGTAATCCCCCAGACCAAAACCGGAAGCCCCTATGCTACTGAGCCAGCGCACGACGACTAGGCGGCGGTCAGCCGATAGTCGAAACGCCATCCAGCGTGTCGCCGTTTGGACTCACCGTCGATTGGCCGCGCCGCGCCAAGCCTAACCACCCCAATCCGGACAGGAACAGCAACACCGTTGCCGGCACCGGCACCGGCGCGTAACCGTATTGCAAATGGTCCACCTCCCAATTGTTTTTACCGGGCATGGAAATTCGAATAGCGGAAATGCCGCTGGCGTTTATCACGCCAAAGAAGCGATCCTCGCCGGTGGTGCGGGAAATACTGGAATCTCCCAGGGAGTAAGGCCCGAACACGCCCAAGGAACGACCCAAATGGTCGAATGCTTCAAAGATAGTATTGTCCGACAGGTCGGCGGCTCGCGGAGCGCCGCCGTTGTTTCGCCCGACATCGGTCCACACGATGCCGGCGTGCGTTGGCAGAGCACCGCCCAGCGCTGCAGCGGAAAAATCGAAAGTAAAACTGCTGGTTCTGTAATTGCTGAACAAACTTCGGGTTTGACCGCTGGCGACACCGTCGATGATGCCGTCGTCGCCGTCTACCGAATCGCTGAACGCGGTGGTGATACCAGTGGTGAAAACTTCGCGGAGGCTGACCCCCGGCGTGCTCAACACGCCATCCTCAAAGTCTTCGAGATGAAAATAGCCGAAATTTTGTCCGTGGAACGGGCTATCGGTAACGCTTGCATAAGCGCTCGGCCCGAGAAATATCGGCGCCGCCTCAGCCGAATAAGGCAGCGCAGCGAATAGCGCGAGCACCGCCAATTTTCCAATCCCAGTCTTGGGGCATCTAGTATTCCACATCACCTGTCTCCTCGTTTGCTAGGTAAAAAATGCGCCGCCAAGATTCGTTGGTATGCGGCGCAATTGCATGGTTTTCGTCCCGACTTGAGAAATCGACCTGTCACAACACAGGCCCACCAAGCGGCAACAGTTTCCTTAAGCCCGCCAGCGCCGCATATCGACCAACCCGAGCAAGCCGGCGCCGAACAACCAGACTGCGGCCGGCAATGGCACCGGTGCAGTGGTATAGGTCAGATTGTCGACGATAAATCCGTCGCCGCTCTGGCCGTGGAACTGGATTTTGTCGACCAGTCCGGCGTAGCCGGATGCCAGCCAATAGATATCGCGCGGTTGATTGTCGCCATCCAGCGGCGAGCTGTAGACTTTTTCCCCCTGGTAAAACAGCGAAAAACTGACGTTGGTATCGGAGCCCCAATAGTTGTAATACAGACCTTGAAAAATCACCGGACCTTGATCGAACGTCAGCTCGCCGGCTGTAGCATGCAAACGGCTCTCGCCCAATTCCGGGCCGTGCGCTTCGAATTCTGAGTAACTCGACACCTGTACGTGAAACGATTCCCAGCCCGACAAACCGCCGTAGCCATCGACCAGATCCCAGTCGCGGATGCCTTCGAAATCGACCACGGTCGTCGCTGCATTGGCCAGACCGCTAGTACCGAGCGACGCCGTCAACAGCGCAGCCATCAATGTTTTTTTCATACGTAGTTCTCCAAAACTTTAAGCGAACAGGCTGCTTCTAGCGGCTAAACCTTGCCACTCCCCGATCGTTGGGTGTAGAGCAAACCCATCAACATGCTGCCGAACAGCCAGACCGCGCCCGGTAACGGCACAGCCGCCACATCGCCGTCGCGCACCGCCCAAGCCCTCATCGCGCCGCCGGCGGATGAGAAGTAATATTGCTCTCCGGTGGACAATCGAAAGCCCCACGCCAAACTGGATGAGCTTAAGTAGGATGTGCCGAACCAGTAGTAGTCGGACTCGAGATTGCTAAACAAGGACTCGTCGTTGGGGTTGGCCGGATCGTCGATCAAGCCGTATCCCTGTTGCTGCTGGCCGCTGCCATTGACCAAGGCCTTATTGCCCAGCGCTCCGTAAAATAGGCCAGCCAATTCTGAGCTGGTGGTGTCGACGTTGAAGCCGCAATCGCTGCCGCTATAACTGTAGTTGCAGCCGGGGGCGCCCAAATCGGTGAGCGTCGGCAAGCGCCAGTCGCTGTAAGTGACGTTGCGAACCGCGTCGTGGATCGCCAAGCCGTCAGCCCAGGCGTTCGCCTCGTTCCAGGTCATACGCCCATCGTCATCGTATCCGCTGGTTTTGGCGTAGTTGGCGTCCGCCAGCCAGGTGATGTTTTGGACGCTGTCGTAAATCAGGCCGCCACCGCGGTCGAATAATTGGGCTTGCGCGGCCGGAGCCGCTAAGATGCCGCAAGTGGTAACGGCGCTGGCCATCAATTTGAGTTTCATAAGATAAGCTCCGAATCGGAAAAATAACCAAAAATTGTTTCAGTTGGCGGGCATTATCGAGAAGGGATTTCGGCGGTGGAACCCCACCCCAGTGGGGGTAGTTTAGCCGTTGGAATCTGTTAAGATGCAAATCATTTGCATGTATAAAAGCAATCTTGACTCTCCAGGAAGAGCCGAGATAAAACCTTCGGCCGCCTGAACTCAATTGCAAGGAGAACATGATCGTGGACAACTCGGCTTGGGCAGTGGTAGTGGACGACCATCCGCTGGTGGCGCACGGCATCGCCGATTTTTTAGTGACGCACTGCGGTTTTAGCCGGGCGCAGCCGGTATCGGCTATCGCCGAATTTTGGCCGTTGCTGGAAACCGACCAGCCGCCAGCACTGGCCGTGGTCGATTTTTGGTTGCCGGACGGCGCTTCCTTACCGCTGCTGGCCGAATTGAAACAACGGCATCCGATGATTCGGGTGCTGGCGATCAGCGCGGACGACGACCGAACCGTCGCCGAAAAAATCGCCACAACGGGCACCGACGGTTTCATTCACAAACAGGCCGCGCCTAAGCTCTTCGCCAAAGCCGTAACGGCGGTGATGGCCGGCGAGATCTGGTTCCGCGGTCAGTCCCCGGCTGCGCTGACGCTGGCGCGAGAATTGCCGGTCACCGCCGCCGAGCTGGGCCTGACGCCGCGGCAGGGGCAAGTGTTGGCGATGATGCTGAAAGGCTTACCGAACAAACGAATCGCGCTGAATCTATCCTTGTCGGAACACACGGTGAAAGAACACGTCACCGGCATCCTGGAACGTCTCGGTGCGAAAAATAGGATCGAAGTGATTACCAAACTTCGCGGACGCAGCCTGGAAAGCGAATGATCGTCGATTCCGATCCCACCGACTCAACAAACAGCCGTTTGCGCTTCGAAGACCTGAATGCCGGAAGCCAGGCCCGATTGTTGGACATTACCCACAACCGATTGGTCTACGGCATTACCATCATCCCCTTCGTCGGTATGCCCTTCGTCTACTGGAAGTACCAATTGGATCAAAACGCCTGGGGCCTGCTGATGTGGACGCTGTCCTATTTCGTGGCGTTTACGGCGGCACGATTGCAATACCGGAACTACCGGCGAGATAGAAACCGTCTCGATCCGGACGCAACGATCGGTAAATGGATGCCGGTGATCTTGCGCATGGCCTTGGCCCACGGCCTGGGTCTGACGGCTTTGGTTGCGGTGATCGCAGGCCGGGTACCGTTCGAATTTGCGTTGCTGCTTTACATGAGCCTGGCGGCGGTCATGGCCGCCAACGCCACCCACCAATCGCCGGTATACAGTGCTTTCAAGCGCTTCTTCAATGCCGGCTGGGGTGGCTGCACCCTGCTAACGCCGTGGGCGTTTCCGGAGCATTGGCATTTGATCATGCCGTTGTGCGTCAGTTACATCATGTCCATCCATCGCCATTCGGCGATTGCCCACCGCTTCTTCCTACAACAGGTGAAATTGGAAGAAGACAGCAAGCGTCTGGCCGAAGATTACCGACAAGCCAAAGAAGAAGCCGAAGCGGCGCTCTATGCCAAAAACCGGTTTCTGACCACCGCCGCTCACGACTTGCGCCAACCGGTGCATGCCATGGGCTTTTTGATCGAATCCATTTCCCGCCGCAACCGCGCCGCCGAGTTGCGGCCGGCCCTGCAGGATTTGCGGCAAAGCGTGCAGTCCGTGACCCAGATGTTCAATTCGCTACTCGATTTATCCAAGATCGAACTCGGCGCGCAACCGGTGAAACTGCAACCGGTGGCGATCGATCCGCTGATGACCGATATCGCGACCCTGTTTCGGGAGGAAGCCCAGGCCCGCACCATCGACTTGCGGGTCCGCACCAGCGGCGGCAAGGCGTTGGTCAACGCCGATCCATTGTTGCTGCGGCAGTCGATGATTAATCTGATGCAGAATGCGTTGCGTTATACCCAGCGCGGCGGGGTGCTGATGGCGGTGCGCCGCCGGGCCGGGCAATGGCAATTCGAAGTCTGGGATACCGGGGTCGGCATTGCTCAGGCCGATCAGCAGCGGGTGTATTCGCCGTTCTTCCGCCCGGAACACGCCTGGCGCATCGACAATGCCGGCCATGGCCTGGGGCTGGCGGTGGTGGCCCGCTGCGCCGATCTGATGGGTGCCAGCCAGGGCTTGAATTCGCACGAAGGCCGCGGCTCCCGCTTCTGGTTGCGGCTGCCGGCGGCGGAGACCGGCGAGCGCCGCTTGGCGGTGCGCGAGACGCTGCCCTTAGCGCTGGGCGGCGATACCCGGCTGCACGGCCACTGTCTGGTGGTCGACGACGAGCCTCAAGTCCGCAGCGCGTGGGAAGCCTTGCTCTGCGCCTGGGGCATCAGCGCCGTCTGCGTGGCTTCGGCCGGCGAAGCCTTTGCCGAGCTGGACGCGGGCTTTGCACCGGACGCCATCTTCTGCGACCAGCGCCTGCGCTCCGGCGAGAGCGGCTTCGAATTACTGCAAGCGCTGTTGGAACGTTGCCCGGAAGCCGCCGGGGCCATGATCAGCGGCGAATTCGATTCGCCGGCCCTGGCGCAGGCCGAGCAGGAAGGCTATCTGGTGCTGCATAAGCCGTTGGAGCCGGAGGCCTTGTACGCCTTGCTGTGTCGAATATTACCGGTGGCCGACAACGACGACGCGTAAAGCCGTTGGCATGAACCACGGCAAATGGCGCCTATTTTGCTGGATACGCTGGATCGTCACCTTAAAAGCCGGAGTTTGCCATGAATGTTTCCACCATAAGCCCCAACCTTGCCGCAACCCGAACAGTCAGCGGAAAAACTTTGCCATCTCCACCGCAAGTCAAAACGGATGCTGCCGACGATAGACAGCCGTCGCCGCCTACGGTTGATATGCGCAATGTCTCGCTAAACGAAATCAATGCCTTGATCAAGTCCGGCGTGGATGGTTTGCTGGATGTCGTGCCCTACATGCCGACCGCCACCATCAACCCAAGCGCCGCAACGGATGCCGGCGACGTGAAGGTAGATTATTTAGGCCAGATCGAGGGGCTGATCGAATTCCGGAAAAGCCGTCACGAAGACACCGCCTTTCTGGAACGGGTGCTGAGCAACGTAAAACGTCTGGATGGGATGGCCTTGCCGACGAAACTGGACGTGATGGCTTGAGTCGGCCTTGGCTGAGTCATCAAAACCTCACGAATTCAGTTGCAGTCGGGGACGGGATTATCTTTCTGAGGACCCTTGACCCTGACGTTGCGTCACGCTCTATGCTGCCGGAACGCATCAGGCAGGAGGCAAATCATGTTGCTTAAAGTGGGCGAACTCGCCAAACGCTGCGGACTGACCGTCCGCACCCTGCATCACTACGACAGCATTGGCTTGCTCAAACCTTCCGCGCGTTCCGATACCGGCTACCGGCTGTATCAGCGGGGCGACATTGCCAGATTGCATCAAATTCAAGCCTTAAGGCAGTTTGGGTTGTCACTGGCCGAGATCGGGGACATTTTGGCCATTGTGGCTTACATCCAAAGCGCTTTCGTTGAGAGTAAATTGCGGATCTACGAAAAATACCTCAGTGCCGACGAATTCAGCGTGATGCGCGCGAATTACGGCAAACAAGCCGACGCTTGGCCGCCACTGATCGCCGCAATCCGCCAGCATTTGGAGGACGGCACACCGCCCAGCGCTCCCGAGATGCAGGCACTCGCGCGAACTTGGCTGGGCTTGTTCCGGGCCTACGCGGGTGACAATCCGGACACCCATGCCAAAATTCGTGCCGCGCATCAGGCCGAGCCTTACCTATTCTTTGGTACGTTTATCGATCCGCCCTTGCTAGCGTATGTCTATCAGGCGATGGCCCAACTAGGTCAGGCGCCCACGCCGGCCCAGGCGCATTGAGGCTGCGGTGAAGCGGAGAAACTGCATCGATCTTGACGGACAAAAGATCGATGCCGCGGGGGACCGACTCGGTAAGAAGTCGTCAGCGTGAGCGGTTAAAGCAGATTTACAACGCGCCTTCTGAGCCGGTGAATTCAACCCCGGACACATTGCCTCTCACGTCGGAAAAGCATTTCCAGGGTGCAGTGGCTTCGGGGACCAGCACCATAATCGCCATGCCGGCTTCAGAAGAAAAGATGTCTTTAATCTTCAGCAGGCTTTTGTCGGCGCCAACTTGTTTCGCAACGGCTGTCAGACAGGCCTTTTCCGCAGCGCTGGTCAGGCTGACATTGCTTTCCGCGCTGCCGGTACTTGCACTGCTGGCAGGGATTCCCACGTTAATAGTGAAACTGACCGGTTTGCCTGAGTCTTTGGCATTGCCTTTCAGGTAGACGCGAATAATGTAATCGCCGTCTTTCGGTAGCGTCCCGGAATAATGGTCGCCTTCGTTCATCCCCACGAATAGGGCTTCATAAGTACTGCCGGGTGGGATGACGTTGAAATAGGCCGCGCCCTTGCCGGCTTTAAAATCTACATTCAATGTTTGGCCGGCCTTGGCTCGCAACACGTAATCGACGTCTTCGCCGCCTTTGACAGTCCCTTTGATGGTCGCGCTGGATTTGCCTTTGGGAAATTGCACGGGTTTGCTCGCCGCCTCGGCGGTGGTGAGTAGGCTCATCGTTAACACGATGCCGGCGAGTAAGCTGAGTAATTGGGTCATGTTGTACTCCGTTGTTTCAAGTTAACGACGATTAGGGACAATCAAGCCGGTCGTTGCGGACTATAACATCCGCCGGCAATGTCAATTAGTCACGTTTGTTACCGCTACAAACGGGGATAGCGCCCGAAAACCGTATGCGCTAGCCACCGGTAACCACCGCTTCGGGGATTCCGTAGCGTTCCTCATTTCCGATTCGAATCAAAAACAAATCGCCGGAGCGCTCGAATATCAACGTCAAATTGTCGTCGTAAAAAGCCGGCTGACCGGAAATGAACTCGATACGCCGCTCGCCGCGGCCGTTGCGGTTGATCCGGACTTCGGCATTGCCTGCGCCCTTGCGAACAACCCCAAACGGGCAGCGGCCGGTCGGTTGGCCGAGCTCCAACGCACAGGGAATATGGCCGGTAGCATGAAATGCAAAGAAACTTGGTCATTTAAGTCTCCGATAGGGGTAGGAAAGACCAAAGCCTCCCCTCCCTCCGAACCGTGCAGGCGGTTCTCCCGCACACGGCTCTCCAGTCAGTTGTTTCCTCATCGGGATTGGCTAGCCATCACGTAGGCTTCGTGTAACGAGAAAAGCCCGCGCTCGGCAAAGTAGGCATTCTTCCAACGAAACGACGCGCTTTTGCTATTGGCGCAGCCCTGCTTCTTGTTCTGTTTCAGCAGGATCGCGCGCAGTCGCCGCCTCACAAAGGCATCCAAGGTGTTGAAGGTGTATTTGTGCGCGTGCTTGAAATAGCCGAACCAGCCTTTCAGTACCGGATTGAGCTTCTGTATCGTCCGCTCAATCGACTCGCCGGACGTCCGCCGGGTTCGCAACCGAATCGCATCCCTTACCTTGTTCAGACTTTTACGTCTGACCGTCCGCCGCCCCGCTTCGAATCGGTAGCCCAGGAATTCGAACCCCTGGCCCGGTTCCCGACAGTCGCCAATGTGCGTCTTGTCAGGATGCAAGTTCAAGTCGTTTTCGGCCATCCAGACGCGGACACTTTCCAACGCGCGTTCGGCCTCTTCCCGACTTTGACAGAGAATCACGAAGTCGTCGGCGTAGCGTACCAGCCGAAAACCTTCCCCCGTCAGCTTCTCGTCCAAAGGATGCAGATAAAGGTTCGCCAACAGCGGACTGAGCACCGCTCCTTGGGGCGTACCTTTCATCGGCGTCCAGCGTCTCGCTTCCAACAGAATGTCTTGTTCGAGAAATTGCCGGATCAACGTCAGAACGTTGCCGTCGCTTATCGATGCTTCGACCCGTTTCATCAGCCTTTCATGCGCAATGTTGTCGAAGTAGCCTTGTATGTCGGCATCAACTACCCAGCAATAGCCCTCTTTCAGACCTTGATCCACCACTCGGAGCGCGTCTTTGCATCCGCGCCCAGGCCGGAATCCATGGCTCGTGTCCAGAAATTGCCGTTCGAAGATCGGTTCGATGACGCTTTTCAGCGCCGCTTGTACCACTCGGTCCTTGACCGTCGGAATGCCCAGCGGGCGCGTTTTACCGTCGCCTTTCGGGATTTCCAGCCGTTTGACCGCTTGCGGTCGGTATTGCCCCGTTTTCAGGGTTTGATGCAGCTCCTCCAAGCACTGCGCCGCCTGTGCGTCGAAGCGATCAATGCTGACTCGATCGACGCCCGCCGCTCCCCGGTTGCGCTTTACCCGTTGCCAGGCCGCCATCAATACCTCAGGCCGATAAACTTTGTCGTACAAACTGAACCATTTGCCGCCTTTGACACCGTTTGCCAGTGCCGCCAACATGCGTTCCGTCCAGACAGCCGTTTCCTCCCACGACTTTTGCGGTCCTTGGGTCTCTGTCGCTTGTTTAGTCGCTTCCGACACTCGGTGACTCCTCTCGGTACGTTGTCTGTCTTTCTCGCATCAACTTTCCTACCTCCCTTCCCTCGACGCGGGTTGTGTTGTCCCGCGCTTTTCCGGCGATGTCATTGTGTTTAGGTTCAGGAGGCCGCGCCTCGGTTCTAATGACCCGGTTTCCCAGATCGGGCTGACCTTGGACAACTTCATCGCTTTACAGTACTCGGCAACCGCTCCTGCGTTGCTCTACCTCCTGCATCCATGCAGTCGTACGAAGGCTCTGACTCCTGCCGGTGTTCTCTCCCTCCGACAGGTCTCCCTGCTTATCTCGCGTAAACTTCCGACCATTCCATCCCCAACCACTTGATGCGCTCCTTGATCGTTTTAGCCGCCATCGCAACGTCAAGGTCGATTTTCGGGCTTCGCCATACCCAAGCAGGCTCGCCGCCACATCCCGCCGAATCGGGTTCGTCTCCTACGGACTGGTCGTTCATCGCCAGTTGCTCTCCACCCCACCTCGCGGTGACGCAGTTACTTTTGATTACGGAGTCATGGCTTTCTCCGACACGGACTTTCACCGTGCTGTTTACGCGCCTTCGCAGGCGCACCTGGGTTTCGCGTTGCTCTACCCAGCCTACGGCCCTGCGATTGAGCCGAACGTGCTTAATCCGGCGATCAGGAAATTTCGTGTCGTAGCCCGTATTAAACAACGCGGAGCACAGGATCGAATTAAAACCCAACCGGATTGCACGATATAAATCCGCGCCGGGTTCCGATTCGTCAAATCCCGGATTCCGCTTACGCTCCATCCAGGCTACTTGCTAGGCGGGCCGCGGCTATCCCGTGCATGCAGCAAAGCCGAACGCCCGTCGAAACAGCTACGGCTCTGGCCAACCTGTTTGGATTGACTCAGTTGCAAGCATCGGCTGCCGTGTAGACGATGGACTGGTAACGGCCCTCGTTTGTAAGGATGGATACGCACGCGCCGCTGTGGTTTTCCCGCCAAAACTGGGTTGGCGCGTCAACCGAGGAGGACGAGCGCGAAAAGTGGTAGCCGCGCCGCGATAACTCCCCTTCAGCCTGTCCGGCACGGGCACCCACCATGTCGGACAAACTGTTTGGCGTTTGTCCGAAGTGGCTGTTGTTTCCATTGCTGTATTGGTTGTTGTAACGCTGGTTATGCTCGGAATTATGCTGTTGATCGTGATGCCGCCCGTAACGGTTACCCGGAGCGTTTTCGCAATCATGCCGGCCTTTCAGATGTATCTTATGAACTTTGTTGTTCTCTTCTTCGAATTCATAACACTCATTTTTTTGCTCGTTAAACCACCAACTGTGCGGACCTTCCCGGCCGTATTCGCCGTATCCGCGATCACGCAATTCGTTTTCCGCTTGATAAACGTTTTTGCCCTTCAAGTCGTAGACCAGGATGGTTTTAAGCTCCTGACCAAGATTGTGGTTATAAGAACTTCCGTTCGAATTATTCGGATTGACAACACAGCCGCTCATGCTGATCAAAGCAGCAGTGGCAGTGACGATTATCAGGGGTTTAAAGCGGCGCAGCATAAGACTCTCCTGGGGTTACGGTGAAGGTAGTAGCGAATTGCCAACCGTTTTCTTCTCGGGTCAAGCTTGGTCGGCAAGGACCATTTCGCTAAGTTTTGAACGACGTTAACAAAGAGTCTAGTCCATGTTCAGAGTTGCCCGAAGTCGAGTTTCTTCCCGTCGGCTAGCTCCGATTTGACCTTTTAGCCGCAGCGGGAAACGCTGATTAAATCTTCCGTGACGACAGGAAAGACTCGCAGCATCTCGGCCTGAATTGGCGCATCAACGACAAAGGCAAACCCGGCAAAAACCTGTCGTACAGCCAGCGTAAGCAAAACCGGACGTACGCGTCGAGCAGAGCCTGGGTCGAGCTTATTTTCCGGAGCATTAATACCCATCAAGGCACAAGTGCCAATCCGGTTTCCACAAGCGCCGTTACCGGGGCATGAAGAAAACGGGGCTCAGGTCAATTGGCTGGAGGGCTTGGTGAATTCGTATCTGCTGGCATATTCCAGTCCAAACCAGCCACCCATTCCGATTGAAAACCGCCACCGGTTCCGATTAAAACTCAGCCATCGATTCGGTATCGTTACGCCAGTTTCGAATGACTGCTTTTAGACGTGGCAAATTGGCACAACCGACCCATACCCGCCGGTCGATATATCAGAGGTTCAAGGGTAGGTATCGGAGTAGAGCAGGCGCTCGGGAGCCACCCTCGACGGGCTGGACCTCGGCCAGTGCTACCGTTATTTCCATCGAGCTCAAGCGGCTGGTGTTGGTTGTATATTAATCCTAGACTAGCAATATTAACCGAACGATAGATTTCCCTGTTAGGAGAAAATAAAACAATGGTAGCCAGCTTTCTGTATGAACGCATTACGCGTGGACGGCCCTCCGTCACCGGCACGCTAGCCGAGCCACAAGGAGCCCCAGAACCGCGATTTGCCCTTCAAGGAAGCGTCAACTGGATGCATGCCTTGGCTTTAGTCGTGCAAGATGAAGCCCTCGAATGGTCCCACATGCAGACTTACTATCAGCATGTACAACGTTTTACCAATCTAAGTGACGCAGCAATGAACACCGTGTTTGAGCAGTTGCTGATGAGCCTTCATCACCTGTCTGCAGTGAAGGCGATGGCAAATGCTGGTCGTGATCAAGACCTAGTGCGAGTTGGGATTATGGCCTGGTACTACGGCATCTACTGTGCCGCCAGTGCAATGATCGCGGCCAGGGATGGTTCACAGCAAAAAGACCATACCAGTACTGCAACCCAATGGGATCGGCAAATCGCATCTGACGGGTTGGCAGTTTCTCCATTTGCCTTCCGACTAACTACCCTGGTCAAGAAGGATGCGACATCCGAGATAGCTGTCCTACGCAATGGCAATAACTTCAGCCTCCCCACGCGCCCCACTAATGTAGCGGACGCTCGTGGTGCCTGCATATCCTATCTCAGTGGAACGCGGGACTATCGTGAATGGCAGATCTGCGAAGACCTGAAGCTCAAGGAGCTATCCAAGCTCGGACTAAACGATTTCCGCTCAAAGCGAGCGCAACAGCTACGTGACGGTCGTCTGCAAGGCAGATGTCTGGGATTCTTGCACCAAGCGTTTCGCTACCGTGGCAAAGCCAACTATCGCGATGCGCTGTTTCTCACCTACGAGGCGCAAGTCGATACGGTCATCAAAGGGTTCATCAGCGATATGGAAACGGTTCTCAAGGCCTTCATTGTCATGGCTGGTGCATTCTGCTCTAAACGAGTTGATTTGACGTACTGGCAAGCATTTCTCGACGATCTCGAAGGGCATTTGGGGCTCACCGTCATGCCGAAATACGTCTGGACCTAAAGAGGTCGTCATGAGCGACGGCGAAAAGCTGTCCTGGCAGCAAAACAGAGCCGTGACACTTTGAAAAGCGTGCGCGGATAACAATTGAAGGTGAGTACGGATGGTGGATTTGTTGCCAGTATTTATCGACGCGACAATGACATTGCAACAACTAATGAAGCAATGGTTCGCAGCCTATCCAGCAGGGATGCCTTGGACCATCGTTTCGGATTACTGCATCGGAGACAATGGCAAGAAAAACGATGTTTTCTCGTTCGTGGTCATCGCAAATCATGATAAGACAGAGAACATCAGTGAGTACCTCTCAGCGGTGGCTCCCCGCGACATCAAAAACACAAGACAAGTACCGTGGGGGCTGATGCAGTACCTGACTTGCCCAGAACCGGTGACGTTCAGTGTGTCATTCGTCATTGACAGGGATTCGGCGCTCTTGCGTGACTATCTGCGCATCGAGCACATGTCCTGTTTCATCCCGGATGCTTGCGAGTTTGTGGAATCCTTGCGGAAGAACTCGCCAGCCCACGCTTCTTTGGACCCCACATACTTCGATGACGTACTGAAGCGGCTCAGCACCTTTGAGAGGGATTTAGCGCGGAAGCAATTGAATGCCAAGCTATCTCGCCAAATTCACCTGGCATCAGGGTTCGCCGCCACGATGTTCTATCTCGTGACCCAGGCGACTCGGGCGGGCTACCTGCGCTGGATTTCTGACAGGGATAAGCTGATTGAGCACAACGATACCGTCGTCTATGACCTAGCCTTCCTCTATTTCATTCTCATGTCGTCAAGCCAGCTCGGCCAGGAGACCACTACACAGGGAAATTTGATCCTTGACGTCCCCAATATAAACTTCGAGCTTCCTAACCGAACAGGGGAGCACAGATTTGATGCGCTTATAAGGTTGCCGGACTACTTGGCTGGGACTCTGGCCGACATCGGTCCAGACATGTCTTACTCGAAGAAAAAGTTCGGTGAGATGCTTTACGGTGTCTTCGTCGACTCGCCTAACAATTGGGTCGTACAGCTCACATCAAACGGTGAAAAAATCAGTGCTCGTTCTATGCAATACCGCTCTTAAGTCGGGTAATCACTCGGACGAGGTTGAACAACTAGACATGATGCTGAGTTACGGGTAACCGGCAGATTTAAGAGTGGAGAAGCCCTTTGAGCGCCAAGTATCTGGCGACGACGAACTACCGCAATTGGCCGATCCAAGGCGTTCAAAATCTGGCTGGGTTTGAATCAAAAGCGATGACGGCGATCCAACCTGAATGCCCGGCGGTTTTGATCGAACGGCCGTACGGCAGATAAACGATTGGCGTAAGGTGGATCCGCGAAACAATCCACCATTTATGGCTTGCGATATACCTGCGCCATTTGATCTTGCACTTGGTTTGGATTTTGGCGGATTGTCGCTACGCTCCGAATCCGTATATGGACTCCTCCCGTTTTGCAAGCAGATCACTTCGAATTTGCTGGAGCGCCGTCGTAGTTTGCTTGATGCCCCCCTCACGATCTGGCATTTGCCGCGCCAAGCAAGTGCTGCAAGGTTGCACGTAGTTTGGCGGGATTGACCGGCTTGTGCAGCAACGGAAAGCCGCTGGCATCGGCCTCGCGTAAGCGTTCGGGACCGGTATCGCCGGTGACGACCAGCACCTCGAACCGGTAGCCCAGTGTTTCCCGCAAATCACGCGCGAAATCGATCCCGGAAACGCTATCGGCCAGCCGATAGTCGGTAATCAGCAAGTCAACCGCCGAATCCGCCCGCGCCAGCTCGTCCAAAGCTTGCGACAAGGATGCCGCCGCCAAAACCCGGCAACCCCAACGCGACAACAGGCCGCTCATGCTCTCCAGCACACTGCTATCGTCATCCAGCAACAACACCTGCTTCCCGGTCAGCAGCGTGGTCGCCAGCAGCGGTTGGCCGGCCTGAGCCGGGCGCGGCGCAGACTTTAGCGCCAACGGCATCCTCAGCGAAAAGCACGAGCCTTTGCCCAACGCAGAACGCACCTGGAGCGGGTGGCCGAGCAGCCGCGCCAGCCGTTTGACGATGGCCAACCCCAGCCCCAAACCCTGACGGCGGTTGCGGCCGGCATTATGCAGCTGGTGAAATTCGACGAAAACTTCGTGCAACTGGTCTTCCGGTATGCCGCGGCCGGTATCGATCACCTGAATTTCCAGCTCCGCTCCGCGCAGCCGGGTACCGACCAAAACCCGGCCGTTCTCGGTATAGCGCAGGGCATTGCCGATCAGATTTCGCAGCATCCGCTCCAACATCGCCGGATCGGTCGCGACCGGGTATCGGCCGGGCCGGAAGCGGACGGTATTGCGGTTTTCCTGAGCCAAAGGCTGAAATTCGGCATGCAGCCGCTCGAACAACTCGGCGAGATCGCAGGCTTGCAGTTCAGGCGTGACTACGCCGGCATCCAGCTTAGAGACATCCAGCAGGGCGCTCAGCATCGAATTGACGGCGTCGATGGCGTCATCGATCCGATCGATCAAGTGCGCCGTGTTCTCGCCGCGTACCCGCTCCGACAATTCCCCGAAAAACAAACCCAGCGCATGAATCGGCTGACGTAAATCGTGGCTGGCCGCGGCCAGAAACCGGGTTTTGGCGGCATTCGCCCGTTCCGCGTCGCGCCGGGCATTCTCCAGAGCCAACTCGCGCTTGATCAGGTTACTGATGTCGGTAAACGTGATCACCCGGCCGCCGTGGCGTAACAGTACCTGCAGAATTTCGTATACCGGGCCGCCGGGCAGATGGTAATGGGCCGGGCCTTGGGCGCTGACCGGCAGCGGCGGATTCGCTGCAGCCAACAACTGCGCCAGGTTCGTGCCGGGTTCGACTTGGCAACCGACCGCGGCCAAGGTATCGCTGAACCGCGCATTCCACATCCGCAAGCCATCGTTCTCGTCCGACATCGCGATGCCCTGCCCCATGTTTTCCAACGCGGTTTCCAACAAGGTCGATTTTTCTTCCGATTCCTGGCGCAGCGCGACATTCTCGAAACTCAACTCCAGCGCGTGGTTGAGCATGTCGGAAAATTTTTGCGTGTAGTAGTAGCTTAACAGCGGTAAAAACGACATCGTGATCGCCGCGGCAATGAAATGTTCGCCGCCGTAATACAGCAACTCAAAGACAAAAGTCAGGCCGATCGGTATCGACAACATCAAGACGGCCGGATAGTAAGCAAACCAACTCATCATCGCCCCCACGGCCTGGATAATCGGCGGCAAGCAGACCAGCAACACATTGGCAGGGTCGTCGATGTCCAGAAACAGAACGATACACAGTATCCAGCCCAAGCTGGTCAGCGCGCCGGCCGATAACACCAACATTTTGTACAGCGTGATGTTTGCCGCCAAGCGCTGCTTGCGGGACCGGTAGTAATGCAAAATCGACCAACGCGATAAATGGGTCAGCGATGAAAACGCAAACCATGCCAGCAATTGATTGTGCGGCGCGGTATGCCACAGATCGATCACGATCAGCACCGGGAACGGCAGCATTAACAGCACTGAATTGCTGATCGCGGTCGTCACCCACAACCGCTCCACTTCGATTTCGTTTCGATATTTGGATTCTATGGCAGACATGCGTTTAACCTCGTTTCAATCGCACGGCATTAGCCGATTCAGCTGTCATGGCGGGTAGCGGAGGCTAACGATTATCGCAAGCGGATAGTGAGATACAAGTGGCAAGATTCACGTGTACGAATAGCCTGTGTTTACGTGTCATATAGACGGCAAGTCGGTTTGGCGGTCCCAAAGTCTGATGAAGTGCCGGGGCGGGCTGGTATTACAGTTTGCTTAGAATATACCGTCTCTACCAGCCCCTTCGTATCCGGCCGTACTAGTGATCTCGTGGATATCTCGCCCGCATGGCCCGCATGATGTCCTTGAAGTCATCGATTTCCGGATCTGCCGCTATCGCCATTTTCGCCGCAAAAGCGTTCACTTGCGGCCTGGGCGGAATCGGTATAGCGGGCTTATCCGTTCTAGGTGTGCTACGCAACATCTGCGACACATCGTTGGCTGCCGTGACACGCTCGCCCATGTCCGGCGGATTGGTGTGCAGGAAGCGGCGGATGATGGTCTTCGGAATGGATGTGTGGTCGAACACCGCCTTACTGACCGAACCTGCGTCGATCCAAGGCGACACCACGAAGGTCGGCACCCGCACCCCGTAATGATCGATACCCGACACCGGTTTGGCGTTGGCGGAGTAGTCGTACGGATCGACGTGGTCGTAAAAGCCGCCGTGTTCGTCATAGGTAATCAGTAACAGGGTCTTATGCCAATTTGGCCCGTTCATCAAAGCGTTGACAATGGTGCCAATCAGGTTTTGCCCGGCGCGGATGTCGGCGGGCGGGCCGTCATCGTTATCGCCATCGTCCGGCTCGTCAACGAAGTTGGGATCGATAAAAGACACCGCCGGTAGCGTACCGGCCTGAGCACTGGCGACGAAGCCTTTGAGCGGGTCGTTGAAGTCGACGATGAAGTGATCGTCCAACGTATAACGCTCGAACAAACGCAGAAAACAATAACGGTTTTCGTAGTAGTGCCAGCTGACGCCGTGATCGCTCAGATGATCGAACAGGGTTTTGGTTTTGACCGGCTGAAATTCCGCCAAATGTGGATTATCGGTTTCCGGCAAGCCAAACCGGTTGCGATTCAGTCGGCCAGTCAGGGTGTAAAAGCGATTACAAAAGGTCGGACCGGGATGGGCGGCAAACCAGCGATCGCAAATTGCAAATTCGCGGGCCAGGGCATCGTAAACCGGCACGTGGGCAGCGGGGTGGTAGCCCATGATTTGGCCGACGATTTCCGGTTGTTGAGGAAACTTCTGGGCAAACGCGGCAGCAAAGCCATCCATTTTGCCAGCGTTGATTTGCGCCTCAACCGGCCCATGACTGTGCGGCGGACTTTGGAAAAACTGGGTGTCGGTCAGCGGGATGGATGGATAGTCCTTGCCCAAGTATCGGTTCTTTTCGCCGTCATGCAAACCGTCGACGTCGCTACGTCCGCCATGCTTGCTCAGATACCCCAGCATGTGGTCGAACGAACGGTTTTCCATCATCAACACCACGATGTGATCGATGTTGCTCAGCAATCCAGGTTCCAGCGGCGCTTGCGGGGTTTCCGGAAACGACTCCAACTGGCCGGGCTTTAACAGATAGTCGATGTATATGGCTTCGTCGTCGCTGGAAATACCGGTTATTAAAAAGTCGTCGCCCAACAACAGCCGTTTTAATGCCTGATTCAGAGTTTGAATCGCATAGGCGCCGGTTAGCGAGTCCTTTTTGTATAACGCATCGTAGATTTTATTACGCATCCCGGATTCCATTTCGCTTTCCACTACCGCCCGCCAACCGAAGGCTGCATCGGTTGCCACGTCGGCCTTGATCAACGATTTTTCGGTTACTAGCAGATTGTTGTCCGCATCCAGCGCAAACTTGAAGGTCAAATCGAGTTTAAACGCGGTGAGATTGACGTTTCGCCAGTTGTTCATCTTCAATTCTTCGCCGCCGGTTTCGAAATAAATCAGCATCCGCATGATCGGATTTGTGCCGCCGATGAAGTCCGGTGACAAAATTTCGCGGCTGTTCAAGTCGTTGAAATGGTAATCCGAGATACGGGAACTCAACTGGCCCAAGTCCCTCGGAAATCCGCTCGCCTCCCGATAAACTTGAGTTCCATTTTCTTGATAGCCGGCATCCTGATAGACGGTCAACGTACTGTGGCGATGATCGCCGCTTCCCAGGTTATGCAAGCGAATTTTGATCAGTGGCCGACTTCGATTCTCGAAAATTTCGTCGGATTTTCGTTGCAATAAGTCCAGCGGAATACGTTTTTGGACAATTTTTCCAGGCGGCGGTGCACCCACCAAATTTCGCAGCGAGACCGGAAACACGGCTTTCCGCTTGACGGCTATCTCGCGCAGACTTGCCGGTTTACCGGTCAAATTTAAAACTTCTCGGATACTGGTGATCATCGAATTTCTCCAAAATCGTGCGGCACTCCATGCACGAGCCATTAGCGCGTGCATGGACGCCTGAAAGTGAGTTATTGCAAGGCAATCAAAACCGGCACCAAGCCCTTACCGCCTTTCAACGGACGCAAGGCTTTACCGATGACTGCGCCAAAGGCGCTGAGGGCGTCGCCGGCTTTCATCGCATGGCCCGGCGTCGGCGAGGTAGTCAGTAAGTCGCCGACGGCAATGTCGCCGAACTCGGCGTCGACCTTGCAATACACCTTGCCCATCAAGGCAATCGGCTTGCGCGGCTTGCCGGTCGGTTGCTTGTCCAGCACGATGCCGGGCTTGTATTGCCCGGCGCCGGAAACCACGCCGGCCACGCGCTTGTCGTAGGCCTGGCTGCTGGGATGCAGTGAGCCGTCGTCGCCCAATACCATCACGGTTCCGGCTTCGATATCCGCGTCGCAGATGTCGAAGTCCTCGGCGCAATCGGCGTTGAGCAGGCGAATATCGCCGTTGACGGCAATATTGCCGGCCACATGCAAGGCTTCTTCCGGGGTTTGGGTACCGATGCCGACGTTACCATTGGCATTGATGCGCATCCGTTCCATACCTCCTTGCACGTCGTCCACCCGGAATACCAAGCCGTTTTCCAGGTTGCCGGCACGCACGTCGATAAAGCCGGATTGATAGGTGTTGTTTATGTAGCCGCCGAACAGACGCATGCCAACCTGGCCTTGGTCGGTTATCCCGCCGAAATACAGATTGCCATGCTCGCCACCTACAGGCGCTGGCAATTGCACATTGCCGGAACCCAGCGTCAGCCGCTGGCTGGCATGGGCTGTACCGATGCCCACATTTCCGGTCGCTTTAACCAATGAAATCCCTCTATCCCACTGCCAGTTGCCATTCGCATCGTCGCCGGTGATATGCAGAAAATCGCCACCGGCATGGGTCCTGGTGTGGAAGATATAGCGATAGCCGTTGGCGTCCGTGCCGGCCACAATGTCCGCGCTGACGTGCAGTTTGGCTTTCGGGTCGGCGGTGCCGATGCCCAACCTATCGCTGGAAATATTAAGAGAACTGCGGTTGCCGTTTTGGTCGGTCACCGCTTGAGAATTCGCGGTTAAAGGGTTATCCAATTGCAGATTGGTAGTCATTTCGTTCACCTCTGGTTAAGTTTTAATCTCAAGAGTTTTGTAAAGCGCCGGCATTGCGCGATCTGTCGGGCGATACCGATCGCGACGGCAGTTGCCGAACCACTTGGGCTTTGGCTTCCGCTTGCCGATGGCTGGCGATAGCACGCGGCGTGTCTTTGGCCGCCTGTTTAAACACGAAAGCCTTGCGGGCCTCGTGGTAATCGCCACTGCCGTAAAAGTTTTCGAACATTTGGGCTAACTCTGCCTGACGATAAGCCGCCAACGGCTGCTCGGCTTCGTCGCGGCAACGCCGACCGGCTTTGGCGCCCAGTTCTTCCCGCAATAACGCGTCGTTTTCGAGACGGTGGCGTACCAGGTGTTTGACTTGGGCAACAAACAAGGCATGCGAACTATCCAGCACTTGATCGACCATACCCAGTTGCCATGCTTTTCTGGCGCTGAGCGGAATACAGGCTGTCGACAAACGCTCCGCAGCCTCCGCACCCACCCGCCTGGGCAGGAGATAAGTCCAATATTCCGAACCGTATAGTCCGCCCATGTTGCGGTAATGCGGGTTGAACACCACCCCAGCCCGCACCCACACCAGATCGGCGGCTAACGCCAGAATCGCCCCGCCAGCACCGGCGTTGCCGGCCACAGCGGCGATGGTGAGCTTGTCGGGAGTCTGGATGATTTGTCTGACCAGATCGTCGATGGCGTTGATATTCAGCCAGGATTCGTCCGCCGGGTTTTGGGCGGCCTCGATGTGATTGAGGTGAATGCCGTTTGACCAGAAATCCTCACCGCCCATCAATACGATGGCTTTGATGCTTAGCCCCGCCAGATAGCGATACACTTTCAGCAGTAAACGGCATTGATCGGTACTCATACCGCCGTTGTGGCAAGTAAAGTGCAGAAAGGCCACGTCCCCTTCCAACTCGTACCAGATCTCCTGTAGTGGATATTGTCGGCCCGGCTTCAAGTGATCGATCGTCAGGCGCTTGACCCCGGTTGCGAACCAGCGGGCCATGCCCTGCCGTGGCGCTTGGAGCAGGTCACCCAATGCCATTGCGGCCGGCAACTTAATGCCCTTTCCGTCCGCCCGCTTTGGTTTGAGATGGCCAATCCAGACCGCACCGTCGACGGTGGCCCGGCAAATAGCCTGTTCGGCGATCGCCACGATGCTGCCGGGTTTACCGATGAACTGGTCGTCGGCATGGGCGTTGAACAGGTAAAACGGCTGACCGCACACTTGATCCAGTACGCCGGGACTGCCGTCCGCAGCGCGAATTCTGGACACGATTTCGGCACTGCTGTGCTGTTGCCAGTCGATGGCGCGATCGCTCTGCTTCATCGCCGGGCGCAATCTGCCGGTGACGCTGGGATTGCCGTAATCCAGGGGTTCCGGGCGGAAGCTGGGAGCCTGTATGTAGCTCATGGCTTCCCACAGACACTCGACGGCGGCTTGCGTCACTTCCCGGTTGAACAAGCTGCTTTTGGTGGCTGCGCGCATCGGAAACGTGCGGCAGGCCCAAATTGGCCCGGCGTCCATTTCCGCGTCGGCGGCCAGCAGGGTTACTCCCCACTCCGGCAAACCTTCCTGAATGGCCCAATCCAGCGAGGACGGGCCGCGGTCGCCTTTTATGCCGGGGTGTACGATCAGACAGGTGTAGCGCTGGTAAATCGTGGCCGGAATGCGCCGGGTTAAAAACGGGCAGAGGATAAGTTCGGGATGAAACAGCTCAACCCCCTCCAACAGCCGGGCTTCGTCGCCTAAATGCAATTCGACAGAGACGTCATGGACGGCATCGTTGAGTTCGGTAAAAAAACGCTGGGTCAGGCCTGAGAATGCTGTGGAAACTAATAAGATACGCATGGGATACTCCTGATTACTCTCGTTTCTGGCTGTCGTAGCCCATGACGCACGCCCTTCGAAAACATCAGGGTGAAACGGTATTGATGGGCGGGACAACAAACACGCCCGGCGACGGCATCGCAGCCAAACCGCCGGGCAACATCGCGGTTAACCGCCCTTGCCGATGCCTCGAATCAGCGGCCCGAAGAACTCTACGCAACCGGCGGTCGGGCATGCGGTTTGCGCCCGATATTCCTGAGTGCGGATCGGCGTCGGTTTGGGTTGCTTGGTGCTGTAACCGCGGCCGGGGGTACCGGCCTGAACCGAGCCGACCCAAAACAGGCCCAGCCCGGCGACAGCAAGCAAGCCGCGGATGGAGTGTTGTTTTAACTTAATGTTTTTCATGATAATTCCCCTAACAATATTGAATTAAGCGTTGCGGCGGCGGCCGGCCAAAGCAAGCAGAGCCGAACCGAACAGCCAGAAAGCGCCGGGCAACGGTACCGCCGCGACGCCGATTTCGCCGGTGGTGTACAGCTTGGAAAAATCCCAGCGCAAACCGTTGGCCAAGGTCGCGAAGCGAGTATCGATCCGCGTGAACTTACCGGAGCTGCTGCCCCAGTCGAACAAGTCGAACACATCGCCGGCCTGGGCCGCGAAGTTGTCCCACCACATCAGTTGCAGCACGCCGCCGAAATTGAGGTTGCCGGCTACTTGCAATTGATCGAACTGCTGACCGGCTTCGAGACCGCCGATTTCGGCCAGATACAGGTTCTCGCTGCCGAAGCTGGCGCTACCGCTGTTGGCCACCAAGGCCGGCGAATTGCCCAAGGACAGGCCGCCTTCGTAATAACTGGTGCCGGTGCCGCTCAACAAGGCACCGTCGCGCACCACCACCTGGCCGAAAAACACGGCGCCGGCATCGCGCCCTACCCGTAATTCGCTGCCGGATTGCAAGGTCACGTCGCCCCAGAATGCGGTTTCGCCGTTGCCGGACAGCACGATTCGGCCGGTTTTGGCGTTGGTCACGGCGCCGGTTACGCTATTGGCGCCAAAGCCGACCTGCAGCTGGCCGCGATTTTCCAGGCCGCCGGCAAAATCGGCGGCGGCATTTTGCAGTTGCAATTGGCCCTGATTGATCAACATACGATCGGTGTGCAAGCGGGCCAGATTGGCGCTGGCGCCGATCAATTGGATACTGCCGGCGTTGTCGACGCTACCGCCCAGTAAGCGCATCTGCTCGCCGCTACCGACCTGTACCCGGCTGGCGGCATCGATTTGCAAGCCGCCGTCCAACGTACCGGCCCCGGTCAACGCGGCATTTTGCAGACGAGTGCCGCGCTCGGCCGCGGTATAGCCACGATTCAAATCAAACGCCACGCTTTGGCCGGCGCTACCGCTCACGACAAGACTGCGCACGCTGGCATGGGCGCTGCCCAAAATAGCGGCGTTACCGCCCGGATTGACGACAACATCGTGCGGTTGGCCGGGCGCGAAACCGAAACTGCCGAATCCGGCGTAATTCCAGCGCGCGGCATCGTCCCAAGCCCCGTTGCCGTTGCCTTGCCATTCCGGATGCAAGGTCAGTACAAAGCCTTCGGCTTCAGCCCCTTCGTGCGAACCGAAGCCGACGATCTGGCCGTAACGGTTGATGCCCAAGGCGTGGTGCAAGGTCCAGCCGTCCGCTGCCAGCCGGTTCAAGTCGTAAATCCGGCCGTTATTCCACAGCACGGCATGCATGGCGTTGTCGGTGGTGCGCGAATAGCCGACGATCTGACTGGTATCGTTGATGTCCGAAGCCCGACTGTCGCCGCCCAGACTGCCCAGGTCTTGCATCCGGCCGTTGGCGTAATGAAAGGCGTGGGGGAGGTACTCATCCGGCCTCAACGAACTGTAGCCGACCACCTCGCCGGCGTTGTTGATCGCCGTGCCTTCGCTGGTATCGCCGCCCAGGCCGCCAATCGTTTGGCCGACGCCGTCGCGGTACAAGTGGGCAAGCGAGCCGAGCCCGTTCGGACCGGCCACGTAACCGGCGGCGTCGCCGCGATTGTTGATCGCATTCACGCCCCTCCCGCCGGTTTTCAGCAACGTACCGTTGCGGTAGATCACGCCGGCAACGCTCCGGTCCCCTACCAAGGTACCTGCGATATCGCCGTGGTCGTTGATCGCCCATGACAGGCTTTTACGGCTATCCGTGCTCAAGCCGGTCATCTCGTTGGCGCCGTCCCGCCGGATAAAGAGTTGATTGGTATACGGATGGTCGGCATCGACGTTGACCGAGGCCACGACGTCGCCCCGGTTATTGATCGCGTAAGCTTGTACCGATTTGCCGCCGACGGTGATTTCCTCGGCGCTACCGTTGCGGTAAATGTAAGAACGGGTAACGCTTGGTTCCCGGTCCTTGCCGGGCAGATTGTTCAACAGCAGGATTTGGCCCTGGTCGTTGATGTCGCGGGCAACGCTGTTGCGGTCGCCTTGCAGACCGGTACCGGCAAAATCGTAACGGGCCGCCGCGGCGGCCGGAACCGCCGCCAACGATCCGCCGGCCAGCACCGCCGCAACAGCCCAAGGCAGAGGTCTTATCTGAAAAATTGGGAATGACATGGTTATCTCCTGGAACAGTTCGAATCCGATTCAGCAAGGCCGGCTCAAGCCGCCTGGCCGCCGGCATCCGGATCTTCGTCGCTAGTCCAGGCGACGGTTACCGACTGAGCCGGACCCGTCGCTACCCAGCCGGCGGCCGCATTCGCGCCGCCGATCACTAAAACCGCTAACCAGAAAGCGCGACCAGCCGCGCGTTGTTTACCAACAAGTAATGTGTACATCTGAGTTCCCCCAAAACGAATGAATAAAAACCGGCGGACCTAACAGCCGCAGCCTGGGTCCGTTGGGGGATAAGGTAACAATTGCCGGTTTTCGAAGCGCCCTACGTGGGGAGGGTAGCGGGTGTGAAATATTACCTGGCGGGGGAGGCTGGTTCGGCAACGGACGCACCGCCAGGGCGTTGTAGTGGTCCATGGCAAGCCAGGGCTATTGGCTGATGGAGTTTATTTCCATATCGCAGATCATTAAGCAAGCGCCGGCGCAATACGGCAGAGCCTATCTTTATTCCGAAACCGACGATAACGATTTGACGTATTTCATCGTTCATCAACTGGAAGTCATCAGAAAAGCCATAACTGCTTTACATCAATATCTGGAAAAGAAAACGGCGGAGATATTCGAGATAGAGCAATGCCTGGAAGGCTCGGCTTTACAAGGAAAATTAAACCACAGGCAGTTGGCGATTCTGAGACATGCCCTGGATCACCCGACGACCATCTACACCATCCAGCAACATCAGGCCGCCCATAAACTCAGCTACCAAACCGCGCGCACCGATTTACTCAAAATGGCAGACGAATTTCATATCCTGAGCAAGCACAAATATGGAAATGCCTTCGTTTTTTTAGCCCCCCCCGATCTCGGACAGAAACTGACTCAACTGGAAGCACGCTATAAAGCCAAATAAGGGCCATAGCGGATTAAGGTAACATTTGTTCGAAAGCGGGAATAATTTGGGGTGTTTTGAAATTTTTGGGGGTTGCTATCGGCCAAGAGCGGTCGGCCGATAAATTGGGCCAATGGCAAGTGAGAGCCAGAAAACTGCCATCCAACGCTTCTCATAAACCGCACCGGTCAATAACCTGCCTTGGTCAGCTTCCCGTTTGATCCGGTTTTTAACCACCCCCTAACAGGTTGGTGAAAAACTCTTTTTTGGCGTTGAATGACTCTATATTTAGTGCCGATGAAGCTATTTTTCCTACTAAATACTGGTTTGATTGAGCAAAATTAGCGTCTCAAATATGGTTTTTCACCAACCTGCTAAGTGCTCAACACTTACTTTCTTTTTTTCGATCTCTTGATTTTTGTTCTGATGGTTTCATAGCGATTGATTTCGGCGTTTAAATTTTCCACTGTGGGCTTTTGATACGCATATTTATCGCTATGAGTATGTCCTTCCATGTATCTGCAGCATTTACCGAAATTATCAAGCAATTCAGTTTTTAACTCTTCGTCAAAGCAAACATCTTTAAGTGATTCAACACTGACACGTTCATTGAAGCGTTGAACGACATTATTGAACAAGTCGTTTATAACCAAAACCTCATAACAAGTACGGAGTTCGGTGAACGCTGATTTTACAAGGTATTCTCTCTGCGCCGGCGGGCAATCTGTTTTATTTGCTTCATCATAATGGCGTCTCGGAATTACAGAGTTACGATATTGCTTTTCATAAGACGGTGCATTGTTTAGAAACACATATCCAGGCGTATCATCTCTTTTTTCAATCCAGTGGCATACATGGTCAACCTTGAATTCACAGCATGCAGAAATCAATGTTGAGACAAAAACTAAATCGTGGGTAAAAACTACTACCTGGTTTTTTGTAGATTCTTCTGCAATCCGTTCTGCAATACGGCCTTTTCTTTCGTCGTCAAGTGAAGTTACCGGGTCATCAAAAATAACTCCGCAAGTGATTTCTGATAGCTTAATTTCTGCGAGAAAATCCGCAAGCGAAATGATTTTCTGCTCCCCTTCACTTAAAATCTTTGAGGGTTCTTTTCCTTTCAAAAACAACTGTCGATAAGATGTGCCAGCCGAGCCAGTATGGGAAATATTGATGCCTATTTCGCAATTCAAAGATTTACACTCATCATTGAAAGCTCTGACGTATGCTTCGTTAAAATATTTTCCAGAAAGCTCTTTTTCCTTGTCTGTGATTTTACGTTTCGAAATTTTACCTTTTGCCTTTGTCGCTGTGGCGGCCCATTTCAGGTTACTAACATATGTTTCAATACCCGTTATATGCTGTTCAAGTTTTTCTTTGTGATTCAGATATGTGATTGAATCTTGTAGTTTCTTGATATCTGCTGTGGGGTCATTCTCTTGGAGCTTTGTTATGTTGCCTTCAATGCCCTGAACGATTCTGTCGATGTGAGTCGTATCAGTTTGAATTGCTGTCCTGTTATTTGCTGTCTTCGTTGTTAGGTCTGAAATTATGCTTTCAGATAAAGCTTTCTGCTTTTGTAAATATTCCTTAATTTCGAGTGTTTCTTTCTTATGCTTTTCAAGCATCCATTTTGTTAATACACCGTTTTCGGGTAGCAGGTCGAAATTTAACTCTTCATAGTTCTTGTTATGTGTATTCAATGCTGTCTGAGCATTTTTTGCATCCTGCTCTGACTGACTCTTAATAAAAATCCAATATGATGCAATTAGTTTCTGTGCTTCAATAGAAAGTGGCTGCTGGCACAAAATACAATAGTCATCGGCCTTTGGGTACTTCTCGTTATCACCCACCTGTTGTTTTGCAAAATCCTGGGCCGCTGTTATGAAACCTTTCCATTCTTTGCTGCCGACATTCATTATTTTGTCGGTCTTGAAGCTCTCGATACCTTCGGTTTTAGCGGTGTCATCTTTTGACAGACAGTCCGATATTGCTGTTTTGATTTCAGAAAGTGATTCCGCTGTAAAGAATTTGTTGTTGTCGGCAATGGATATTTTTAATGTCGTTAAGAGTTCTTTGTAATCATTTAAATCTGCAATCTCTTTATCTTTCTTCAAAGTCTGCAGTTGCGCCATTTGTTCTTCAAGTTCACTTCGTTTTTTCTTCTCTTCTTCTGTAATCGGGATTAGTTTTTTGAGGTCATCAATTTGGGTTTTTGCGGAAAGGGTATTCAGTACATTCTTGATGTCTGACTCACCATCGAACAACGAAGGATAATCCTTTGTAACGCTCTTATTGGTAATGTCGGCGGTTATTTTTTCTTCTATTTTTTTGAAGGCCTCGATTAAATCGCCGAAAAAATCAAGCCCAGCTGGCCTAAACTCGAATTGATTCCTATTGGTTAAATGGACATTGACGCATTTGTTGTCGAATATTGAAAATTGTCTGAATTCGTTTTGTTGTTTGTGGTCTGGGTATGTAAGGGCATAAAGTTTAGATTTGGAAGTAAAGCTGATTTCTGCTGATACATTACTATGACCGCTTGCGACATGAATGTTCGGCAGAATATCTTCCGTAGAACGGCTATGAAAAGCCTTCTTCAATAGGCGAGTATATCCAGTTTTTCCCGAACCATTTACGCCGTAAACAATTGTTACCTGAGGGCAAAACTCAATCTTTTGATTTTCTACAAGCGCGTTTACGCCTTTGAGGTTTTGCAAGCTGGTTAGCAGAAGGTCATCTTTGAAACCGTCACAGGATGCGTTGTCGCAACTTATTACAATAGCAGGCTTCTCTGTTGATGGTTTTAAGCCAGCATCTTCAAGAACGTAGCTGTATGCAGTGTCTATATCGGTATAAGAAATTGATTCCCCGGATAGCAGTTTTGAACTCAGATATTTTGCCCAATATGGCAACGATTCAGCGAACTGTTCAATTTCTGAATTCAAGCTATCAATCTTGCCTTCATTTGCTTCAGTCAATGAAAACCTCCCTGTATTGTGTTGGCTAACAAATTATTAAATTGTCCTGTATATCTTTCCAATCCGGCAGAAATTTAGCTGTTTGCCATTATAACTGTCTCTTATATGCCTACTACCAGCCATTTCAGTAACTCAGGACAAAGTCCCCTTTGGGTCGACTCAGGCCTTACAGCACTAGATTAAACGCAACGGCCTCAACGTGTCTAGCGGATGGATTATTCCGCCGGCCCAGCTAACAACCTTTCCGCCTGCCGATAACTCAAGCCGGAAATTCCGGATTTTTGCATCGATTGTTTCAGCGAATAGGCCAGTGCCGAGGCGAGGACGCGGGAGTAGTACGGCAGGGTTTCCAGATATACCGGCAAGGCGGCGTCGATGGTTTCGGCTTGTTGCAGTTGTTGTTCGAGTTGGCGGCGGCGGTCGGCGATTTCCTGGAGGAAGGCGTTGTCATTGGCGCAGGCGTCGGATAGCTCCAGCGTCCAGCTCAAATCGGCTTGCAGTTCGCATGCGCCGATGAAGCGGCCGGATTGGGCCGGCGGCCATTGTTCCGGCGCGATCAACGACAGCCGGTACTGGTTATCTTTGAAGTACAGCCAATAGGTTTGCCCGGCGGTCGGTTTGAAGCGAATCCGGCTGTTTAACACGAACAGCGAGGTGAACAAGTCGCTGCTGATTTGTTGAAGGTTCTTGGCGGGTACGACCAGTTGCTGCTTGGCTTGTTGCAAGCTGTCCAATAGCGCGACCAAGCCCTTGCCCTGGGGATTTGCCGATTTGTTGATTGAACTCGTCATGCCAAGTGTCCGCTAATCTGCCGAAAGTTTTGCGCGACGCCGGCTACGCGCCGACCGCCGCGGCATCATCGTACCAAAATAGCGGGGTGTCAGTTCCCGATGTGTTCAATACCAAAAATCCAGGGTAGCTGGAAGACGCTGGCGGGATCGGAACGTGCCGGCCCGGATTGCGCGGGCCGGCAGCAAATGGAGTTGGCGGCCGCAAAGGCCGCCGATTGCGTCAGGCCGCCAGCCGCCGTTTTTTGGCGAAAGACAAACCGGCTGCGCCGGCCAGGAACAAGGTCCAAGCCGCCGGCAGCGGCACCGGCGCGGTTTCCAGGATCAATTGCGGTACAGGATCGGTACTGCCTTGCGCGCCCGAGAAGTAATAAGGCACCAGCAAGCCGCCGTTGCCGTCGTCTTGGCTGACGAGAGGATCGATGACCCCGCCCAACGCGAACTTGCCGCCCAGTTTGGCGTTCAAGTCAGCCAGCGCCCCCGCCAAATCGATGGTCAGAATCGAACCGGTGGTGATGGTGGAGGCCTTCAGATCGGTCTGGCCGTAAAGGGTGCCGTCGTTCATATCATCGAAGGCCGCCAGATTTTCCGCCGCGCTGGAATTGCCGTTGGTCAGCACATCGACGCCGGTCGAAACCGCGGAAATTTTGTAGTGATCGGTTTCGTTCGGCGATCTGCCGTCGCTGGGCGAAAAGATTTTCAAGGTCGCGCCGACGATCTTGCCGGTGATTTGGCTCAAGTCGTAAACGAAATAGTGGCGGATGGTAATTTGGGTGTCGGTGCTGGAAAAAGGACTGCCCAGGTCGTAGCGCGGCAAATTGTCCGGCGTGGTATGAGACACAGTGGTGGTGGCACCGCTGACGGTTCTTTCGAAGATGCCGAAGTTGGCGGCGTCGACCGTCACCAGGGCGGCACTAGCGTTAGAACTGATCGCCGGCAACAGCAGCACGGCCAGTAGCGAAGATTTAACAAGATTCATCGTATTCACCTGAGTTTGGAAATGGACTAAAACATGTTGGCCGCATCCTTGGGGGGGCAGATCAACATCAATAACCGCCAAACCGCAAGGTTCCGGCGGCATGCAACAGCACGGCCTGGATGCGCCGAAGCTGTCGGTACTTGCAGTAGCGCGGAAACCGCGAGCGAATCGCTGTTGCCGAACTGCGGTTAACCGGGGGCGTGCTTTGAGTTGTGCTTCGACGCATCAGCCCGGTTACTGGGCTGATACTGTAATCGGTCCGGCGCCGCGCTTCCCCCTCCCCAGAGAGGGTATTTGCAGGTGAATATTTCACAAACGGCAAAATGTGCTACGGCCGGGTTTCCGCGCCGTCAGCCTTTCACCGTTTGGGGGATAAGCCAATCTGGGGGTAAGACTTGGCTTGTTGCGGTTTAGAACGACATCTCGATTCCGACCCAATACGCTCTGGGCGCACCGGGCCCGATGAAGGTACTGCTCAGCCAATCCCTGGAGTTGTAATTCCAGCCACTCGGACCGATGGCACCGCGCTCCGACGGCGAAAACGGATTGGTACCCAGCCGCCCGGCCGTCGCATATTGCCGATCGAACAAATTATTGATCATGCCGAACACTTTGACCGTCTTACTGACTTGGTATTGGGTTTTCAAATTAAAGATGGCAAAGCCGGAGACGCTGCCGGCATCTTTGTATTGGCGGCCTCTGACCAGAATCGAATTACCCAGTTGGTCGGTGGTGTAGTAATAGTGGTAGGCGCCCTGCTGATGGTCGTTGTTTTCATTACCGCGCACGAAGGAGGCGGTGTGCGCCACCATGTTGATGCCGAACTGCCATTGCTCGGTTACATGAAAATTCAGCGAAGCGTTGATGTTGTGCAACGGTACGCCGGGCATACGGTCGCCGGGATTTACTTCGATCATGTCCTGCAAGGCCACAATCGGCCTCCCGGTCGAATCGTACAATTGCTGCCCGAAGTCGGCATTGACGTCGCGCTGAGCGGCGCTGCTGTTGTGCGGACTCAGCATGAACAGATGCGATTGGAAGGTAGCGTCGGTATAGCCGTAGTTCAGCGAGAAATCGACGATGCCGGCCTTGCCGGAAAAACCGAACTCGATCCCCTGCCGCCGGGTCTCGCCGATGGTGTCGAAAAAGCTGCGATCGGCGGTAATGCCGACCAGATAAATGTCGTTGCTGACGTCGGTGCGGTAGACGCCGGCATTCCAATTCCAATCGCCGAAGACTTTGCCACGCACCCCAAATTCGTAAGAACTCGCGAAAATCTGCGGCAGAAACGGATCGCCGGACAAGGCGGTCGGCAAGGTGCAGGAGCCGCCGATTGTCGCCAAACTTTTCGGTATTGATTGCGAGTTGGGGTCGCCCGGATCTTGCGGCACCATGGTGCCGTCGTAGGCACAGCCCAGTTCCACAGTGGACGGGGTCCGCGTGCCCCGGCTCCAGTTAAAGAACGGATTCAAGTCCTTGTATGGTACGTCCTGGTTTTTGAACGGCAGATAACTAAAGCCGGCCGACGGGTTGAACGAGGTGTAGTCGAAGCTTTCCGAAGTTGGGGTTTCGCTATATTGGCCCAGGCCGTAGTAAGGGTTTTGCGAGTTATAAACGTCATTTAACCAGCGCTCGTCGTTGTAGTTGGGCGTATCCCCACACGAGGCCAGATCGCTGCCGTTGCACAAAATGACCGTCGGCCGGTATTGATTGAGGTCTTTGATATCGCTCAAACTTTCGAAACCGGCACGGGTACGGGCCCGCATCCGGTTTTTGACGTTGGTGCGATTGAAGCGACCGGAAACGCTCAGGTGTAGATTATCCACCGGCGAAAACGTCTCGCTGAAATAGCCGCTGAGGGTGCGGGAAACGCCGCTGAAGGAGTTGTTGTTGATGTCCTGCTGGCTGGCGGTGTATATCGGATCGATGTTGGCCGGGTCCAGATACACCCGGTGACTGGCGTCGATCAAACCAAGGCGCTGGCTGGTGTCGAAATCGGTCGAGGCATAATCGATGGAGCCGCCGAACATGAATTTATGCCGCTTGTTGTTCCAGTTCAATTGCAGCGAGGCGCCGTCGGTGATCTGGCCGATGTCGGTTTTGCTCAATACCCCGATCGGAGTTCCAGGAATGTAGCCGGCGGGCGAATAAATCGGATTGGGATCGATCGGATCGGTGTTGTTAACCGCCGCACCGTTGCGCGGGCCGGACACCCTCTCGTAACGCACGGTGCTGCAGCCGGTACTTAAATTCAAAGGATCCAACGGAAACAGATTATTGCTTTCCTCCACCGTCAAGTTCTTTTTGTTTATGCTCGTCGGATCCAGGGTACTGGTGCCGGTAAACGGATCGTAGATAAAAATGCCGTAATCGATAATGCCGTCGTGATTGGCATCCTGGTAGCGGCACACCGGCTCTCCGGTCAAAGTGCCGTTCGCTTGCACCACTTGATCCTTTCCCGGTCCGTCGACGCTCATGTCGGAAAATCCTTCGTAAATATCGCCGGCAACCGATTTACGGTTGCTGTCGCGGCGGTAAATTTGCCCGGTGACACTCCACTCGTCGTTCAAAAACAGTTCGCCGCCCAAGGTGTATTGCTGGAGCTGATTTTGGGTGCTGTCCGGCGAAGTAAACACCGAGGCCGGATCCTGCCGGTACAAATCGGTCGGAATCAAGCCGTTTCCCAACAGGTTGTTGCCCACCACCAAGGTGCTGAAACGCAGATTGTAATTTTCGCCGCGCACATCGAAACGAGCGAAACCCTGGTTGACCTGGGACGGCGAATTGTCCCGCCAGCCTTCTTCGTCGAATCCGGTAAAGGACACGAAAGCGGCGACGGTACCGTTGTTCCAGCCGGCGGTCAGCTCGCCTTTCTTCCGATCCCACGATCCGCCGGTAAACCGCAAGTTGACACCGCTATCGTCAAAACCGTTTTTGGTGCGTAGCGACAAGGCGCCGCCCAGCGTATTCAATCCGAACAACGGATTGGAACCCGGAAATACGTCCATGCTGGACAAGGCGTTCATCGGGATCAAATCCCAATTGACGATATCGCCGAAGGGTTCGTTCACCCTGACACCGTCAATAAATACCGACAGGCCTTGCGGCGTACCCAATTGCGGCGACGCCGAAAAACCGCGGTAGCTGATATCCATCTGGAACGGGTTGCCCTGGTAATCGTTGACGTTAACCGATTGCAAATGGCTGTTCATCAAGTCGCCCATGCTGGTGGCCAGGGATTCCTTGATGTCTTTGGCGGAGATCGACTGAATGTTGCCGGCGATTTGCTCTTTGTCCAGTTGCAAACCTTCGAGCGGGCTGATCTTAGCGGTGGGTTTGCCTTCGACGATGACACTATCCAATTCATTGGCTTCGACTTCGCGCTCTGCCGCCGGACATTGGCGGACACCAAACATCAGGACCAGCGCTAGGAGCGACCAAGAGAACGTAGTTCGGCATCCGCAGACTGAGTGCGGTGAATAGCGATCGGAAAGCGACAACATGGGAAAGGTCAGTGGTTGGTAAGTTGGCCTCGTGCGAGGATGGCTCTAACGAAAACTGCGCGATTCTAATCGGCAACCTCTTCGAGGGATACAGGAAAAATTCCTTATATTTCAATAATTTTTTAGGATTTTTTCCTGCGCTTTATGCAGCAATATGCCTGCTAGAATGAAAAACAGGTCTCGGTAGCGAAGACCGAATTCTTCGACTCGTCAGCACGCTTATGAATATTTACAAGACGGTGTTATCCGGCGCCGGTATCGCTGCGGTAGCCATGATTTTCGGCGGCGCCCTGCAATGGTCGACCGGCGACCAGCACTCGCTCGCTACCCCTAAGCTCTTGATTGGCAATGGTGAAAAGCCGACTCGGCCACAACAAAACGCCGCAACGGCCAATGCATCGAGCAATGCCGACTTGGCATTGGCCGATACCGACCCGACACCCCTATCGCCTAACGAGCCAAATCCGGCTCCCGCGGGAAAATTACCTGGTGTGTTTCGCGGCGACTGGGGGAAACCCCGATCTATGCCGCCAATGACCGGGTCAACTACGCCGGCTCGGCCTATTTGAGCCTACAAGCCGAGAATCAAAACCAAGTGCCGGACAGCAGCCCTAACTACTGGCGCTGGTTAAAGACCTACAAGGCCGCCGACCTGGAAACTTGCCGAACCGCCAAGGCCGGCGATGATCTGACCCGTTGCGACTTTAGCGAGAACACGAGCCTAAAGGATCGAAATTTAGCCGGCGCCGTGCTGTTCAAAGCCCGTTTGGGCGGCGAATTGGGCCGCGCTGATTTGAGCGGCGCCGATTTATCCGGCGCGGCAGTGATCGGTTCGCTGGTTATCGGCGCCGAAACCCGGGTGGCCGGCGCCAATCTGTCCAGCTTGCAATCCGACGGCAACAACCCGCTGATCGCCGAATCGGCCAATCTGCAACAAACCAACTTCAGCCAAGCCAATTTGTCCGGCGCCAAACTGGCCGGCGCCGACATGTCCCAGGCGCAATTGGCCCACGCCACCATGACCGGCGCGGAACTCAGCGGCACCCAATTGGCGAACGCCGACATGCGTAACAGCAACCTCAGCTACGCCAATTTAGCCGGCGCCGCACTGACCGACACCCGGTTGCGGGAAGCTAATCTGTCCGACGCCAATTTAAACGATGCCTTACTTGCCGATGCCGATCTGCAACAGGCCAACTTAGCGGGGGCGGAGCTTGGCGGCAGCGATCTATCCGGCGCGGATTTGCGCGGCGCCGACCTCTCGGCGGCCAAAGGCAGCGAACGGGCCGTTATCGATAGCCGCACCCAATTTCTGTCCGCCATCTGTCCGGATGGCGTGACGGTCGACGGAACCCAGGTAACCACCTGCGTTGGACACGGCTTCTAGCCGCAATGCTCAAGGACGAGCAAACCCTCCTCAATAGCAACGACACACAATTTATCGAACTAAGGAGAAACCATGAAACACACATCACTTGCGGCAGCAATGCTCGCCGCCTTTGCCGTCTCCGGATCGGCCATGGCCACCGGCCTGATAACGCTACCGGCCACCGGCTTTGCCGTCCCCGGCGGCACTTCGGCCTACGCGACCTGCAACCTGACCGGCGACTTCGGCTCTTTGGAGTCGACTCCGCCAACGTTTTCGCCCAACGGCGGCGCCAACAACACCTGCGCGGTGCCCAGCAATAATCCGCCGGTCAGCGGCTATTCTCTGGTCGTCAGCACCCCGCGCAATATCCGCATCAACAACATCACCATCGGTACCGTAACCGACCAAGTCTGGCGTAACGCCGCCGGGACCAGTTGCGTTTACGCCGCTAAAATCCGCCTGAACAACGTCGACTACAACCCGTCGTCAGCCGGCACCCAGTATTTCGAAGTCAACGATTTCAAGCGCGCCGGCTTTCGCAATCGCGGCCCGGTTTCCGCCGGCTACAATTTCGTCACCCGCGGCGGCTCGGCATCGGATGAAGTCTTATTCCGCGTCGGCTTGACCTCTACCTCGGTCGCCCACGTCGCCGGCAGCACGGTAGCGCAACCCTTGACCTCGGTCGCCCCCATCAGCGACAACTGGGTGGACTTTACCTCGGACGTCAATTTCATGGACCCGGACGGCTCGTCGATGCGTGATTCGTCTTGGTTTTACGTGCAAAGCGGCTGTACTTCGGCAACGCCGACCGCCGTGACCGGCGCGTTGCGCTTCCGTCAAACCGGGCAGGAAGGCCAACCCGTTGTGGAAATCAGCGTGGACGGTTACGCGCCGGCCGGCGCCAATACCAATCAATAATTAACCAATTCTCCGGAATCGATCGGACGCTTCGTCCAACAGTAAACCGGCGCAACCGCGCGAGCAGCAGAAGCTTGCGGTTGCCCCGGCACCTTAAGCTCAGGCAACTCAAATCAAATAGCTGCGGTTGGACCGGAGCCGCGAATATTCAGATCATCTGTAAGCCCTTGCGGCGAAACCCCATTCAAAGCCCGGACAGATCCGTCAACACTGCCTGCGCCCGGCAAACCAGCGCATCGCGTTCGGTTGCGGCAAAACGGTCCAGGTTGCGATAGACCATGCTCAGGCGAGGATTGCGCTGTAACTGGTCGCGGTGGCGGATGAAAAAATGCCAGTACAGCGCGTTGAATGGACAAGCGCGCTCGCCGCTGCGGGTCTTTTTATCGTAGCGGCAGCCCTTGCAATAATCGCTCATCCGGTCGATGTAAGCCGCGCTGGAGACGTAAGGCTTGGTGGCTAGCAAGCCGCCGTCGGCGAATTGGCTCATGCCCAACGTGTTGGGCAGTTCCACCCATTCGAAGGCGTCGATATAGACCCCCAGATACCAGCGATGCACGGCCTCGGGCGCCAAGCCGGCCAGCAGCGCGAAATTGCCGATCACCATCAGCCGCTGGATATGGTGGGCATAAGCGTATTGCAACGACTGACCGATGCAGGCCGCCAGGCAATTCATCTGGGTTTCGCCGGTCCAGAACCAGGACGGCAGCGGCCGGGTGTGGCCGAAATGATTGAGTTGCGCATAATTCGGCATCTTGGCCCAGTACACGCCGCGCACATATTCGCGCCAGCCGATGATTTGCCTGATGAAACCTTCGACGGCCGCCAGCGGCGCTTGGCCCTGGCGATAGGCGGCTTCGGCTCGCTCGACCACTTCGCGCGGGCTGAGCATTTTAGTGTTCAACGCAAACGACAGCAGCGAATGAAACAGCCGCCAGCTGCGCCGGCTCATCGCGTCCTGAAAATCGCCGAACTGGGCCAAGCCGTCGCTGATAAAAGCGTCGAGCTGCTGTAACGCTTCCGCCCGATTCAGCGGCCAGCGAAAGTCTTCGGCGTCGGCCGCGCCGAAACTGCTGATGCCGGCAGCGACGATGTCTTGCCACAGCGTAGTATGGTCATGCCGCGGCCGGTTGTCGTAAGTCACCGCCGGCACGCCGGGCCAGGCCTTGCGGTTGTCATGGTCGAAATTCCATTGCCCGCCCAGCGGCCATTGCCTGTCGTCGAGCAATACGCCGTGTTTGACCCGCATCCGCCGATAGAATTTTTCCAGCAACCAATGCGGCTGTTCGCCGAAGCATTGGGCGGCGGCGTCGCGCTCGGTGTAGAAATGTTCACTGTCGCAGGCCCGGCTGGCGATAGCCAAGTTTTGGCAGTACTCCCGCAACTGCCGATCCAGCCGCCATTCGTCGGGTAACTGGTATTCGAAACGCTGCGCTTGAAAGCGTTCGATCAAGCAATCCAGATTGGCGGTCAGCGCTTGCCGGTTGTCGGCATCGTCGATTTTCAGGTAGTGCACGCGATGGCCTCGAGCGGTCAATTGCCCGGCAAAGTCGCGCATCGCCGCAAAAATGCCGATGATTTTTTGGGCATGGTGCAGCACGTAATCGGTTTCCTGACGGATTTCCATCAGCGTATAGACCACGTTCGGGTCGCTATCGACCAACCAGCTATGCAGAGGATTGAGCTGGTCGCCCAGGATCAGGCGCAATGTAGTCATGGCGCGGTTACCGCAGGCCGTTGCCGGCGGCAGCGTTCCGAGCAATATTTCACGGCATCCCAGTCTTTTGCCCATTTCTTGCGCCAGGCAAACCGCCGGTTACAGACCGGGCAGACTTTCGACGGCAGCGAAGCCTTGCGATGCATCAAAATTCCAATTCGGTTTGCATCCAGCCGCTGGCGGCTCGAGCTTTTCGACGCGGCGCCGGCCGCTGGCGCGAACCGTGTTTGGCGACGATGGCGGCCTTGGCGGCTTTGACTTCGGCCTTGCCACGCACGGCATAAAGTCTGGCTTTGGCTTGCCGGGTGGCGATTTCCAGATCGACCGGCGGTTCGGCAATATCGACGCCGACCTTGACCCCGCATTGCTGTTGCAGTCTGGCCGGCATCCGCCACGGTTCCAACAGCCATGCCTGCGGCACCCGCCGCATGGCCGGCAGCCAATGCCGAACGAAGTGGCCGTGCGGGTCGTGGTCGCGAGCTTGTTTGATCGGGTTATAGACCCGGGTGGCGTTGATGCCGGTGGTGCCCGCCTGCATTTGCATTTGGCTCCAGTGAATGCCCGGCTCGTAATCCAGAAACTGCCGGGCCAGCCAATGGCCGACCGGCTGCCAGTGCAGCCACAGCGGATAGCTGGCCACCGAAACCAGCATGGCCCGCATCCGGAAATTCAGCCAGCCGGTCTGCTTCAACATCGCCACGCAGGCGTCGACCAGCGGCCAGCCGGTGCGGCCGTCGATCAGGGCTTGAAAATGATACGGATTCCAATCGGCTTCGCGCAGACCGTCGTAGCCGCGATGCATATTTCTGAATTCCAGCTCCGGCTCGCTTTCCAGTTTCTGGATGAAATGGCAATGCCAGTAAAGACGGCTGACGAAAGCCGTCAGACCGGCCCGGCGCGGGTCGCCTTGCGGCAAGGCAGCGATCTGGCGGCGGCTGGCTTGCACTACTTCCCGCAAGCTCAGACAACCGAAGGCCAGATACGGCGACAGCCGCGAGCAGGCGCTTGGAGCCGATAATGGCGAGGAGATGCCGCCGCGATATCCGCGGCTGCGTTCGAACAGAAAATCGCGCAAGGTTTCGATACCTTGGCGGCGACCGCCTGGTTGGCGCTGCGGCGGATCAGGTTGAGTTAGACCCAAGGTCTGCGGTTCAGGCAACGTCATTGGTAACTCCGGTTGCAGCCATTGGACGTTTGTCGGTGCCTCAAGACAGTTTGCGGCCATCAGTTTTTCCCACTCGGCCTGCCACAGATCGCGATCCTGCAGGCGGCGCACGACGCCGAATTGGGGATATTCGTGCCAGGGCAAATGCCGAGTCCGGCACCAGCGCTGCACGGCCAAGTCGCGCTGAAAGCTGAGCCAGTTGCCGGTTTCCTGATGCGAGTACAAGGCCGCGAATGGCGCCTGCCGCCACAGCCGTTCCAGCACATCGACCGCTTCGCCGATTTCGACCCGCAAGCCGCCACCGCGTTTGCGTAGCGCCAAATCCAGGTCTAACAGACTTTCCCGCAGAAAAAGGTAGTGCTGGCTTGCCGCATCGGCCGCGGCCCACAGGCTGGGCTCGATGATGTACAGGCACTGCACCGGGCCATGGCGGCAAGCTTGCCACAGCGGCGCGTGGTCGTGCAGGCGCAGGTCGCGCTTGAACCAGACCAGGTTGTAACTCATCGCTCAATGCCAGCCCTGACGCCAGGTGGCGGTGTCCTGCAAGGCCCGCCACGGCAGCAGTTGGATGCGCTTACTGTGCACCGCTTCCAGTTCGATCAACTCCAGCGGTAGCGTCGGATCGTCGGGCCATAGCACTTTACTGACAATAAAGTGTTTTTCCCGGTTTTGCGGCGCAACTGCGGTCCATTTGCTGAGCAGCAATTTACGCGGATTGAGTTTGGGCGGTTTGGTTGGGGTCATGGCTGGCGAGATGCGGGCGTTTAGTCTGCGAGCTTACCAGTCGATCCGGATTTGGCGAGACTTTGCAGCCAAGGTGCGAATCGAATGCGCAACGGGGCTCCCGCGTTCGCGGGAGCGACGGTGGGGTTCGATCATTTACAGCTTGGTAGTTATAACCAACTACCAAGCCCAATCAATTCCCCGGCTGCAAGGTTACTTCGACTTCGCGGGTCTGGCCGTTGTTGACCAGTTGTACTTTGACGACATCGCCGATTTTCTGTTCGTCCAGGCGGGCGAACAATTTGGACAAGGAGTCTACCGGCTTGCCGTTGATCGCGACGATGATGTCGCCGGGGATGACGCCGTTCGACGCGAGTTCGACGCCGCGCAAGCCTGCCTTATCCGCCGCCGAACCGGGTTGCACCCGCAACACCGCGACGCCGGCCGTGCCGGTCAAAGTGGCCAGCCGTTCGTTCATTTGTTGATCGATTTCGATGCCCAGGGCCGGACGAATGTATTTGCCCTGTTTGATCAATTCCGGCACCACCCGCATCACCGTATCCACCGGCACCGCGAAACCGATGCCGGCCGAGGCGCCGCTGGGGCTATAAATTGCGGTATTGATGCCGATCAGGCGGCCGGCGGAATCCAGCAACGGACCGCCGGAATTGCCGGGATTAATCGCCGCGTCGGTTTGAATCAAATGCTCGACGGCCGGACCTTCCTGGCCGCCCAACGAGCGGTCCAAAGCCGATACCAGACCGCTGGTCAAGGTCCAGTCCAGACCGAACGGGTTGCCGATCGCGAACACTTTTTGCCCGACCTTCAAATCGCTGCTGGTACCGATAGGCACCGGCGGCGGCCGTTTGAAGCCGACACCGATCTTCAACACGGCGATGTCGTGCACCTGGCTGGCGCCGACCAGCGCGGCTTTGTAGTCGCGGCCGTCGGCCAGTTTGACGGTGGCTTCGTTGGCGCCGGCGATGACGTGGAAGTTGGTCACCACGTGGCCGGCTTCGTCCCAGATAAAGCCGGAGCCGGTACCCTTGGGTACCGAAAATACGTTACGGGTCCAGGCGTCGCGCACCAGCGCGGCGGTGCTGATGTACACCACCGAATCGCGGGATTTTTCGAATAGCTCGATCGTGCTTTTCTCGTCGGCCGCCAAATCGCCGCGCGCCGCCACGGTTCGGATCGATGCCGGTTCCGGTGCCGAAAGTCCTGGGCGCCAATTCCAAACGGCTAGTAGTACGGCGGCGACTGCGCCAACCGCGAGCACGCGCTTGACGAAGGGATCGGCAGAATGGGTTTGCTTGGGATCGTTCATGGCGGCCTCCGGCTATTGGGTTCTGATGCCGGCGACATGGTAGCGCGTTTAGCGATTTTCAAGCGCAGACTACCTAAAAGCGGCAGCACAACGCCTGAGGTTTAGGCGTCCCACTGCAATCGGAAACACGCCTCGTCTTCAGCGTATTGGCGAAAACCCAATTTGGTATAGAACGGCAGGACGGGGTTGGCTTTGATGACATTGAGCCTGACCGGCAATGCCTTTTGCCTGGCTACTTGCTGAATGTGAGTCAGGATTTTTCGGCCGAGTCCTTGGCGTCGATATTCCGGCTCGAGCATGATCATCGCCAGCCGGAGATGGTCGCTACATTCGTTCAACACGAACCCGCCGATACGGTGTTCGCCCAGCCAAATGACCTGCCAATCGCTGGGCTTAAGGTTTTGGTTAAAACCGCTTTTTTGAAAGTCTTCGTCCCAACCCCAGGTCGCCTCGACGCAGTCTCGCATCGATTGACGGTAGAGATCGAACAGCCATTCGGCATCGGCCGGGAGGCCATCGCTCAATAGCAAGTCTTTTATGTATTCGAGAGATTCGGACATGTGGTTATCGTCAGACCCGATTCGGAAACGAAACTTCCAGCACCACGCAGCCAAGGTCGGTTTTGAACGGACCGTGCAATTCACCGGGCGGTCGGCTGGCGTAGTGGCCGGCTTCCAGCCACAGGTCAAAAGCAGCGTCGTACAATCGGCCGCTGACAATGAACACTTCTTCCGGGTAGTCGTGGGTCTTGCCGCCGAATTCGGCGGTGTCGGCCCCCGGCAGGAAGCGGGTCAGGCGGGTATATTCGCCGGCTTCCGGATCGATGCTCAGCGTCAATTGTTCCGCCAGGCCTTCCAGACCGGGAATCGGCTGCCAGCCGTCCTGCTTGGCGGGTAATAAGGGATTCCAATAAGTGCAAGTCGTTTTCGGCATGATCGGTTAGGCCAATTCGTACAAAATTGCGGCGCATAAGGTCAATCCCAGCCAGTGGTAACCGCCGACCACCAGTGCGTACAGCCCCGGTTTCGGCATGTTCGGCGAGATGGCATTGACTGCGGTAAGCGCGGCGCCGTAGCCGGCACCGATCACAAACCCGATTTTTAACGCATCCGTCAACGATGCCGGCCGGATTATATCGAACAGGATTGCAGTGGCAAAAGCCGCAATCAGGCAGCCCAGCCATGGCCCCAGGTAGTAGATCGCCGGCGGCCGCCAGCGTTGCGGACGGCAAAAGCCGACCGCCCGGTCCCAGTATTTGCCGAACAGCGGCGTAAACCAAAGCCCGCCCAACATGAAGTAGGCGGTTCCGGCAATTAACGTGGCAGACAATGTCATACGCAAGCTATCTGGGGTGGGCGGTCAAGCGTCGCAACATGTCCATATTGAACGGAAGCAACCGGGCGAAAGCATGCCGACTTGCGTCGGCATGGCAATATTGGGTTATCAATAATAGACCACAGACGCCGAGCAACTCAGGTCGATGTATCGGGACGCATTGACCACGCCTTTGGGCGGTTCGCCGGTAAACGGCGTGGCAACCCGGGTCAGGATCAACTGGCTGACGAAATGCTGCGGAGCGTCAGCCAAGTTGATTTGCGGAATCACCACGGAGGCGTGGTCGATACGCAAATCAGGAATGTGTTCCAGCGTGACCTCCCACAGCTCGCCGATCAGGGTGGATTCGACCGTGATGTCGGCCTCTTTGAAGGAATAGTTCTTTTTACCCAGGTCCAGATTGAGTATGGTCGCCGCCGGGAAAATGCCGACTTCCGCCTTGCTGCCTATGCTCAGAGTCAGGTTGGCGCCGCGGCCGGAACATTCGTAAAAATTAGGTTGCTGTACGGCATGCGCAGCACTGGTCAGGCCGCCCGATAGCAACGCGCCGACGATCATCGATGTGTGTTTCAGTTTCATACTCTACTCCAAAGACTAACGATGAAAATATAAGGCCGCCATTCATGGCGATCCTGTTGTTGCCGAGTGTAATCGCTAGATTCTAGCGAATTTACTCAGTTCTTTTACGATAACCGCAAATCCCTGCCGCCAACACCCTACAGACTTAGGGGGCAGGACCTAGCGCGGATTCAGCTGCACCGTTGTTGTCAGCTTCAGAAACGACCGCACCGCCGAAGCCAAGGCGCGGTGGCAAGGTCTTTTCACGACGGCAACCCGGTGCCAAAATTTAAAAAGGGTCCGGACGATCTTCGTTACCTAATACCGCCCGAACCAGAAAGTGCGGCGCGGCCCGGTCACCGTCCACCGCATCGCGCAATGCCAAAAGATGAGCTTGGTCTTCACCCGCTAAACCGCCGGCAGCCAACGCATCGCCGCGGCGAACGACCTGGCGAAATATGCGATGCCAATACACCTCACGGTCCAGCCACCAAAAACCTTGAATTCGCGGAAATCAGGGTTGAAACGTCGAGACCGGCGCTTCGCCAGTCTCCGTTTCGGTCGATAGCAAGATTAACCGGGATACGCTAACGTTTCGCCCTACCTGCGGGGGGTGTTTTTCAAATAATTGGTAGGCTAGACGCCGATTGCCGAGGAACTAAATGCCAAGCGCGAAGGTCGGGATTACGCCCGAAACCGCTGTAATGACTCAGAGGTGACTGATATGAAAAACAACAACACACTAAGAACAGCGGGGTTGACCGTTTTATGCGGACTATGGCTGATGCCGGCTTGGGCCGAACACAGCGAACATACGGTAGCGAAAACCCAGGCCCCACCGGTAGAAGAAGTCGAATACGAGTTCTACGATTACCACGCCGGCATCACCTACCCCGGCACCTTGCAAAATTATCTATTTCGCCATTCGGAAAAAACCCAGCCGCCGGGCGAGCGAGCATATCCGGAGCTGGAATACCATGACCGTTAACGGTTGACCGCCCCGATCAAGCGCGGCTGAATTTGAGCCGCTTCCCAATCCGGCAGCAGGAGGCTGATGAAATATTTGTTTGATCCCCTTCTCGCGGCGGTTTCGGGTACCGATCGCGCGAAGCGACCCACAATCCCGCCGCTTGGGCGTCTCAATGATTGGAAAAGTTCAAGCGGGACAATGACATTTGGCCTTGAACGGGCGGCCGGTTGCTGCAGAGAGAACGCTGTTGCCTGTCGATTAAACCGAACGGGTAGCAAGCGTGGGACACTTGAGGACACAAAAAAGCCCAGATTGACTGGGCTTTATGGTCTGGCTGGATTGGTTTAGACAGCCTGAAACATCATTCAATGTTCTGGATTTGCTCGCGCATCTGCTCGATCAGCACTTTCAAATCGATCGAGATCTGGGTCATTTCCCGGTCGGCGGATTTGGAGCCGAGGGTGTTAGCTTCCCGGTTCATTTCCTGCATCAAAAAATCCAGGCGCCGGCCGGTGGGTTCTGGTTGTTTTAACGCGCGCTGCACTTCCAGGACGTGAGTTTCCAGCCGGTCCAATTCCTCGGCCACATCGAACTTTTGTGCCAGCAGCACCAGCTCCTGCTCCAGCCGGTCGAAATTGGGCTCGGCAACCATTTCCTGGACTCTGGCCGTCAATTTATTGCGTAAGTTGTTCAATACCTCGGGCATCCGTTTATGCGCCGCTTCGACCAACACCAACACCTTCTGGCAGCGGTCTTCCAGCAATTGTGCCAGTTGCGCCCCCTCTCGAACCCGAGTCTCCAGCATTTTGTCCAGAGTTTCCTCCAGCAGTTGAACGATTTTGTCGTGCAGCGCGTCCTTGTCGGTCTCCTGCTCTTGCTGAACACCGGGAAAAGCCAACACATCGAGCGCGGAAAAAGCTTGCGGCTTGCTCATTTCGGCTTCGATAACGGCGGTAGCCGCCAACAGACGCCGCACGTTTTCCCGATTCACATTGAAGCTGGCTTCGCCGGTCTGTTTCTTGTAACTCAATGCACATTCGATTTTGCCGCGTTTCAGCTTTTCGGCTATCAAGCGGCGAACGTCGGCTTCGGCAAATCGCAAGCGCTCGGGCAATTTGACGCTGACGTCGCTGTAACGGTGGTTAACCGAACGCAATTCGCACAAGATAGTCAGGTTGTCGGCGCTCATTTCGCCGTCCGCGAACGCGGTCATGCTTCTAATCATTTTTCACCTATAATCTTCACGCTTTACCCGCGCAGCTTTCCTTATGGCCGAATATTACGATCCGGAAACCTACCCGAAACAATGGAACTACCTGCAATCGGGAACCATTATAGATCAGTACATGATCGAGCGGGAATTGGCGCACGGCGGCTTCAGTTCAGTCTATCTGGCCCGGCAAATGTCCGACCAGACGCAGGTGGCGATCAAGGAATACTTGCCGCGCAAGCTGGCGCACCGTACCTGGAATAACCTGGTGGCGCCGAATAGCGAAGAAGCCAAGGCGTTATTCATGCGCGGCCGGGCGCTGTTTTTCGAGGAAGCCAAAGTTCTGGCGATGCTGAAGCACCACAACATCGTCGACGTGATCAACTTCTTCCAAGCCAACGATACCGTGTATATGGTCATGACCTACGACTACGGCGTCACCCTGGATAAAATCCTACACCGCAAAAGCCTGCCGATTACCGAAGAATTCCTGTTGACGGTATTCCCATTGTTGCTGAACGGTATCGACGCAGTTCATCAAAAAGGCTTGGTGCATCTGGATATCAAGCCCGCCAACATTCTGATCCGCGCCGAAAACGATCCGCTGCTGCTGGATTTCGGCGCGATCCGCAAAATCACGCTGGACCCGCAGCGCAACCGGGCCAAAGTGCTGACCAACGGGTATTCGCCGATCGAACAATACGACAGTAACGGCAATCTCGGCCCCTGGTCCGACATTTATGCCGTCGGTGCCAGCATGCGCGCCTGCCTGGACTACAAAATCCCGATACCGTCGCCGGACCGCGCCAAGCAGGACAATTTGCCGCCGGCCGTCAAAGCCCACAAGCGCCGCTTCCCGGAATATCTGTTAAAAGCGATCGATTGGGCCATGGCGATTTTCCCGGAAAACCGGCCGCAAACCGTAGCCGAATTGCAGCAGGCGCTGAGCCCCCAATAGTTAAAAATCGGCCCGGCAAAGCCAGTATAATGCCGCAACTTTTGATACAGCCGAGAACAATATGAGACCAAGCGGACGCAATCCGGACCAATTACGCGAAATTCGTTTTACCTGCCATTACACCAAACACGCCGAAGGCTCGGTGTTGGTGGAATTCGGCGACACCCGGGTCTTATGCACCGCCAGCGTCGACAATAGCGTCCCTCGTTTCCTAAAAGGCAAAGGCGAGGGTTGGGTCACCGCCGAATACGGTATGCTGCCGCGCTCGACCCACAGCCGGATGGACCGCGAAGCCGGCCGCGGCAAACAGGGCGGCAGAACCCTGGAAATCCAGCGCCTGATCGGCCGCTCCCTGCGCGCCGCGATCGACTTGAAGGCGCTGGGCGAAAATACCATCACCATCGATTGCGACGTGATTCAAGCCGACGGCGGCACCCGCACCGCGTCAATCACCGGCGGTTTCGTTGCCTTGTCGATTGCGATCGACCACCTGCTGAAAACCCACAAAATCAAGAAAAACCCGCTGCACGGCCAAGTCGCTTCGGTATCGGTGGGCATTTACAACGGGGTACCGGTGTTGGACCTGGACTATGCCGAAGACCACCAGGCCGAGACCGACATGAACGTGGTCATGAACGAAGCCGGCCACTTCATCGAAGTCCAGGGTACGGCCGAAGGCCATGCCTTCAGAAAGGACGAACTGAATGCGATGCTGGAACTGGCGGAACACGGCATCAAACAATTGCTGGAAAAACAACAAGCGGCGTTGGAAGAGGCGAAGAAACCCGCGCCGAAACCGATCGCATTCTAAGCCGATGAGTTCGATCGTACTGGCCAGCGGCAATCCGGGCAAAATTCGGGAAATCCAGGCCATTCTGCAAAGCGACAAGATTCTGCCGCAATCGCAATTCAACGTCGCCGAACCCGAGGAAACCGGCTCCACCTTCATCGAAAACGCGATCATCAAGGCCCGCAATGCCGCCGCGCATTGCCGGCTGCCGGCGATTGCCGACGATTCCGGCATTGTTGTCGACGCACTGAACGGCGCGCCCGGCGTGATTTCCGCCCGCTATGCCGGCATCGGCGCCGACGACCGAGCCAATCTGGAGAAACTGCTGGCGGAAATGCGCGATGTGCCGGACGCCTTGCGCAGCGCCCGCTTTATTTGCGTGATGGTTTACCTGCGCCACGCTGCGGACCCGACTCCGCTGATCGCCCAGGGCGTCTGGGAAGGCAAGATCCTGCCTGCTGCGGTCGGCGAGAACGGCTTCGGCTACGATCCGATTTTCTGGCTGGACCAATTCCAATGCTCCTCGGCGCAACTGCCGCCGGAAACCAAAAATGCGGTGAGCCACCGCGGCCAGGCCTTACGCGCACTGGCCCGGCAGTTAAATCCGTGAACCGGCTGGAACCGATTGCCCGCCGCTTCGCCGGCGGCCGGACCATCCACGCGATCAGGCCGCTCGGTAGCGGCCTGATCAACGATACCTTCCTGGTCGAAGCTGATGGCGACAACTTCGTCTTGCAAGCCATCAACGACCGGGTGTTTCCGCATCCGGAACTTATCGCTGAAAATCTAACCGCATTGAACCGCCACCTCGGCCGACAAACCGCAGTCGAGGTTCGTTTACGCATCCCCCGACTGCTGCCGGCTGCAGACGACGCGCAAATTCGCGACCGCGACAGCGGCCGGGTCTGGCGGGCACTGGAATGGATCACGCCATCCGAAAGCCGGGAACGGCTCGCCAATCTCACCGAAGCCGGCGAAGTCGGCGCCGCACTCGGCCATTTTCATAGCTTGTGCAGCACCCTGGCCGCCGAAACCCTGCACGACACCCTGCCCGGCTTCCACATCACCCCCGAATATTTTCGCCAGTATCAGGCGGCGTTGGCTCAAGCACCGCAAGAGCCGAGCGATCCCGACTTTGCAAGCTGCCGCCGTTTCATCGCCGATTTCGGCGCAGGCATCCATGAGCTGGAACAGGCCAGACTACGCGGCGAATTGGTGGATCGAGTGATACACGGCGATCCGAAATTGAACAACTTTCTGTTCGAGCCGGACAGCGACCGGATTATCGGTTTGGTCGATCTGGATACCGTGAAACCCGGTCTGGTGCATTACGACATCGGCGACTGCCTGCGCTCCTGTTGCCAGATTCCGGACACCAACGGCTTCGATCTGCAGCGTTGCAGTGCGGTTCTCGAGCATTATCTGGCCGAGGCCGGCCGTTTTTTTACAGAAGCGGATTACCGTTACCTGTATCCGGCGATCCGCCTGATCCCGTTCGAACTGGGTTTGCGCTTCTTCACCGATTATTTGCAGGGTAACCGCTACTTCAAAGTGGACGACGCCGGCCAAAATCTGCGCCGGGCGCTGGCCCAATTCGAGCTGGTGCGAGATATCGAACGCCAACGCGGCGCGATACAGGAATTGATAGCAAAATTGACTCCGACAACCGCTAGCTAACGCCGCCCGCCCCGACACGGGCGGGCTGCCGCATCAATGGCCGGCAGACGGCGTAATGTCTTCCAGCGGGATGCCTTGAATCTCGACTTGAATGCCCCGGTCCGGCGCCGCTAACATGAAATCGCCTATCGTCTCTAAGATGTCCAGATCGACGAATTGCGCCTTGTAACCGTCGATCAGCAGTTCGCAATCATTTGGGACCTCCTGCAGGCATTTGCGCAATAGGGCCTTATTCAAAAACGATACATCCTTATGCAAGCGCAGCAGGTAATGCTGGCCGTGCTGAGTCAAGGTAATCGCCGCGTGAAAATTGGCGCGTAGCACGAAGAAAAATCCGCAGCCCATGCCTATCGCAATGCCCACCAGCAGATCGGTTAACAAAATCGCGGCGACGGTAATCACAAACGGCAGGAATTGGTTCCAGCCCTTACGGTAAAACTCGACGAACATGGCCGGTTTGGCCAATTTGTAACCGGTTTGCAGCAAAATCGCCGCCAGACAGGCCAGCGGAATCATGTTCAGGTACTTGGCGAAAAACAGCACGCTGACCATCAACAGCAGACCGTGGAAGAAGCAGGACAGCCGGGTCTGACCGCCGGCGTTGATATTGGCCGAACTGCGCACGATCACGGCCGTAATCGGCAAACCGCCGATCATCCCGCTGACCATATTGCCCAAGCCCTGCGCCTTCAGCTCGCGGTTGGTCGGCGCCACCCGTTTGTGCGGATCCAGCTTATCGACCGCCTCGATACTCAACAGCGTTTCCAGGCTGGCGATGATGGCAATGGTTACGGCAATCGAATAAATTTTCGGATTGCCGAAATAGCTGAAGTCCGGCAACCGCAACTGGTTGACAAAATTGGCGGTAGTGCCCAACTCCGGCAACGACACCAAGTGCTTATCGCCGATCGCCAATTCCGGAAAGTATTGCAGCGCCACGGCATTGAAACCGACCCCCCAAATCACAGCCAACAACGGCCCCGGCACGAGCTTCAAACCCTTGAAGCGTTTGATAAGCGCGCTGTCCCAAACGATCAGGATCAACAACGCGACCACGCTAACCAGAGTCACACCGGGCGTAATGCCCTCCAACGCCTCCGACAATTCGAAAAAACTCGATTCGGCGGTCTCTTGCATATAGCTTTCGTCGCCTTCGGGACTGGTGTCGTAACCAGTGGCGTGCGGTGTCTGTTTGATGATCAAAATCAGACCGATTGCCGCCAGCATGCCTTTGATCACCGCCGCCGGAAAAAACGCGCCGATGACACCGGCTTTCAAGAAGCCCAATACAATCTGCAGGCCGCCGGCCAGTACCACGCTCAATAGGAAGCCGCCGAAGCCGCCTAAGGTTTCGATGGCTTCGAAGACGATCACGGTCAGCCCGGCCGCCGGACCGGACACGCTCAGTTGCGAGCCGCTAGCCCAGGACACCAGCAAGCCGCCGACCAATCCGGCGATGATCCCGGAAAACAGCGGTGCACCGGAGGCCAGGGCCACCCCCAGGCAGAGCGGTAACGCCACCAAAAAAACCACGATGCCGGCCGGCAGATCCTGGTGCAAATGTTTCAGGTAATCACTCAAATGCGTTGTCATTGGTTTCAATCCGTCGTTAATAGTGGGCAGGCCGCTTAATCCGCATAGCGGTAAATCGGATTGATTTGGGTGTTATGGTCGAGCTTGATCAATTCCTGGATCAAACCGTCGTTCAGCCCGTATACCCAACCGTGCAAGGTGGGCTTGTGGCCGTGGCGCCAGGCGGATTGGATGATCGAGGTATGCGCCAGCCGGTAAACCTGTTCGACGATGTTCAGCTCGATCATGCGGTTCACTTTGTCTTCGGGCGACACCGTTTCCAATTCTTCCTCGTGCAAACGGTAGACATCCTTGATGTGCATCAGCCATTTGTTGGTGATCACCAATTCGGATTTTTGCGGCTGCAATGCCGCCTTGACGCCGCCGCAACCGTAATGGCCGCAGACGATCACGTGTTTGACTTTCAAGACGTTGACCGCATATTGCAAAACGCTCAGGCAATTGAAGTCGGTAACGATGACTTGGTTGGCAATATTGCGATGGACGAATATTTCGCCGGGTTGCGCATTGACGATGGTCTCGGCCGGCACCCGGCTGTCGGAACAACCGATCCACAAAAAATCCGGCTTTTGCTCTTTGGCCAACTGACTGAAAAAATCCGGATCTTTGCTACTGATTTCTTCGGACCAAGCTTTGTTTTCTAATAATAATTTCGCGGGAGTGTGCATATTTATCGTCCTTTTAGGGGTAATCCCAGTGGCGTAACGTATTTTTGAGCTCCCGGCCTGAAACTGCCGGGCTTGGGTCAATATTATATCGATTCGAAACTATATGCCAATCAATTTTCCGGGCCGGTCCAAGCCTTCGCCGCCAGCTTTCAAATCGAGTCGGCCGCATCCGCAGTGGCGGCTCGTGCCGGCGCCAGCCCGGAAACCGCTCGCACCGCTTCCGCTTCGGCCACGGCCTGCTGCCGCATCAACAAGCTGCTTTCCGGCCAGACCAATACGCTTTTTGGACTGAGTCCGACCAGCAACACCAGCACGGCCGGGACCAACAACAGCAAAAGCTCGCGCCGGGTCAAATCCGGGCAGTTGCGAGCCGTAGCGTTAGTCGGCCCGAACAAGGCTTTCCTGACGAAACCGAGCATGTAGGCGGCACTCAACACGGCGCCGAACAAAGCCACCATCGCCAGCGCCGGATAAGCCTGCAAGGTGCCGATCAGAACCAGCAATTCCGCCGGAAAACCGTTGGTACCCGGTACACCCAGACTAGCCAGCGTAAACAGGAAGAACAAACAAGCCAGACGCGGCGCCGGTTTGGCCAAGCCGCCCAGATGCACCAGCTCGCAACTGCCCAAGCGCTGTTGCAGCATGCCGGCCATCAGCATCAGGCTGCCGGCGACCACGCTGAAATTAAGCAACTGCAACAACGCCCCTTGCTGTCCCTGATAATTGAATGCCGCCAAGCCCATCAGCACCAAGCCGACGTGACTGATACTGGAATAGGCCAGCAACCGGCGTAAGTTGGTTTGCTGCAACGCGATCAGGGCGGCGTATACCAAGGTAACGGCGCCGACGATCGCCACTAGCCAGCGATGCTCCAGCGCCGCTTGCGGCGCCAACGGCAAGGCAAAGCGGAGAATGCCGTACAAGCCCAGCTTCAACCCGACCAGCAAGGCCGTGAGAAACGCCGGTCCTTCCATCGCCATGGTCTGCAGCCAGGTATGAAACGGTACCAGCGGCGCTTTCACCGCGAAACCGAGCATCAGCAAAAAAAACACCAGTTCCTGCGTCGCGGCATCCATCGGCGTGTTCAGTAACACCGGCAAACTGAAGGCCAGACCGCCCGGCACGTCGCCGCCGGTGAAATGGGCGTGGTTCAAGGCCAGCGTCGCGATCGCGAACAATAGCGGCACGCCGCCGAACAGCATGTACAAAGTGTATTTCAGCGCAGCCTGGCGCCGTTCGGCACCGATCCCCCATAAACCGGCCAGGAAGAAAATCGGCGGCAGCGTCAACTCCCAAAACAGGAAAAACAGCGCCATATCCAGTGCGACGAACACGCCGATGGTGGCACTCTCCAAGATCAGCACCAGCGCCAACTGAAATCGGTGCAGCCGGGCTGCCGCATTCCAGCCGGCCAATAGCGCCATCAAGGTCAACAAGGCCGTCATCGGCAGGAACAACAGCGAGATACCGTCCACTCCGACCGCGTAATAGGCGTTCAGGCTGGGTATCCACAAATGGTGTTCCTGCCATTGATAGCCGCCATCGCTCGGATCAAAGCCGAAGACGACGCCCAAGGTCAACAGCAGCTCGACGCCCGCTACGGCCAAGGCCAGCCGCTTCGCCCGGCCGCCATCGCGGACGCAGGCTAGCGCCAATGCGCCGAGCAAGGGCCAGAGCAGGCATAGCGTCAGCAGCGGCAAAGCCTCATTCATGGTGGGTCTCGTTGATATGGTGGCTGTGGTGGGCCGGATAATGCTCGCCGATTTCCCGCGCCTCCTGGTCGATGTATTTCAGCCACGGCGTCGTATAAAACCCGGTACCGATCAACAAGCCGCACACCGTCACGGCGATGATGCGTTCCTTCAATACCGGATGGTGAACGCTGCCGTAAGGCTGCACGAAGCGTTTCGGGTGAGCGATGAACAGACGTTGAAACGCCCACAACAAGAATGCCGCCCCCAACACGTTGCCCAACAGAATTGCGATCGCGATCCACCAGCCGTGTTCTTCGATGGTACCCTCGATCAACAAATGAGCGGCGTCGAATCCCGGCGTGCCCGGCATCACCATCGTACTCAGCGCCGAGATCAGAAACAGCAAAGCCAAGGTCGAATTGGTCTCGAACAGCCCGCCCAGGCGCGGCAGGAACGAAGTCCGGGTCCGTTCGTAAATCAGGCCGATGCAGAACAGCATGCCGGCGGTAGCCAAGCCGTAAGCCACCGACAACAAAATGCTGCCCTCCAGCGCGAAATCGTTGAACGAAAACACGCCGATCGCCAGCATGCCGGTATGGCTGATCACCGCGAACGCGATCAAACGCCGCATGTTGATTTGCATCAAGGCCAGCAAGGCCCCGTAAAAAATCCCGATCAAACCCAGCGTGACGACGAAATGGGTCCATTGCTCGGCGGCACCCGGCGTCAGCGGCAAGATGAAGCGGATCAGCGCATAGATGCCCAGCTTCAGCCCGTGCAGAAAAATCGCCGCGCTGGCTGCGGTACCGTGCTCGCCCAAGACCGGCAACCAGGCGTGGAACGGAAACAGCGGCATCCGCACCGCAAAACCAAAAAACAGCAGCAGAAAGATCAAGGTTTCGTTCGGAATCGCCAGATTATGGTGTTTCAGCGCCAGCCAATCGAAACTCAAATCCATACCGTTGCCGGCCAGCCCGAAACTCAGCAACAGAAAGCCGGCCAGACTCATCGCCAGACCGGACAACCAATATTGCAGCAAGGTTTTGACGGCCTGGTTGCGCAAGCGGCCGGTACCGGCAACCATCGTCAGCAAGGCCACCGGCACCAGTTCCAACAAGCTCCAGCACCAGAATTGCAGCGTGTTCAGCGCCGCAAATGCCCCGATCAGGATGCCTTGGTAAGCCAGCAGACAGGCGACGAATAAACGGTCGTTGCGGTGGCGGGTGATCAGGGTGTAGACCAGCGCCAGCGCACCCAACACCGCCGTCAACGGAATAAACAGGATATTGGTGCCGTCAACGCCGACCCGGTAACCCAGGCCGTCGATTTTCTCGGCCAGATGGATGCCGGGCGCTTCGGCATCGAACACCCACAGCAGGTAAATGCTCAACAACACGTTCGCCACCGCGCCGGTCAACGCGGTCGGCCACAGCCGCCAGCTTTTCAAACCCAACACCGCGCCGCAGGTCAGAAGCGGCAGCGCGGTCAATACGCTCAGCACCGGAAACGCCGCAGCCGCCTGCCAGTAAACGATATCGGTCGTCATCGGTACCCCAAAGCTACCATCAACGTAATCAACACGAACAGCGCCAGATAACGGGCACGCAACAACAACTGTTCAAACCGGTTCGCCGCCTGCCCCAGCCGGCGCCCGACCCGAATCGACTCGCCGCCGATGCCGCGCAAGATGAAATGGTATTCAAACCAGTTCAGCAAGCCCGAAGTCCATTGCGCCAACTTGCCGGCCAGGCCGCTGCCCTGGGCAAAGCTGTCTTCGGCACTGCTCAGATTGGCGCCCATCTTTTGCTCTTCCCGCTGCGCCAACGACGACATTGCCCTGATCGCCGGTGCCGGCGAGCCCATCAACGGGTCCAGAATCCGCTCTTCGATGTAACGGGCATCCTTGGCCAGTTGCAGGATTGGCTTCACTAACAGCCAATCCACCGCCGGCTCCAGCCAACCACGCTGCAACGAAGCCAGAAAGGCCCAGCGGCAGTCGGCGAGCGCCGCCGGCACCGGTTCGAGCGGCCGGCCATGGGTGTTATGCAAAATCGACGGTGTGGTCAGAAACAGATAGCAACGCACCACGGCATGCGCCGCCAAATGCCAGGCGGCCAAGGTCCACCAGCCTAAGCCGCATTCGAGGAACATCAAGCCCAGTTGTACCGATGCGGCGAAGATTTGCGAGCTTTTGATGTCGGTCTGGCTCAAGCCTACCCAATAACCGTAAATGGCGGTCATCGCCCCGATCGCCGCCAGCAAGGCCATCGCCGCCGGCGCCTGCTCGAATAAGGGTCGCAGTTGCAGGGTCAGGAATACCCCGGCATGCACCATTGCGCCGCCGTAAAAGATCGCGCTGGACGGGGTCGGACCTTCCATCGCCCGCGCCAGCCAGGGCGAAAACGGAATCTGCGCCGATTTGGCGAAGGCGGCGACGGCAAAGCTCAAGGCCAGCAAGGTAGCGTCGCCGCGGTCCAGGTCGGCCGCGCCGGTATTCAAGGTTTGCCAGTCGGCAGATTCCAGCCAGGCCAGCATCAAGCCGATGCCCAGCAAAAAGCCGCCGTCGCCGACCCGGTTGGTGATAAACACGCGGGTGGCATTATGCGCCGCCACCGGCCGCTCGTAGGCGTAGGCGATCAGCAGATAAGAACAGACCCCGGCGATTTCCCAACCGACAAAGGTGAACACCGCGTTGCCGGACAACACCAACAACAGCATTGCCGCGGCAAACAGGCTCAGAATAAAGAAGAAGCGATGAAAGCCCGGCTCGCGGTGCAGATAATTGCGGGAAAAGCGGGCCACGGCCAGCAACAGCGACCCGAATAAGGCCGCCAACGCCATACTCAGGCCGCCCGCCTGCAACGAAAAGCCTATCGCCAACTTGCCGCTGGCCAGCCAACTACCGTAGACCTGCAACCCACTCGGGCTGCCGGCCAGCTCCAGCCCGAGCAAACCCAGCGCCAGCGCAGCCGCCAAGCCGATCGCCCAGGCCGCCAGCCGGGCGCTGAGCTTTTCGCCGGCTTCGCCGCGCAGCAGATTAAAAAAATGCAGGCCGCCAATCGATAAGGCGGCAAGCAGCGGTAACAACGGAATCAAAAATGCGTATCCGGCCATAGTCGTTATTCCCCTGCGATGTCCGGTTGCCGAACCAGAATCGGCGCCACGGCCTGGGTCTGCCCGACGTAGCAGGCTGCCGAATCATCGCGCAGCGGCAGTTCGCGATCCTCCGGCTGCCAGGGCAGAAAACCTTCGCGGCGATCGAACACGAAAATCCGGCCATCGTCCGGGTCGAGCGCATTCAAATGCACCCAGCCGCCGCCAACCAGCTCCTGTAACACCGGTTGCCGGGCATAAATCCGCGCCAAGGTCTCGGTGTTGGCTTCAACCACGATTTGCAGGCGCATCGCCTCGTGAATCTCCACCATCTGCAGCGGCAAACCGGTGCGCAAATCGCTGAACGCGCCCTCCATGACCCCGAACAAACCGGTGACGTTATGCGGAATCTTGGTGCCGCAACCGAGGCGGTCGTTGTTGACGGTCGAGAAGTAATATTCCAGATTGATGCCGGCGCCGACCGGCCCGGCGGTCAGCAAAATATTTTCCAGAATCGTACCGTCGCCGTCCTGAGTGGGATCGTAGGAAATCAAAAACAGGCGGCGGTCGAAAAACACGCCCTGCGTCGCCGCACGCCGGCCGATAAAGGCGGCGGCGTTGGTGGCATGACCGAATTCCGGCCGCACCTGGCTCAAGTCGGCGGCGCGGCGCTGGACGTGGCGGAACGCGGCCCCAGGCGAAACCGGATAACCCGACGAGGCGAAGCGCCGGCAGCGTTCGGCCGCGGCCCGCCGGTCGGCCTCGGCCAGATCGGCTTGCAAGCGGGTGAAATCGGCGACCAGCGCAGCCGGCACCAGATCCGCGTCGTACCAATCAATCGCGTCGCTGCAGGTATCGTGCTGGCCGCCGACGAACCAGGTATCGTCCGGAATCGCAATGCCCTGCCCGGCCAGCAAGGCGCGCACCTGCGGCCGATTGGCCATCGCCGCGAATACTCTGGCATTCGGGCCGCCGCGGCGGCCGCCGCAAGCGCCGCAATCGTGGGCGGCCTCGTGCGGATTGTTTTGGCTGGTGGAACCGTGGCCCAAAATGGCGACGATCCGGGCAAAGCCGTAGCTGAGTCCGGTGGTGCGCAAGAATTGGCCGACCCGTTGCGCCTGTTCCTGGTCGCTGAAACCGGGTTTCGCTGCGACCGGCGCTGCGGCATCGGCGGTAAACTGCAAGCGGGTCGGTGCCGCCGGCACCAGCCGCGCCTGCCAGGCCCGTTCCAGGCGATATTGCAGGTCCGGCCATAAGGTCTTGCCCAACAGCCCGGCCAACTTCAGCGGCGCAAACAGGTATAACAATGGATAAGCCCGCAACAGATGCCGGCGCAAGGTTTGATGCAACCAGTCGCTGATGATTTGCGCCCGGTTCAAGCCGGCACGGTGGTCGGCCAGCAAATCCTCGCGGCTGGGTAGGCAAACTTCCGCTACCCGATGTGCCGGCGTCACCACCACCGGACACAACGGCGTCGGATGATGGTCGTCCAACCCCTGGTAGTCCATCGCCACGCCAAAAAATCCGGCAGCGCCCAGGGTTTCGATGGCCGGGTTCCACTCTTCCAGATGGCGACGAAAACTTTCCTCGCGCTCGTCCATGCAGAAAAATACCTGCGCTTGCGGCCGCCGCTCCCGCCGCCACCAGCGGCCGCGGCCGTGATTGGCGTGCAAGGCTTGTAACAAATCCTGACGATAATGCCGCTCGTAAGCGTCCAGCCAGACCGAAGCCCGTTGTTGCTCGTCAAATTCGGCGACCGGCGTCAACCAGGCCAGCAGTTGGCTTTTTTCCAGAGCCGACACCGCATCGGGCCCCAACCCTAAATTCCGACAAAGCGAAAATAGTCGCCAGCCGTGGTCGTGAGCGGTGAGCCTGCCGTCGGCTGCCGCCAACGGGCTTTGCCGCCAACTCCGAATCCGTTGCGCCAGCGTTTGCCAGGCTTGCCGGGAGCTATCGGCCGCGGATACCAATTGCTGAGCGGCCTGAGCCAGGTACTCCGGCAACTCGCCGGCGAACAGCGCCCGACGGACGCCAAATTCGGCTGGATGTTTTTCGAAATAGGCCTGCAGCCGGTCGAATTGAGCCGGACCATGCCACAGGCTACGGCACAACGGCTGAGCGTAAAGCCGATCCAATACCAGCCGGATGGCCAGATAATCGGTAAGCCGCACCGGAACCGGCCGCCCTTCCCGATAATCCGGGTGCTGCTGCCGCCAGTTGATCAACCCGGACCAGCCCGGCAATTCCAGCGCCAGCCGCTGCAAATAGCCTGCCCAGCGCTCCGCCGGCAAGGCCATGGCCTGCAGTTGCTGGACGATGGCGTCCGTCGCATCTTCCGGCAAGCGTGCCGTAACGCTGCGCCAATCCGCCAGATCGTGAAACAAGGGCAGCGCATCGCAGTCCAGCGCCTGCCGCCAGGCCGCATACAATCCCAATTCCTGGCGTCCCGGCAAACGCCAGGCCGCCAAACCTTCGTCCAGCAACGATGCGCACAAGCGAATCAATTGCGGCCGCACCAGTTCCAAAATGTCCTTGCCCGCCAAAGCCAGCAATACACCGCGCCAAGTCAAAGTGACGCCGACCCGGTCGAACCAGAGCACCGGGTTATCGGCATCGTCCGCTTGCGGCAATTCATTGTCGAATGGCGCGGCAGGTAGATCCAGCAAATCCTCGGGATGCAATTCTGCCGCCGGCAATGCCAACTTCGCCGAAACCGCTTGCCACAGCTCGCGCAGCGGCCGGCCGCCGGCCGTCTCGACATCGAATTCGGCGGATTCGCCGAGCCGCCAGGCCAGTTGCTGCGGGCTAATGGCCTGTAAATCGTGCAGTAACACGGCCCGGTAAAGTTCGCGCCGGGAAATACCGGCGCTACCGGCCAGCGGTTCGGCCAATGCACTGCCGAACCGATGCTGCAATGCCGCATCGAGATCGCGGTCGGTGATGCGTTGTTGCCGGTAAAACTCGCGGAACTTCTCGGCCGGCAGATAGCAATCGATTCCGGTGAGCGCGGTGAACTCGGCCAACGCCTGCTCGAACGGCAAATGTTGAAAGCCGTGCAAGGTGTTGTGGTGGACGAAATCGTGGATCGGCGCCTGGCCCGGCAACACGTGGTCCAAATGTGCGATCGCGTGGCGGACAATGTCGCGTAGGTCCATGTCGCCGGTAACGGACGCTGCCATCAGATCGCTCCCCGGCCGGGCAAACCAAGACATAGCGGCCGCATCACAGCAACCTCTCGCCGATCACGGCCAGCATCCGCCCGACCGACGCCGCCGACAATTCGATCAACGGCGCCGGCAACAAGCCGAACACGACGATGCAGCCGACCAATACCGCCGACGCCGCCAGCTCCGATGGCGTCAAATCGGCGATGTCGCGCATCTGCGGCTTGACCGGTCCGGTGAACAGCAGGCCGATGGTGCGCATGGCATAGGCCGCGCTGATCAATAGGCTCAGACTGAAAAACGCCATCCAGCCCCCCCATTGCTGAAAGCCGCCGATCAGCATGTGCAATTCGGCGACAAAGCCGATCGAGCCCGGCAGGCCCATCGCCGCCAGCAGCGCCAGCGTTGCCAGCCCGGCAAAGCGCGGCATGACCTGCACCAGCGAACTGTAATCCTGGATATTGCGGGTGTGGGTGCGTTCGTACAGCAAACCGACCAGTAAGAACAGGGCGCCGGCGATCAGGCCGTGCGCAGTCATTTGCAGAATCGCGCCGATGAAGCCGGTCTGGTTCAATGTGGCGATGCCGAGCAACACCACGCCCATGTGGCTCAGCGAGGAATAGGCCACCATGGCTTTCATGTCCGGCTGGCGCCAAGCCAGCAGGCCACCGTAAACCATACCGAACATGGCCAGAAACATCAGCAAGGGTTGAATCAGTTGCGCGGCGACCGGCAACATCACCACCGAGCGCAGCAGACCGTAGGCGCCCATCTTTAATAAAATCCCGGACAACAAAATACTGACCGCGCTCGGCGCTTCGACGTGCGCCAGCGGCAACCAGCCGTGCAACGGAAAAATCGGCATTTTCACGCCGAAGCCGATCAGAAAGCCCAACAACACCAGCACCTGTTCGACGGCCGGCATGTTCTGCGCCGCCTGGCCCATCGATGCCATCAACGAGCCCTGGTTCTGCAAATCGTACTGGCTAATCGCCAACAGACTCAGCAGCATGAACACCGAGCCGCCCATTGTGTACAGCACGAAGTTCAAACTGGCGGCGTGACGGCGTTTGCCGCCCCAGCGGTCGATCAGAAAAAACAGCGGGATTAAGGTCACTTCCCAGAAGATATAGAACAAGGCCCAGTCCTGGGCCATGAACACGCCGAGCATACCGAACTCCAGCAGCAGGATGCAGATGTGGTAACCCTTGACGCCGTCGGCCAGATTGAACGACCCGATCAAAGAGATCGAGGTCAACAAGGCCGCCAGGATCAGCATCGGCAGCGACAGGCCGTCGATGCCTAGCGCGTAGGCGCTACCGAGTTTGGGATTCAGCGGGTAGAATTCGGTCAGTTGCAAAGCCGGATCGGCGGCGTCGTAGTGCGCCAATAGCATGCAGGCCAGCATTAGAGCCACGCCGGCAAACAGATTCGCCGTCAGGCGGACTGCTTGGGTTTGATGGGCGGGGATTAGCACCAGCAATAGCGCCCCGGCAGCGGGGGTCCAAAGCAGCGTGCTGAGTATGACCATTGTTTATGGGATTTAGAGTCGAAAACGCAAGGCATTCTACCGGCAATTGGTTGAAAAAAGCCATTTTTAAAAGCGAATTGGTTTAAATGAACCAGAAAAAACCAGCCAGCGGGTAGCATCTGCTCCGTGCTGCCGATACTGCGGCCTAAATCGACTTAAACCGGAAACCTTTTTCTCGCAATTCAAACCCGGCGACACACTATGAACTTCGCTTCCGACAACTGGGCCGGCGCTCACCCTGCCATCGCCCAACATTTACTGGCCGCCGGCGCCGGATTCGCCGCACCTTACGGCGCCAGCGAGCTGGACCGCAGCATCGAACGCCGTTTCTGCGAACTGTTCGAACGTGAGGTCGCAGTCTTTTTCGTCGGCACCGGCACCGCCGCCAATGCGTTGGCCCTGGCCGCAATCAATCGTCCCGGCGGCGTCTCGTTTTGCCACCGTGAAGCGCACATGCTGGAAGACGAATGCGGCGCCCCGGAGTTTTTCACCCACGGCGCCCGGCTGGCGCCGGTCGACGGCGATTTGGGCAAGATAGACCCGGCCAAGCTGGCCGGCGAAATCGGCCGCTTTCCGCCCGGCTTCATCCACGCCGGTCAGCCGATGGCGGTCTCTATCACCCAGGCCACCGAAATCGGCACGTTGTATCGACCGGACGAAATCGCCGCCATCGCGGAGATCGCCCGCAAGCACCGATTGCCCTTACACATGGACGGCGCCCGCTTCGCCAACGCGCTGGCCGCGCTGCAATTGACACCGGCGCAAATGACCTGGCAACTCGGCGTGGATATCGTCTCGTTCGGCGCCACCAAAAACGGCTGCTGGTGTGCCGAGGCTTTGGTGTTCATGGACCCGGACACGGCCAAAGATTTGCCGTTCATCCGCAAACGCGCCGCGCAACTGTTCTCCAAAAGCCGCTTCATTGCCGCCCAATTCCAAGCGTATCTACAAGACGGCCTGTGGCTGGAACTGGCCGGCCACGCCAACGCGATGGCAGCCCGACTGCAGCAAGGCATTGTCGCCGCCCGCCGCGCCCGGCTGGCCTGGCCGGCGGAGGCTAATGAAGTGTTTGCGGTACTGGAGCGGAGCGATGCCGACCGGCTGCACGCCGCCGGCGCGGTGTTCTACCCTTGGAATCCGCCGCACGCCAATCCCGGCCTGCTAAATAGAAACGAGGTGTTGCTGCGTCTGGTTGCCAGCTTTGCCACGACCGCCGACGAAGTCGACCGGTTTGTCGAGTTGTTGCAATGATCCGCCGCGTGCTCCAACGCAATCGGCAAATTGATATTGATTCGATATAAAATAGATCAACCGGATATGCCGGCAACTACCGACTTTTTGCAGCAGGAGAACCACCATGCAGATCCATGTTTACGACACTTACGTCACCGCCGGCGACGGCCGCTTGATGCACTTCGACGTATTCACCGCGGCACGCGACGACCAGCAAGCCATCGCCTATGCCAAACAATGGCTGGCGTCGATCGGCGAAGCGGACGCGGCGGTTAGCAGCAAGGAGTGCCGTTTCTGCCACAGCCAGAAAGCTCCGGCCGACGTGATCGACAGCATAAAACGCGACGGCTTTTATATCTACAAAATGGAAGGCTGCCCGGCTTAGCCGGAAGGTACTTTAGGGGGGTTGAAGCGCAGAGGAATCCGCGCGGCTTGAGCGTTTTGCCAGGGAGATGTCCGATGATTTCCTGGTTCCCACGCTTTGCGCTGATCGTTATCCACAACGGCCATCATGCCCGCAGGACGCGGGCATCCAGGGCCATGGACGGCAGCTTCAAGCCATCCTTTTGGCTTCGCGGCCCGAGGCTCCAGCCCGCGTAGTGCGCAATAGGCGATAGCCGCATTGCGCCGTATGTTGACCTCCGTCATTCGGCGCAATGCCCGTTGGTTATTGCGCCTTACGGCCTTGTAACTCAATGACTTTTTGATCTTTGCTCACGATCATTCCAAAGACTTATAACGTCTGAATTCACCGGCCTGCGCGGCTTTTCGCGCTGGTCCGGTGGAATGACGGGTTGGGCAGCGGTGTGTAAGAGTGGTTAGAACGTCCAACCCATTAACCTTCCAGCTTTGGACTACGAGTTTCGTCACGCATTAATTCATTTCCCAACTGATCAAAGACGACTCCATCCCGCTGCTGCATCCAAACACCTCGGGCGATCAGTGTCTGAATCGCTTTGCTTACTCGGAATGGTTTGACTTTAATCTGTTGTGCAACAGTTATGTGGACGCCGGGCTTCCAGGGTTGCGGGGGTAGCGCGTCGTTTACCGCCTTCAAAAACTCTTCCGGTTCGGTAGATTTCGGGGCTTGCACTTGGTAAGTAGCGATTGAAGGAATATCTCGCCGTCCATCCGTCGGTTGTCCGCTGAGTGCCCACAATGAGGTTACAGCTTCAGTAATTCGAGTTAGCCGGCCCTCGTTGAGTTTATTGGACCCAAGTCCACCTAGTGCGTCGACCATGGCGGTCCAACACTCGGACATATACGTCTCAGTCAATAAAGAAACGTCGAGTGAAGCCAACTGTCGGAGAGAATAGGAGAAAGTCCCTAGTGTTCGCACAGCCGCGAGATAAGCAAGAAGTCCTCGCCAAGCAGATAGGTATTGGCCGCGGCCGCCATGTCTCGCTTGTTGAGAGCGAAGTATGGCGATCTCCGCACCCCGAATGAGGGCTGCAACGACAGGCCACGCATCGATTGGGAAGGTTTCTGAATAGACCGCTTGATATGCTTCAGTTGTGCGGAGGTGCTTTTGTTTTAGCTTCGATGATTTGACCGGGTTCTTGAGCAAAAGAGCAACTGAGCCCGTCGCCATGACGAGAGGAGAAATTATTCTAGCTTCTGGCCGCCCCTCGTTTTTGAAGTAGTTGGTTCGTCGCTCGTAGTACCAATCATGTCGAATGAGAATTTCTTCAATATTGCGCTGAATTCGATCTGTCGCATGAAGCGCAGCAGGTTCCACCAAACTCTGGTTGTTTGTAGCCCGAATCACTTGATCACGCACGCTCTCCTCTTGAGACACAATGACCTTGACAAGAAGCGAGCGTCGATCCTCTTGCTGTGATGGGCTCGTCGCGTAGTGCCTGTAAATGGACTCTGTGGTTTGAAGTCCATTGACGATTTGAATATCTTTTAGCTTGAGTGTCTTTCCAACAAGCGACGCGCTGGTCGCGAGAATCGTGACTCCGTTATTGAGCCACCAAAAGTTCGGTGCAAGCGGATTCGCTAAGGTTTGGGCGATATCGACATTGACCAGATTTCCGCCCAAAAAGGCTCGGACATTTGAATCGAACAGGTAACGTCGTAACTGTCCTTTGTCATCACTCACGAATACCCCGTAGTCTTTGAGCCGTGCAAGTACAACGTAACCCTCTTGATCAGCCGTAAGACACTCTTGAACAGGAAGGTCAAGCGCAAAGCTCTTGACCTCGCGATGTAGTTCAACAAGTTCAGATGCACCCAAAGCTGTAAAGGTGGCAGTAGATGCGCTGAAGTAGGAGCTCAGTAGTGTTGTTAGCTGCTTTGCGCGTGCCGAAACGCTGTCTCCGAGAAGTCTTGTGTCCCCGCGTGAAGCGTAAATAACTTTGAATGAGAGCGTTGGCCGATAAAGAGAAAGCTGTCGGAATGCAGCGATGAACACTTCACGACATTTTCGAATTTCTGCCGAATAGCTGCCCGTCAGATTTGCTGTGTTTCGAGATAAATCAAAGAGCTCTTGAACCGAAGCAAGCATGGCGTCAAGGGGTACCTGTTGGAAGGTGTCGTGATGCTTGCAGGTTACAAGAAAGACTTGAATCTCCGCTGCGGAGCGAGGCCAAGAAAAATCCTTAGGGTCTGTTAGTAGGCGTCCATTGACTAGAACGTAAAAGCCGTCAATGCCTCCATCAAGCGAGCCGTCGGTCCATCCGAAGTCTAATTCTTCGTTTGATAAGTCAAAGTTCTTAAGAATCTGCTCAAGGACAAATCTCTCGAATAGCTCTCCAACATCTGTATCTGGCTTCGCAGCCAGTTGCTGTTGTAATAGCGAGTCGAGGAGCACTGCGTCATTCTTTGCCACGCTACAGCCCTTTCGGTTGTTGAATTGGAGGATTTGCGGTCCAACTGTTAGTTGAATTCGACTGCCCAACGCCCAGCTCAGCCGAGGAGGCGCGACAGCGCCGACGTCGGCTGGAGCGCCGTGTTATGTTGCCGAACGGATAGATTCATATCTAATGGCATTATTGTGATTCATTAATTTTGCTGCATTTATGAGATGAGTCCAAAACTCCTTGCCGGGGCTCGGATTATAATCAATCACCCCATCAAGTTCCTCCATTGCAAGGAGCAGTTCATTGGCTTCAATATAGGACAAGAAATCATTTTCTCTGTATCCATTATCGGATTCGATGACATTCTCAGGGAGCAACTGATATGCAGCCATCAATTCTTGCTCAATGCTTTTCCATTTTTCCTGCAAACCCATTGCTCACCTTGCAACATAACGTAAAGCTAAGGGGCGGGTGTGATAGCGACCGTCCCGCTTGAGCGCACAGAAAGGGGTGAGGTCTAGCCCGCGTAGGGCAATGGGATGGACTCCTCCCTCCTAGCGGCATCGGGTGCCAGAGGGATAGACTAAAGCTATCCGACAAGCGGAAGGAGGAGTCCGAGATGAATGTTAAACGTATAGGAATTGATTTGGCAAAACAGGTGTTTCAAGTGCATGGGGTCGATAGCCACGAACAGACCGTGCTGAAGAAAAAACTTAAACGCGAGCAAATGCTGCCGTTTTTTCGGGACTTGCCGGCGTGTTTGATTGGCCTGGAAGCCTGCAGCAGTGCCCACCACTGGGGACGAGAACTCGAAAAACTGGGTCATACCGTCAAATTGATTGCGCCGCAATTCGTCAAACCCTATGTCAAGGCGAACAAAAACGACGCCAATGATGCGGAAGCGATCTGCGAAGCGGTCTCGCGACCAACGATGCGTTTCGTAGCCATCAAGACGGTGGCTCAGCAAGACCTACAGGCCACGCATCGCATACGCAGTCAATTGGTCAGTCAGCGCACCGAGAAGGCCAATCAAATTCGCGGCTTGCTGGCCGAATACGGCATCGTCGTCGGACAACGCCTGGAAACCTTACGCAAAGCGCTACCGGGCTTATTGGAAGATGGTGACAACCACCTGACCAGCCACTTCCGAAGTTTGCTCAACGGTTTAAAAGACGATTTGATCGGCCTGGATGAGCGCGTCAAAGATCTGGATAAACGCATTCAACGCCAAGCCGATACCGATCCGGGCGCCAAACGTCTGCAGCAAATTCCGGGCATCGGCCCGATTACCGCCACAGCCCTGGTCAGCGGCGTGGGTGACGGCAAGCAATTCAAGCGTGGACGGGACATGGCGGCTTGGCTGGGCTTGACGCCAGGTCAACATAGCAGTGGCGGCAAGGAACGGCTGTTGGGCATCAGCAAGCGCGGCGATGCCTACTTGAGGACCTTGTTGATTCACGGCGCACGGGCCGTGCTCAAAGTCGCCGGGCAAAAAGACGATCCGCGCAGCCGTTGGCTGCAAACCCTCAGCGAGCGGCGTAACAAAAACATCGCCGCCGTCGCCTTGGCCAATAAAAACGCTCGAATTGCTTGGGCGTTATTGAGCAAGAACATCGACTACCAACCGGACCGAGACCGGCCGGCTGGGGAATCGGCTTGGGCCTGACAGTAAACTGTCACGCCCAAGCCGATTGAGATAAAAGAGCAATCCACTCGATTGCGAAGCATCACCCTGATGGCAACCGGACGAACCGGCGCTGGTAAAACCTGACTATTGAGTTGTGCCCAAGAGCACGTTAGGGCGATAAGGAACCAGCGCGCGAATAGCCCATTATGGCCAGAGCCTATGATGCTCAAGTAAGGCCGGATATACGTGTGCAGTCGTACCTTTTACCAACAGAAGTGATTTGCTTGCAAAACGGGAGGAGTCCATATACGCAATAGGCGATAGCCGCATTGCGCCGTATGTTGACCTCCGTCATTCGGCGCAATGCCCGTTGGTTATTGCGCCTTACGGCCTTAGGCACCTCTTAGCTCTACCGTTGATGCCTCCAACTCCAGCTCGGTCGATAGGGCCTGCAAACAGTAAACGTCGACCGTACCTGAAAGAGTGCGCTTGCTACGGATGTCGGAAAACGAGAACTGGTGCTGATGCTTGGATTCGCAGTACTCCATGACGTCATAGATTTTCTTCGCGTCAGCCGGCATGAACTGTCCCTTCGCACGCGCCGGCTCCTGAATGAGGACTTGGTGAACAGGGCTCTTGTATTGCTTGTCGCGTATGACTTCCTTGATAGCCGGGTAGTAGCTCATGGAAAAGATCCCAGGAATATCAACAGATGATAAGGTGACCGGATGGTCTCCCTCATAGTTTGCGTACAGGTTCAGGCGGTAGCTACCTGAACCATCAAGACGAACTACTCCGTACTGGTCACACCAGAGCTTCATGCCAGACTGCAATGCCCAAGATGCGAATGCGACGGCGGGGGCAGCCGAATAACCATAAGTGGCCATCAGAAGCGAGGCGAGCGCACCAACTAGAGACATGGTGTCCGAGGCCTTGCCCCCGACTTTCGATCCGGCCTGGGAGCAAAAGTCGCAGTAGCAATGGAGAAGACTTCGGACGTTCTGGCTGAGCCATTGGCTCGCGCGGTAGCACTTCTCTTCTCCCACTATGCGTGACGGATCAATGGTGCTTGGTTGCAGATAGGGATCGCGCTGACTTAGGCCTATTAGAGCGAGTTGCTCCAGCGGCCTAAGGCCTGTGGCCAGATTGACCCAAAGTTGAAGTTCTGACTGTGACGATGCCATCGCACTCTCCCTTATTTGGTTGGCGCCTAACTATTGATTATCAGGCAAATCTGCCCGACAAGTTGATATTGCCGGCCTTTTCGGGCACCTTTGCCCGGATAACCGCCAAACCGCGCACAACCGGGTTGATAACCTGATATTTGCCATAAATTCGCGCGGATTTGACTCTTCAAATAATCAGCGCCTGAATATATTCGCTAATCATTCGATGTCAAGCATCAAATCCGCCGACCTTGCAGGATGACGTTCACCGCATCGTGCGGCTCAAGCATTATTCGCTGCATACCGAGCGCGCACCTATTGCGAGGGGAGAATCGGGATCAGGTCTAGCAATCAAGCATTTGCATGTCGACCGCCAGGACGCAACTCACTTACCTCTCCCCGCTTGCATTATCGTCAAACACCTTATCGTAAACCTCGCGCAAGCTGAGCCGGCAATCGATGCTTTCCAGCGCTACGCTTGCTTCCAGGCCCAGCGTCTCGCTCAATATCCAGACTTCGCCTTGGCGCAGATAACGTTCGATACCAGGCTGGTCTTGGATCACCAGCAGATATTCGCGCAAGCTGGGGATTTTTCGGTAATGGGCAAACTTGCCGCCGCGGTCGTAAGCTTCGGTGGACGGCGACAGCACTTCGATCAGCAGGGTCGGATTAAGCAAGGTATCGACCTGCGCATCTTCGAACTCGGGTTTACCGCAAACCACGGCGATGTCGGGGTAGTGGTAGCTGCGGGCTGCGGTGGCCTTGACCCGCATGTCGTTGATGTAGGCTTCGCCGGGACGGCTTTTCAGTTGCTGACTGAGTTCTCCACAAATATTTCCGGAAATTAAATTATGTTCCCGGCTGGCGCCGGTCATCGCATAAATTTGCCCGTCGTGGAATTCGCTTTTAATCGATCCACTGCGTTCCAGACTCAAGTATTCTTCGGCGGTATAACGTTGAAGCGCGGCGGACATGAGTCACCTCGGCAAATCAAATGTATTTGAACCAAGCATATTACAGCGACTCGCGGCTCGGCAAGCGCCCGGCAAATGGGTTGGGACGCATGGTTTTGCGACGAAAAGCGGCTATGAGCAAGCCGGCGATCATCAGACCGGTGCATGGCGGCACTGGATGAAAGGCTGTTTCGCAAAACTGCAGCCAGCCGAGACAAACACATCGCGGTCAAATCGCCTTTCCGCCACACGTTCCCGCTATCAGGAAATCCCTCGCCACGCCAACCGCCCTCGCATTGTCACACCCATCACATCTGTGTATCCTCCCCGCCATGCAAATTCATCTGATCGCCGTCGGCAGCAAAATGCCGGACTGGGTACAGCAAGGTTATAATGAGTACGCCAAGCGGCTGCCGCGCGAGTGCGAGTTGCTACTGCGCGAAATCGCGCCGGACAAGCGCAAAAGCGGCGACGTGGCCCGCATTACCCGCGACGAAGGCGAACGCATGATCGCCGCCTTGCCGCCGCGCGCCCACGTCGTGACGCTGGATATTCCCGGCAAGCCCTGGTCGACCCCCGATCTGGCGCAGGCTTTGCAGCGCTGGCTCGGCAACGGCCAGCCGGTCGCGCTGATGGTTGGCGGCCCGGAAGGCCTGGCGCCGCAGGTCAAAGAGTTGGCGCGCGAATCTTGGAGCCTGTCGCCGCTGACCTTCCCGCATCCGCTGGTGCGTATCGTCGTTGCCGAACAAATTTACCGGGCCTGGAGTCTGCTCAACAACCATCCTTACCACCGTTAACGGTATGCAAGCACAATTGATCCTGGCCTCGGCCTCGCCGCGCCGCCGCGAATTACTGGCCCAAATCGGCATCCGCCACGCCGTCATGGCCGTCGACATCGACGAAACCCCGTTCCCCGGCGAAGCCCCGGCCGCCTATGTCGAGCGGGTCGCGGCCGAAAAATCGGCCGTGTGTGCGGCGCAAAGCGACAGCCGCTTGCCGATACTGGCCGCCGACACCAGCGTGATTTGCGACGGCCGGATTCTGGGCAAGCCCGACGATCTGCAACATGCCATCGAAATGCTGAGCCGGCTGTCCGGCCGCAGCCACCAGGTGTATAGCGCGGTATCCTTGCGTAGCGGGCAAACCCATTGGCAGGCCTTGAGCGTCAGCGAAGTCCGTTTCCGCCCCCTCAGCCACCAGGAAATCGTGGCCTATTGGCAAACTGGGGAACCTTGCGATAAAGCCGGTGCCTATGCGATTCAGGGACTGGCCAGCGTGTTTATCGAGTCGATCGCCGGCAGTTTTTCCGGGGTGATGGGCCTGCCGCTGTTCGAAACCGCACAACTGTTGAGCCAAGCCGGCATAGAAGTAATTCAATGAGCGAAGAAATATTAATCAATGTGACGCCGCCGGAAACCCGGGTCGCCGTCATCGAAAACGGCGTGTTGCAGGAACTGATCATCGAGCGCGTTCGCCAAAAGGGCTTGGTCGGCAACATTTACAAGGGCGAGGTCTGCCGGGTATTGCCGGGCATGCAGGCCGCCTTCGTCGATATCGGCCTGGACAAGGCCGCCTTTCTGCATTTATCCGACTTCAGCAGCCAGGAACTGGCGGAAAAGGGTTCGGAGAACATCGAACATTACCTGAAGGAAGGCCAGAAGCTGGTGGTGCAAGTCACTAAAGACCCGCTCGGCAACAAGGGCGCCCGGCTCACCACCGACATTTCGATTCCGTCGCGCTACCAGGTCTACATGCCTTATGCCGGCAACTCCGGCGTGTCGCAGCGCATCGAATGCGAGTCCGAGCGCACCCGGCTGCGGGCCTGCATCGAGGCCTACCAGCAAAAACACCAGGTGCCGGGCGGCTTCATTGCCCGCACCGCCGCCGAATGCGTCGAGGAAGTGATTCTGTATTCCGACATGACCTTCTTGCACAAACTCTGGGAATCGATCCTGGACAAGAGCAAAAAGGCCAAGGTCAAATCCTTGATCCACGAAGACCTGCCGCTCAGCATCCGCACCTTGCGCGATTTGTACAAAGACGGCATCGAAAAAATCCGGGTCGATTCCAAGGAAACCTTTTTGAAGCTGGTCGAATTCGCCGAGACCTTCGTCCCGGAAATCGTCTCGGTGATCGAACATTACTCCGGCGAACGGCCGGTGTTCGACATCTACAACGTCGAAGACGAGATCAGCAAGGCGCTGGACCGTAAGGTCAAGCTCAAGTCCGGCGGCCATCTGGTGTTCGACCAGACCGAGTCGATGACGACGGTGGACGTCAATACCGGCGGCTACGTCGGCGGCCGCAACCTGGAAGAAACCATCTTCAAGACCAATCTGGAAGCGGCGCAAACCATTTCCCGCCAGCTGCGGCTGCGCAATCTGGGCGGCATCATCATTATCGATTTCATCGACATGCAAAGCGACGAGCACAAGAAACAAGTGTTGGCCGCGCTGCAACGCAATCTGGAAAAAGACCACGCCAAGACCAAGATCACCGAGGTGTCGGCGCTGGGCTTGGTGGAAATGACCCGCAAACGCACCCGGGAGAGCCTGGAGCACATTCTGTGCGAACCTTGCTCGACTTGCGGCGGTCGCGGCGTGCTGAAAACCGCCGAGTCGATCTGCCTGGAGATTTTCCGCGAAATCATCCGGGTGGTGCGCCAATACAGCGTGCAGCAAATTCTGGTCCTGGCCTCTGAGCAGGTGGTGGAAATGCTGCTGGACGAGGAAGCCGACATGCTGGCCGAGCTGGAAGTATTTCTGAAGGTGGCGATCAAGATTCGCGCCGAAGCCGAATACAACCAGGAACACTACGACGTGGTGTTGCTATAGGCCTAAGTTTTGGTTATCCACCGCCATGTCAGCCGGGCCACCCGGCACCTGCTGTTCTGGTCGCTGATCGCGGCGGCGCTGGCATTGAGCGCGGTCAGGCTGTTTCTGATCGATATCGCCGACCACCGCCAACGGCTGGAAAGCGAAATTCGCCGCATCAGCGGGGTGCCGCTGCACATAGGCCGGCTCAGCGCCAAGATGCGCGGCTTCAGCCCGGAATTGATTCTGCGCGACATTACCATAGACGCCGCGGAAGCCGGCACCAAACCGGCGATCAGTTTGCAACAGGTGCGGCTCGGCATCAATTTGCTGGAATGGTTGTTCACCCAGGATGCCATGGCCTCCGGCTGGGTCACGCTGGTCGGCGCCAAACTGGACATTATCCGCGATGCCGACGGCGCCCTGCGCATCAAGGGCTTGCATAGCAGCGACGAACAGCCGCTGTGGCTGCTGGAAGGCGGCCAATACGAAATCCTGCAAAGCCAGGTCACCTGGCTGGACTTGAAACGGCAGCGGCCGCCGGTGACGATCGCCGACTTCGACTTGCGCATCGAAAACCGCAGCGAGGACCACGAAATCCACTTAATCAGCCGGCTGCCGGATTCCTTAGGCGACAACTTGCGGATTTCCGCACTACTGCACGGCAATATTTTCCAGGCCAACGCCCTCAACGGTCGGCTTTATATCGAAGGCGACAATCTGCAAGGTCCGGCCTGGTTGATCGAAGATTTACCGGCCGGCCTGCACTTGTATTCGGGTTCGGGCGATATTCGGCTCTGGAGCGATTGGCGCGACTCGACGCCCTACCGGATTGCCGGTTACGTGCAGGGCCAGCAAATCAAGCTCGGCAAACAGACCGGCAAAGCCCTGCAACTGGACACCTTCGAGGGCAATCTGGCCTGGAGCGAAACCGACGGCCGCCAGCGCTGGGGCGTTTACGACATGAACGCGGTCAGCAACCGCCAACGCTGGCACGGCGGCGAGTTTTACCTGCAGCGCGACGCCCAAGGCAATGTCGGCGGCCGCATCGAAGCCCTGAATCTGCAAGCATTGGACCATTTGACGGCGCCGTTTCTGGGCGACGCCGCCGGCTTCGAACGCTGGTTGAAGCTGAATCCGCGCGGCGAATTGCATAACACGGCGCTGTATATCGATAGCGCACAGCAACATTACGCCTTGAGCGGCGAATTTGCCGAGCTCGGCATCGACGCCGTCGACGGCATGCCGCAAGTGCAGGGCTTACGCGGCAGCATCACGGCCGGCGACCAGGGCGGCCGGCTGGTTTTCGACACGGAACGCGCCGATTTCGACGCGCCGGCCATGTTTCGGGACCAACTGGAAATCGCCCGCCTGACCGGCCGGCTGGACTGGGTGCAAACCGATAACGATTGGCAATTTTCCAGCGACGGCCTGCAGTTGGATAGCGCCGACTTCCAAACCACCACCCGCCTGCAATTGAGCATCCCGCACGACGGCGGCAGTCCGGTAATCGACATGCGCACCCGCTTCGGCAATTTCGCGGACATCAGCCAGGTGCCGCGCTACCTGCCGGCCAAAATCATGGGTAAGGATGCATTAGCCTGGCTGGACGACGCCTTTGTCGGCGGCCATATCGATAAGGGCGAAATGCGCTTGCAGGGCAAGCTGGCGGACTTTCCGTTCACCTCCGGCGCCGGCCGTTTCGAAGTGGTGTTTGCGATAGACGACGGCGAAATCCAGTTCAATGCCTTATGGCCGCATTTGCGCGCGGTGCATGCCGACGTGCAGTTTCTTGGCGCCGACTTGCAAGTTGCGATCGACGGCGGCCATAGCGAAGAAGTGGGTATCGATCAGGCCGTCGTGACGATTCCGGACCTGGCCGACAGCGATTACGTCTACGTCTGGGGCCAAGTACACAGCAAGCTGCCGCAAAGTCTGCAATATCTGCAAAAGACCCCGCTGCACGTCAAAACCGATCCGCTAGCCAAAGTACTGGCGCCGGAAGGCGACACCCAAGTCGACTTGGACCTGAAAATCGCCTATTACGACACCCTGCCCACCACGGTGAAAGTCGATGCCCATCTGGATAAGGCGCGCCTGCTGCTGAAGCCGGTCGATCTAATGGTCGACAACATCGGCGGCGTGCTGCACTTCACCGAAGACCGCGTCAGTAGTAGCCCGCTGGAAGCCAGAACCCTGGGCTATCCGATCCGCGGCCAGTTGCAAAGCGACCACACCGCAACGCAATTGCTGATCAGCGGCGTCACCGACGTCGAGCGCTTACAAAAGCAGTTCTCTTTCTTGAAAACCCAGGCGGCCAAGGGCGGCTTCAATTACCAGGCCGCACTGACCCTGCCTTACGCCGCCGACCAGGCCGACGTCTTGCAAATCACCAGCAATCTGCAGGGCGTCAGCCTGGATGCGCCGGAGCGGCTCGGCAAAACCGCCGGCGAGGAACGCCCGTTGAACTTGCGTTTCATACTGGACGACGGCGAATTCGTGCCGTTGCATATCGGTTACGGCCGGGAGCTGCGGGCGGCGTTGCAAATCGACGGCCAAAGTAACGGCTTGCGTTCGGCGCATATCGTTTACGGCGAGGGCGCCGCCGAAATTTTCGACCGTCCCGGCCTGAAATTGGAAATCCGCCAGCCCCAATTCAAATTATCCGAAGCGCTGGCCGCATTCGGTTCCGGCGACAACCAAGCGCGTCTGCCGGCACTGCAGGAGTTGGTGCTGGACAGCGGCGATCTGGTTTGGCAAGGACTCCGCTTAGGTGCCGTCGCCTGCCGGATGCAGCATAGCGACCAAGCGTGGCAAGGCTCGATAGACAGCACGATGGCGCGCGGCCACTTTACGATTCCGGACCAACGCGGAGGCGCCGAGCGCATCCACCTGCAAATGGAGCATCTGAATCTGACCGCCATGGAAGGACTCAATTTCGGCGGCGCCGAGGAGGCGGCCGTCGGCGATTTGCCGCTGATCGATATCGATAGCAAGCAATTGCTGTGGCGGAATGTGGACCTGGGCAATCTGAAACTGCGCACCGAACGGTTGATCAACGGCATTCATTTCAAGCACGTGCAACTGGCCAGCGTGGCCGGCACCATCGACTTCAGCGCCGACTGGTTGAAATTGGGCAGCGTCAGTTCCACCCAACTGACCGGAAAATTGAACATGAAAGGCTTCGGTATGTTCCTGTCGCAACTGGGCTTTACCGACGACTTTCGCGGCACCGACGCCGAAATCGGCTTTAACGGCAGTTGGCGCGGCGGCCCGCAGCAGTTTTCGCTGGCCGGCGTCAACGGCCAACTCCGGCTCAAACTCAGCGACGGCCGCATTTCCAGCATCGAACCCGGCTTCGGCCGCTTGCTGGGGCTGATCGCGATGGAACAATGGGCCAAACGCCTGAGCCTGGATTTCAGCGACGTTTTCCGCCAGGGGCTGGCCTTCGATACGATTACCGGTACCGTCAAGATCAGTAACGGCCTGGCCTATTCCGACGATTTGGTCATCGACGCGGTGTCGGCCAAACTCAGTGTCGCCGGCAACGCCGACTTGGTACAGAAGATCGTGGACCAACGGGTAGCCGTGGTACCTAAGAGTTCCGGCGCCGTTCCCATTGCTGGTACAATCGTCGGCGGCATCGCCGCGATGATTACCCAAGCGGTGACCGACGATTACAAAGAGGGATATTTTTTCGGCTCGCAATACAAACTGAGCGGGCCATGGGGCAATGTCGAAGTGACGCCGCTGCACGACCAGGACGGTTTGGTGAAGAAAGCCTGGCGCAGCCTGACCGGCTTCGAATGGCTGGATTCGCTCGGCAAATGACCGGTTCAGCGCCAGCAAGAACTGCCCACCCCGATCGACGCAACCAACTAAATACCATCAGGGACCACTCATGACACTATGTGCCGCCATCCAAATGGCTTCCGGGCCGCAAGTCAGCGCCAATTTGCTCGAAGCCGAAAAACAAATTGCCGAAGCCGTCAAAGCCGGCGCCAAGCTGGTGGCTTTGCCGGAAAACTTTGCCATCATGGGCATGAACGAGTACGACAAAGTCAAGGTCGGCGAGCCGGACGGACAGGGCCCGATTCAGGAGTTCCTGGCTGCGACGGCGAAAAAATACGGCACTTGGATCATTGGCGGCACCATGCCGATGCAAGCCTCGGTCCCGAATAAAGTGCGCGCTGCCTGCCTGATCTACAACGACCAGGGCCAACGCGTGGCGCGTTACGACAAGGTGCACTTGTTCGACGTCAGCGTCCCCGATACCGCCGAGGAATACCGGGAATCGGATTCGGTGGAAGCCGGCGAAGATTCCTGTGTGATCGATACCCCGTTCGGCCGCCTCGGTGTCGCGGTCTGCTACGACCTGCGTTTCCCGGAGTTTTTCCGGCCCATGACCCGCAAAGGCCTGGACATCCTGGTGATTCCGTCAGCTTTCACCGCCAAAACCGGCGCTGCGCACTGGGAAGTACTACTGCGAGCGCGGGCGATCGAAAACCTGTGCTACGTGCTGGCGCCCAACCAAGGCGGCTTTCATATGAACGGCCGCCAAACTTTCGGCCACAGCATGGTCATCGACCCCTGGGGCGTGGTGCTGGATTGCTACAAGACCGGCCCCGGCTTCGTCTGCGGCGAAGTCGACAAGAACCGACTGGAAAAGATGCGGGTGTCGTTCCCGGTGTTGGAACACAGACGCTATTTTTGCGAGTGAATCCGGCTATGTTGAAACGAGTCCGCTACGCGCTTCCCTGCCTGCTGTTGGCCGCCTGCGGCGAAACGCCGGAGAAGTACCGCGATACCCACCATCTGGAATTACCGCCGGTGCTGCCGATCGAGCACACTAACCCGCAACCGGCCCTCGACTCCGACGATCTGAAGCCGAAATCGGCTCTGGCCGGGCTGATGACCTTCACCGACGGCGACAAACCGCTGCTCACCTTGAAGACCCGCGAAGAACGGGCCTGGGAAATGATCGCAACGGCATTAAAAATCACCGACATCGAGATCCTCGACAAAAATCAGCAGGACGGCAGGTTCCAGGTACGTTACGACCCGGACACGGCCGGCAAGGATCTGAGCCTGATCAGAACCTTGCTGAACAACCATTACGCCGAAGCCGAATATTTGATCACGTTGCAGGAACAAACCGGCGGCATCCGCGTTAACGCGGCCCTGGCCAAACCGGAAGATATGGAGACCGACGAGGACGGCTCGGCGGAGCTGTTGCGCCTGCTGCACAAAACCATAGACGAGAAAATTCTGAACCGGAATCCGCAAGCCAAACCGGAAAATTAAGGCGCGGCGACGGCATCCGCCCGCCAGTCGCCGGATTTGCCGCCGCTCTTTTCCAACAGGCGCACGCCTTGGATAGTCATGCCGCGGTCGACCGCCTTGCACATGTCGTAGATGGTCAATAGCGCAATTTGGGTGGCGGTCAGCGCTTCCATTTCGACGCCGGTCTGGCCGCTGGTTTTGACCAAGGTTCGACAGTAAACCCGATTCAGAGCGGTCTGGGGCTGCAGGTCGATTTCGACATGGGTCAGTGGCAACGGATGGCACAACGGAATCAGCTCGGCGGTCTTCTTGCTGGCCATGATCCCGGCGATCCGGGCCACGCCAAGCACATCGCCTTTCTTATGTGCGCCGTTTACAATCAATGCCAGCGTTTCCGGCCGCATCTCGATATAGCCCTCGCAAACCGCGCTGCGTTGGGTAACGGCTTTGGCGCCGACATCGACCATGTGGACATCCCCGGCAGCGTTGAAGTGGGTAAGCGGCGAATTGGACATGACAGACTGAAAGATTAAATAAACGCATTGTATTACCCGGTGAAACAGAATGTCGATCAAAGTGCTGTACTTCGCAAGTTTGAAAGAATACGTCGGTCGTGACGGCGACGAATTCGTCGTTTCCACCCCGGTTTCGGTGGGCGAACTATGGCAGTTGGCCAATCCCGATCTGGCTCGGCCCAGCGCATTGCTGGCGGCGATCAATATGAATTACGCCAACCTGGACAGTCTGGTCGCGGACGGCGACGAGGTGGCGTTTTTTCCGCCGGTGACGGGAGGTTGAAGACCATGGCGGTGAAATTATCGGATACGGTTTTCGATCCCTGGCAAGAAATCGCTAACCACCAACAAGCGGCCGGCATGGCCGGAAAATACGGCGCGACGGCCGTGTTCGTCGGCACCATGCGCGATTTCAACCAAGGCGATGCCGTATCCGGCATGTACCTGGAACATTACCCCGGCATGACCGAGAAGCAACTGCTGCATATAGTCGAACAGGCAACAAGCCAATGGCGGGTTTTGGATACGCTGGTCGTGCATCGCGTCGGCCGGGTCGAACCCAACGACTCGCTGGTATTGGTCGCGGTATGGTCCGAACATCGCGGCGACGCCTTCGACGCCAGCCGTTTCATCATGGAGAATCTGAAAAGCCGGGCGCCGTTCTGGAAACGGGAAATGCTGACCAACGGCGAGCAACGCTGGGTGGATAAAAACAGCTCCGGCTACAAACACCAATCTTGAGTCGTAAAGGCACTGGCCGCCTTTCCGTCCAGTTCCATCCTCTGCTTCGCTTCCGCCTCCGGCAACCGCCGCTGCAACTCGGCAATTTGCCGATTCGCCGTTTCGATCTGCTGCTTCAGTTCAGCGATGGTTTCGTGAAGATATTCGAAGTGAACTTGAAAATAGCGGGCCGACGGAAAAGCGGCTTCCAACTTTTCCGCGGCCAAATCCGCCGGCTTGCTGCGCGAATGTCTTGGTTTCATAACATTACCCGAACAGAAGGAAGCTTCGATTAAACGCTGCCCCAGGTTTCAGCGAACGACATAGAGTCGATTCCGTTCAAAGCAGTTTAGACACGGCCTGCAGAATCATATCGCTCAGAGTTTTCTTAAGGACTAACACCCCGGCGCCTCCGCCGATCGGCGGGCGCCTTATCCATTAAGACGTTTCAGAAACCAAATACCCCACTTTTCGAGCAAAAATTTTGTTGGAGCCTGGTCGTGGGCAAGCGCTCAACTCAAGGTAATCCGGCGTTTGTGCAAGTTCTGTATCGTCGGTTGTTTGGTTATGGTCAGCATCGCCGCTTGCGGCAACTTTTTGTGGATCAGATTGACCATCTCCACTTCGCCGTCCGGATCGAGCGAATCAAAGGCTTCCTGCATCAAAATCCACTTCGGTTTATGCAACAGCAAGCGCACCAAACCCAAACGTTGCTTTTGCTCGCGCTCCAGAGTTTTATCCCAATCGGCGTGCTGTTCCAGCTGCTCCACCAACTCGCCGACACCAACCAACTGCAGGGTGTCGATCAATAGTTGCTGGTCGAAGCTACCGGCATCGGCCGGATAACAAATTGAAGCGCGCAGGTTGCCGGTCGGCAAATACGGTTTGGGCGGCATGAAAAACATCTGTTCGTCGTCCGGCAGTTCGATGGTGCCTTCGCCCCACGGCCACAATCCTGCAATCGCCTTAAACAATTTGTTGCCGGAGAACGCGTTACCGGCAATCAACACCCTTTCGCCGGCGCGGATTTCCTCGTTTAGCATCGAAATACAGACGATGTTGTCCAGCCGACTAATGCACAAATTGCGGAATGCCAACATCGAGTTATCTTGCTTGACTCTGCGAATGCGGTGCGGATCGGGTTTGGCGATTTCGCGTTCCAATTGTTCCAGTGCCTTACTCAGCCCAAGCACGCGTTCTACCGAGGCCCGCCATTCCGCGACCTTGCCCATGTTATCGACCGGCCAGGACAACGCGGCGACCATCTGCTGGAAGGCCTGCGCCGATTGCATCAATGCGCCCAAACTGATGGTTCCCAGAATAAAGCGCGGCGCGGACACCAGGATGGGGAAGGCCATGGACAGGATGGAATAGCCGGAACTGAACATGGTGATCCGTTGCCAGGCCAAGGTTTGCTGATTCCAGGCGTCGACGATGTTGCCGAACAAGCGATGGAAATGCGGATTCTCGTGGCGCTCCCCATGGATCAGGGCAATCGCTTGCGCGTTTTCGCGGGCCTTGACCAGTGCAAAACGGAAATTGGCTTCAACGGTTTGCCGATTATCGGTCGCCGTAGTCAGCGGTCGACCTATCCACCAGCCCAGAACCGAGGCACTGGCGGCGTAGATCAGCGCCAACCAGACCAAATGACCTTGAATCGGAATTTCGGCGATGCCGAGATCGATGGCAACGCTGCCGGACAAGGTCCATAAAATCTCGGTAAAACTAACCAGTAACAACACACAGTAAAAAATTGTGTGCAGCAGATCAATCGCATATTCGGTCGAAATCCGGACATCTTCGGCGATACGCCCGTCCGGATTGTCGTGCTGGCCGGGAATGTGGGTCACCAGATAGTGGCGACCGTCTCGCATCCATTGGCCGATCAATTTATAGGTCAACCAGCCGCGCCAACCCAATTGCAACCGCCGTTTAATGACCAAGTGCGTCGCGGTGATCGCAATGTTCGCCAAAAAGATCAGCACAATCAGACCGATTTGGGTAAAGAACCGCGACATCGACCGTTGTTCCAGAGCATCGAACAAATCGGCGCTCCATTCGGTGATAATCACTGAAATCGCGATTTGGGCGACAGTCAGCGCAATCAACGCCGCCGACAGTCCGCGAATACTGGCCTTGTTTTCGGAACACCAGAAAGGCCCCGCCAATCGGACGAACTGCATGAAAAATTTGCTAGTGTTTCGCAAGGCCATTTCTCCGCGTTAAGGTCGGGGCGCAATATAACAAAATTAAGCACATCCACAACCAAGAAATGTTTCAGTTGGATGTCAAACGCGACTCGAAGCGGAATCGGACTCTTTAGGTTTGGCAGCGAAATACCGGGGACAACGGGGGATTGGAGGGGGTAGAGCGAACCGGAAGCGAACGGCAGGCGGAGTGCCGTTCGCCTCATCGGCCGTAAGCGTTAACGCTTCATCGAATCGAAAAACGCGGCGTTAGTTTTGAAATCTTTGAGTTTGCCCAACAAGAATTCGGATGCCGCCAATTCGTCCATCGGCTGCAGAATCTTGCGCAGAATCCAGGTTTTTTGCAGTTCGTCCGGATCGACCAGGTATTCCTCGCGGCGGGTGCCGGAACGGTTGATATTGATCGCCGGATAGACCCGCTTCTCGGCGATTTTCCGCTCCAGATGCAGCTCCATGTTGCCGGTACCTTTGAACTCCTCGAAAATCACCTCGTCCATCCGCGAACCGGTTTCGACCAGCGCAGTGGCAATGATGGTCAGGCTGCCGCCTTCCTCGATATTACGCGCAGCACCGAAGAATCGCTTCGGTTTTTCCAGGGCATTGGCATCGACACCGCCGGACAGCAGTTTGCCGGAAGACGGCACCACCATGTTGTAAGCACGAGCCAAACGCGTGATCGAGTCTAACAGAATAACCACGTCGTGCTTGTGCTCAACCATGCGCCGGGCTTTTTCGATCACCATGTCGGCGACCTGCACGTGGCGGGTAGCCGGTTCGTCGAAGGTGCTGGAGACCACTTCGCCGCGCACGCAACGCTCCATCTCGGTCACCTCTTCCGGACGCTCGTCGATCAGCAATACGATCAGATAACACTCCGGATTATTCTCGGCAATCGCATGGGCGATGCTTTGCATGATCATCGTTTTACCGGCTTTCGGCGGCGATACGATCAAACCGCGCTGACCCTTGCCGATCGGCGCGATCAAATCGATGATGCGGGCGGTCAAATCCTCGCTGGTCCCGTTGCCCTGCTCGAGGCGGAAACGTTTGTTGGCGAAGAGGGGTGTCAGGTTGGAAAAGGAAATTTTGTTCTTGGCTTGCTCGGGAGACTCGAAGTTGATGCTCTCTACCTTCAGCATCGCAAAGTAACGCTCACCCTCTTTCGGCGGCCGAATCTTGCCGCTGACGGTATCGCCGGTGCGCAAGCCGAAACGGCGGATCTGGCTGGGCGATACGTAAATGTCATCCGGCCCTGCCAGATAAGAACAACCCGGCGTGCGCAGAAAACCGAAGCCGTCGGTCAAGATTTCCAGTACCCCGTCACCGTATATATCCTCCCCGCTCTTCGCCTGCTTCTTCAAGATCGAGAAAATCAGTTCCTGCTTTCGGGCTCTGTCGATGTTTTCCAACCCCAGGGATTCTGCGATAGCGATGATTTCTGTCGGTTGTTTAAGTTTTAACTCGGTAAGGTTCATGTTGACTTAGGGAAATGGAAGAAATGCAAAACAGCAGAAGGCTGTTTACGGCGGAAGAAGTGTGTTGGAAAACTCGGGCGATCGGGGTGCGAGAAGCTAGCGGGCGGAATTCTAGCGCAATAACCGGACTTATCAAAACATTTTCGACAAGTCCGGTTACAGCCTGTTTACAGGTTGCTGTCGATAAACGCGGCCAACTGCGACTTGGTCAAGGCGCCGACTTTGGTAGCCTCGACTTCGCCGCCCTTGAAAATCATCAAAGTGGGAATTCCGCGCACACCGTAATGTTGCGGGGTTTTCGGGTTTTCGTCGATGTTGAGTTTGGCGACGGTCAGTTTGCCTTGGTACTCGGCTGCAATTTCATCCAGCACCGGAGCAATCATTTTGCAAGGGCCACACCATTCGGCCCAGTAGTCGACCAATACCGGCGAGCCGGCTTTTAACACAGTTTCGTTGAAATCAGCGTCTGATACATGAAGCACTAGGTCGCTCACGCCATTCTCCATAAGTTTGCAAAGCAATGAATATAGTTTCGCCGCGCTTAAATTGTCAATCGATTTCAACCGCGCAGCGTTTTGAGTTATTCTAGCGAGTTATGAAAAAAACACACTTAACGGAAACGCGATTTAGCAATTTGGAGCTGTCCGACTCCATCATCAAAGGTCTGAAAGAAGCGGGATTCATCAACTGCACTCCGATCCAGGACAAGTCGTTACCCTTATCCCTGCGCGGCAAAGACATCGCCGGCCAAGCGCAAACCGGCACCGGCAAGACCGCGACCTTCCTGCTCGCGACGTTCCAGCACCTGATCAACGACGAAAGCGAAAAAATCAAGAACCCGCGGGCCTTGATCTTAGCGCCAACCCGCGAGCTGGCGATCCAGATCCACAAGGACGCGCTGGTGTTGAGCAAGTATCTGAACCTGAAATTCGCGTTGATCTACGGCGGCACCGACTACCAAAAACAGCTGGACAAGATCAAAACCAACGTCGACATCATCATCGGCACGCCGGGACGCATCATCGATTTTTACAAACAGGGCGCATTCACCTTGGATAACATCCAGGTCACGGTACTCGACGAAGCCGATCGCATGTTCGACCTGGGTTTTATCAAAGACATTCGCTTTCTGCTACGGCGGATGCCGCCGGCCGATAAACGCCTGAACCTGTTGTTCTCGGCCACGCTGTCCTACAAAGTCACCGAACTGGCTTACGAACACATGAACAACCCGGTGCTGATCCGGATCGAACCGGAAGAAGTCACCTCGAAAGCGATCAGACAAATCGCCTATTGCCCGGCCAACGACCAGAAAATTCCGTTGCTGCTGGGCTTATTGAAACATCACCAGCCGCAACGCAGCATCGTCTTCGTCAACACCAAGCGTTGCGCGGAACGGCTGGACGACTACCTGCAGGCCAACGGCTACAAAGTCGCGATGTTGAGCGGCGACGTGCCGCAGGAAAAGCGCCAAAAACTGCTCGCCGCGTTTCAGGACAACCAGGTCAACCTGCTGATCGCCACCGACGTGGCCGCCCGCGGCCTGCATATTCCGGACGTCTCCCACGTGTTCAACTACGACCTGCCGCAAGACGTCGAAGATTACGTGCACCGCATCGGCCGCACCGCCCGCTTCGGCGCCAGCGGCGAAGCGATCAGCTTCATCTGCGAGGAATACGCCTACTCGATGCCGGACATCGAAGACTACATCGGCGAAAAAGTACCGGTAGCATCGATCGAACCGGAACTACTGGCCGATCAGGTCGCCAAGCCCGAGCGCCGCGAACCGCGGGAACGGGTAGTCCAGCACGGTAAACGCCCGCCCCGGCCGGACCGTAAGCCTAGGGAACATCGGCCGCATCCGGCAGCAAGCCCGGCATCAACGCCCGAAAATCCTCAATCGCCGGAAACTCCGCAATCGGCCTGACCGGACGCCGGCTGTCCGGCTTGCTGATCGAGACCAGATGAGCGATACCGAATTGCCTGGCCGAGCGCAGCACGGCCAGGCTATCGTCGACCAATAAACTGCGCTGCTTCTCAAATACATGCCGCTCCTGCAGCGCTTGCCAAAATCCCTGCTGCTCCTTGGCAAAGCCGAAATCGTGGGAACTTACAATCTCGTCGAAAAACCGGTGCAGACAGGTCTTCTCCATTTTCAGACTGAGACTGTCGCGATGGGCATTGGTCACCAATAACAGCCGCCGCCGGCCGCGCAGCGCATCCAAAAACTCCACCACATGAGGATGCACCGCGATCAGGCCAGCCAATTCCTGCTTCAATCCGGCGATGTTCAAATTTAGCTCGCTACTCCAGTAATCCAGACAATACCATTCCAAACGGCCTTCCATCGCCTTGACCCGCGGCGCCAACTCCTGCTTGGCCTGCTCCAGAGTCAAACCGTGCAACTCGGCAAAACGCAAAGGTACGAATTCCTGCCAGAAATGGTTATCGAAATTCAGGTCCAGCAGGGTGCCGTCCATGTCCAACATCACCGTATCGATTTGCCGCCAATCCAACATTGCTAGAGATCTCCGTTAAATATTCGCCGATTATAAGCCGCGCACCGCGCGAAGCGGCAGCGCCGGGGAATTCGATGCTATCCGCCGCAGCGGCAACGTTTTACAATGCCAGCCCAAGTCCAGGCGCTAGACCCAAGAAGCATGATGCGTAAACTGACAGTTAAACCCCGACTCGGATTCGGCCAGCCCATGCCGATACCGGCCGCTGCCGAACATAAGGCGGCCAACTTCCGGCCATAAACTCGGCCTAACTAACCCAAACCCGCCCCACGATGCCCAAGCGACCCAAAATTCTAAAACAAACGGTGCTGGCCCAAACCCGCCAATTCTGCATCGAAGCCCTGGATCTGGAATTCAGCAACGGCGAACGCCGCCAATACGAACGGCTGGCGCGCAACAGCTCGCACGGCGCGGTGCTGATCGTACCGATGCTGGACCCGGAAACGGTATTGCTGGTCCGGGAATATGCTGCCGGCATCCACCGCTATGAACTGGGACTGCCGAAAGGCAAACTCGACGCCGGCGAGGACATGCTCAGCGGAGCCAACCGGGAATTGAAAGAAGAAATCGGCTACGGCGCCGGCAAACTGGAGCATCTGCACCGGGTCTCGTTGGCGCCGTCTTATCTGGAACACACCATAGACATCATCCTGGCCGAAGAACTGTACCCGGAGAAGCTGGAAGGCGACGAACCGGAAGAATTACAGGTAGTGCCCTGGTCGTTGCGCAGCATCGACAGCCTGCTGGCCAGCGGCGAATGCAGCGAAGCCCGTTCGATCGCCGCACTGTACATGGCTCTGGCTCATCTCGAACGGCGCGGTTAGCTCAAATTTTGAATAAGGGCTCCAAGCCGTCGCCGAGGGGCGCCGGCGCGGCTGCGCGGCGGGCTTGGCCGCTGAATGCGGTCCACAAGTCGCGGCCCTGCCACTCCTGCCCACCGGGTGCGTACAACAAGCGATTCAAGTCGTTGATTTCGTCGCACAGCGGCTGATCGCAACGGCTCGCCAAGCCGGCCAGACTGTCGGCGCCGAATTCGGCCCTGCCCCATTGCAGCAATAACTGCTTGGCCGCTTGCGGATTATTTTCCCAACAAGCTCGCTTTATCGCTTTTTCCAGCGCGCTTTCCGACTGCGCCATACTGGCAGCCCTAGTTTGGCGCCGCTGCCGGCCGGACCTTACGAATCCGATTACGGTCAGCAACCAGCCCATGGCCAGGACAGCCGAAACCGCCTGCCACAGCCGAACGCCGCTATCGGAAGTGACAGCGATCGGCGTTGCCGTTATCGGGCTGGCCTGCTCCGGTTCGGACTCGGTAGCGGAGGCCGTCGGCGTGGCGACCTCGGCCGCCGCCAAAGCTTTGATTTTGACCGCCGGCAAAGCGGCCACCTCGATTTTCTGGGATTTGGAATTGAACCACTGGATCTTAAGTGCCGGCAAACTGTACTCGCCGGGTTTGGACGGAATGAAGGCAATTTTCTCCTCGCGCGACGCGGTCAAACCGTCGCTTTGTTTATCCTCGTGCAACAGCGGCTGGTCGGGATAGGTCTTGATGCCGTCGATCGGGGTTTTGTCGAACAACTCGGGCAATTGGCCGACCGTCGCCCCCCTGGCCTTCAAGGTCAAGGTGCGAGTCAGCGGCTCGCCGACTTTGACCTGCAAACTGGAATCGGACCAACCCTCGCTTAACTCCAAAGATTCTGCGCTAAGCCAGGCGCCTTTGAATTCGGCGGGCGCCGCGCGCACGTTCAATGTCACAGCTTTGGAGACCACTCGCCGGGTCTCGGTGCTGGGCCGGTTGAAAAAGCCGTTGAAACGCGGTTGCTGCCGGCTGCTGATGTATTCCGCATTCAACACCAGCGGCGCAATCGTGAACAGGCCGCTCTGCTGCGGAAAAATTGCATATTTGCGCTCGGTGACCCAATAGTCGACACCCTTGATTTGGGTCGAGTAAGTACTGTCCTCGCCCAGTTTTTCCACCAGGGCATCCTTGATTTCCGGCTCCGCCAAACTGGCCTGGGTGATCTGCACCCGGCGGAACAGTTTCAGCGTATAAATCACCTGCGCCTGCACATAGGGCTGCTCCGGCGTCGCCGAGACTTCCAGGAACAGTTCATCGTCCTTCGCGGTCGGCTGCGCGGCTTCGGTCACCGTCAGCGCCAGCGGTTTACTGCTGTCGGCACCGAAGGCAATGGCCGGTATCGTCAACTCGCCGCTGCGCTTGGCCATCGCCGTCAAAACCCATTGCTCATTGCGGTTGCTTTTGCCGTTGACCCAGGAGGCACTGCTGCTGCGTTGCTGGTTGACGATCTCGAAATCCTGCCGCAAGGGCTCGAGATCCGGATTGCCGTCCGGTTGCTCGGTTGCGGTAAACGTAATTTGAAACGACTCGTTCAAAGCCACCGGATTGCGGTCGACCGCAACGCCGATCTCGGCGGCGCCGGCAACGGCACTCAGCCAAAACCACAATATCCCCAGCCACCAGGGCGACACACTAGTACGCATAGACAAAAATCCGCTCATCTCATCGAAAACGGTTTATGAACATCCTGACGGTCGTCGAACCAACCGTACAGCACCGGCAATACCACCAGAGTCAATAAGGTCGAACTGATCAGACCGCCGATCACGACGATGGCCAGCGGCTTTTGCACTTCCGAACCGGGCCCGACCGCAAACAGAAACGGCACCAAGCCCAACAAGGCCACCGTCGCCGTCATCATCACCGGCCGGAAACGCTGCTCGCAGCCGCGGCGCACCGCATATTCCAGGCTCAGCCCGCTCTCGCGCTGGGCCCGGATATAGGACACCAACACCACGCCGTTCAACACCGCGATACCCCACAAGGCGATGAAACCGACCGAAGCCGGCACCGACAAATACTCGCCGCTCAAAAACAGCGTGACGATACCGCCGATCGAAGCGAACGGCAGCACCAGGATGATCAGCGCGGCGAAGCGCAGCGATTTGAACAACATGAACAGCAGAAAGAAAATCGCCGCAATCGTTACCGGAATGATCATTTGCAAATGACCCAAGGCCCGCTCCATGTTCTGGAACTGACCGCCCCACTGCAGATAATATCCTTCCGACAATTTGACCTTATCGGCCACGGCCTTTTGCAACTCGGCGACGAAGCCGCCCAAATCGCGGTCGCGCACGTTAATGCCGACCACGATCCGCCGCTTGCCCATTTCCCGGCTGATCTGGGCGGGGCCGTCGTTCAGGCTGATCTTGGTCACGTCGCCCAGCGGCACCCGCGCCCCGTTTGGGGAGGTCAACATCAATTGGTCGATCGCGGCGATATTGTTGCGGAAGGCTTCCGGCAATCTCACCGCAGCGGAGAAGCGCCGCTCGCCCTGGTAAATCTCGGTGGCGACTTTGCCGGCAATTGCGGTTTCGATCACGTCGTGAATGTCCGCCGCATTCAGACCGTGGCGGGCGATCGCCTGGCGGTCGACGGTAATATTCAGATATTGCTGACCGGTCAGCCGTTCCACCCGAATGTCGCGGGCACCGCTGACGCCGTTAGCCACCCCGGCAATCGCATCGGCCAGCCGCTTGAGTTCGGCCAGATCGTCGCCGAACACCTTGACCGCAACGTCGGAACGCACCCCGGTCACCATCTCGTCGACCCTGTCGGAAATCGGTTGCGCCATCACCACTTGCATGCCGGGCAGATTTTCGATCAGCTTGCCGCTCATCGCATCGGCAATGTCGTCCTGAGTCCAGCCTTGCGGCCATTCCTCGCGCGGTTTCAAGGTCACAATCGGCGTCGACTCGTTTTGCGATTGCGGATCGGCCGGACTTTCGCCGCGGCCGACGCCGGACACCACGTTTTTGACGCCCGGAATCTGCATCACCATTTTCATGGCTTGCATCTCGACGTTGATACTTTCTTCCAAGGAGATATTCGGCATCCGGTTGATACCCGGCACGATGGAGCCTTCCTTCATTTCCGGAATGAACGAAGTGCCGAGCAAGGGCAACAACACCAAAGCGCCGACAAAGGCCGCCAAGGCGGCGCCGACCACTTTCAGCCGGTTGGCCATCGAAAAATCCAGCAAGCGCAGATAATGGCGCTTGATGAACGCAATCAAGCGGGTATCGTGTTCACCGTCGTGGCCCTCCAACGCAAACGCGCACAACACCGGCGACAAGGTCAGCGACACCACCAGCGAAATCAGCAGCGCGATCGCAATGGTGTAAGCCAGCGGCGCAAACATCTTGCCTTCCATCCCCTGCAGCGTCATCAACGGCAAAAACACCAAGACGATGATGCCGACGCCGAACAATACCGGCGTCGCCACTTCCTGGGTCGCCGCCTGTACCACCCGCACCCGGCTGGTGGCGCGGCCCTTGCGCTCGCCAAGCAAGCGGAACGCGTTCTCGACCACCACCACCGAACCGTCCACCATCAAACCGATCGCAATCGCCAGGCCACCGAGAGACATCAAATTGGCCGATAAGCCCAATTGGTTCATCATGATGAAAGTCACCAGCGGCGTCACGATCAGGGTACCGACCACGATCAGGCTGGAGCGCACATCGCCCAGGAACAGAAACAGGATGATGACGACCAAGACGATGCCTTCCATCAACACTTTGGTCACGGTATGCAAGGCTGCGTCGACCAGATCGCTGCGATCGTAATACGGCACGATTTTCAAGCCGCCCGGCAGCATGCCCTTGGCGTTGATTTCGGCCACCCGTTGCTTGATCCGGCTCACCACTTCCTTGGCGTTGCCGCCGCGCAGCATCATGACCACGCCGCCGACCGATTCGGTATAACCGTTTTTTAACACCGCACCGACCCGCACTTCGTGGCCTATTTTGATTTCGGCGACGTCGTGCATATGCACCGGCACACTGTTTTCCTCCTTCAACACGATATTGGCGATGTCCTTAACCTCGTTGATCAGGCCGACGCCGCGGATCAAATATTGTTCGGCATAGTGCGGCAACACGCCGCCGCCGCTGTTGGCGTTGTTGCGAGCCAAGGCCTCGAACACCTCGTTCAGCGAAATCCGGTAGTGGTGCAAGCGGTTGGGATTGACCAAAACCTGGTATTGCTTGACGTAACCGCCCTGGGAATTGATCTCGGCGACGCCGGGAATGCCGCGCAACAGCGGCCTGACCACCCAATCCTGTGCTTCACGCCGAAACTGCAACTCTTCCTGGGTCAACGGCCGCTCGCCGTCATCGTCGCGGTCCAGCGTATATTGGTAAACCTCGCCCAGGCCGGTCGACACCGGGCCCAGCACCGGATTGACGCCGGGCGGCATTTGCTGCTTGACCTCGATCAGGCGCTCCATCACCAATTGCCTGGCGAAATAGACCTCGGTCTTATCGGTAAAGATCAGCGTAATCAGCGACAGGCCGTTTTTATTCAGCGAGCGCATTTCCTCCAGTCCCGGCAAGCCGGCCATCGCGATTTCCAACGGCACGGTCACCAGCCGCTCGACCTCGTCGGGCGATTTTCCGGCGGCTTCGGTGGCGATTTGCACCTGAATATTGGTCACGTCCGGAAACGCATCCACCGACAGCTGCCGCACTGCGCGGACGCCGAACAGCGCCACCGCCACCGCCAGCACCGCCACCAAAATCCGTTGTTGCAGCGCCAGTTCTATCAAACGGTTGATCATGGCTTACTCCAACGCGCTACGCAGGCGTTCGTTGTTCAAATGAAAGGCGCCGTTGACGACGATTTTTTCGCCGGGGCGCAGACCGGCCAGCAATTCGCGCTTTTGGGCTTCCTCGCGGCCGAGTTTGACCGGGCGCAATTCGAACCGATTGTCGGCAGTCTGCACGAACACGTGGTCTTTATCATCTTCCCGCACCACCGCCGGGCTTGGAATCAGCAGCGACTGGGCGCCGGGCTTGCTGATTTTTAAAGTCGCCAGCATCTGCGGCTTGAACAGTCGCTGCGGATTGGCCAACGCCATCCTGACCGTCACGGTGCGGGTGTCGGGATCGACCAGATCGGAAACGTAGATCAGTTTGCCGCTGACGCTCTCACCGGGCAACGCCGGCACTTCCGCCAACACCTGGTCGCCCTGCCGGGCCCAGTGCGCCTGCTGTTCCGGAATTTCCGCCACCAGCCATAGTTGCGACAAATCGGCGACCGTGTACAGGCTGTCGGCCGGCTGCACCACCTGGCCGATGGCGACGTTACGCTCGATCACGACGCCGTCGATGCTGGAGGTTACCGGCGAAAACGAATGGATGCTGCGCTGCCTGTCCAGCCGCTTCAAATCGGCCTCGCTCATGCCCATCACCCGCAAGCGGTCGCTGGCGGCGCGCTGATCCACCTCGGCTTCGGCCAGCACGCCCTGGCGTTCCTGCAGTTCGGCTTCGGCGATCACGCCGCTTTCCAGCAGCCGCTCGGCGCGCTTGACCGTGATTCGCCGCAGATTGACTTGCGACGTGGCTTTCAGATAGTCCGATTGGGCCTGGCTCAGTTCGGTGCTGTTCAATAACGCCAGCCGGTCGCCCTTCTTGACGTTCTGGCCCAGCATCGCATTGATCTCGGTGATGCGGCCGGTCACGCTGGCCCCGATCCGGGCCACCCGATGCTGATCCAAATCCACCCGCGCCGACAGGCTCAACGACTCCCGCATCTCGCCGGGCCTGACTTCGTCAATCGTCAACAATTTCATCAACGCCGGCGAGGCCTCCAGCAACGGTTTCATGTCGGCGGCCGGCACCGGCCCGGCCCAGCACAATAAAGCGAAGATCAGGGTTAAGAATCGCTGCGCTTGCATGGTTTTTTCCTTTTGTCAGTAATCTGCTTGCCCGGCACGGCCGCAATGGGCGGCCCCGGCATTTATTCTTCGCCCGGCCGCGGCGTGATCAGCACTTTGTCTATGCGCACGCCGTCGATGTCGACAATCTCGAACCGCCATTCCCGATACTCGAAGGCTTCGGCGACACGCGGAATATCTTCCAGGTAAAACAAGACGAAGCCACCTACCGTGTGGTAAGCATTGTCGGCTTCGCCGGGGAGCTCGCCGCTGAAGCCGATCAGCGATTTCAAGCGCTGCACCGAGACGCCGCCGTCGACCAGCCAGGAGCCGTCGGCCCGCTCGGCAATATCGACATCCAGGTCGCCGCCGGGCAATTCGCCGACGATGGCTTTCAATACGTCGCTCAGCGTGACCAGGCCCTCGATATCGCCATACTCGTTGGCGACCAAAGCCAGGTCGACCTGGTTGGCTTTGAAATATTCCAGCAGTTGCACCAAAGTCATCGTCTCCGGCACGAAATGCGGCGTGTGCACGAACGGTGCGATTTCGAAGGCCACCCCGCTCATCGCCGGCTGCAGCAATTCGCTGCGGGTCAATACCCCGGCGATGTTGTCCAGCCCGCCGCGGCAAATCACGGTTCTGGCATAGGGGCATTCGGCAAGCTTGCGCCGCACCTCGGCATCGCCGTCATCCAGGTCGGCCGCGTAAATCTGCAGCCGCGGGGTCATCGCCGCGCCGACCCGCTGCTCGTCGAGCTTCATCACATTGCCGACCAGATGGCGTTCGCTGGCATGAAACACGCCGGACTCGGCGCCGATTTCCATCAGCAATTTGATTTCCTCGTTGGTCACGCTGGCCTGCGGCGGCCGGTGGGCACCGCACAAACGCAGCAGCAGCGAGCTGGACGAGGACAACAACCACACCAGCGGGCTGGCGAGCGCCGCCAACGCGTTCATCGGTTTGGCCACGGCCAACGCAATCCGTTCCGGATTCAGCAGCGCCAGCCGCTTCGGTGCCAATTCGCCGACCACGACCGAAAAATAGGTGATGGCAACCACGGTCGCGATCAGGGCGATGCTGTCGGCGTACGGCGCCAACCAGGGAAATTGGGCCAGATAGCGCTGCAACGGTTCGGTCAGGGCGTCTTCGCCGAGCGCGCCGCTGAGGATGCCGACCGAGGTGATACCGACCTGGACCGTGGACAAAAACCGCGACGGGTCTTGGTGCAGTTTCAAGGCGGTGGCGGCGCCGGCCCGCTTCTCGCCGGCCAATCTCTGCAAGCGGGCCAAACCGGAAGACACCAAGGCCATTTCCGACATGGCAAACACGCCGTTGAGCACAATCAAAAACACTATCAGGCCAATATCCATCGTCTTTTCGTCAGTCTGTGGAACGGTTTGGGCATCGCTTTACCAGGGGCTGTCGGCCTGATTCCGGCGATTGCGTTGGCTGTATTGATACTTGAATTTCCGCCGCAACAAACCGGTGGGCTCGTCGGGAATACGTTTCAATAGCTGTTCGTTGGCGCGTTCGGTTTCGTTGCGCTCGACCGCGGCGGCCGCTTCCGCCGGCTGCGCTTCCGGCTTGGCATCCTTGGGCTGATTTTGAGCCTGATCCGGCGGCGCAGTTTGCCGGCTATCCGAGGGGTTTTGTTCCGCCGGTTTTGATTGCTGCTCGGCCTGCTTGCGCTGGTCCGCCGCCGATTGCTCGCCCGGCTGCTGCTTGGCCGCTTCGTTCTGCCGGTCGCCGTCTGCCTGACCGGACTGGGATTGCCGGTCTTGCGCGTGCTGTTCTTGTCCGCCGTCCTGCGGCTGGCGGTCCTGGCCCTGGTTCGGCTGTTGTTGCTGTTGCTGCTGCTCCTGCAATTTTTTCTCGACCAATTCTTTATTGTATTTTGCGTCCTGATGCTGCGGATCGAGTTGCAAGGCCTGCTGGTAAGCCTGCACCGCCTCCGGCAAACGACCGGCCAGGGCCAGCGCATTGCCGCGGTTGTAGTGGCCTTCCGCGCTGTTGGCGTGTTTCAGGGACTCGGCGGCCTGTTCGTATTGGCCGGCCTTGTATTGGGCCGCGGCGCGCCAGGCCTGGTCTTGGAATTGCTCGGCCGCCTGCTGGTATTGTTGCTGCTCGAAGGCCTGCTTTGCGCGTTGGTCGGGATTTTTCCACAAGCTTTGCCAATCCAGCGCATAGCTGTTTCTGGGCAGCGGCGCCAGACTCAACAGGCACCAGAGCAACAAGCCTTTCCTGAATTGCCCGGCCGCCCACGGCAACACCAGCAGTAACAGCCATGGGCCTTTTTCGTCCCATTGCTGCAACAGCAAATTGGAGTCCTGATTTTGCGGATCGGTTACGACGGAATTGAACACCCGGCTCAAGGCTTCGACATCTTCGTCGCCGGCCGTTACCGGCTGATAAAGGCCGCGGCCGTTGCGAGCCAGAGTCGCCAAGGTCGCTTCGTCCATCTTCGCCACCACGATATTGCCGCTGCGGTCTTTCAAAAAACCGCCGCCGGCCGCCTGGATCGGCGCGCCGTCGGCGGTACCGACCGCCAATACCGATAATTGGTAACCGCGCAACCAATGCTCGGCTTGTTCCGCCACGTCGGCGTCGGCGCCGTCGGTCACCAACAGGATATGGCCTTTGGCCAGTCCGGCCTGACGCAACAAATTGGCGGCGTGTTCTACGGCAATGGCGGTATGACTGCCGGGGCTGGGCATGATGTCGGTGGTCAATGCCGACAACTGGCTGTCGATGGTGGCGGTGTCGGTGGTCAGCGGCGTCACGGTAAAGGCATCGCCGCCGTAAACCAGCAGTGCGGTCTGGCCGTCCTTGCGCTGTTTCAGCAGGTCGGCGATTTTATAGCGGGCCTTGCCGATGCGGCTGGGCTTGATATCGGCGGCGTCCATCGATTTGGACAAATCCAGCGCGATGACCAGCGCCGCATCGTTGCGAAAAGCCGGGCTGGGCAAGCGTTCCCAAGTCGGCCCGGCCAACGCAACAATCGCCAGCACGGTCGCCAGCGCGGCACCGATCAGGCTATAGCGCCGCTGCGCTGCCGCCGGCTGGTCCTGCAGCACGAACGGCAATAGCTCGGCATCGCAAACCTCAGTCCAATTTGCCCGGCTTTGCCGGTGGCGGGCCAGTTTCAGCAACAGCAAGGCGGCCGGCAGCAAGGCCAGAAACCAGAGCGGCCGTAAAAAATGGAATTCTGCCGGCATCAGCTCCACCGTAACCGCCCGGCCGCGATCAAGCCGGCCAATATCAAAGCCAGACCCAACGGCCAATGGAACAGCTCGCTCCGCGGCCGGAAGTATTGTTTGTCCTTTTCCACCGGTTCCAGTTGGTCCAGCATTTGGTAAATGCGCTCCAATTCCTCGGTGTTGCGGGCGCGGAAGTAATGGCCGCCGGTGGCTTCGGCGATCGCGGTCAAGGTTTTCTCGTCCAAATCCAGCGACGGATTGACCCGGCGGGTGCCGAACAGGCTGCGCACCAAAATTTCGTCGGCGCCGATGCCGATGGTATAGATTTTCAAGTGGTTTTCGGCTGCCAGTTCTGCGGCTTTCAGCGGTGTCAGTTCGCCGGCGGTGTTGGCGCCGTCGGTCAACAGGATCAAGACCCGGCTGGCATCTTTCTGGTCTTGCAGCCGCTTGATCGCCAGGCCGATGGCATCGCCGATAGAGGTTTTCGGCTCGTCTTCAGTGATGCCGATAAAGGCCTCCCCGAGCAAGGTCTGTACAGTCTTGCGGTCGAAAGTCAGCGGTACGTGCAGATAAGCCTGGGTCCCGAACAGGATCAGGCCGAGGCGGTCGCCGGCGCGGCGCATGATGAATTCGCCCGCCACCTGCTTGATCGCGGTCAGTCGGTCGACCCGCTGTTTCTCCAACAGAAAGTCCTCTTCCTGCATGCTGCCGGAGACGTCGACCGCCAACATCAGATCGCGGCCGCTGACCGTCTGCTCCAGCGGTTCGCCCAGCCACTGCGGCCGGGCCGCGGCCAACAGCAGGCAAAGCCAGGCGCAAACCGCCAGCCACAACGGCCAACGCCGGTCGCTGCCGACGATGCGACCCGGATCGCTGCCGAAATCGTCCAGAAACGGGGTCTTCAATGCCGCCTGCCGGGCCGGAGTCTGGGCCGGCAACCAGCGGCGCAGCAAGAGCGGCAACGGTATCAGGAGCAACAGCCAAGGCCAGGCCAGCGTCATCATGATTTTTTCGCCTGCTGTTTCAACCAGCGTTCGCATAGCTCGAACAAGGCATCCAATTCCGCGTCGTTCGGTAGCTGCGGCCGGTAGTGGGCATCGGCCAGACAACGTCCGGGCCCCTGTGTGAACGGCGCATCCGGCAAAGAACGATCCAGATATTGCAGCCAGGCATGGCCGCTCAGGCTGGCCACGTCGCGCCGCGGTGCGGTACTCAGCGCAACCCGGCGCAACCAGGCGGACAAGGCCGCCACAGTTTGTCTGGCATCGCCTGTGGGCTCGCTGCGCATGGCTTCCAGCAATTTGCCGGCAATTTTAACGGCACTGCGCCGACGTATTCGTTGATAAAGCTGCCGCAAACCGAACATTAATGCCGGCAGCAATAGCGCCAAAGCCCACCAACCGGGCGCCGGTGGCCAAAAATCGACGGCGTCGGGCAAATGAATATCTCTTAACGGCAATTGTTCCATCGTTGGCGTTATCGAATTCAGGGCAGTTGAGTATACAGGATCAGGCTTTCGTCGATTTCCCGCTGTACCGCCTGTAAATCGGCAAAACCGGTTTGGGCTGCCGCCAACTCGCCGGCATCGTAATATCGTTGCAAGCGATCGGCCTGGCTATGCAAATTTTGCTGCAGTTGCAGCAGTCGCTCCAGCCAGTCCTCGGCGTGCTGCCGCTCCTGCCGGGCCTGACGCAGCCAGCGCCCCAAATGGGTGCGCTGGCGATCCATGATCGGCCAGGCCGGTACCGGCTGTTGTCCGGCCGCAAACAGGCAGTCGCGTACCCGCTGCAACCACTGGCGGGCGTCGCAACGCCGAATGGCAATCATGGTCTGCTCCGGCGTCAACTCGGCGTTGGCATAGAAATCCCAGTCGGCAAAAGGCCGGTAGGCGGCCACCCAATCGGCGATCTGCGCTGCCGGCATCGGCCTGGCAATCGCATAACCTTGCAGCAATCGGCAACCGAGCAACAGCAACACCACACCTTGGTCCTGATTTTCGACGCCTTCGGCGACCACCTTACGGTTAAAGGCTTGGCTCAAATCAATCACACTGTCGATGATGGCGTAGTCGTCCGGATCATCGAGCATGTCGCGGACGAAGGTTTGATCGATCTTTACGGTATCGACCGACAAATGTCGCAAATGGGTCAGCGACGAATAGCCGGTGCCGAAGTCGTCCAGCGCCACACTGATACCCAGCTGCTCGCGGCAATTCTTGATGATGCGGTTCACGGCGCTCAAATCGTCCAGCGCGGTACTTTCCAGGATTTCGAATTGCAAAGACTGCGCCCGGATTTCGGGATGTTGCCGCAAGATGCCGGCTATGTGCTCCTGAATTCCCGGCCACAGCAAATGGTACGAGGAAATATTGACGCTGACTTCCAATTTCAAGCCCAATGCCTGCCAAGCCGCCAGATCGCGGCAGGCCTGCTCGATCACCCAGTTGCCGATGCGGATTTCCAAATCGGTAGAGGCAATGGCCGGCAGAAACTCCAGCGGCGGCACCATGCCGCGCTGCGGACTCAACCAGCGGATCAAGGCTTCGACGCCAGCAACCTGACCGCGCTTGATATCGACCTTGGGCTGGTAATACAAACACATTTCGCCATTCACGAAGGCCGCTTCGATATCGCGCAATTGCTGGTGGCGATGCATGATTTGCTGGTCCTGCGTCGCATCGAACAATTGGCAACGGTTCTTGCCGGCCAGTTTGGCCTGATACATGGCGTGATCGGCATGCCGCAGCAAGCCGTCCGGATCGGCATCGTCCAGCGGATATAAGGTGTAGCCGCTGCTGGCACCGACCGTGATTTGCTGGCCGTCGACCGAGAAGGGTTCGGAGATCGCCTGATGGATACGCAAAATGGCCTGTTCGCATTGCTCAAGGGTGTCGATATCGCGCAGCAGCAAGGCAAATTCGTCGCCGCCGTGGCGCGACACACTGTCCTCCTCGCGAATCGTATTCTTGATGCGCTCCGCCACTTCCACCAGCACCCGGTCGCCGATGTCGTGGCCGAACAGGTCGTTGACCGGTTTGAAACCATCCAGATCCAGAAAGCAGATCGCCAGCAACGACTTCTCCCGTTTGCTGTGAGCAATAGCCTGGCTCAAGCGGTCGGCGAACAAAATCCGGTTTGGCAACCGGGTCAACGGATCGTAATGCGCCACCAGTTCCAACAACTGTTGCTGTTGTTTGGCTTGGGTCACGTCGGAAAACAGGCCGATGTAATGCGTGATGCGGCCGTCGCTGTCGCACAATGCGGAAATCGTCAACCATTCCGCATACAAATCGCCGTTCTTTTTGCGGTTCCATAATTCGCCGCGCCAATGCTGCTGTTGCTGCAAGTCGCGCCACATCTCGGCGTAGAATTCCGGACCGTATTTACCCGACTGCAGAATATTGGGTTTTTTGCCGACCATCTCGTCGCGGCTGTAACCGGTAATCTCGCAAAAGGTGGGATTGACGTCGATGATGTTGGCCTCGGCGTCGGTAATCAGAATCCCTTCGTGAGCCTCGCTGAACACGCGGGCAGCCAGCTTTAAATCGTCTTCGGCCAGTTTGCGTTCGGTGATATCGCGCGACAAGCCCAACAAGGCGGTAATGTTGCCGTCGGCGTCGCGCATCGGAACGGCATGAGTGTCCAGCCAGCGCTGGCCGCCGCGCAATCCGGTGATTTCGAATTCCAAGGTGCCTGACGCTCCGGCGAACACCCGACGGATCAATTTTTTGAATTGGTCCCGGTATTTGGCGCCGACCAAGTCTTCCAATCGACAATTCTGGGCCTGTTGCAGCGAATCGGCTTCTATCATGTCCAGGCCGGCCGGATTCATCTGCAGCAGCCGGCCGTCGCGCGCCAGCAGTTTCACGGACTCCGGTTGCGAATCGACGATAGTGCGCAATTTAAGCTCGGACTCGCGCGCCTGTTGCGCGGCGGCTTTTTGTTCGGATACCGCCGTTTCCAGATCGCGGGTGCGCTGTTCGACCAAGGCTTCGACGGCGGCGGTGCGGCCGCTGACGATCAACAGCATGATATTCAACAAACTGGTAAAGCATAGGCCGCCGAGCAAGGTCACCCATAACACCGAAGACCCTTGTTCGTTGATGAATTGGCTGCTCGGCATTATCGTCACCCGCCAATCGCGGTCGACGAATTTGAAGACTCGTTGCCAATCCTGCAATGCGTAATTTTGGCGCATCGTCGAGGGTAAGCGCTTGGCGAACAATTCGGTGTAGACGCCGTTGCCGGCGGTATCCTCGATACTGATATCCAAGGACTGCGTGTTCAGGCCCTGGGTGACGACCTCCAACATCCGCGCCGGCACAATTACCGCCGAGACGAAACCGATGAAATCGCTGTCTGCCGCCGCTGCCGCCATTTTGAATACCGGGATAGACACCAGTACGCCCGGAACTGCGCCATCGGCCTGCACCAGACTTAGCCCTGCCGATGCGGTCGGCTTGCCGCTGGCCCGCGCGGCATCCTTGGCCTGTTTACTCAGCGGATTGGATACCGAGTCCAACCCGAAGGATCTCTCGTTTCCGGCCATCGGCTCGACGTAGGCCACCGGAAAATATTCGGCGCGTTCGCCGGCCGGCACGGAACGGCCGCCGGGGTCGCGTTCGGTGATGCGGAATCCGGCGTAGCCTTCCTGCCGCAATTTAGCTTCGAAGCCGGCGCGTTGCGGGTGACGTATTCTCGGCAACCATTCCAGCGCCTGGATTTCCGGATGCCGCTCCAAGATGCCGCGAGCAAAGCCGCTAAATTGCTCGCGGCTGATATCGCTGGACGCCAGGAATACATCCCGCAGCGCCAGACTACTGTCGACAACGTGGGTGGTGTATTCCGCCAACAGGGTTTCGACGGCGGCCGCCCGGTTATCGAAGGTCTGCTGGATTCGGGTTTGCTCGGCGCGAAACACCTGCGTGAACACTAACACCAGCGCCAGCAGAGTGCCCAATAGCGGCAAGGCCACGCTCAAGCGCCGGGCCCGCCACAAGGCATGCGGTCGGCCGAAGGCGCAGAACAGCAACGGCGCGATCACCATCACGCCCAGGCTGTCGCCGATCCACCAATTGCGCCAGGAGTTTTGTACCTCGTCGCCGGGCATCAGTTGCAAACCGTACAGGGCACCGATGCCTATGCTCGGCGCGGTCACGCAAGCCAAAGGGCCGACTAACACAAAAAACGTCAAGATCCGGCCCGGCGTTTCCAGTTTCGGCAAGCCCGGCCGCAAATACCGTTCCGACAAACCGGAGGCGACCACGGCTTGTAAGGTGCTGCCGCCAGCGATCAACATCGCGGCCGCGACGGCAGTCGAATTCAATTGCCCGGAAAAATTAGCGGCAGCGGTCAATTCGTTGAGCACGGCGCCCAACCAGATACCCGGCCACAACCGGCGGCCCCATATCAATAAGGCGGCCAGTGCGATCCCCGCCGGCGGCCAGAGCGGACTGGAATAACCCGGCGGAATCACCAGTTTCATGCCCAGCCAGCCGCCGATAAAAATTGCGGCCGCCAGCATAGCGATGCTGGCGGCAAAATGCAGCGGTCGCGCAACGCCGGTTTGCCGCGCCTGTGGCCCCGGGGCGGCTAAATTGGCGGGACGCAGCAAGTTTTCGGATCCGGACATGACGGACTGGGCCTCTAGCGGCAATGCGGCCGGGCGCCGGTCAGCACGTCCAGAGCGGTTTGCTGCGTGCTACAGGGGATCAGCAGCGAGTGCAATTGGCTGGACAATTTCTGCAGCAGGCGCCGACGATCGGCAAACTGTTGCTGATAGGACTGCGCCCGTTGCCGGTCGGCGCTGTCGAATAGGATTTCCCGCAAGCCGTCGGTAAATCTGTAGCGGCCCTTGCTGGGCAAGCGCATTTCCAACGGGTCGGCAATATGCACCATGACCACTTCGCAGTGCTTGGCCAAATTGGTCAAATGCCGTTCGGCGGCCGGATTCAGACCGCGAAAATCGCTGAGGATATAAACCCGGCTGCCGGGGCGGGCGTGATGTAGCAGCCTGGACAGCGGAATATCGAGCTGATCTGCCGGGTCGCCGCTGTAAGCCGGTTTTACCAAGGCATTCAAAAACCGCAGCAAGGCCGGCTTGCCGGTTTGCGGCCGCAATTCCAGGCAACCGGCTTCGCTGAATATCTGGCCGCCGATGCGGTCGCCCTGTTGCAATGCGGCCCACGCCAGCAAAGCCGCCAGACGGGCGGCCTGCACCGACTTGAACACGCCGCGGGTAGCGAAAGCCATCGTCGCCCGGTAATCGACGGCGATGAACATCGGCCGCTCGCGTTCCTCTTTGAAAATTTTGCTGTGCGGTTTGCCGGTGCGGGCGGTGACGCGCCAATCGATGCGGCGTACATCGTCGCCGGGCTGGTACAGACGGGTTTCGTCGAAGGCCATGCCGCGCCCTTTCAGATGCGACAGGTAATTACCGCTCTGCGCGGCGCGGATATTGGCGTGACCCAGGCTGATCGCGGCGGCCGGTTTGGCCAGATCGACCAAGCCTTTCAGAGTAACCGCCACCCGCGGGTTATCGGCGGTGTGTTGCGCATCCATCACGGCACGGCAATCCTGGCGATCAATTCCTTGACCACGTAGTCGGCAGTGACGCCCTCGGCCTCGGCCTCGTAGGACAAAATCAACCGGTGGCGAAGTACGTCGTAGGCCATGTCCTGGATGTCGGCCGGGTCGACGAAATCGCGCTGCGCCAGCCAGGCCTTGGCCCGGGCGCAGCGGTCCAGCGCAATGCTGGCGCGCGGGCTGGCGCCGTATTGGATCCAACCGGCCAAGTCCTGGCCGTAGGCCGCCGGTTTACGGGTGGCCAATACGATCTGCAATAAGTATTGCTCCAGACTATCGGCCATGTATAAGTCGAGTACCTCGCCACGGGCGGCGAACAGCGTTTGCTGGCTGATTTTGGGCGCCTGGTAGTCGCCGTTTTGCAAAGCACCTTTGGCTTCGGCCCGGGCGAGGTGCAGAATGGCTTGTTCATGGCCGGCATCCGGATAATCGATTTTGACGTGCAGCAAAAACCGGTCGAGCTGAGCTTCCGGCAGCGGATAGGTGCCTTCCTGTTCGATCGGGTTTTGGGTCGCCATCACCATGAACAGTTGCGGCAGCGGATAGGTGGCTTTACCGACCGTGATCTGCCGCTCGGCCATTGCTTCCAGCAACGCCGCCTGCACTTTTGCCGGCGCCCGGTTGATCTCGTCGGCCAGGATCAGATTATGGAATAACGGACCTTTCTGAAATTCGAAGCTGCCGGGCTGCGGCCGGTATATTTCGGTGCCGGTCAAATCCGCCGGTAACAGATCCGGGGTAAATTGCACCCGGTGAAAATCGGCCTGTACGCCCTGGCTGAGAACATTGATGGCGCGGGTTTTGGCCAACCCCGGCGCACCTTCCACCAACAGGTGGCCGTCGGCCAGCAACGCGATCAGCATCCGCTCTACCAGGACTTCCTGGCCGATGATTTGGCTATTGATATGGTGTTTGAGTTGTTGCAGCGCCGCTTGGCAGGAATCGGGACTTGTTGCAGTCATGTCGAATTGGTTTGATTGATGTTGCCGAGTTGGGACCGACCTTGGTCCGAAAAGTTGCGTTTGCGGCTAGTTTTTACGTTGCCGGTCTTTCCATTCGCGATGGGCGACCATGATGTTGACCACCTCGTGCGGATCGTCGGTGACGGTGATCAGTGCTAAATCCTCTTCGGAAATGGTGCCGTATTCGAGCATTTTCGCCTTCATCCAGTCCATCAGCCCGTTCCAGAAGTCGCTGCCGAACAACACCAGCGGAATCGGATAGACCTTGTGGGTCTGCATCAGCGTCAGCGCTTCGAAGAATTCGTCCAGCGTACCGAAACCGCCCGGCATACAGACGTAACCGATCGAATAACGCACGAACATGACTTTGCGCACGAAGAAGTAACGGAAATTCAGCGCGATATTCTGGTAAGGATTGGGTTTTTGCTCCATCGGCAATTCGATATTCAAACCGATGGAGGGTTGGTCGTTGGCGATCGCGCCTTTATTCGCGGCTTCCATTACGCCCGGACCGCCGCCGCTGATAATGGCAAAGCCCTGTTTGCTGAGCAGGTCGGCGATTTCGACGGTCTTGACGTAATAGGGATGATCCGGTTTCAAGCGGGCCGAACCGAAAATCGAGATCGCGTCGCACAGGCCGGATAATTCATCGAAGCCTTCGGTAAACTCGCTGATGATCCGGAAGATGCGCCAGGATTGGTCGCCTTTCAAATCGTCGATAATGCTGGTCGAAGCGGAACTGCTGGTCCGATTTTTGATGCAACTCATGTTAAATTCCTTGGCGAGGGCTGCCCGCCGTCACGGTGCTAAGGGTCAGCCCCGGTTAACTCCAGAAATATCCGACAGGCAATATGCAATCCGCCCGGCTTGTAAGGTGTGGGTCACGCGCCCGGTCAGGTCGCGCCCCCAGTAAGGCGTGTTGCAGCCGGCGCTAAGCCAGGCCGGGCGCTCGACCCGCCAGACCAGCGCCGGATCGAAAATACAGATGTCGGCGTTGCTGCCCACGGCCAGCGTACCGGCGGCCAGGCCCATGATCCGCGCCGGGTTGCAGGTCAGGCCGGCAATCGCTTGCGTCAGGCCGATGCGGTGTTGGCCGGTCAGGGCCAGCGTCAACGGCACCAGCGTTTCCAGCGCTGCGACGCCGGACTCGGTTTCCGGAAACGCGCCGAGCTTGGCGTCCAGATCGTGCGGTTGGTGATCGGAACAAATCGCGTCTATGGTGCCGTTGGCCAACGCTTCGCGCAGATACTGGCGGTCTATCGTGCCCCGTAGCGGCGGCATCACGTGGTAATTGCCGTCGAACGGTGCCATGTCGTTTTCGGTCAGGTGCAGTTGGTGTATCGCGACGTCGGCGGTGACGTTCAGACCGTACTTCTTGGCCTGTTGGATCTTGATCACCGATTGCTTGCAACTGATCTGACTGAAATGCACCCGGCAGCCGGTCAGTTCGGCCAGTTCCAGACATTGTGCCAATGCAATCGATTCCGCCGCTTCCGGAATGCCGGGCAAGCCGTAGCGGCTGGCGACCGCGCCTTCGTGGGCGCAGCCCTTGCCGGACAAGGACGCTTCGTTGGCGCGGAACATCAGCAGCAAATCGTGGCTGCTGGCGTACTCCATCGCCCGGCGCAAGATCAGCAAATTGCCGAGCGGGGCACTGGCATTGCCGACTGCGATGCAGCCGGCCTGCTTCAGCGCAAACATGGCACTGAGCTCGTTGCCGTTCAGACGCTGGGTCAGCGCGCCGATACTGTAAACTTGCGCATAACCGGCCTGCTCGGCCTTGTCTTTGATGTATTCGACCACGGCCGGCGTGTCGATACAGGGCTTGGTGTCGGGCGGCAAACACAACGAAGTCACGCCCGCGGCCAGCGCGGCCCGGGTTTCGGATTGGATATTGCCTTTTTGGGTCTGGCCCGGCTCGCGTAAGCGCACGCTCAAGTCGACGAAGCCGGGGCAAACCAACTGGCCGGTCGCGTCGATAGTTTGTTCGGCAGCGAAATCGGCCAGCGCTTCGCCAACCGCCACGATTTTACCGTCGGCGATATAGACCGGGCCAATGGCGTCGATGCCGCTGGCCGGATCGACGATGCGGCCATTGTCGATTCGGATTTTGGTCATGCCGCACCTCCTGGTGCGGCACCTTGGCGGGCCGCCGTTGGCAGTGCAAAATTTCTATCCTGAAATTTTGTCATGCCGTACCTCCGCTTTGCATGGTCATTGACATGATCGCCATCCTTACCGCCACGCCGTTGCTGACTTGCTGCAGGATCACCGACTGCGGGCCGTCGGCAACACTGGAGGCGATTTCGACACCGCGGTTGATCGGGCCCGGATGCATCACGATCGCATCGGGTTTGGCCCGTTGCAGTTTGGCTTCGGTCAAACCGAAGCAGCGGAAAAATTCGCTTTCGCTGGGCAGAAAGGCCGAGTTCATCCGTTCCTTTTGTAAACGCAACATGATTACCACATCCACATCGACCAAGCCCTCGTCCATGTCGTGGATCGGCGTCACGCCCATGGTTTTGACCTGGGCCGGCAATAGTGTTTTCGGCGCAATGACTCTAACCTCGGCCACACCCAAGGCATTCAAAGCCAGAATTTGCGAGCGCGCCACCCGCGAATGCAGGATATCGCCGACGATCGCGACTTTCAGCCCCTCGAATTGTTTTTTATGTTGACGAATCGTGAACATATCCAGCATGGCCTGGGTCGGGTGCGCATGCTGGCCGTCGCCGGCATTGATTACGCTGATGTGGGGCGCCACTTGTTGAGCGATGAAGTGGGCGGCGCCGCTCAAAGCGTGGCGCACGACGAACATGTCGACCTGCATCGCTTCCAAATTGCGGATGGTGTCGAGCAGGCTTTCGCCCTTGGATGTGGCGGAACGGGCAATATCCATGTTCAACACGTCGGCCGACAGCCGGGTGGCAGCCAGCTCGAACGTGGTGCGGGTGCGGGTCGAGTTTTCGAAAAACAGATTGACGATGGTCTTGCCGCGCAGCAACGGCACTTTCTTCACCTGATGCTCGGACATGCCGACGAAGGATTCGGCCGTGTCCAGAATCTCGGTCAGCAACTCCCGATCCAGGCCCTCGATGGTCAGAAAGTGTTTGAGTTTGCCTTGCTCGGTCAGTTGCAGATGCCGGGTCATGCCGCGACTCCGGCCAAATCCTGAATCTCGATGCCGAGCGGGTCGGGACCGGTCAATTTAATCCGCTGGCCCTCGGCCAAATCGATACGGATGCCGCGGCAATCCGGCTGCAACGGAATTTGGCGGCCGTTGCGCTCGATCAACACCGCCAGCACGACCTGATTGGGGCGGCCGTAATCGAAAATCTCGTTCAGTGCGGCGCGACTGGTACGGCCGCTGTAAAACACGTCGTCGATCAGAATGATATCGCGCCCTTCCAGATGTGGCGGCAATTGGCTGGTTTTGACTTTGGGATGCATGCCGATTTGGGAAAAATCGTCGCGATAAAAGGTGATGTCCAGCAAACCCAAGGGCTCGCTGATGCCCAAGCGCAAGTGCATGTGGCGGGCAACCCAAGCCCCGCCGCTGTGGATTCCGATCAGCAGCGGATTTTGCAGTTTTCGTTCGCCGATCTGCTGCCGGATGGCAAGTTCCAGATTGTCCAGCAGGACGTCGATGTTCAAAGAATCGATAGACATGGTGTGGTTGAGCATTTTGTTATTGTTGGCGGCCGGGCGCGGGGCATAACCAATCCGCACCGAAATCCGCGGTTATCGGTCGAACCAACTTTGCAAAATCAATTGGGCGGCAAGCTGGTCTTGGACCGCCCATAGTTTGGTCGCACTGAGTTGCAGTTCGTCGAACAGCATCTGTTTGGCGGCAAACGTGGTCAGCGCTTCGTCGATCTGGTGCACCGGCAAATTGTAACGCCCCTGCAACTGGCGACAGAACTTCTGCATCCGCGGCGTCACCACGTTGTCGGAACCGTCGGCTTGCCGGGAAATGCCGACGACCAAGCCGGCCGGCCGCCATTCGGCGATCAGTTGGCCGATCCTGCTCCAGTCCGGCACCTGGTTTAAGGAACGAATGGTTTGCAGCGGACTGGCGATGCCGCTGCCGGCATAACCGACGGCTACGCCGATTTTTTTATTGCCGAAATCGAATCCCAAATAGGCGTCGCTGCTTAATTTGGCAGCCAGCGGGTCGATTTTAACCATGTCCGGCCGGCGTGGTTAGACGATTGATGTCGATGCCGAGCTGACCAGCCGCGGCATTCCAGCGCTGGCTGATCGGCGTCTCATAGAGGATGGCTTCGCCGCAAGGCGTATTCAACCAGGCGTTTTCGACGATTTCTTTCTCCAACTGGCCGCTACCCCAACCGGCATAACCCAGCGCGATCAGATAATGGCTTGGGCCTCTACCTTCGGCGATGGCTTCCAGGATGTCGCGGGAACTGGTCAAGGTGATGTTTTCCGCCGTGGAAATACTGGAATCCCAACGCTGCTCGCAGGCATTGTGAATCACGAAGCCGCGTTCCTGCTGCACCGGGCCGCCGGCGAAAATCGGCGTGTTCAACACGGCTTCGATTTCGGATTTGATGCCCATCTGCTCGAAAATATCTTTCAACTTCATACCGGTCGGCCGGTTTATCACGATACCGAGCGCGCCTTCCGCATTATGTTGGCACAGGTAGGTGACGGTATGAAAGAAATGCGGGTCGGCCAGGCCGGGCATCGCGATCAAAAACTGATTGTTCAAATAAGTTGCGTCTGTCATGGCAGTGCTCATAGGCTAACGGGCGGTCATACCGGTTTCGTCCGAGAATTTCCAGACCCTGGTAATCACCAAAACGTTCACTTCTCTCAACAACTCGTCCGGTAACGCCGCAAACGGCGCACTCATCTTGACGATGCGCTTGGCAGCATCGTCCAGCGCCGGATTTCCGGACGATTTAACAATCCGCATACTGTAAATACTGCCGTCGGCACTGATGCCGACATCCATCGTCAAGATTTGCGAGGCCCCTTTTTTGCGAGCCGCCTCAGGATAATTCAGATTGCCGGTACGCTCAACCTTGTCTTCCCAATCCTTGACGTATTGCGCTGCCAGGTATTTGTGGGTACTGATCGAGTTGACGAATTTGATTTTCGATTCCTGGGTACTTTGCTGGCTGTTGCGAATCCGCTCGCCCAGTTGCGCGATCTGCTGCTGCAGGGCTTCAGGGGATAATTTGGGGGCGGCGTCATGGACCTCAACCGGCTCGGGTGTTTCCACCGGCTGTTCCGGCTCAGCCGCAATCTTAACCGGCGCCCTGGCTTGGACCAGCACCTTTTCGGTGACCGGTTTGGCCGGAACCGGCATCGGCTGCGGCACCACTTTTTTCTGCGGCGGACTCGGCGGCGAAAACGGTACCGCCTCTTTATGCTGCAAAGGCTCCGGTTTTTGGGTTTGCTCGCCGGCGCCGAGCTGATGCTCCGCAGCCAGATACTTGGCATCCTTCGGCGCCTTTTTCAGCGGAGTATGGGCCACTGTAATCTCCAGCGATTTATCCATCTTTGCCGGTTTCGGCGAGGTAAAGTTGATACCCAATACAATCACGACGTGCACCACCGCCGCCAGAAACAAAGCCGTGATCAGCGAATCGCCTTGCGACAGCGGGGTCGACGTCAACTGCGGAGCCTGCATTTCAACCTTGCACTTGGGCAGCAATGTGGTCCATCAATTGCGCACTGATATTGATGCCGAATTGCTTATCCAACTCCTGGACGCAGGTCGGGCTGGTGACATTGACTTCGGTCAGGTAATCGCCGATCACATCCAAGCCGACGAACACCAAACCTTTTTCCCGCAATGTCGGCCCAACCTGTTCGGCAATCCAACGGTCGCGCGCGCTCAATTCGCGGCCTTCACCGCGTCCACCCGCCGCCAGATTGCCGCGGCTTTCGCCGCTGGCCGGAATCCGCGCCAGGCAATACGGCACCGGTTCGCCGTTCACCATCAAGATTCGTTTGTCGCCGTCCCTGACCGCCGGTAAGTAACGTTGCGCCATGATGTAACTGCTGCCGTGGCCGGTCATGGTTTCCAGAATCACGCTCAGATTAGGGTCGCCCTCGCGCACATGGAAAATCGAGGCGCCGCCCATGCCGTCCAGCGGCTTCAAAATGATCTCGCCTTGTTCGGCCAGAAAATTGCGGATTTTTTGCGGGTCCCGCGCCACCAACGTATCGGTGCAGCATTGTGGAAACCAAGCGGTAAACATTTTTTCGTTGGCATCGCGTAGCGACTGCGGCTTATTGACTACATACACGCCTTGGCGTTCGGCTTGCTCCAGCATATAGGTGGCGTAAATATATTCCTGGTTGAACGGCGGATCCTTGCGCATCATGATCACGTCCAGCTCGGACAGTTCGATCTGCCGCTCGGCGCCGAAAGCATGCCATTGTTTCTCGTCGCGCTTGACTTCGAGCAGGCGGCTGCGGGCATAGGCATGGCCGTTACGCATAAACAGATCGGACAACTCCATGTAGTGCAGTTCCCAGCCGCGGGCCTGAGCCTCCAGCAACATGGCAAAACTGGTGTCTTTTTTGATATTGATCTGGCCGATGGGATCCATGACCATGCCGAGTTTGATTGCCATAAAGTCCTGTATTACGCGAAACAAGTGGGAATGCGGGGGATTTTATCAAATTTATTTTCCAGGCTGCGGTTTACCCGGAAAAGTTTTTTTGATATAAAGCGCGGCTATTTTGAATCAAAAGCTCGCATTGAGGTAGTCATGTCCAGAGTATGCCAAGTAACAGGTAAACGCCCCCTGAGCGGGCACAACGTTTCACACGCAATGAACAAAACCAAGCGCCGTTTTGAGCCGAATCTGCACCATCACAGATTCTGGGTGGAAAGCGAAAACCGCTGGGTACGCTTGAGAGTATCTTCAAAAGGCATGCGAATCATCGACAAAAATGGCATTGATGCGGTTTTGGCCGACATCCGTAGCCGTGGCGAACAAGTTTAAGGAGACAGACAATGCGCGACAAAATCAAATTGGTTTCGACTGAAGGTACCGGCCACTTCTACACCACCACTAAAAACAAAAAAACCATGCCGGAAAAGATGGAGATCAAAAAATTCGATCCTGTCGTCCGCAGACACGTAATGTACAAAGAAGCCAAAATCAAATAATTCCGCTTCTAGCCCGCCGGGCGGCCGGAATCTCCGGTCAGCCCCGGTTGCCGGCGTTCTTGATTTCCTCCAGCTCGGCCTTCAGGCTTTCGGAATACTTGGCAAGCGATAAGTATTTCATCTCCAAAGCCTTTTTCTCTGCTTCCAGAATATTGTATTTGGTCTTTAGTTGTTGCAAATAGCGACGCAGCTTTAGCATGTCGTCCTGCAGCGACGAAGGCTCGGTGAAGACTTGACTAGTGGCGGCTGACATGGCGGTGTCGCCGGCAATCTCACGGAAATTGCCAGTCTCGATACCGTCGTCGATCGGAAACGAAGACGGCGATTTCAAATAGCTCGGATCGATCTCGTCAATACCGCCGGCCAAAATCAACGCATTGAATTTGTGCCTCATCAAAATAAAAGCCGCCGCCTCGCTCATCCGGCCGTTCTGGCACACCACCACGATCGGATGCTGCCGGTTCAAGGTTTTCAAATGCATTCGCAATGAAAAGAACGGGATATTGATGCTCAACGGCAAATGCAGCGGCTTATAGTGGTCCGGCTCGCGAACGTCGATCAAATCCGCGCCTTTAGCCACTAATTCCTGAGACTCTCGATAATTGATATATTTCAGCGTCGGCTGCTTGATCAAGGTCAAAAACAACTCTTTCGCCAAGCGCAACAGACTGACATCGGTCAGCGCGGTCACCGACACATTTCGCGGCTCCCCGGAAATCAGCGAATCTTCGCCGAAAGTATCCTGATCGCTCAGCAGGGCGAGCTTAATATCTTTTGCATTCGGCGCCGGCCTGCGGCTGACTTGGCAACGCCCCCTCTTGATGATGTAGAAATAATCGCCGACATCGCCCTGCCTGACGATCACGTCCCCGGCGTCGACGCGCAGTTCCTGCATACCGATCAAAATCTTCTGCAGGTTTGCCGGCGGCAACGCACGAAACACCGGCGACTTCAATAAAGTCGTCATCCAGTCGTCGTTGTCTTCCACCTCGTCTACCACCATAAAACTCTCGTTTTCCTCGAAATTGCCGTCTTGCGCCGATTTCACCATATCGGTATTCAAACGTAAAAACCGAATTCTACTATTAGCGACTGCGTTCACTTTTCGCGGAATCTGATGCGCCAGCGCAAACCGGGCTGACGGACTGTCGGCGCTGATGGTTTCAATCGTGAGCGCTTCGGTCTGCAAGGTCACGCTGCCGTCCAGCAAATAGACCAACTCGTTGCGTTCGTCGCCGCGTTGAAATAAAAATTTACCTTCTTCGGCGGATTCGATATTGATTTGGGCGCATATCGCCTCAAATTTACTGAACGGCAGCGTGGAGAGCGGAATTAACTGCCGGATAATCCGGCCCTCGGCGGAATGGATGTCGACAGCCACTAGTCAGGTGCGGATTGAAGAGTATGGAATCCAACGACGGAACATAACCTATGATAGCCGATTATTAATTAAACTCCGGGAAACAAATTAGGCTCCGGCGTGTCCATGCCGGCAATCCAACAAACCACAACCCAAAAACATAACCACCATGAGAAAAATCATTCTGCTATTTTTGCTTGGCTTGAGTAGTTGGCAGTCCAACGCCGCATTGCCCTTGCAGGTGGATGGCACCAACCTGCCGTCACTGGCGCCGATGCTGGAGCAAAGCATGCCGGCCGTGGTCAACATTTCCACCTCCACCAACGTGAGGATGCAGGCAAACCCGCTGATGAACGACCCCCTCTTCCGCCGGTTCTTCAACATCCCCAACAACCCCAAGCAACAACAGCGCAACAGCCTGGGCTCCGGCGTGATCATCGACAAAGACCAAGGCTACGTGTTGACCAACAACCACGTGATCGACAAAGCCGACAAGATTAACGTAACCCTGGCCGACGGCCGCCAACTGAACGCTAAATTGCTCGGCACCGACCCGGAAGCCGACGTCGCAGTAATCCAAATCCCGGCCGACAACCTGACTGCGTTAAAAGTCGCCGATTCCAGCCAACTGAAAGTCGGCGATTTCGTCGTCGCGATCGGCAACCCGTTCGGCCTGGGCCAAACCGTCACTTCCGGCATCGTCAGCGCCCTGGGCCGCTCCGGCCTCGGCATCGAAGGTTACGAAGACTTCATCCAGACCGACGCCTCGATCAATCCCGGCAACTCCGGCGGCGCACTGGTCAACTTGCGCGGCGAATTCGTCGGCATGAACACAGCCATCCTGGCGCCGAGCGGCGGTAATGTCGGCATCGGCTTCGCGATTCCGTCCAACATGGCGCTGCGTTTAATGGAGTCTTTGGTGCAGCACGGCGAGGTGCGCCGCGGCCTGCTCGGCGTCACCACCCAAGATCTGACGCCGGACTTGGTCAAAGCCTTCTCCTTGAAAAGCCAGCATGGCGCCGTGGTGAGCCGAGTCGAAGCCGGATCGCCGGCCGAAAAAGCCGGGCTGGAACCCGGTGACATCATCGTCGCAATCAACGGCCAGGATGTAAAAGGCGGTAGCACCCAAATCCGTAATGCGGTCGGCCTGCTGCAAGTCGGCGATACTGCCGAATTGGACATCATGCGCGGCGAAGAACGCAAAACCGTGCAGGCCACGATAGGCAAACCGAAACGGCCACAGCTCGAAGGCGCCAAACTGCATCCGATCCTGAGCGGCGCCACGCTCGGCGTCACGCCGAAAGAGCAGGTGGAAGGAGTTCTGATCGAAAAAGTGGAACAAAACTCGAAAGCCTGGAAAACCGGCCTGCGCCCCGGCGACGTCATCGTCACCGCCAACCGCTACCGGGTCCGGAACCTGGACGAAATGAAGCAGGTGGTCAATCCCAACGCGCCGCTGCTGGTCAACCTGCAACGCGGCGGCGAAGCGTTCTTCGTGGTGCTGCAATAGTCGGCGTCAGGTCAACATCGACTTCAGCGCGGCCAGGCTGGCCTTGCCGCGCTGCTTGATCTCCTCCGGGGCCAATTGTTTTTTATTGGCCCACTCCAAATCCTCCTCCGGCAACTCGCCTAAAAACCGGCTGGGTTCGCATTCCGCCAATTCGCCGTAGCGCTTGCGGTGAGTGCAATAACTGAAGGTCAGAGTTTGTTGGGCGCGGGTGATGCCGACGTAAGCCAGGCGCCGTTCTTCCTCGATATTGCCGGTTTCGATGCTGTTCTGGTGCGGCAACAGGTTTTCTTCCATGCCGATCAGAAACACGTGCGGAAACTCCAGCCCCTTGGCGGCGTGCAAGGTCATCAGACTGACCTGGTCGCCGGCCTGTTCCTCCTGGTTGCGGTCCAGGATATCCAGCAGCATCACTTTAGCGATCACATCCGCCAACGACTGTTCGCGGCCCTCCTCTTTAGTCGCGATGCGCCGCAGCCACTCGATCAATTCGTAGACGTTTTTCAGCTTGCGCTCGGCCGAGGCCGGGGTTTTGCTGTTCTCGTCCAGCCACTGTGGATAATGAATTTCGTCTATCATTTTTTCGATTTCGGCAAAGGTATCGCCGCGCTCGATCTTCAGCGCCTTATCCCGCACCCAATCGCAAAACCGGGTCAGACGCAGCACCGATTTTTCCGACAGCCGCTGCTGCAAGCCCAGTTCGGAACAGGCCTGGAACAAGCTGATATGCCGCTCGTTGGCGTAAGCGCCCAATTTTTCCAAAGTGGTCGGCCCGATCTCCCGCCGCGGCGTGTTGATCACCCGCAAGAACGCCGCGTCGTCTTCGCGGTTGACCAACAGGCGTAGATAAGCCAGCACATCTTTGATTTCGGTGAACGAAAAAAACGAGGCGCTGCCGCTGATGAAATACGGCACGTTATTTTCGCGCAGCTCCTTCTCGAACAAGCGCGACTGGTGGTTGCCGCGGTACAAAATGGCATAGTCGCCGTAGCTGCCGCCGGTCTTGAACCGGTGGTGAACGATCTCGGCGGTGATTTGCTTGGCCTCGGCCAGATCGTTTTTATGGCTCAACACCCGCAACGGCTCGCCGTAGCCGAGTTCGCTCCACAATTTTTTCTCGAAGGTATGCGGATTGTTGGCGATCAATTGGTTGGCCACCTTCAAAATCCGCCCGGCCGAGCGGTAGTTCTGCTCCAGCTTGATCACCTGCAACCGGCTGTAATCCTTTTGCAACTGACTCAGATTCTCGGGCTGGGCGCCGCGCCAGGCATAAATCGACTGGTCGTCGTCGCCGACCACTGTAAACCGGCCCAAGGACCCGGCCAGCGCCCGCACCAACTGGTACTGGGTGATATTGGTATCCTGATACTCATCGACCAGCAAATAGCGAATCCGATGCTGCCACTTTTCCAGAACATCCGGATGCCGTTGAAACAATTCCACCGGCAGGCCGATCAGGTCGTCGAAATCCACCGCGTTATAGGCCTTCAAACTGCGGTTGAACTGATGATACAAGCGCGCCGCCGCGGCGGTTTCTGTGTCGTCGGCCCGGCTCAAGGCCTGCTCCGGACTGACGAATGCGTTTTTCCACTGCCCTATCTTATGGTTGTAACTCTCGACGGCGTCGATGTCGCAACCGTCGGCACCATGGCCGATCAACTGTTTCAGCAGACTCAATTTGTCCTGCTCGTCGAACAAGGTGATCGCAGCCTTGTACCCCAGCGCCTTGTGTTCCTTACGCAGAATTTCCAAACCCAGGGAATGAAACGTCGACACCCGCAGGCCGCGGCTTTGCTTGTCGTCGATCAAACGGCCGACCCGACTTTTCATCTCCCGCGCGGCCTTGTTGGTAAAGGTGACGGCGGCGATATGCCGCGCCGCGGTGCCTTGTTGCACCAGGTACGCAATCTTTTCGGTAATTACCCGGGTCTTGCCGCTGCCGGCACCGGCCAGCACCAGCAAAGGACGATCCACGGTTTTGACCGCGGCGAGTTGTTGCGGATTGAGTTTGGGAGCCATTTATGAATGATCGAACGAGCTGGTCACGCCTTTGCCGCCCTTGTTATGGAAGCAGACGTACTTCATCGTGGGCCACACGCTGTGGCAGGGCATTTCCTGAACGGTACAGGCTATTTTAGCCCGTCGGCAAAACCTGGTTTGCAAAAGAATGGCGCCGAGTAAGAAGGCAGGGGATTAGACTCTGCCGTTCCGTAGTGCTTTTCAGCCAAAAACGGCGCGGGCGGGCCTGTGAGGACGCCGGTCCGCGCCGGGTTAGAACTTAAGCTTCGTAATTGGCGCTGGCGAATTCCCAATTAACCAAAGCCCAGAATGCTTCCAGGTACTTCGGGCGCAGGTTACGGAAATCGATGTAATAGGCGTGCTCCCAAACGTCGCAGGTCAAGATCGGAGTCTTGCCGTCGGTCAATGGGCAACCGGCGTTGCTAGTGCTGACCAGTTCCAGGCCGCCCTTGTCGTTTTTCACCAGCCATGCCCAGCCGGAACCGAACGTGGTGACGGCGCACTTGGTGAATTCTTCTTTGAATTTTTCGAACGAACCGAAGGTTCTCTCGATCGCGTTGGCCAAGCCGCCGGTCGGTTCGCCGCCGCCGTTGGGAGACAGGCTATTCCAATAGAATGTATGGTTCCAGACTTGGGCTGCGTTGTTGAACACGCCACCGGACGATTTTTTGACGATTTCTTCCAGAGACAAACCTTCGAACTCGGTACCCGGAACCAGATTGTTCAGGTTGGTCACATAGGTTTGGTGGTGTTTGCCGTAGTGGTATTCGATGGTTTCGGCGGAAATGTGCGGCGCCAAAGCGTCTTTGGCATACGGTAATGCAGGTAATTCAAAACTCATCTTTAATTCTCCAGATTGATTGAACAGCAGCAGTGACTAGGTGCGGACCGGGTCCAACCTAATTACCTAGCATTATAATAAAGAATTATTCTGGTTTTAAAAAGCACATTTAATTCAATAGCTTAGTATTTTTAGAACAGATCGTAGGGCCGCGCTGGGCGTTGCCGCAACCAGAACCTTTAAAAACCCTAGCAAATCAAAGTGTTATAAAATAGCACCCGGCAGTACCCGCCACGCATTAGTTGATCATCACCACGCCGCCTTTCAATGTCAGCATGCCGTCGCCGCTGACGGTAGTCTGCAAACCCTTCAGCTCAGCCTGAGTGTCGGCTTGGATTTTGACCATCATGCCTTTAATCGTCACACCGCTCTGGTCGATCTTGATGCTGTTGGAGCCTACTTTCAGTTCTATGGATTGCGCCGCTTCTTCCGAAATGGCGCCGGCATCGAGCTTAACCGTCAAATTGCCCGATCCCAACTTGACGCTACGGTTGCCGGAACTGACGGTCAATTCGTCGTTGCCTTGCTGAATCTCGACGGTGCGGTTACCGGTCTTGACCGTCAATTTATCGTTACCCTGATCCAGGGTCACGGTGCGGTGGTTATAGATATCTATGGTTTGATCGCCGGCATCTTTTTTATCGAACCCGATTTTCTGCACGTCGTTGTTCTCGACGATACGGGTAAAGTTTTTTTCCGCGTGCAGATAGATTTCCTCTTCACCATACTTGTCCTCGAACCGGAGTTCATTAAAGTTTCCGGTGCCGCCTTGAGGCGTGCTGCGAGTCTTGATACCACTTTGGGTTTTATTGGCATCCAGCGTGTACGGCGGCATATTGACGCTGTTGTAAACTCGGCCGGTTATGATCGGATTGTCCGGATTGCCTTCCAGAAAATCGACCACAACCTCCTGGCCGACTCGGGGTATGAACATGCTGCCCCAGTTCTTGCCGGCCCAAATCTGCGCGACCCGCACCCAACAGGAGCTATTCTCGTTTTTGGTGCCGAGCCGGTCCCAATGGAACTGGACTTTAACCCGGCCGTATTGGTCGGTCAGGATTTCGTCGCCCTGTCCGCCAACCACGACGGCGGTTTGCACGCCTTGAACCACCGGAACCCGTGTCAAACGGGGCGGGCGGTAAACATAAGACGTATTGATCACCGAATAGGTACACAGGTACTCTTCCTCGCCGCCGGCACCGGAGTCGAAACCGTTATTGCGAATGCTGATGTCGGTAGACAACACCATGTACTGGCTATTCTGGTCGGCGCGGGGATATTCGGCCAAGCTGAACGTCAGACCGGTTGCCAGCCCTCTTACATTACCGCCGGCAAAGATCTGCTCGTGCTCGGAACGGGCCTGTTCCATCCGTAACCTGGCGTAGCGCTCGCCTTCCGTAGAGGTTTTATATTCGCCCGGATAATCGTAAATTTCCTTCCCGGATTCCGCATGTTCGCCATCAATCAACGACGCCACCTTCAAATCGGCAGTGGCGGCTTCGAAATCGTATTCGTTCAAGCGGTAACCGCCGCTTTGAATTTGCCGACTGAAAGTCCAATCGAAAATATGTTCTTCATCGCGCACGCCCTGATTGTCGGGCGGGTAATACTTGACCGTGGCATTGCCGGCAAGCGCCTGGTGCGCCTGCATGTTGTCGCACAATACCATGGTGTGGCTGCCGTTCTCGTGTTTAAAGTAGTAATAGATACCCTCCTCCTCCATCAAACGGCTGACCAAATTGAAATCCGTCTCCCGATATTGCACGCAGAACTCACGCTCCGGGTAGGTTTCGTTCAGATTCAAGGTCGGCACGATGCCGTATTCGCCAAGTATGCTCTTGACGATCTCGGACGCGGTGGTCGGCGCGGCTTGGTTGCCTTCGCCGACAGAAGGCGACAAAACCCGGCAATTGCTCGCCCTGGTCATCAACCAGGCTTTGGGGTGCAACCAGACCCGGTAGTTGTACAAGTCGCCCAGCATGCCGAGTTGATTGACCCGAGTGACGATACCGTTAAACCAGCGACTACCGCTGTTCTCCAATGCCAGTTGGACCGTCAAACCGGTACCCAATAAAGCTTTCAAATCGAGGGTACCGCTTTCGCTCAACAGTTCCAATTCGTATTCGAACAAGCGGCTGACGGTTTCGTTACCGGTCATCCGATAAAGTGCGAAAACACCATCGCCCAGCGCCGTGGTCACCTTGGCTACACGTTGATCTTGAGAGAGGGACATGTCGAAATCCTAAATGAAACTGTTGAAGAACCGAGCCCGGCGAGTTACCCGATCAATACGGTCGGGTAACCGACGACAATGGTGCCGCCGTGGGCGCAAGTGTCGCCCATACGGGCGGCCGGCATATTGCCAATCAATACTGTCGTGGAACCCATCGCAATGGTATCGGGAGGTCCGACGCAAACCGCCATATCTGTAGCACGGGCAGCGGGCATATTACCGATTAAAACGGTGGGGGCGCCGGGGCCGGAAATCGGCCCGCCCACATGGGGTACCGGTCCGGTGAACATTGGGCAAACATGCATATCGGTCAAGCGTGCGGCGGGCTGTCCCATATCGTCCCTCCGTCAAGCCGCTTGCCAGACCCGGCCGTTACCGCCGTTGGCGATATCGATACCTTGCTCCAGAAAGAACTGGTATTTGTCCTGGGATTTGTCCGGCTGCGTCAGCACCGCGGCCAGCATCACGGCCCCGGCCACAGCCTTACCGGTCAAATTGTCGGCCGGTGGCACGGCCGGCACGTTTTCCGGCGCCATACTGCCTTCACTCCAGAACGCCGCCATTGCCGCCCAAGCAGCCGGGTTTTCGAACGACGCATCGTGGGCTGCGCTGTTCGCCAATCTGCGATTGGGTTCGGTCGGCTTGAACACCCATAACTCGGCAGCCTCCAAGGCTTTCACCACTTCCGGCTTGGTATCCGGTCCGACCACGCTGCGGGCGCTGATGCAGGCCCACCAGGTTGCTTCCCGCTTGGGCAAGGCTCTTGCCAGAAACCGAACGGCATCGGGGAACAGTTTGAGTTCGATCAAGTTGCGCAAAAATGCCGCCGGTGCCAAGTCCTCGGCCAAACAACGTAACGCATCTGGCTCCAACTGAATATCCCGGCAAATTTGCGCCGCCGTGGGCATCGTCACTTTGCGTAAACTTACCGCAGTTGTCATGCTGTCTCCCATCTTCAACGAGTCTGAGTTCGGATTGTCCTGACCGTGATTATGCGTATCACAGGTAAAAATATTAACCGTTGAACGCCAAGTTAGCTACCCGGTTTAAAGCGCTTCGAACGGGTTTATGTTGGCCCAATCCGTTTGCAATACCGCCTGCCAACAATTACCCTTACCGTGCGCACCGCCGCCGGTGGCATCAGCCATCGCCGAAACGTTAAAGTTAACGGTGGCGGCTGGTACGCGTTCCCAAACGCCAACCACTTGTGCCAAACCGCCACCTAACAAATGCCCACTGACCGATATTCGTCTGCCAGTAGCATTTTTTGGCGGCCTTCAACATTTGCCGCGCCGACGAGCAATTGTTGGACAACATGCGCAAGCCGATTTTCAGATGGGCTCCCAAATCCGAGATTAGTTTCCACTTTTGTCCCGGATTCGTACCACAATAACCGATCACGACATCCGAACTGTTGCACCGAATACCACCTTGAAAGCCCTCACCCAACCAAGTACTGGACTCCTATTTTTGCACCAGCCAATCGTCGACCATATGCGGCGGTAACCGTTAGGGCCTGTAAAGATGCTGGAATTGCGCTTTCTGAGTAGCCCAGACAGGTGGCGACTTCACTATCCCCCAGTTAGAAACAAAGCATTCAGATTCCGCCCATCCGAGTGCTTCGAGATTGACCGACTAGAATTTCAATCGTCGAATCGCTTAATGATCTAGTTGCTGAAAAAAAGCAGCCTACATCCGACTTAGTTTAAGGATAAAACTGCTCTGCAGTGTATCAGGCCACCTTTATTCACTGCACCCCGACACTTGATACCAGTCCCCTTTCCCCCCAATGCCGTTAAGTTAAGGAACAGAACGGCTGGTTCACATCCTGTAGGAGCAGGCCAGCCCTGCGACCGAAGCCGTTTGATCGCGGGCAGGGCCCGCTCCTACCATCCTTAACTTAACAGGTTGGTGAAAAACTCTTTTTTGCCTTTGAATGACTCTATATTTAGTGACGATGAGGCTATTTTTCCCACTAAATGCTGGTTCGATTGAGCAAAACTAGTGTCTGAAATATGGTTTTTCACCAACCTGCTAACCGAGTCAATCACTCTTGCGTATACGGTAACCAAACCGCATCGACACCCGGCACAATCTCGATTTTTCGATCACTCGGAAATTGGGAGTCTCTGATGTTCGCCCAGAATATCTGATCAATCTTGATTTGAAATTCTGCTTTATAAAGCATTTCCTTATCACCTCAAAAGCAAATCCGAAAAACAGATTTTCTTAAATAATCCTGGCTACGCAAGACATATGCACCGAAATTGAGCCCAACAATACCTCACAGCGCCCATCATTATAATTCCGTAATACTTACGCACTTATAGAGGTATTTCCCCAAGTAGTCTCCCATTTAGCATACGCGGTAGTCCCAACATAAGTTGCATCCTCCGAAATTCCGCCACAATGCGAAAGCACGTATGTCGGCGGTTGATTACCGCTAGATTTCTCCTTCTTTATGTTTAACTCCACTGTTCCCCCGGTGTATACGATTCCTTTCTTGCCATCCGAATATCCAATTACGATACAACCGTAGACAGGAACCCACACTCCGTCACCAAATAACTTATTTTTTCGAATATATTCATGCAACTGTTGTTCTTGGGCTGCATTCATAACCAATAGAGTATTCTTACCTCCTCTACTATGAGCTGACTGACGAAGACTAGCTTTTTTGATGCCCTTAGCAACTATTTCTTTAAGCGACTCATTAGCCAAGACTTTATAAACATGATATTTCTCAAAATCAAACGTATAAGTTACATCCGCCACATTTCCTCCAGCTAACTTTTTAATTTAAAATAAATCTGCCATACAACAGCAAAACACCACACATATTTCCAATAAAGACCAAACGACAAAAAACCATTTAACTAATAATTAAATGTCGGCCTTAACCTATTTCCAACAGGAATATCCAACAAAAATCATTCAAACCCATAGCCAAAATCCCCACCCTCAACCTTAACCTGTACCCGCTCGATCGGCGCACCTTCCATCATCCTCGTCAAAAACTCCTCGCTGATTTTCGGTAACACGGTGTTGGTCAGGATCGCGTCGATCATCCGGCCGCCGCTTTCCAATTCGGTGCAGCGGCTGGCGATCAGTTTGATCACGTCGTCGTCGTAGTTGAACGGGACCTTGTGGGTTTCTTCGACCCGCTTTTTGATCCGGTTCAATTGCAAGCGGGCGATCGCGCCTATCATTTCGTCGTTTAGCGGATAGTACGGAATCACCACCAAACGGCCGAGCAGCGCCGGCGGGAACACCTTCAGCAACGGTTCGCGTAGCGCTTTGGCAATCCCTTCCGGTTCCGGCATCAGATCCGGGTCTTTGCACAGATTGGCGATCAGGTCGGTACCGGCGTTGGTGGTCAATAAAATCAGCGTGTTTTTGAAGTCGATGACGCGGCCTTCGCCGTCTTCCATCCAGCCCTTGTCGAACACCTGGAAGAAGATTTCGTGCACGTCGGGGTGAGCTTTTTCGACCTCGTCCAGCAACACGACGCTGTAGGGCCGGCGCCGGACCGCTTCGGTCAACACCCCGCCCTCGCCGTAACCGACGTAGCCGGGAGGCGCACCTTTCAATGTCGACACGGTATGCGCTTCCTGGTATTCGCTCATGTTGATGGTAATGACGTTCTGCTCGCCGCCGTACAAGGCTTCGGCCAAAGCCAGCGCGGTTTCGGTCTTACCGACGCCGGACGTACCGGCCAACATGAACACGCCGATCGGTTTGTTCGGATTGTCCAATCCGGCGCGCGAAGTCTGAATCCGCTTGGCAATCATCTCCAACGCATGGCGCTGGCCAATGATGCGCTGTTCCAGATTGTCGGCCAGTTTCAGCACGGTTTCGATTTCGTTCTTGACCATCCGCCCGACCGGAATGCCGGTCCAATCCTGCACCACGGCGGCGACGGCCTGATGGTCGACCGTCGGTAAGATCAACGGCGACTCGCCTTGCTGTTCATGCAATTGCGTTTGCAAGTCTTTCAATTCGGCCAACAAGGCATCGCGGTCTTCCTGCGCGTCAGTCGAATCGGTTGTTGGTTCGGCTGCACCGTCCACCGCATGTCCGGCCGAACGCAATTTGCTGCGCAGCGCCAGAATCTTGCCGACCAATTCTTTCTCGGCGTTCCAACGCTCCTCCAAACCCACCAGCCGCTCGCGTTCGGCCGCCAATTTTTCGTTGGCCAACTCTTCGCGGCCAACCACTTCGACACCGACGGTTTTTTCGCGGCCGATGATCGCCAATTCGGTTTCCAGCGCTTCGATACGCTTGCGGCAGTCGTCGACTTCGGCCGGCACGGCGTGCTGGCTGACGCCGACGCGGGCGCAAGCGGTATCCAACAGGCTAACCGCCTTGTCCGGCAGTTGCCGAGCCGGAATGTAGCGATGCGACAATTTCACCGCCGCTTCCAGCGCTTCATCCAGAATCAGCACCTGATGGTGTTTTTCCTGCACCGATACCACGCCGCGCATCATGCGGATAGCCTTGGCTTCGTCCGGTTCGTGGACTTGCACGACTTGAAAGCGGCGGGTCAAGGCCGGATCTTTTTCGATATGTTTTTTATACTCGGCCCAGGTGGTCGCCGCGACGGTACGTAATTGGCCGCGCGCCAACGCCGGCTTCAACAGATTGGCGGCATCGCCGGTACCAGCTGCGCCGCCGGCGCCGACCAGCGTGTGAGCTTCGTCGATGAACAGAATGATCGGTTTCGGCGAAGCTTGGACTTCTTCGATGACTTGGCGCAGGCGGTTTTCGAATTCGCCTTTCATGCTGGCGCCGGCCTGCAGCAAGCCGACGTCCAAGGTGCGCAAACTGACGTCGCGCAAAGACGGCGGCACGTCGCCGGCGACAATTTTCAAAGCAAAACCTTCGACGACCGCCGTTTTGCCGACCCCGGCCTCGCCGGTCAGAATCGGATTGTTTTGGCGGCGGCGCATCAGGATGTCGATGACCTGGCGGATTTCCTCGTCGCGGCCGACAATCGGATCAATCTTGCCTTGGCGGGCCTGTTCGGTCAGGTCGACGGTGAATTGTTTCAGGGCCTCCTGCTTGCCCATCGCCGCCGGCGCTATCGCACCGCTGGCCTCGCCCGGCGTCGCGGCGATATGGCTGCCGTCCGTTGCCGTCTGGCCGTCTTCCGGCGAACCGGCAATCACATTCGGCAGCTCGTCGGAGACGCTGTCCGGTTTCAGTTTTTCGAATTCACGGGAAATGCCGATCAGCTCGTTGCGCAGACCTTTGGTTTTTAGCATGCCGACCAGCAAATGGCCGCTACGTACCTGGTTTTCGCCGAATAACAACGTGCCGTAAACCCAGCCGCGTTCGACGCTGTCTTCGATATGCGGCGAGAAATCGGAAATCGAGGTCGAACCGCGTGGCAGCTTGTCCAGCGCTTCGGTGACTTCTTTCGCGATCCGCGACATGTCCAGGCCGTAATGCTTGATCGCCCGGTGCAGGTCGGAGTCGGGCAATTGCAGCAATTGGCTCAACCAATGCACCAATTCGACATAGGGGTTCCCGCGCAGTTTGCAAAACACCGTCGCGCTCTCAACGGCTTTGTAACAAACCCGGTTTAATTTCCCAAACAGCTTGACTCGGCTAATTTCTGCCATCGCTACATTTCCTGTTCAAAAGTTAAGGTTGGTTTAACAGTTCGCCCCTACGGCGATAAATGGGTCTAGCAATAAATCGTCGGCGTCGCATTCGCTACTGCGCGGCCCCAGCCACATACTCCAGCCCAGTTGGGCATAGCCGTTCATACTGCGCTTATCCTGTTGCGGCGGAACACCCAGAGCCATTTCCGGCGGTACTTCTGCGCATTTCAATACCAATTGGGCATCCCACACGTACTCATCGCCGACGTAATTCCTTACGGTAGACTTGACTTGTTCGAACAATACCGCGCCCGGCAACAATGCCAGATAATCGGCCAACGCCATCGGCCCCAGTACGACCTTGAATTTGTGCTGACAACCCCAGACCGAAGCACCCAGTAAGGCGGTTTGGCCTAAGCTGGCAATTTCGGGAGTTGCACCCAAACGGGTTTGTTCGGCCGGTTGGATGTCCATCCACTCGCCAACGAACTCCTCGATACGCACTCCCAGCCCCAGGACATCGGCAATCACGGCGCGCAATCCGTCGGGATGTTTGGTTTGGACGGAAAAATGGCCGGCGTAAAACAGTTTCGCCCGATCCGCCAGCGCATCCCGCTGCTGGAAAGCCTCTCCGGCAACGCCCGCCAAGCTACCCACATAAAAAGCAAAGCGGTCGGTGTGCGGCCGATCGTAATGCACTTCCGGTCGAGCATTGGCCCAAGCCCGGTAAAACAGGCTGATCATGCGATGGTGAAACACATCGGCAAACCGGGCCAGGGTCGGGTCGTGATGGTGGCGCGCACGTTGCCGGGCGTATTCGGTCAAATGCAAGGGCAACGGACCGTTCGGGCCGAACAATCCCATAAAGTTGACTGCCAGCCGGGGCTTTGCCGAATTAGCACTCTCGGCGACGTAAGCCGAGATGGCCGACGCCGGAAATTCCAATCCGGGTTCCTGAGACAAGCGGATCGCATCGTCCCCGGCTTTCAGACTTTCTCCCAAGCGCGGCTTGTCCGGGTGCAAGGTTTCTATCAAACGCAAAGCTTCGAAAAAATCGAAGCGATCCGCGGCTTGCCGCAATTCGTCGATCAAAACGTTTGGCGGCATCCCATCCTCACCGGCCATCTGGCCACTTCGCCGCGGTCGGTAGTGCGAATCGCGGTTTCGACGAAGGAATTGATCGACACGTAACGGGCAAAGAACTGCTCCAGCACGGTACCCATTAAGAAATACCCGCCGCCTTCGAAGGCCGATTCGTCGAGTAAGACCGATATTTCCAGACCGCGACCGAACACCATCGGCCCTTTGGAATCGATGCGCCTGACTACATTCTTCGAGCTAACCGAAATAACGCCCTCGATTTGCTTCTTGATCGCCGGCTCGCGGCTTTCCGCATACAAGCCCAATAATTCCCGCAATGCGGCGGCGCCGGTTTTCTGATCGCTGTCGATCAAGGACAAGTAATTCAGCGACAAATGGTTGATCAAGCGCCACACCGTATCCGACTCGTAGGCTGCCGGTAGCGGCCGGGTTGGCCCGGCGATACAACGGATCGATTTGACCGGCGCACTGATCTGGAGCGTAAAGTCGGTATCGCCCAAACCAACCGGCATGACCAAAGGCAAATCGCGGTTGGTGCAGAGCGTCTCGACGCCCAACTGCGCCAATTTGGTGGAATAGGGGGCCTCGGTCGCGTCGACCAGGGCGATAAACACTTCGCTGCCGATGTAGCTGGAACGCACGCCTTTGCGGCGCTGTTTGGACGACAACACCCGCTTCGTCCGCCTTAGCGCATAAAATGCGGTTTCAGCCTGATTCTGGTACGCCGATTTGGAACCGTAGAACGGCAGAAATGGTTGCTCGCCGGCTTGGTCATTTCCGTAACCGCAAACCTCGTTAACGCTGTACACTTCGAAATCCATCGGCCGGCTGCGGTCGACTACCAAATGGTATTCGGACTGGCGATGGTCGACGTGCATGCGGTCGGCGCGCTTCGGGAACAAATTGATAGCCGGCGCGCAAAACAGCGCCAAATTGTTCTGGTCCAACGCGTTGACCAGTTGCAAATCGCTCCGGTCCAACAGCACGAACAGCTCCAGTTCCTCGCTATCGCAGGTCGCCGTCAACTGATTCAACCGCTCCAACTCGACAAACAGGTAGCGATCCGGAAACGCGAAATATTCCTGCAATATCCGGTAACCGTCGAACGAGCGCGGCGTTTGCCTGAGCAACGCCTCTTCCTGATTGAAGCCCATGCCACGCGCCACTCGGCCGTTGGCGTATTCGAAACCATGGGACGCGCCGACTTTGAATTTTGCGGCCAAGCCCACCGCGTTGGCCAAAAACTGCTCGTACAAGCGGTAAGGAATATTGCCGGAACCGCGCAAGAACAAGGGCAAGTTTTGCAGCGGCATCTTGCTGAACTTAATGCCGCCGACCGTACGCAACACGATGCGGAATGCGGCCTTGACCGTCGGCGGATAGCGTCCCGGTGTCAGCCCGCTGCTGGAAATCGCCGCCAAACTGGGCAAATATTCCAATTGCGCCAGTTGCAGCGGCCAAAGTTGCACCGGTTGCGAAGTCCTATATTCGCAGGCGGTTTGTTCGCCTTTCGCAATCAAGCTGCGCAGCACAGTATCCTTAGCAATGGTCAATCCTTCCGCTAACGCCGCCTCGGCCAGATCCGGCTTGAATTCCACCACCGTCATCGACGGCGTCGCCGACAAATAATGCGGATAGACGATTTGCAATAACTGCTGGGTAAAATTCGGAAACTCGGCGTCGACTTTAAGCTGTACCCGCGCCGCCATGAAGGCAAAGCCTTCGAACAGCCGTTCGACATAAGGATCGGAACACTCGAAGGTATCCAGGCCCAGGCGACCGGCAATTTTCGGAAATTCGGCGGCGAATTCGGCCCCGACTTCCCGCACGTATTGCAATTCGCGGTTGTAGTATTTCAGCAGTTTCGGATCCATTGCCGCTTAATCCAATTCCTGAATACTCATTTCCCCGGTCTCCAGATCAAGGTCGCTACGGATAAACAAATGAATCGGCAAGGGCTGCGCCCACAGGTCGCCTTCGATAGTAAAAGACAGGGCTTTGTTGCTCATTTCCTCATCGTCCTTCACCAGTTCCACCGATAGCGAATCCGGCAGGATGCGCGGTTCGAAACTGGCTATCGCCTGTTTAACCTTTTTCTGGATCTGTTTGGCATCGATCCCTGTTACCGATACGCCGGAAAACACCGGCGAACCGAAGTTCAAAACCGAATTCGCCACGCACGGGTAGTCGCCGAGATCGATCATGCTTTCCAAGGCCGCCGTGTTCAGCAGCCAACTTAAATCGCGCAGTACGCTTTGCCGGAGCTGGCGCATCGACATGACGCGCTGTTCCCGGCTTTCTTTTTGGTTCTCCGGCGCATCGTCGGTCAAGCGGTCCAACAAGGACGGCTGTAACCGCTCAGCGTGAAGCAAATCGGCCATTATTGCGGTTCCGTTGCGGCGGCCAGTTCGATGCTGCGCACATCCAACAGCGCATAATCGTCGACATCGGTCGCCAATAAACGTTGGCCAAGGCCGTGCGCAGCGTCTGCCGCCACCGACTGCCAGTCGGTGAGTCGAGACAGGCGAATCCGGACATCGTCGGCCAGTTCCGAACCGGGGTAACGCGACGGAATAAAGCCTTCGGCTTCGCCACCGTTAACCCAGGTGAAATGGGCTGGCAGCCAGACCAAATCGCGCAAGTCGGTCGGCTGTTCCAACTGAATCTTGCTGATTTGCATGAAGGGAATCCAATAATAACGGCCATTGATAATCGCCTCCAGACTGGGACCGAGCCGAACGTCGGCATCAGCAATCCAGGCGAATGGGGTACCGTCGATGGAGCCGGGCGTAGCCGGCGCCTGTTGCATGGCACGGCCGCGTAATTCCGCTGCGAGGGGGTGGTTGCCGTCACTTTCCAATTTCAACGCTTCCAGCATCAGGGCCATCCATTCCTGCGGTTGGCCGAAAATCAGTGGTGTGGTGCGGGCGGCAAATACTTCCTTACGCAAGGCCTCGCACTGTAAAACCTGCTCGTAGGTGCTGACCATCAGTAGAGTGGATGCATCCAGATCGCGCAACACGTTGAGTTGGTTGAGAGCCTTGTCCCACCAGCCCGATACGCAGTACAACTGGAACAATAAAACCCGCAGTTTGGCGTCCGCCGGATTCTGGCGAATCTGTTGCTGCGTTTGCTGCAAAGCGGGATCCAGTTCTCCGTTTGCGATCAGTTGCGAAACACTGAGCATGACTTCTCCAATAGATCGGAAAAATATCCCCGGCAACGCAAACGCTGCCGGGGACGGCGATTAAAAGGTTTGGTTTTTCTTCAAGTCCCAGCCTTTGAACGCGCCGGCGGTAGCTGATTTGCCTTCGCCGAAGGTGCTGTACTTCATTTTGGCCTGGTTGAAGTTGAGGGAGATCGATTCAGAGGGACGCTCGCCGCCGCTGCTTTGGCTATAGCCGCTGACGATGGCTTCCGAAAGTTCGATCTCCAAATAGACCTGTTGTTTGGTATCGGCACCGCCGGTTTGAATGAAATGAATCGTCGCAGTGCCCAAGCTTTTGCCGCAAATGGCCTGCATCCACAAGTCCACTGAGGCAACGTCCATGCTTTTGGTGATGGCCACTTCCGAAAAAGACGGATTGCTGGTATCCCGGTCTTTACCGGCGCCGCTGGTGCTGATCGCACGGCCTACGCCCCATGACAGGGAATCAATCGTGATCCAATCCGCGTGGCCCTCGACGGTACTGTCGCCTTTAATTTCGGTTGCAAATTTCAATAAAATCATACTGCTCTCCTTTCCACTTTGGTCATTAAAACAAACGGGTATGCCACCCGGGATTTATAGGTCCCGGCAATGCGGGATTTATAAAATTTCTTGCCGCTCACCGCGGCGAGCCGAATGCTCATCACAACAATCCGCAAGGCATCCGGCTCGATCGAGCAATCCAATTTATCCTTTCTGCGACGGCAATTTAGATGTCAGACGCAAAGACACCGTCAGACCTTCCAATTGGTAATGCGGCCGCAAGAAAAACTTGGATTGGTAGTAGCCGGGATTCCCTTCCACTTCCTCCACCACCACTTCGGCGCCGGCCAAAGGCCGTCTCGCTTTGTCTTTCTCGGTAGCAACGGCAGGATTGGTCAGCACGTATTGGCTGATCCAGGTATTCAACCAGGACTCCATATCCTCCCTTTCCTTGAAAGAACCGATCTTGTCGCGGACGATGCATTTCAGATAATGGGCGAAGCGGCAGGTCGCGAACAGGTAAGGCAGACGCGCGGCCAAATTGGCGTTGGCGGTTGCATCCGGATCTTCGTATTCGGCCGGTTTTTGTAAGGACTGTGCGCCAATAAACGCGGCAAAGTCGGTATTCTTCTTATGCAGCAACGGCATGAATCCGCTTTTCGCCAGTTCCGCTTCGCGGCGGTCGGTAATCGCGATTTCGGTCGGGCATTTCATATCGACGCCGCCGTCGTCGGTCGGAAACGAATGCACCGGCAAACCTTCCACTGCACCGCCGGACTCGACGCCGCGAATCTGCGAACACCAGCCGTAATATTTGAACGAGCGGTTGATGTTGACCGCCATCGCGTAGGCCGCGTTCGACCAGGTATATTTGCCGCTGTCGGCTCCGGAGGTATCTTCTTCAAAATCGAATTCTTCGACCGGATCGGTTTTGGAGCCGTAAGGCAAACGGCTCAGGAAGCGCGGCATTGCCAAACCGATATAGCGTGAATCGTCCGATTCGCGTAGCGACCGCCACGCGGCGTACTCGGGCGTTTGGAAAATTTTGGTCAAGTCGCGCGGATTGGCGAGTTCAGACCAGCTTTCCATTTGCAACACTGAAGGCGCGACACCGGAGATAAAAGGCGTATGCGCCGAAGCGCTGATCTTCGCCATCTCGCCGAGCAATTCGACGTCTTGCGGGCTGTGGTCGAAATGGTAATCGCCGACCAAACAACCGAAAGGTTCGCCACCGAAGGTGCCGTATTCTTCTTCGTACAGTTTTTTGAACAGTGGACTTTGGTCCCAGGCGGTCCCTTTGAATTTTTTCAGGGTTTTGCCCAGTTCGTTTTTGGAAATATTCAACACCTTGATTTTCAACATCTCGTCGGTTTCGGTGTTGTTAACCAGATAATGCAGTCCCCGCCATGCGCCTTCCAGTTTTTGGAAATCGGGGTGATGCAGGACCAAGTTCAACTGCTCGGTGATTTTTTGGTCCAGACTGGCGATGATGGCCTGGATCGATTTGATGGCATCGTCCGAAATTTTCGCGACGTCCTTCAAGGCGTATTGGGCCAGGGTCGCTACGGCGGTATTGACCTGATTCGCCGCCTCGGTACCCGGTTTGAACTCCTTGGCCAGCAATGCGGAGAAATCGTCGAACTCCAGGGTTTGGGTTGCACCTTGCGCGCTTTGCGATTCTAATTCTGCCATGGCTTATTCCCCTTGCCCTTCGGTGGTTTCAGCTCCGGATTCGGCTGGCTTGGCCGATGCCGCCAAGGTTTGCAGCAAGGTCGGATCGTTAATTAGTTTGGCGATCAGTTCTTCGGCGCCGGTTTTGCCGTCCATGTAAGTGATCAGATTCGACAGCTGAGTTCTGGCCTCCAGGATTTTATCCAGACCGGCGACCTTTTTCGCGACCGCGGCCGGCGAGAAATCGTCCATGCTTTCAAAGGTGATATCGACGCTCAAATTGCCTTCGCCGGTCAGGGTATTGGCGACCTGGAACGCAACGCGCGGCTTCATCGATTTCAAACGATCGTTGAAATTGTCGACGTCGATTTCCAGCAATTTGCGGTCGGCCACGGGAGCCAACGGTTCGGAAGGCTTGCCGGACAAATCGGACATCACCCCCATCACAAACGGCAACTGTACCTTCTTCTCCGAACCATACAATTCGACATCGTATTCAATCTGCACCCGGGGCGCCCGGTTTCGCTGTATAAATTTCTGACTACTCTCAGCCATGTTCTTCTCCAGTTGAAATAGTAAACAACAGTAACACTTTAGTTCAGATCGGGACCTTTGATTAGATCAATTTGCGACAGCGCATCCGGCATCAGGTTATTGACTATGCTGAGGAAATCCGCGGTAGCAAGATACTTGGCACGTTGCAACAAAATAGGCACCGGGCTAGAAGGCTCGTAGTCGGCGTAATATTTGCAGAGCAAGTCTAACGTCCGAACGACATCCGCACGCGACTCTATCGCCCCGGACACTTGTTTGACTTTAGCCGGGGCGCTGCCACCGGTTGCGCCGACTTCGTCTTGCTCGGCATTCTGTTCGGTGCTTTCGGCTTCGCTTTCCAGTCGGCTGCCGGCGAGTTGGTCGAACTGGTAACTGATTTCTTTAAGTAAGGATCGGAGCGCCGACAAATTGGCGCCCTGGCCAACACCTACTTTTTCGCTGACAAAATTCTCTAACTGCGCCACGCTGGCAATACTCTCGCCGATCGCCCGGAACGTTGCGCCCAATTCCTCACCGTCCACATCCAAAAATGCGGCCTTGATGGCGTTGATATCGGGTTTGGCAACGCCTTCCGGCGGCTCCAACTTATCGGTCGCATACTGAATGTCGCGTAAACAGAAACGGCCTACGGCTTTGGATTCGACCAGCGGCGTCAAACTTAAGGGCCGGATGATCCAATCGAAATTCACTAACTCTTCGATGATATTGATCCGCAACGTCGGATCCAGGCCGTCGTCCGGGTCGAGTTGCGGGTGAATGCTATCCCAATACCGATTCACCGACTCCTGCAACAGACCGAGCCCGTCGCGAAAACCGGTCAAGCCTTCCAACGGAATCAACGCTCTGATCAAGTACAAAATCACCTGCAGATCTCTGGATCTCTCCAACAATGCCAGGGTTTGTTTTTGGATATCGCGCCAGTTGGGCGGCATCGCTTTTTCGCCGGTAAACTGATTTTCGGGCGTGCCCTGAATATCGGTGTCCAACGCAATCCGGGCGGCGTCATATTCCAAGTTGTCGCCGCAGGGGTTATCCGGGCTTATTTCGTTTAACAAGCCTGATAAATCGGCCATGTTCTATTCTCCAAATCGGTAAAATCCAGCACCAGCGGCAAACAAGGCAGCCGAGCCGCAACTAGCGTTGCGATCCGAAAATGCGGCCATGGCGCAACTGATTATTAACCCATCAGGGTTACAAATTTACGTCGCCTAACATAATTCCCGGCATGCTCTACCCAGATTGCGGCGCTTCCAGTGTAGCCGCTTTTACGACGCGTGCCGAAAATCGAAATAAACGTGCTTGCCGGATTCATCGCTCATTCGAATTGAGCAATCGGCGCTCAACGATAGGGACTATCACAATTAATATGCCAACCAAGCCGGCTTATCGGCAATCAAAAGCTAAGCGATTGAAAGATAATAATTATTGAAATAGCGCATAAAGTCGGGACCTGCCAGGCGATCAAGTCTAAACGCACAGTTGGCACGATATGTCGTACCCGATACGGGATTTGGTAAATTGAGGTGGGGACTAACGGCCAACACCGGCCAGCCGTCTGGCGTGGGTAAAAGTCTGGGACAGGGCTTTCAGCCGAATTGGGCGACAACGACCGTGATGTTGTCCCTACCGCTGCGCGCCAAGGCCTGATCGATCAGACTATCAGTGGCTTCCCGACAATCGCCGAGCGCCAGCGAAGCGGCGATTTCGGCTTCACTCAATTCTTTGTCCAAGCCATCGCTACACAGTAAGTAACGGTCGCCCGCCTCGGCCCGGAATCTCAGCACATCCAAAACCAGATCCTGCTGTCCACCCACGGCACGGGTAATCACATTCGCTCCGACCTGCTGCTCGGCCACTTCCCGAGTCATCAAGCCTGAATCCATCAATTCGTCTAATAGCGTGTGATCGCGGGTCAGTTGCCGGAATCGCCCTCCGCGCAGTTGGTACAGCCGGCTATCCCCCGCCCAAATCGCGGCGCATTCCGCCGCGCAGGCCAGAAGCGCCACAACCGTGGTACCGATGATGTCGCCCTGCTGCAGGCCGGAGGCAAAACGGCGTAGATCTTCGTTGATCTTTTGCAAACGCGCTAATGCCGCTTCTATTTGTCCGTCTAAACTCTCAGTGGGCGCCATGGCCGATAGACTGTCAACCACCAGCCGGCTGGCCAGGTCACCTGACTGGTGTCCTCCCATACCATCGGCAACGACCCATAGCCCTTGCGTCGGGGAATTCAGCATCGCATCCTCGTTGTGTTTGCGCTTATTGCCAACCACGCTTACACCATGGGAAGACCAGCTCGGAGTAGCCGGGGGCGATTCGGCAGCCATTTCGGTCTTTGTCACGACCGCCGGATTGATCTGACGAGATTCCAAAGTTTGTTTATGGCTGTGTAATTGCCAGGAGCGCGTGGTTTGCGGGATGCCTTTTAAAAAATCGGCATATGTCTCGATGGGCGGCAAACCTTCGCAACACAACAGATTGGCAGGGCCGGCCTGGGTGCCGGCCGAAGACCACACGCTGTAGCACGTTAAAAACCTCGCCATCAAGGCTTGGCTCAAGTACGGATACGCCAACCCGCTTTGCGATAAATCACGCATTTCGAAGCCAACGGCCCACTTACCTTGGGGTTGGCGGAAATCCGCATCAGAATTGCCTTGAAAATAATGGGCCGGACCGTGCCGGTTCCAGGAAATACTTGATACCGCTGCGTCGAATGCCTCCAAATCGAAGGACTCGCCCAAAACTGACAGCGCCACATCCTCCAATTGCGCGAACCAATCCGTCTCCGGCAGGAACAAACCCATCACGGCGTCGCTCGGCACCGGCTGCGCCAAAGTCAACGGGTAATAGCGTCCGACCCGGTCGACACTGGGCATCATCACGCCAGCCCAGGCAGTGTTGCCGCAAACTCCGGGGCCGAGGGCGAAACGCCACAAAGGACTGACCAAAAACGACGATAGCCACTTGTCGCCCAGCGAATCCTGACTGGCGCGCAACGACGATTGCAACCATTGGTCCCAGGGCTCGATGAATTGGCGGGGCAAGCGCCGGCTAACAAAATCGCCCAAGCTAGGAACTTTGCCGAAAAAACCGACTGTTGCCGGTTCGACATTCGTCACAAGGCCTCCGGGCAGCGGAAGCTTTGGTATTCGCTAATGCCGAACGGATTGTTTACGCTCGCGGCGTGCAATTCGAAACGGGCGCTGAGGCCTTCTACTTGCACGGTCAGATTGAAGCGGTCAGGCAGGCCTGTCGGCTCAATGTTGAATTCATCAAACATACGAAACAGCGCCCAGGCCCCGTCTTTGGCACGGCTGACTTGTTTGCCGTCCAGGGTTTCGAATACCACTCGCACTCCGGCGCTGTTATTGCTTCCCGGCCATTGAAATTTAGTCAGCTGTTCCGGCCCGTGGCGATAGACCAATTCCTGGCCTTCGACATTCAGCCGGAAAGTCCCGACCCGGTCGTCTAAGGACAGCGGCTTCAATTCAAACTGGACTTGCGGCACGGCACCGCCACCCGGGAAAAACGCATCGCGGATTTTGGCGGCAATCTGGAATTGGCGAATGCTGGCCGGGGCCAAGCCCAGAGCGTTATCGGATTTAAGTTCTTGCCACTGCACAGCGGCAATATCGACGAAAGGTTTCAAATTGGCATTGAAAAACTGGTCGACGATACCGTTAGCCGCAAACACCTTGCCAAAATCGGCCAACAACACATCCTGAGGCGTATTTTTCGCAAATGGATAGCGGCCGGACAAGGCAGCCTTACAGGGAATTGCTACGGCGGTTTTCAACATTTCGTTGAGCTGGTTTTTTGCACCGCTCTTGATTTGTTGACCGCCAGTGGCGGTCAAGGCGTTTAAAGAGGCCGCAATAGGCCCCGGTAAGCGGGCGAATTCCATCTTCGCCGCCTGCAGCGGATCAATGCCGCCGCCTGCGGCTTTGGCAGCTTCGGTGGATAGAGCCTGGCCGCCGGCATTGCTGGCCGAGCCGATTTGCATCAAATAGTCATGCAGATTTTTAATACTGGAGAGCGCCGAAGCGATCGGCGCCGGACGGTCGGCACCGCCGCGCACTTGCGCGTTAAACGGCTCGAAATAAGCTTCTAACGCTTTAACCGGATCGATGCCTTGCTCGTTCTGTTTGGCCATCGCCAACAATTTCTGGGTAGCGGCCTCCGGCACCGCGACAGCGCCGGCGGCTTTGCTCAGGCTGTCGGCCAAGTCTGCCGAGAGTTTGCTCAGTGAAGTATTTTTTTCGACCAACTCCAGCAACAATTTCAACGGCGAGTCCGGTCTGGACAACAGATCCAGTGTGTCGACCAGCTGGCTGGTCCCGGCTTGCGGCCGGAATTTGACCGCGGCCAAGACGCCATCCCAGGCTTTTTGATAATCGGCCAGATACAACCGTTTGAAATCGCCGTACAAGCGGTCGATTTCGGTCAAGGAATTGCCGGTTTCGACACCCAATACCCAGTTCTGTTCGCTGGCTTCCTTGACGTAAGACATACCCTTTTTCAAAAACAGCTCGGTATAGCCATAAGCGGTGAACACCCCGGGCACCACGATTGAGTCCAACTCTTTGCCATTGGCCGCAACGAAAACCCGGCCGCCATTTGGCGCCAATTGGGCGGCAACGATCAAATCGTGGCTATGGTCAAACAAAGCCTCGCTTTTAAAGCGACTGTAGACTTGATTGACCAACGGTATTTGGCTCAGTTTGTTGCGAACCGCGCCGACAAAGTTGTTATCGATCGCGGCAGGATCCAACGGCAAAGCCAGCAAATTATCCAAATGGGTCTGCAATTTCGCTTGAGTTTCCGGATCGGTGGCGAACATTTGTTCCCAATCCAGCTTGATCCAGGGCTGAGCCACCTTGACATCCATCCGTTGGGGTTCGCCGAACATCAGATAAACTCGCAATAACTGGTATAACACATCCAGGTTGCTACCTTCGTCGCTCTGCATGCGTTGTTGCAAGCGCTGGACGATCTGTACCGCAAAGCCCTCCCTCAACAAGCGCTGGTAGGCCATGTCCACACCGGAGCCGATCTTGTCGCCTTGATCCAATCCAAAACCTGTACTCCAGCCGGCTTGGCGATAAACATCGCCCGCCGCCTGCAGTGCGTTTAGCTTCGGCAACAAGGCCAAAAATCCGCTTCGGGCGTCTTGAGCGACGATATTACTGGCACGGTAGGCTTCGATTTGTTTGTCGACGTCGGCTATCGCCATTTTATTGGCGGTAAAACTGATTGACCAAACAATGGTGGCGATTGCAACAAACGCAAAGGTAGCGCCGTAGGCGGCAAACGTCATCAGGCGATATCGGCGCTCCACCCGCGGATCGGTGCCGACCAGGTCCGCTTCCGGAAACACCACCTGTTTCAACAATTTGGTCAGAAAATAACTTTTGCCGCGGCCACTCAATAAAGGAACTGCTTGGCGCTCGAGTCTAAAACTGGCGGCCAGCGCCGACATGATGCGGTCGATAGGGGTGCCTTCCTGGGTGCCGCTGCTGAAGTACACGCCGCGCAATAGAAACGGTTCTTCATAACGATTGGTGGAAAACGTAGCCTGCAAAAAATCGGTAGCAACGGTTTTGAACAGCATCATTTGCTGCGGGAAATCGAAAATGGCCGCTCGCCGCTGAACATCACGTTCTTCCTGCATCCGTTTCAGACGCCGCTGAGTCAGTCGCTCAATCAACTCGTCGTAACCACGTCCGAATTGCTGGATGTGTTCGGCCGGATTGTCGGTGGCCATTTCGGTACGCAGAAAAGTTTCGCCCCATACTTGGCTGCGTTCGTCTTCGGTCAAGTTGGCGAAAAAGTCGTTAAAACCTGCAATTAAGTCGGCTTTGGTAAACAACACGTAAACCGGTAACTGAACACCCAAGCGGTCGTTCAACTCCATGATCCGGCGCCTGACCGCCGCCGCATGCTGCCGCAATTCTTCTTCCGACTGTTGCATCAAGTCGCTGACGCTGACCGCGACGAATACGCCGTTTAATGGCCGGCGCGGCCGGTATTTTTTAAGCAACAGCAGGAAACCCTGCCAAGCGGACGCATCCACCTCTTTATGACTATCTTGCGTGGTGTAGCGGCCGGCGGTATCCAGCAATATCGCTTCGTCGGAAAACCACCAATCGCAATCGCGGGTACCGCTGACGCCTTTCACCGAATGCGTACCCAAACGCTCGGCCAACGGGAAGTGCAAACCGGAATTGATCAATGCTGTCGTTTTACCGGACCCCGGCGCACCGATAATTGCATACCAAGGCATTTCGTACAGAAATTGGGTACTTCGCTGTTGCTTACCCCCACTAGTTTTCAACAACGCTAACGCTTGTTCAAAACCTCGGCCTAAGATATCCAACTCTGCGGTGGCGGCGGCTTCCGTATCGTTAGCACTATCATTGCCCTCCTTTCCGGCCAAATCGGCCATCAGCTTATGGTCGCGTTGTTGCGAGAAGCGGTAGGCCAATAGCCGATAAATCAGCCAGACAAATACTAATACCCCGATCGTTATTCCTCTGGCCAATTCAGATTCCAACGGCGCGACACCGGCAATTGCCACCAGCGGCCCGATAAACCAGATCATTAGCGATAGGAACAGTATGCCGATCAGTTCCAACACCCATTTATGTTTGAAGAAATTGAATATCCGTTCCACGAGCAGTTCTCACTTAATCAGGATGTCGACACGGCGGTTAAGCGCGCGATGTTCTGCGCTGTCGTTGGGCACCAGCGGCTCTCCATCTGCGCGCCCCTCGGCCCGGGCGGTTCCGCGCAACTGAGCGGAAGCGACCAAAATAGCCAATACATTCTTGGCTCGCGCCGTCGACAAATGCCAATTGGAGGGAAACCGGGCTGACACGATGGGTTTATCATCTGTATGCCCGGTGACGAGTATCGAGTCTTGCTGATTCTCGAGTTCCTTAGCGATCTTTTTCAACATCGGAATGAATTCGGGTTTAACCTGATCGCTACCTGATGGAAATGAATTGCGGATACGGATAACGCTATCGTCGACTACTTCTACCATGTTGCTGGCGATCTCGTCGTGCAATAGCGGAATAAAACGTTGCGCCCGGTTTGGCATCGGCGATGGGCTCGCCGGGACGGCCGGCGCAGTAGACTCCAGCGCAGCCAGCGAAATCGGTTCCTTACTCAACTTGAGCAGTTCTTTGTAGGTTGGATCTGAGGCGGCGTTGATAAAGAACACAAAGCCCAAATAACACAGCAAGGCCAATCCGGCCGCTATGGTTGCGAACACCCATAAAGGGATACGGTTTAGCAGCGGCTGTACTGCTGTTTTCTGGCCTTGCCAGCGAGGTGACAATTCCGGCGGGCTGTCTCCGCGAACGCGTTGGATCAATTGGTATAGTTCAAGCCGTTGCTTTTCCAACTCGTTCATACCGTTAGCCATGATTCGGTATTTGCCTTCGAAACCGAAACTCAATAAAACATAACAAAGCTCGATCAAAGCCAAATTTTGTGCAGGTTGTCTTACCAATTGATCGAGAATCTGAAAAAATCGCTCTCCCCCCCAGGCTTCCTTGTGAAACACGATCAACAAGCTTTGATGCCCCCAATTGCTTTGTGATCCCCACGGGGTGTTCTGGATAATTTCGTCGAGAAAGGCACAAAGGCCATAGCTGGCGATACGCACTTGCTCTTGTTGTAAACCTGAGGCAAGTGCACGGTTCTCGAATTCGCTGAGTTCCTTAGCGAGTTTTTGTTTTAATTCGTCGATTGCCGAATACGCGACCATTGTCTTTAATCTGGCGGCCAGCGAAAGTAGGCCGGCAGCCAAATCCAAGAACGAAGCGGATGCCGATAACGTCAACGCGCTTATTGGCGGCAGATTTTGAAAACTGGCAGGTGGCGGGGTTACCGATTTTTGTACAGCCCGACTGATCGTGGCGGAGTCAGGCATACGCCCGCCCGGCGACGGGCGTAACACGGTTTTGTCGTCATCACCGAATGGACCATTTTGCGTCATTGCAGCCTACCCTTTTTTAATTGCCCAAAACTCCAGTTCCAGACCTGGAAAATTGCCGCCGATATGAAAAGCAAATCCGCCCGATTCGGCCATTTTTTTCCAATAAGGACTTTGTTTATCGAGCTCGAAATATGAACATCCTGCGTGGTATGGCAATTGCCTCGGCGCAACCGGCAGTGGATGGATAGAAATTCCAGGCAATGCGGCGGTGACCAATTGCGTTATCTCTTCAACCGGACCGATCTTAACCTGGGGCGGGAAATGCATACGCAGCATTTCCGAGGATACTTGAGCATTGGCAGCGAGTATATAGATCGCATTTTCCAGTAGTCTTACATCTGGGCGACCGGAGTAATAAACCGATTGACTGTGTTTGGTGAGCGGTATTTGAATCGCGTTTTGCTCCAATACCATGCTCAGCAAACGCCGCAACTCGTCGATTAATGGAATGAAATTGCAACGCAAATCGTCATGTTGATAAGGCGGAATGGCGATCGGTCTCTTGCTTGAACGATAAAAAGTCGCCAGATCGCCCATTAGCTGTAAACATAGAGAAAATAGGCTTTCCGGATGCAGCGAGCTGTCTGCTGCTAAATGTTCGAGTAACGGTTCGTAGCGGTTAATCGTTTGCAACAACATGAAATCCGCTACTTCGGCCACAGCGGCACCATGTGAGGCACCCGCCACTCGGGTTGCTAACGCCTCACCGCGAGTATGCAGCAATCCCTGCAACTCGCGTACAAAACCAGCTAGGATACGGCTAGCCATAGATTGCAGCGTCACAGGGATATATTTTTCATCCAACACGACGGTTTTGTCCGCCCGTACTTCAACGATATTCGCAATCCCCAAACACAAATATCCGGAGCGCTCTTGCGAACTCAACAACAACTTCGGACGTATACTCGCTATTTGGACCGGATAACGTCCATCATATCCAGCGTTATTATCTCTGACGTCCCGATGGTTTAGACGATAGCGTGCTAACCCATCGGGGTTTTGCTCGCTATCGACTTCAACACCATCAGGTCGCTGCAACGGCAAAGATAAGTAAACGATTTCATTACTGGTACCTGGCGGGACGTCTAAAGGTAATGGCAATTCATCTTCGTGTGGCAAATAAAATGGGGTACCGTCTTGAAAGATACCCCTCGCCTCGCTCAAGCAAATCTTACCTATTGCCAATTGGGCGATGTCAATCTCGATTGTCGAAAAACCCCAGTCGTGCGCTCTGATTCCACGGCAACGTCCATCGACCAGTGCTTCCAGATAACGGTCGTGTTGCTGAAAGTGTTGAGGCCGGAGGAACATGCCTTCAGTCCAAACAATCTTATTGTTGATAGACATACTCTGTTGATCTCGGTTATAGGCTTAAGATGGGAATTTAATCAGGCTAAAGCTCAGCGCCGGCTAAACAAATTCATCTGCTTCTCGTATGCGTCAGCAAATTCATCCCCAAAAAACTCATTGACCGCCAAGGACTTTAATTCCGGATATTTTTCGCAATAAAGCTCCCAACATCTCGCCTTCTTCTGAAACACTAATCCTTCACCCAACGTTTTCTCAAAGGTATCCGGTTCGAATCTTCTCATCATTTCGGCAAGAGAAGCTTGAATACCCGCGGTAATCGCCATCTGGTGATACTTGATATCTCTAAATGCTTCTGCTACTGCGACATCCGGGGAGATGAATGCCGGGTTATTCGGCGATAGCATGAGTTTAAGCACGCTTTCTACATCAGGATTGAATTTTAGCGGGTTATTTTCAGTTGACCGGATTGTCGTTACAGAAACACGAAATTCACTTTTCATTTCTGCGCGTGCCCGCAGAACGTCCATCAAGCCTTCAATCAAATTTCTGAAGAGTTGGCCAGCCGAAATCATCGCTTGGCGGCGCTGCGATTCTTGCAAAAAATCTGTGTCGCTAATCCCCGCACCTTGCAAAAAACATTTGAGCAATTCGCTATTGTCGATTGCGCCTGGATGGCTTGCGTTAACACTGCTAACCTCCTCTTGCCTATCTCGAGAGACACTGCTCGCTTGCGGTAACTCAGGCGCTATTCGATCTGCCTGCTCGGTCAACTCTATCCCCGATAGAGGGGATACATCTTGTGGAAAATTTTCAACGGCGAATCGCTTATCGATTGAGGCTGCACCATTGACAACAGGTATGTCAAAAGGTCTGGGATCCTCCAGCGCATCTAACCCTTTCAGAAATTGGGCAATATCTTTAGCCGGTTGAACTGGCGGTGCTGAATTTTCCATCAAGACGTTAGGCACCGAAAAACTGTCTTGAAACGCTTGACTCGGCGGAAATTGTCTATCAGTGTCTTCCGGGAGTTTCTCGAGTCCGACCGAAACCGATTCAGTGCCAAAAGGTGCTCCCGCCTCCGTCATGATAGCCTGAGAGAAAGGCCCCCTATCGAACTCGGAAAAATCGATAGCTGAAATATCCGCAGGATCACTGTCTATTTCAACTAAAACCTCATATTCGCCTATTCGCAAAACTTCTTTGTCATTTAATGTAATCGATTCGCCATTCAGTTGGACATTAGCATTAACCAAATACGTACCGTTTTTACTAATATCTTTTAATTGATATTGCCCATTGTTATACAAAATTTCGGCATGACGACCTGATACAAAATTTTCCGGATCGCCTAACACCAGGGTGTTTTCTTTTTTCCTGCCTATTGCCCCACCCGATTGATTAAACTCGGCGACTACATTATCAGTTAATCTAGTACCTTTATATGAGATCACTACTAATCTTAGCGTCACGACCAAGTTCCTATATCAGACAATTGTATTAATATAGTATTAGGCAGAGAATTGGCAAATGCATTTGCTTGGAAAACTCCCGACTCGCTTTTGCTAATTTTGCCAACATCACATCCCATCAATAATTAAGCTTATCTCTCAGACTATCTTGCGGTTTCCGAATAAGTGATCTAGAACGGGCGCCATTACTTATTTTGAGCTTCTTCTGTAGAAGAAACTAGATTGGACATACAATCAACCACACTTTCTACATAATTAGAATGCGCTTCCGAGAGCTTCTTTGCGTCGCCAAACTCTTGCCTTAACTCATCTAGGCTTTTTTTGGGGTCGCTAGCTTTATTGAGCTGCAACATCTTTGTATAGTTTTTATACGCTTGCCTACGCAATGGATCCAAAAAAAACAATCCCGGCATATTTGACGATGAAGTTTGGACTACGCATTTTGTCATCTTTTCGGGCGCTATTTTGTAGTCATTAATATCTTTATCTCCTTTCATCTGTTCCAACACCACATTTTGATATTCTTCCTTTTCCGCACACCCCACCAATAAAAATAACGCACAAACTAACATTACTTTCTTCATCTCTGTACTCTTAAACTCAAATATTCATTCCGATTAAAACATTGATTTATGTGTTCTATCAGAAATTTACTCCAAAAAAAACCCCCGCTATCTTTCAATAGCGGGGGTTTGTTTTTCAATCCTAAGTTTTTACAAACCTAGAACACTTTCAAATATTAGATGAAAGTTGGGATCAGCGGAGCGTCAACAGTTACCAATTGACGGTTGCCGTTTGCATCCCAGAAGAACAACAAGCCAGCAAAACGGCTGTCTGGGTCATAGATCAAGTCAGCCAGACGGTAAACTTCCCAAGCAGCATCAGAAGCGGTAACTTCGATAGTGCGGGTTTCACCTGGAGCCAGCGGGCTGTTATCGCTAACAGACAAGCCTTCTTCGGCCAACAAGTCATCAGGATAGTTGGTGTCGTCTTCGTGAACAGCAGGGTCCAAGAAGCGAACGCCAGCAGTGTTGAACTCACCCAAACGAATAGCAGAATCGCCATTGTTTGTAACGGTCAAGGTCATTTGCATTGCACGACCAGGAACACGATAGGTAGCATCATCAACTTTTACAGAAACAGTTGACTCAGGCATTTGGTAAGTTTTCATACCACGCAACAAACCAGCTTGCAACGGAGTAGTAACAGGGTATTTTTCATTAGTAGAAGCCATAGAAGCCGCTACGATTACCATGGTACCAACAGCGAACAACATACCGACTTTTTTGTCACCAGCTGAGATCAAAGAATCTGCTTTGCCAGTGCTTACAGCGATATGGCGTGGAACGAAGATAGGACGTTTGATCCAGAACAGCAACCATGCGAACGCAATTGCGAACCATACAGCGTGCCAGAAGTAAACGTTATCCAGAGCGTAGTTTTCCAAGTTGATGGTTTGACCAGTCAAAGTGGTTACTGGGTTTACGAACTCGCTCATAGAACCAGTTACAGTTACCCATTTACCAGGACCGATGATTGGACCACCGCCTTGTACGTTCATCATTGAGTGAACGTGCCAGTCGCCAGGACGACGAGCTTTCAACAGAACTTTAAACTCATAAACTTCACCGAGTTCCAAAGAAACTGAACGAGGAACCAGTTGACCACCGATCCAAGAACCAGCACGAATAAATACTGGACCAGGGATACCAACGTTCAAGAATGAAACTTCTGGTTTATCAACAGTTTCTGGCCAGCCTGCGAATACCAGGAATTTACCAGAAATTGTCATTGTATCGTTGACAGCCACTTCTTCTTTTGACCAGTTCAGGTCAAACCAGTGAATAGTACGCATACGCATGAACGCAGCCTGTGACTTTTCACCATGAGCAGATGCTGCTGGAGCGTAGAACATCGCTGTTGCCATTGCAACCAACAGTGCGACAAAGGACAGTTTTGCAACTTTGTCTTTTATTATTTTCATATTTCCTCCTCTATTACTAGAGAAATTAAATTAAGACTTTTTGACGGCGACATATTGCCGCCAAGTTCATTTTCTTACTACTTCAAATTAAGAAGCGTCGTCAGCGATGAAGTCAGTTTTAGCAAACCAACGACCGAAGAAGTGCCACAAGAAGTAGATGATGATAGAAACGAAACCGGAGAAGAACGCTGATACAGGAGCAACGTCTTTACCGAAAGTTCTTAATGTACCTTTCTCAACCATACGGATGTACTCAGGTGTACCGGTACGTACGTAGTGGTAACCTTGCAAGTCAGCCAAAGTCATCATCATGCCGTTGTATTCAACAGGAACGTGCAACGGAGCGATAACAGGCCAGTTGCCTGGGTAGAACAACAAACCGTATGCCAAACCACCGATTACAGCGGTCAGAGTCATGCTGTTGCCCAACATCAGAACCACGTCCAGAACGATAGCGCCTGGCAGCAGGTTAGATGGGAAGCAAATATTAACTGGGAAGTAAGTCCAACCCCAGAAGTTCATGTAACGGTTGATCCACTCACCCACCATCAGAGCAACTACAGACAGAGTTGCACCAACTGGCAAACGGTATCTCCACCACAAGCAAGCTTGAACAGCCGCAGGGAATGTAATAGAAACGATAGGAGCTACAGTAACCCACAGACGTCTATCTTTCCAGTCGGTCCAGAAGTCCCAGTCACCACCGGTCAACATGTAGTGAATGTGATAGCCACCCAGAACCGCGGTGAACAGTGTAAAAAGAATCATCCAGTCAAACGTACGGGAAACTTGAACCGCTTCCGCACGAGAACGTACAGCTGATTGAGATGCGCTCATTAGCTTACCTCCTAAAGAATTAAAATTATATTTTTTTCACTTCTCTTTATCCTACCGCCACCAGCTAAAGCAGCGGCAGGAAAGGAGATAGTATTTTACTTTTTAAAGATAAGCTATTAAGCCAGATCTTTTTTCAGCAATTTTGCAATTGCCATTACTTCGGTGTTCACAACACCCATTACAGCAAGAGCAGCCCAACCAAAGAATACGAAACCGTAGTGCAATGGAGCAACGAACAACTCTTCCATAAACCAGAATGTGTGACCCCACTCATTCAAACCTACGTTAGGCAGAATCATGAAAGGACCAATAACCGCAACCAAGTACATCAGGTGCAGACCTTCATGGTATGTAGGCAGTCTTGTTTTTGCATACATAAAAGAAGCTGAACCAGTGATGATGTAGATCGGGTATGACAGGTAGAATTCAATGATATGACTTGGAGTAAAGTCGGTATCACGAACGATAGTTTGGTGCCAAGTACCGTCTTGCTCGGTGAAGTAAGAAGCACCCCAGTAGATAGCCCAACCGTAGCAAACCAACCAAGTCCAGTGTGTGAAATGACGACGCAATTCTTCACGTGGAGTGATTGACATTACTTTGCGATCACGAGTTTTCCAGATATAGCCGTTGATACCAGCAAACAACAGTACTTCGATAACGATCTCGATGTACAGCATGTTCATCCAGTATGTTTCAAACTCAGGCGCGAAAGAGTCAAGACCAGCAGACCAGCCGTAAACACCTTCATACCAACGAATGAATGAATAAAAAACCAAGTACAGAGCAACGCCTGCCCACAGGTTTTTTTGATTTAAAAGCGGTGCTTCCGCAGCATCAGCCTTAACTGATTCAGTTGTAGCAGCCATTTCTACCTCCTAAAAGATTATCTAAATCCCCGATCGAATCGGGAGTTCTTTGTTTTTCCTTATTACCAGACTTCTTTCGAAGACACCCACGTCCCTCAAGGTGCGAGGCAGTCTACCACCTAGCAAATTGTTGTCAAGACAATTTCAATTTTTTCCGGCACTCACATCAATAGCCTCCTCAACTTAGCTCTCGATACACTATTTTGCGGCCTACACCTTATAAACGCAGGGGCGGTTTCAGCTTAAAAAGCGACTTATATGCATTCATTGATGGCTTATACGACTGTCTTTAGTGCTTTGGCTTATAGCCCATCGCTCTTGTAGTAGCTATCCTCCGTCCCGATAGAAGGCATTGTCTAAACCCCAAAGCCCCCGATGCCGAATTCACCACGCTAAGTGGCGAGCGAATTGTGCTCGGAGAATTGGGCGGTCAGCCAGTATTGATCACATTTTGGGCGACCGACTGCCGGGCCTGTATCGAAGAAATTCCGGATTTAATCGCTTTGCACCAACAATTCGCCCACAAGGGTTTGCAAATAATTGCGGTAGCGATGCCTTACGAGATTCCCAGCCGAGTAAAGCAGTTGAGCGAAATGCGGAAATTGCCGTATGCAGTAGCCTTGGATATCGAAGGCGTCCATGCGAGGGCCTTTGGAGATGTATCGTTGACGCCCAGCAGTTTTTTGATTGACCGGGAAAGGAATGTCGTTTCCCGGGTGGTTGGTCGATTCAATTTAGCGGACTGGCGAGCACGAATTGCCGCAATGTAGTCGAATTGAACGACTCTCTAGGCGGATTAGCAGCCTTACGTGTCCCGTACCTGGATTGAGCCATCGCATGGCGCACGCAGCTGTGAGAAGAGTCTAGGCAAAAAAAAGCCCGTCTGAGACGGGCTTTATGTTTAAGAGCTTGGCGATGACCTACTTTCACATGGCAACCTGCCACACTATCATCGGCGCTAAGCGGTTTCACTTCCGAGTTCGGGATGGGATCGGGTGGTTCACGCTTGCTATGTTCACCAAGCAAACTGGTTAGGCTGTTGTTGCAGCCGTCATGCACAGGTTTCAAGCTTATTCGCTTGCCGGCTTTCGCCGTTAACCTGTTTTTCATGGAAATCTGTAGCGAGTTTGTCGTTCTCAGTTTGTTATCAGCAGTCAACTGCTACCCAAACGCATTGGGTGTTATATGGTCAAGCCTCACGGGCAATTAGTACACGTTAGCTACGCCCATTACTGGACTTCCACACCGTGCCTATCAACGTCGTCGTCTCCAACGGCCCTTCAGGGGACTTAAAGTCCCAGTGAGATCTCATCTTGGGAGGGGCTTCCCGCTTAGATGCTTTCAGCGGTTATCCTGTCCGAACGTGGCTACCCGGCAATGCCATTGGCATGACAACCGGAACACCAGAGGTTCGTCCACTTCGGTCCTCTCGTACTAGAAGCAGCTTCCCTCAAATCTCAAACGCCCACGGCAGATAGGGACCGAACTGTCTCACGACGTTCTGAACCCAGCTCGCGTACCACTTTAAATGGCGAACAGCCATACCCTTGGGACCTGCTTCAGCCCCAGGATGTGATGAGCCGACATCGAGGTGCCAAACACCGCCGTCGATATGAACTCTTGGGCGGTATCAGCCTGTTATCCCCGGCGTACCTTTTATCCGTTGAGCGATGGCCCTTCCATACAGAACCACCGGATCACTAAGACCTACTTTCGTACCTGCTCGACTTGTCCGTCTCGCAGTCAAGCACCCTTATGCCTTTGCACTCATTGCCTGATTTCCGACCAGGCTGAGGGTACCTTCGTGCTCCTCCGTTACTCTTTGGGAGGAGACCGCCCCAGTCAAACTACCCACCAGACACTGTCCCTAATCCAGATAATGGATCGAGGTTAGAACTCCAAACATACCAGGGTGGTATTTCAAGGATGGCTCCACAAGAACTGGCGTTCCTGCTTCACAGCCTCCCACCTATCCTACACAAGTAGGTTCAAAGTCCAGTGTCAAGCTATAGTAAAGGTGCACGGGGTCTTTCCGTCTAGCCGCGGGTACACTGCATCTTCACAGCGATTTCAATTTCACTGAGTCCCAGGTGGAGACAGTGTGGCCATCGTTACGCCATTCGTGCAGGTCGGAACTTACCCGACAAGGAATTTCGCTACCTTAGGACCGTTATAGTTACGGCCGCCGTTTACTGGGGCTTCGATCAAGAGCTTCTCCGAAGATAACCCCATCAATTAACCTTCCAGCACCGGGCAGGCGTCACACCCTATACGTCCACTTTCGTGTTTGCAGAGTGCTATGTTTTTGCTAAACAGTCGCAGCCACCGATTTTTTGCAACCGCCTTACGCTCCATCCGCGAGGGACTTAACTTATCAACGGCATACCTTCTCCCGAAGTTACGGTATCATTTTGCCTAGTTCCTTCACCTGGGTTCTCTCAAGCGCCTTAGAATTTTCATCCCACCCACCTGTGTCGGTTTAGGGTACGGCCACTAGTAACCTGAAGCTTAGAGGTTTTTCCTGGAAGCAGGGCATCTATCACTTCGCGTTTCTTTCGAGACACTCGTCATCACATCTCAGCATAAAGCACCCCGGATTTGCCTAAGGTACATGCCTACTTGCTTAAACGGCCACTTCCAACCGACCGCTGATATAGCCTTCTCCGTCACCCCATCGCAGTTACTACTGGTACAGGAATATTAACCTGTTTTCCATCGACTACGCATTTCTGCCTCGCCTTAGGTGCCGACTAACCCTGCGTCGATTAACGTTGCGCAGGAAACCTTGGGTTTACGGCGAGGGGGTTTTTCACCCCCTTTATCGTTACTTATGTCAGCATTCGCACTTCCGATACCTCCAGCCGACTTCTCAATCGACCTTCGCAGGCGTACGGAACGCTCCTCTACCACTCACGCAAAGCGTGAATCCGTAGCTTCGGTACTATGCTTAGCCCCGGTGAATCTTCCGCGCAGACCGACTCGACCAGTGAGCTATTACGCTTTCTTTAAAGGGTGGCTGCTTCTAAGCCAACCTCCTGGCTGTCTGTGCCTTTCCACATCGTTTCCCACTGAGCATAGATTTGGGGACCTTAGCTGACGGTCTGGGCTGTTTCCCTTTTCACGACGGACCTTATCACCCGCCGTGTGTCTCCCGTGCTGAAACTTGCTGGTATTCGGAGTTTGCATCGGGTTGGTAAGTCGGGATGACCCCCTAGCCGAAACAGTGCTCTACCCCCAGCAGTTATACACGAGGCGCTACCTAAATAGCTTTCGAGGAGAACCAGCTATCTCCGAGCTTGATTAGCCTTTCACTCCGATCCACAACTCATCCCCTACCTTTTCAACGGGAGTGGGTTCGGTCCTCCAGTGTGTGTTACCACACCTTCAACCTGGTCATGGATAGATCGCCCGGTTTCGGGTCTACACCTTGCGACTAAACGCCCTATTAAGACTCGGTTTCCCTACGCCTCCCCTATTCGGTTAAGCTTGCCACAAAATGTAAGTCGCTGACCCATTATACAAAAGGTACGCAGTCACCCCACGAAGGGGCTCCCACTGCTTGTACGCATACGGTTTCAGGTTCTATTTCACTCCGCTCTCCGCGGTTCTTTTCGCCTTTCCCTCACGGTACTGGTTCACTATCGGTCAGTAAGGAGTATTTAGCCTTGGAGGATGGTCCCCCCATATTCAGTCAACGTTTCACGTGCGCCGACCTACTCGATTTCATGCTGAAGACGTTTTCGTGTACGGGGCTATCACCCTGTATCGCCGGACTTTCCAGACCGTTCCACTAACGTCATCAACACTTAAGGGCTGGTCCCCGTTCGCTCGCCACTACTAAGGGAATCTCGGTTGATTTCTTTTCCTCCGGGTACTTAGATGTTTCAGTTCTCCGGGTTCGCTTCAGTGAGCTATGTATTCACTCAAAGATGACGAGGTTATCCTCGCCGGGTTTCCCCATTCAGACATCTCCGGATCACAGGCTGTTTGCCGCCTCCCCGAAGCTTTTCGCAGGCTACCACGTCTTTCATCGCCTCTTACTGCCTAGGCATCCACCGTATGCGCTTATTCACTTGACCATATAACCCGAATACGTCTGCTTTTACTTCGCTTCCGATTTTCATCTTCGGCTTCGTTAGGCTTACGATTTAAGTTATTTGTCAGCTGACATGTTCGCTGATGTTGCTTGAGAACGACTTGCTATTTACTTTCGGCGCTTATCTTTCGATAATCACTTCCGATAAACCGCAACTCGTTTCAGTTTTGATCGTTTCCGATCAAGACTTGGTTACAGATTTCCATATTGTTAAAGAGCGTATTGATCTAAGGATCAATTCTATAAAGCCTGTATTCAAGCATTATAGAGCTGATCGCCTTCACGGATACGTTGGACGCGGGCACTTGGCTTGCCTCTGGCGAGTGGTGGAGCCAGGGAGGATCGAACTCCCGACCTCCTGCGTGCAAGGCAGGCGCTCTCCCAGCTGAGCTATGGCCCCGAAAACAGTCAAAAGACTAAAGCCGAAATCGTCAAGATCAAAACAGCAATCCGACGAATGTCTTTTGCGTGTTCAGTTGCCTTGTTGCTTTCGTCTTGCTTTTCGCGTTGGTGGGTCTGGGAGGATTTGAACCTCCGACCTCACCCTTATCAGGGGTGCGCTCTAACCAACTGAGCTACAGACCCAGGTGCGTCTTTCAATCGAAATAATTTGTTGTGGATACGTGTAACGGGATTCTGTCTTTGTAAGGAGGTGATCCAGCCCCAGGTTCCCCTAGGGCTACCTTGTTACGACTTCACCCCAGTCATGAATCACAAAGTGGTAAGCGCCCTCCCGAAGGTTAAACTACCTACTTCTTTTGCAACCCACTCCCATGGTGTGACGGGCGGTGTGTACAAGGCCCGGGAACGTATTCACCGCGGCATTCTGATCCGCGATTACTAGCGATTCCGACTTCACGCAGTCGAGTTGCAGACTGCGATCCGGACTGGGACCGGCTTTGTGGGATTTGCTTGACCTCACGGTTTCGCTGCCCTCTGTACCGGCCATTGTAGCACGTGTGTAGCCCTACCCATAAGGGCCATGATGACTTGACGTCGTCCCCACCTTCCTCCGGTTTATCACCGGCAGTCTCCCTAGAGTTCCCGACATTACTCGCTGGCAACTAAGGATAAGGGTTGCGCTCGTTACGGGACTTAACCCAACATTTCACAACACGAGCTGACGACAGCCATGCAGCACCTGTCTCTCGGTTCCCGAAGGCACCAAGTCATCTCTGACAAGTTCCGAGGATGTCAAGGGTAGGTAAGGTTCTTCGCGTTGCATCGAATTAAACCACATGCTCCACCGCTTGTGCGGGCCCCCGTCAATTCATTTGAGTTTTAGCCTTGCGGCCGTACTCCCCAGGCGGTCAACTTAATACGTTAGCTCCACTACTAAGTTCTTTAAGAACCCAACAGTTAGTTGACATCGTTTACGGCGTGGACTACCAGGGTATCTAATCCTGTTTGCTACCCACGCTTTCGTACCTCAGCGTCAGTTTGAGTCCAGAGAGCCGCCTTCGCCACTGGTGTTCCTTCAGATCTCTACGCATTTCACCGCTACACCTGAAATTCCACTCTCCTCTACTCAACTCTAGTTATCCAGTATCAAATGCAGTTCCCAGGTTAAGCCCGGGGCTTTCACATCTGACTTAAACAACCGCCTACGCACGCTTTACGCCCAGTAATTCCGATTAACGCTTGCACCCTCCGTATTACCGCGGCTGCTGGCACGGAGTTAGCCGGTGCTTCTTGTATGGGTAATGTCAGTCTACCGGGTATTAACCGATAGGTATTCCTTCCCATTGAAAGTGCTTTACAACCCTCAGGCCTTCTTCACACACGCGGTATTGCTGGATCAGGCTTTCGCCCATTGTCCAATATTCCCCACTGCTGCCTCCCGTAGGAGTCTGGGCCGTGTCTCAGTCCCAGTGTGGCTGATCATCCTCTCAGACCAGCTACGGATCGTCGCCTTGGTAGGCCTTTACCCCACCAACTAGCTAATCCGACATAGGCTCATCTATTAGCGCAAGGCCCGAAGGTCCCCTGCTTTCATCCGTAGATCGTATGCGGTATTAGCGTGAGTTTCCCCACGTTGTCCCCCACTAATAGGCAGATTCCTATGCATTACTCACCCGTCCGCCACTCATCAAAGGTGCAAGCACCTTATCAGCGTTCGACTTGCATGTGTTAAGCATACCGCCAGCGTTCAATCTGAGCCATGATCAAACTCTTCAGTTTAATTTTGGTTTGTCGCTAAGAAAGATTAGCGACCAATCTTGACTCGATTACAGAACGTAATTTATAAGCTTAAATTGACGTGGTCTGTACCGATAATTTCTAACAGAAATCGATCGCTACACATACCCACACAAATTATTTCGATTCAGTTTGTTAAAGAGCCAGAGCGTTTCGCCCTGTTGAGCCGACATATTCTACAGCAATCAGAAGTCATGTCAACCACTTTTTTCAGCGACTTTCGATTCAAACCTCCAAATCAAAAGCCACCAACTTACCAACCCCAAAACAACAGAGCCAGCAAGCCCACCACCAACCCAGGATTTAACCTTCAAATCCCCAAGCCGTCAGCAGTGAAGAGCCGCTCATTCTAGCCACACCTCTCCACTCTGTCAACACATCAAATTCACTCTCGCGAATTTTCGGCGTTCTCTTGAGATTTTCTTGACCGAGGATGCGCGCTGTCGTAAATCTTTGCCAGATACTGGAAATCCAAATGCGTGTATATTTGAGTCGTTGCAACGCTGCTGTGTCCGAGCAACTCCTGAACAGCCCGGATATCCTGACTTGACTCTAAAAGATGACTAGCAAAAGAATGCCGCAGCATATGCGGATGAACATGCTCATCCAAACCTATTTTTTTACCCCACCGGCTCAACCGTAGCTGAACGGTACGCGGGGATAGCCTTCGCCCTGAAAATGATATAAACAGCGACGACTCAGAACAATCCGGGCGAACATTTAGCCAGCGATTGACCGCGACAATGGCGTTGGAACCAATCGGAACCAGCCTTTGCTTACCGCCTTTGCCGAAACGCACCAACAAAAACCCCGCCGCAAAGTCGACATCGGACAGATCCAACTTCACCAATTCGCTTAGCCTAAGCCCTGATGAGTAAAATAGTTCGAACATGGCAATATCCCGTATTTCATACACGGAATCAGCCGCTGCATCCAACATTCCCGACATCTGATCGACATCCAACACCTTAGGCAATCTTTTTGGAGCCTTGGGCGCCCGAATATGCAAAACAGGATTGGCCGCAACGTGTTTTCCTTTGAGCAAAAATCGGTAAAAGCTACGCAACGCTGCCAAATCTCGGCCGATGGTTTTGCTGCTGATTCGATCCTTATGCCTAGCCGAGACATATTGGCGCACTTCGCCCGGCTGCACATCAGCCCAACTCCGGATTTCTTTAGAACAACAAAAATTGGTAAACCGCGCCAAATCGCGCTGGTAATTGACAGCAGTATGCTCCGAAACCCTCTTTTCTTCGCGCAGATACCGTAAGAACAAGCCTACTAAGCTATGCGCAGCAGCATCCACAGCACTAATCCAGCTGCTGCAACAACGAAATCAACCGCGTCCCAATAATCTCGCTCATCTGAGTCAAAAATACGCTTCCCATACTGTAATGAAACCGACTTTCGTCGCGGCTACCAATAGCCAATAGACCTTCGAGCTGGGTAAACACCATTGGGATAATCGCACACGACTTGACTTCCATGGCCGCATCACCGAACAAAAAAGTCGCTTGCGCCAACGTCGGACGCCCGCATTTGGGCTGATTGGTCGCCAGTTCGTTGGCAAAATGTTTCAAGTTCGGTTCATCCGCCGTAACAAACAAATTACTGATTGGCGAATAGACGCCACCCCTGATAATTTTGATTCCGACAAAATCCGTCAGAAAACATTCTGACAACACATCGCTCAAGTTCGCAATCGCATCCTCCAGAGAATTCGCTTCCAACATAGCCAGTGTCAACTCATGCATGCGATTAAACGACGCATCATTTTCCCTGGCTATATCTATCAACGCATTCAGCTGACTTTCCTGCTCTTGATGCTTGACCCGGAAGATTTCCAACTGCTTGGATATCAAGGAGATTGCGTTGCCACTGGGGTGCGGGATATGCATTTGCTCCAACAAGTCCAGATGGTGATGAAAGAAATCCGGATGAAGCCGCAAGTAGTCGACCACCAAAGCATCCGTGATATCCGCGCGCCGCTCGTCAATCATATGCTTATTCGCCCCTCAAATACCGTAACTGCCGGCCCGGTCATGAATACCGGATACCCCCTGCCCGACCAATTGATCCGCAACTCTCCGCCAGGCAAACGCACAGTAACCTGGCTATCCAACAGGCCGAGTTCTATACCGGCCACCACCGCAGCACAGGCACCGCTGCCGCAAGCCAACGTTTCCGCAGCACCTCGCTCATAGACCCGCAAGCGAACATATGATCGATCCACGATCTGCATAAAACCGATATTAGCCCTTTGCGGAAAAAATTCGTGGCGCTCTAACCGCGGCCCCAATTGCGCTACAGGCGCTCGCTCAACATCATCTACAATCAGCACAGCATGCGGATTACCCATGGAAACCGCGGCAAATTCGATGCATTCGTCGTCGAGCAATAACGAATAAATCGGTAGTTGTTTTGGTGCGATTAGCGGTATCTGTTCCGGTTCATGCCGCGGCACCCCCATATTAACCCGGACCAAACCGTCAGTATCGAACCCCAACACCAATTGACCGGCATCGGTATCCACGACAATTTCCGCTTTGTCGCACAATGCTTTTTCCCGCACGAAACGGGCAAAACACCTTGCCCCGTTGCCGCACTGAGACACTTCACTGCCATCGGCGTTAAAAATACGATATTTAAAATCGGCATTTGCGCTGACAGGCTTCTCGACTAACAATACTTGGTCGCATCCGACCCCGAAATGCCGGTCAGAGAGAAAACGAACTTGACCGGCACTCAGATCGATCTGCTGTGAAACAGCATCAATAACGATAAAATCATTACCTAAGCCGTGCATTTTGGTAAAACGAATCTCCATAACCGTCCTATGGCAACAAGCGTTCGCCAATCCATAATTGCTCAACACCCTCCCGTTCACGGACCAGATGGCAGTCACTACCGTCAACGATCACCTCGGCCGCACGAGGCCGGGAATTGTAATTCGAGCTCATCGAAAACCCGTACGCTCCTGCCGAGCGGACCGCCAACAAATCGCCCGGAGCCAGCGTCAACACTCGGCCTTTACCCAAGAAGTCACCGGTCTCGCAAACAGGGCCGACAATGTCCCATTCCAATTCTTGCCCGGAATTGACCGACCGAGCCGGCACGATATCCTGCCATGCACTGTAAAGTGCCGGCCTGAGCAAGTCATTCATTGCCGCATCAACTATCGCAAAATTTTTATTAGGGGTTGGCTTTAGGTACTCGACTTTGGTCAGCAAAATACCGGCATTGCCAACAATCGCCCTGCCAGGTTCCAACAAAATCTCGAAATCTAATTTGCCCAAACGCTGCAGCAACGCATCGACGTATTCCGCCGGCGCCGGCGGCGTTTCGTCGCGATAGCGAATGCCTAAACCACCGCCTAAATCCAAATGATGCAGCTTGATTCCTTCCGCAGCAAGCAAATCCACCAGCGCCAGCACCCTATCCAATGCATCCAGAAACGGATTGAGCCCTGTCAGTTGAGACCCTATATGGCAATCGATCCCGACCACTTGAATATTCGGCATAGCCGCCGCGCGCCGGTATTCGTGGATAGCACTATCGATGTCGATACCGAATTTATTCTCCTTCAAGCCGGTTGAGATGTAAGGATGGGTTTTGGCATCGACATCGGGGTTCACTCGGAACGATACCGGCGCCAAAACACCAAGTTGTCCGGCTAACTCGTTGATCCGATCGAGCTCACCGCTGACTTCAACGTTAAAACAACGGATGCCGACTTGCAAAGCCGCCAAAATTTCGTCCGCGCGCTTGCCTACCCCAGAAAATACGATGTCGCCGGGACGCCCTCCAGCCGCCAATACTCTCTGCATTTCTCCGAACGAAACAATATCGAATCCCGAACCCAAGCGGGCCAACAAATTGAGTAGCGCAATGTTTGAGTTGGCCTTCACGGCGTAACAAATTAAATGCCGATGCGAGCCGAAAGCCCGATCAAAGGCTTGCCATTGTTGTTCCAACGCGGCACGCGAATAAATGTAGCAAGGTGTGCCGTATTGGGCGGCAATGCTTTCAACAGCAACATTTTCGGCAAACAAAGCCTGTTGCCGATAGTTAAAAAAATCCATGTTTATTTTTCTTGTTTGGGAACGTAAATCGGCGGCTGACTATCGGGCATATACAACGGCCCGGTCTGACCACAAGCCTGCAAAAGCAGACACCATAAAATTAAAGCAAGCAGTCTTTCAGTCGCCATAAGCAAACGAGATGGTTTAGATTGATCGATCGAATATACCATAGCCAGCCCCCCGAAAGAACGAGAGCCCCGCCAATCTGGGATTCACCATGAAAAAGGGGGCTGAAGCCCCCTTTCTACGGATACCATCTCCGCGACAAACGCAATTACTTTGCGCTCAACGATTCCTTGACGATCTTAGGCGTTATGAAAACCAGCAACTCCTTCTTGTTATCGGTTTTTATGCTCTTTTTGAACATCCACCCAATTACCGGAAGATCAGACACCCATGGCACTGTATTATACGAATCCTGCACAGTAGACTCGTAAATACCGCCCAGAACAACTGTTTCGCCGTCCTCGACCTGCACCTTGGTTTTCAACTGCCGCGTATCGATCGGTACGGTGGCGTTGCCTCCGGTCGCCAATGGCGTACCCGGCGAGTCTTTTTTGATATCCAGCTGCATAATCACGCTGCCGCTAGGGGTAATTTGCGGAGTTACGTTCAACTCCAACACTGCATCGACCAACTGCGTGACCGGTCCGGTTGCTTGGCTTTGGGTTTGATAAGGAATTTGCACACCTTGTTTGATCGAAGCTTGAACCCGGTCGCTGGTCATGACCCGAGGATTGGATACCAACTCACCCTTGCCGTCGTCCTGCAGCGCATTGATCTCCAAATTCAACAAATAGTCAGCGCCCCGAGCCAAGGTCAACGCCAGCGCACCGCCGCTGGACGCCGCCAACGCCGAACCTAAATCCGCCAGAATTTGCGAATTTTCACTGGTATCCACACCGCTGCCGGTCATACCGTATTGCGTTCCACCGTTGACATCGGCCTTGTGGGCAACACCGAATTTGGTACCCAGATTTTGGGCAAAGGAAGTATCTGCGATCACGATGCGCGACTCGATCAACACTTGCCGCACCGGTACGTCCAATAATTTGATCATTTTACGGACGTCTTCCATCGCTTTGGCAGTATCTTTGACAATCAACGTATTGGTCCGGGCATCCACGATCGCGGTGCCACGGGGCGACAGCAATCGCATACTGGTCGCCCCTCCTAATCCGCCGGCTTGACCCGCGCCGCCCAAACCTGCCGGACTGGCAACAGAACCACCGCCACCACCACAACCACCGCCGCCACTGGCACCGCCCGCTCCCGACTGTCCACCTTGTGAGTTGTTGCCGATACCCATCAGCACACCGCAAATTTCGGAAGCCTTGGCGTAATTGATCTGGACGTTTTCAGTTTTCAACGGCTCCAGCTCTTCGAAAATCTTCTTCGAATCCAATTCTTCCTGCTCGATTTTCATGATCTCGGCTACGGGCGCCACCATCACCACGTTGCCATTTTGGCGCTTCGCCAAGCCTTTGGCCTTCAAAATCAGCTCCAAAGCCTGATCCCACGGCACGTCATTCAACCGTAGAGTAACGTTCCCGGCCACAGAATCGGCAGCGATGATGTTCAGCTCGGTAAAATCAGCCAGAATCTGGAGCACCGAACGAACCTCGATATCCTGAAAATTCAAAGACAGTTTGTTGCCGACATAGGGAAACTTTTCCTTTTGTTGCGCTTCCTTTTCCGCCGGCGTTAACGGTCTGAACTCCACCGTCAACAAGTTATCGGCTTGATACGAGGAATATTCGTAATTGCCGTTGTTCGGCGTTATCGTAACGTTAACGCTGTCACCTTTCGGAACCGCCTCGATTCTTTGCACTGGCGTGGCAAAATCCGATACATCAAAGCTCTTGACCAATGACTCCGGCAAACGGGTATTCAAAAAATTCAACACCACTTTACCGCCGCTCTGCTTGGTGTCCACCACGGTGTTGGCCGCCGACAAACCCAACAGCAAGCGCCCTTCTCCATTCGGCCCCCGCCTAAAATCAATGCTCCTGATATTTTGCTCGGGCAAAAACTTGCTGATCACCGAATTCTTCGCCGCAGAAGGCGCTTGCTGCACTGTCGTGTTGACAGCAGAAACCGTACCGGCCGACTTCAGGAGCACGTAAAACTTATCGCCCTCAACTCGAGTCTCGTAGGGCACTTTCTCGATCAGGTTAATAATGACCCGGGTACGACCGGATGCTTCCACTACATATACGGTGCCGGCGGCACCTTGATTGATCGGAAAACTTTTTTTCGCCAAATTACTCTTGACGCCAGCGAAATCTAACGCAATTCTCGACGGGTTATCGGTTTGAAATATTTTCGGCTCGACCAATCCGCCACTGGTTTCCAACTGGATTTGGACTTGATTGCCGGCTAACGACGAGAACTCGAGGTTATTGATCGCCGCATCTTCGGCTCGCACCGGCATCCCGGCCAGCAACAACACCAAAAACAGAAACCATCGTTGACTCGAAAACCGTCCCAAGCCAATCCGTACGCCATTATTAAGTTCGATACTCATTATTTTATAACCCTTTATCATCGGCCATCGCTAACGCGGACTCTTGTTCGCGCCAAGTGCCAGGTTTGTCCGGAACGATCTCCATCAGCTCTATTTTGTCGTCGAGGATACGCAAAATTTTGCCGTAGTTTTGCCCCATATGATTCCCAACTTGAACCCGGTGTATGGTCCCGTCATTCGCTCTGATCAGTCCCCAGAACCCCTTCTCGTTGCGCAACGTTCCCACCATGCGTAAAGTATCCAGCGGATAAGCCTCCAGCTCTTCTTTGCGGCGTTCGGTATCGGGATGAATACCGCTCACCCCGGAAACATCGACACTGCTGTCGTCATTCGCTCTCTCGATCTGCCGGAACGGATCGCGCAAACCGTCCGGTTTAAAAATAAACGACTCGACCACTTTTATTTCAGGCAAAGGCTCTATCGGCGCCTTGGGCCGAGATTTGACTTCCTGAACATATTTATTCAAATCGCTGACGTCGTCGCCACCGCAACCGCTAAGAACCAACAAGAACGCCAAGCATGCCGGAGTCGAGACGACTCTGCACTCAATCCCCATCACTGTCCTCTCCGTTTTTTTGCCGCCGCACCGGCTTGCCCGGATTCGCTTTCGTTGTAGGTTTTGATGATGGCCGCCATGGTCATCCCGTCTTTACCTTCTTTACCTAGCGGGGTAATTTGCACATCGTGTACCGTAACGATACGCGGTAAGGACGCCAATCCGCTGACAAATAAACCCAGTTCCTCATATTTGCCGACAACCTGAATGTTGATCGGCAATTCCGAATAGAACTCCCGATTAACCTCCGCGCCGGGTTGGAACAACTTGAATTCCAAGCCGCTGGCTAGCCCGGTCTGGGAAATGTCTACCAGCAAACTGGCCACTTCCGCTTTGGTCGGCATCTGCTTCAACATGTCGCCCAGCGACGCCTCGATCTGTTCGAGTTGATCCCGGTAATCCTGCAAATTAATGGCTTTCTTCTGTTTGACTTCGAATGCGCTCTTCAAACTGGCCTCTTGTTTTTCCAACGCCTCCAACTCATCCAACTGCGGGATCGTGACCAAGTACACGCCGGCAGCGGCGGTCAGCAGCGAAAAAATGACAATGACGATAATTTTTAGCGGTGTCGGCCAACTTCCCGCAGCGTTGACGTCCCAATTGACTTCGGACAAATTCATTTTGCAGCCCCTCCAGGAACTTTATCCGCCTTCTTGCCCTGCTTTGCCGTCAACGTAAAGTCGTTCATGGTTCCGCTTTTCTTACCCTCGCCCCGAATAACGGTCAGCACAGCGCCGTTGAGCCATGGAGAATTGTCTATTGCTCGCATATAAGCCGACACCCGGGCATTGGATTCCGCCTTACCGTCCAACGTTATCAGAGCCCCGGCTTGAACGAATTTAGTTATATAAACACCTTCGGGCGTGGTTTTAGCCAACTCTTCAAACAGATGCACCACTTCCGGACGACTTTCCTGCAATTTTTGAATGACTTCTATCTTGGTCAACAATCGGTTTTTCTTGTCTTCGATATCTTTTATTTCCTGAATTCTCTTGTCGAGAATGGCAATCTCGTTTTGCAGCATTGTGTTACGCAAGGTCTGGTATTCCTTCAAACCTTCGATGTATAAATAGACAACCACCAAAATAAATGCGGTGGCCACTATTCCCGCGCCAATACCGGCAACAAATTCCTGTTGTCGCCTTTTCCTAAGCTCCTCGCGCCAAGGCAGTAAATTAATTCTGGCCATTAGTCGAAACTCCTTAACGCCAAGCCGCAAGCAATCATCATCGCCGGCGTATCGTTACTGAGACTTTGCGGCTTGACCCGATTGGACAGCGCCATATTGATAAACGGATTGGCTATATAAGAAGGTATGCCCAAATCGCGCTCGACTAATTTGTCCAACCCCGCGATAGACGCGCAACCGCCCGCCAGAATCAATGCGTCGACGCCACGGTTGGCGCTTGAAGACACGAAAAATTGGAGCGATCTAGCAATTTGCTGCAACATGGCTTTTTTGAAAGGCTCCAGTACGTCGGCCGCGTAGTTGTCCGGCAAACCGCCATGCTTCTTGGCCAACCCCGCCTCTTCGTAGGAAAGTCCGTAACGGCGTTGAATTTCCTCGGTCAATTGTTTGCCTCCGAAACCCTGTTCACGGGTGTAAACCGTCTTTCCGGCATGCAATATATTCAACGACGTCATCGTCGCGCCGATATCGGCGATCGCGACAGTCATACCGCCAATCCCTTCGGGCAGTTGGTCGATCAACAGCGAAAAAGCATTTTCCATGGCAAATGCCTCGACATCGACCACCACCGTTTTCAAGCCGGCATAAGCCAGTGCTGCAACGCGGTCTTCGATATTTTCCCGCCGGGACGCCGCAAGCAGCACATCCACCATATCCGGGTTGCTTTTGGTTACCCCTTGCACCTCGAAATCCAAATTCACCTCGTCAAGCGAATAAGGAATGTACTGATCCGCTTCGACCATGATCTGTTCTTCCATCTCGGCATCGGTCAGCGAAGCCGGCATCGATATGATCTTCGTCATTACCGACGAGCCGGCAACAGCGACGCTGGCGTGCTTGGCCTTGGTAGCCGATTGCTTGACCGCTGCCTTGATCGCTCCGCCAATTTGCTCGACATTAGTGATATTCTTGTCAACGATGGCGTCCTGGGGTAGCGGCACTACGGCGTAACTCTCGACTTTATATCGCGCACCTGCCCGACTTAGCTCCAACAACTTGACCGCCGCCGTACTGATATCCACTCCCAATACAGCCGACGGATTCCTGCTGAACCAGCTCATGAACAAACCCTTTTTGAATCATAAAAGACTAAACTTAGCTCGCACAGCGCAACCGAGGCCCGCAGAAGCTCTACGGTCCAAGTATAGATGGTTTTTTTATTTTCATCCTGTTAGATGAACCACTTTATAAGTAACTTTAGCTTATCGACCCCATGTACAGGAATTTCCTAAACCGATTCTTGTAAATCTTTTAACGCATTCGTATTGCTGTGCCGATTAAAAAAGCTCCAAAATCAGGCTCTTTGCTGAAGTCGCTGATCAAGTGGCTAGCGTTGTGCGTTTTAGCGTTTTGCACCACTTTTGCCGTAGCGAGTTATTTTTTCTTTGCCGAACTCGACAAAGAACTGCCGGATATCGAGCAGTTACAAAACGTGCAATACCAAATGCCTTTCAGCATTTACAGCCAAGATCGCTTGTTGATTGGCCAATTCGGCGAAAAGCATCGAATGCCAGTGAGCATCGACCAAGTCCCCCCGCAACAAATTAACGCCTTTATCGCGGCAGAGGACGACCGGTTTTTTACCCATATCGGCATCGACCCCACCGGCCTGGCCAGAGCGGCTACTCAGCTCGTATTGACAGGCAAAAAGCGCCAGGGCGGTAGTACCATCACAATGCAAGTCGCGCGTAACTTTTTGCTAAGCAATGAAAAAACCTATTTGCGCAAATTGAAGGAAATCCTCCTGGCCTTAAAAATCGAACGCCGCTATTCGAAGGATCAGATTCTCGAGCTTTATCTGAATAAAATTTACATGGGGCAACGGGCTTACGGTTTAGCCGCGTCCGCACAAACCTATTACGGCAAGAACCTCTCCGAATTGAGCCTGGCGCAGCAAGCAATGATCGCCGGCCTACCCAAGGCTCCGTCCATCTACAACCCGATCACCAATCCCGAGCGCGCGCTGCAACGGCGCAATTACGTGTTACGGCGCATGTTGGAGTTAAAATATATCGACGAAAACACCTACCGCTCGGCGCTGAACACTGCGGACGACGCCGCATTGCAGCCGGTCAATATCGAATTCCAAGCACCTTACGTAGCCGAAATGGCCCGCCAAGAAATCATGGCGCAATTCGGCGATGCCGCCTACACACTGGGCCTTAAGGTATACACCACGGTGCCGAGCGAGTTTCAACGCGCTGCCGATCGCGCCCTTCAGGAAGCCGTACACGAATACGACGAACGCCACGGATATCGTGGCCCATTGACCAAAAACGCCTCCGGAAACGGCGCTATCTTGACCGATACCGTCATCGGCGACTGCCGCCAAGCACAAATTGTTGGACTTACCGAGTCAGGCATCACCGCGACAATTCACGGCGGCGACAGGATTCAAATCGACCGCAGCAACATCGAGTGGATCAAGCGCAGCGGCGCTAACCGAACGAATCTACATAGCGGAGATTTGATTTGGGTCAGACGACTCAATAGCGGCGATTGGGCATTGACCCAAGTACCGGAAGTAGAGGGGGCTTTAACTGCGCTTAACCCAAACAATGGCGCCATATTGGCGCTCTCGGGCGGCTTCGATTTCTACCACAGCAAATACAACCGCGCCACGCAATCTAAGCGACAGCCGGGCTCCGGATTTAAACCTATTATCTATACCGCGGCTTTTGAGAAAGGCTTTACGCCGGCCAGCATTATTAATGATGCACCGATTGTGATCGAAGATCCTTCGCAAGAAAACGACTGGCGACCGGAAAACTATAACCGGCGCTATTTGGGGCCGACACCGCTACGGGTAGCGCTCCGTGAATCGATAAACCTGGTGTCGATCCGCTTATTGCAGGAAATCGGCGTTACGCAAGCCATAGACACGGCAAGACGTTTCGGCTTCGACAAAGAACAGTTGCCGACCACGCTATCGCTCGCCCTGGGGAGCGGCTATGCATCGCCCTTAAGGATGACCACCGCCTACGCCGTGTTTGCCAACGGCGGCTTTCTGGTAACGCCTTATTTGATTGAGCGAATCGAAAACAATGACGGCGCTGTGTTATTTCAAGCCCAACCGCCAATCGCGTGCGCCGATTGCAACGAACTGAACCCACCTCAAGAAACATCAGCGCCACGTGCGATTTCAGCAAAGACCAATTTCTTAATTAACAGCTTGCTACGCGATGTCGTGCAACGCGGCACAGCGACCCAAGCCAAACAACTCGGCAGAAACGACCTCGCCGGAAAAACCGGCACCACCAACGAACAGCGGGACGCTTGGTTTAATGGTTTCGCCACGGGAATTGTCGCGTCGACCTGGATCGGATATGACAACTCCCTACCATTAGGCCACGGCGAAACCGGCGGCAAAGTTGCATTGCCGATGTGGATTAAATTCATCAAAGCAGTACAACACCATTTTCCGGAAAAACCGGAAACTCCGCCCGCCGGAATTGTGCAAGCCTATATCAACCCGCACGACGGACTTTTGCTAGAGCCAAACGAAAAAGGCGGGATTTGGGAATATTTCGCAGAAGAAACCGCACCGAAAACCATGTCGGCGCCGATTCAACCGGAAGAAAGCTTCGAAGAGGAATTTAACGAAGAAAGCTTGTTTTGACGCTGGCCGACACTCAAAGCCGCCAAAGGCTTGGCGGCCGAGCGCAGGCCGGAAAGACGTTTATTTTCCGAATTTTTTGCGGAATTTATCCACGCGACCTGAAGTGTCGACCACGCGTTGCTTACCGGTAAAAAACGGGTGGCATGAAGAGCATACCTCAATGTGCAAATCGGAAGCCAAAACGGAACCGGTTTGGAAAGTATTGCCGCAACCGCATGTCACGGTTATTTGTTTATATTGTGGATGAATTTCTGGTTTCATAGCGCTCACATACCCTTTTCGGGAGACATACTTGATAGAGAACTGCTTATGATACGATTTAGCAACCAGAACCGCAAGCCAAAGACGTATTCAGATGAATTAATTTCGCCGGCCAAACGACGCAGAGCGCGTCAACATGATCGCCAGGACGATTGCTGGTACGCCGATAACGGTGGAATACATGAAAAAAACGGCATAACCGAACTGCGCTACCAAGTCGCCAGAAACACCCCCAATCAACTTCGCCGGCAATGTCATCAACGAACTAAACAGCGCATACTGCGTTGCAGTGTAAGCCGAATTCGTCAAACTGGACAAATACGCAATAAAAGCGGCCGAAGCGATGCCGCCGCTCAAATTGTCCGCACTGATCACGCCTGCCAACAGCATGATATCGGGCTGCACCAAAGCCAAAGCTGCAAACAGCAAATTAGTCGCCGCAACAATCACAGCCCCGAATAATAGTGGCCGCATAATACCGAAGCGAACCACCAACACCCCGCCTATCGACGTACCCACAATCGTCATGAAAAAACCGAATACCTTGGTGACGTCAGCGATATCTTTTTTGCTGAACCCCAATTCCAAATAGAACGGATTCGCCATGACCCCCATCGCAATATCGCTCATTTTATAGACAGCGATCAGCAGCAAAATCCGCGCGCCATTTTTGCCGTTGCGCTGGAAAAACTCGACAAACGGACTGACAACCGCATCGGAAAACCAACGTAGCAAACTAGCCGACAAGCTACGTACCCCTGACACCCCAAGCGCAACTTCCACACTTTGCTCGAGCCGCTCCACCCGATCGTCAACCAGCCGGGCCGGTTCGCGCGCCAGCAACGTCGCAACCATGCCCACCGACATCGTCAACGCCATCCCCTGATATGCCGCAGACCAACTCTGATATTCCGCAATGTAGAGCACCCCAGCCCCAGCGAGCAATAGCGACAGACGGTAACCAAATACGTACATCGCCGCCATCGCCCCCTGAATCTCCGGAGCTACAATCTCAATCCGATAGGCGTCGATTGCAACGTCCTGAGTAGCGGAGCAGAATGCCACCCAAATCGCCAACCAAGCCATTTTCGCCAGCTCCTGATGAACATCCAAGCCGCCCATCCCAAACAAACCCAACGCTATGCCGATTTGAGCGCCGAATATCCACCCCCGCCGCTTACCCAACCACCGGCAAAACAACGGTAACGGCAATCGGTCGACCACAGGCGCCCACAACACCTTTACCGAATATGCAACACCAACCAAACTGAAATAGCCGATTACGGCCAGAGAAACATCGGCGTCAGCCAGCCAGGCCGACAAAGTAGAGGACGTCAAAGAGAACGGAAGGCCGGCCGAAAAGCCCAGCCAAATCATACCCAGCACGCGCGGCTGGGTATAGATAGAGAAAGCGCTGCGCCAACTGCTTACAGTTTCCGCCATACGCTTTCTCTAACAACGCACTTTAGGTAGGACCTAAAATCAACCGTTGATCAAATAATGCGTCACGATACTGGCCGCATAACCGGCCGCGATAACCGGCGTCCATTTCAAGTGACTAAAGAACGTATATTTGTGATTGGATTGCCCCATCAACGCCACACCCGCGGCCGAACCGACCGAGAACAAAGATCCGCCGACGCCGGCGGTCAAGGTGACTAGCAACCATTGGTACAAATCCATATCCAGATTCATGTTCAACACTGCAAACATTACCGGGATGTTATCGACTACCGCGGAAATGATACCGACCAGAATGTTAGCCGTTGTTTGCCCCAAACCGTCATACATGGCCGCAGACAGCAATTCCAGATAACCGATATAACCCAGACCGCCGACAGCAAATACCACGCCGAAAAAGAACAACAAGGTATCCCATTCCGCTTCTTTGACACGGTCAAATACATCAAGACGCACTTCGTTTTCCGAGGTGAAACGAACCTTGATGTAATAAATGAACAACATCAAAATCGATAAGCCGGCCATCATTCCCATGAACGGCGGCAAGTGCAAAAACTGCTTAAAACTGACCGCCAAGCCAATGGTTACAGCGAACAAACCGCAGACCACCCAGCCACCTGGCTTCAATTCTACCGCCGCTTCGTTGGTGGCTTGCGGCTGACCGTTTGGAATCGCTTGCGACATGAAAAATGCAGGGACAACAAAGTTGACTACCGACGGAATAAACAATTTAAAGAAATCAAAGAATTCGGCATACCCGGCTTGCCACACCATCAGCGTCGTGATATCGCCGAACGGGCAAAACGCACCGCCGGCATTTGCTGCGATAACCAGATTGACGAAACCGACAGAAACAAACTTTTCGTTATCCGCACCCACCGCCATCACCACAGCGCCGACCAATAAAGCCGAAGTCAGGTTGTCAGCAACGGAAGACAAGAAAAAGGTGATGACGCCCGTGATCCAAAACAACTGCTTGTAACCGAATTGCTTCCGAATCAACCAGGAGCGCAACGCCTCGAACACATTGCGTTCCGCCATGGTGTTGATATAAGTCATCGCCACCAGCAAAAACAGCATCAGCTCAGCATATTCTTTCAAATCGTGCTCGAAAGCTTTATGCAGTTCCTCGCCCGAAACCCCCGCCTCGCTAGCCAGAACGGCCACATGCGCCCAAATCACTGCCGCGGCAAAAATCACCGGCTTGGACTTGCGCAGATGAGTGAACTCTTCGGCCATGACAAAGCCGTAAGCCACCAAAAAGATTAGAACGGTGTATATCCCCCGCTCGGTTCCGGTGAGACCGAGATTGTGAAACTCTTCGGCCATGGCCATTTGCGGCACAAACAACAGCCCGGCCAAAATCAACAATAAGCGCAACAAGGTAGCCCCCTTTATCCTCTATGTTTTAGTCGTTATTAAAAGCAAAAAAACTAACCGGGCATGTTATCACCATACAATATTCTTTGTCATTTAATCCCGGCCGTTATATTATTCAGATACCTAGCAAAATAGTCAGTAAACCACGCATCATCGCTAAATGTATCAATATAACCAGAAAGATCAAACACTTATTGAAGAACGCGTTAGAGAGTTTCGCGACCAGACCCAACGCTTTCTGAACGGGGACCTGGAAGCCGACCAATTCAGAGCACTACGCCTGATGAACGGTCTCTACGTGCAAACCCATGCACCGATGCTGAGGGTCGCAGTCCCTTACGGACTACTTTCCTCGAAACAATTGCGCAAGCTGGCATCGGTGGCCCGCGATTACGACCGCGGATACTGCCACTTCACAACCCGGCAGAACGTTCAATACAACTGGCCAGCCTTGGAACGGGTCCCAGACCTGCTCGCCGAATTGGCAACAGTGCAGATGCACGCCATTCAAACCAGCGGCAATTGCCTACGAAACACCACATCGGACCATTTGGCCGGCATTTGCAAAGACGAAATCGAAGACCCGCGGCCGTACTGCGAAATTATCAGACAGTGGACCACTCTGCACCCCGAATTTGCCTTCCTACCACGCAAGTTCAAAATCGCGGTCAGCGGCGCAACTCATGATAGAGCAGCAGTCCAATTGCATGATATCGGTGTCTACTTGGTCAAAAACGACGCAGGTGAAACCGGATTTCAAATTTTGGTAGGCGGCGGCCTGGGCCGAACCCCGATAATTGGCCAAACCATTCGCCCTTATCTGGAAAAGCAGCACCTGCTGTCCTATCTGGAAGCTATTTTACGGATATATAATCTGTTCGGCCGCCGTGATAACAAGTACAAAGCCAGGATCAAGATTCTGGTTAAGGAAACCGGCCTGGAAAAATTCAAGGCCATGGTCGAGCAGGAGTGGGAACGCATCCGCGACAGCATGTTACTGAGCGAGGAACGCATCGCCGAACTTAAAGCCCACTTCGCCCCGCCCGCTTACGAAACCATCGCAAGCCCCGACCCGAATTTTGCCAACACCCTTGCCGTTAACAGCGACTTCGCCAAATGGGCTAAATACAACACAGTCGAACACAAAATCAACGGCTACCAAGGCGTTTACATCTCTTTGAAAGCCCCCGAATCCCCGCCAGGCGACATTACCGCCGAACAACTGGAGGCCGTGGCCGATTTGGCTGACCAATACAGCTTCGGCGAAGTCCGAAGTAGCCATCGGCAAAACCTCGTGCTCGCCGACGTCAAACAAAGCGACTTATTTGCGCTCTGGCAAAAACTGGACGCACTCAAGCTGGCCACACCCAATATCGGCACAGTAACCGACATTATTTGCTGCCCCGGCCTGGACTTTTGTTCTCTGGCCAACGCCAGCTCGATCAGCGTTGCCAAAGAACTGAATTCCAAACTCGACGACATTGATTACATTCACGACATCGGCGACATCAAAATTAACATGTCCGGCTGCATGAACGGTTGCGCACACCAAAGCGTCGGCCATATCGGCATCCTCGGCGTCGACAAGCACGGCGAAGAGTGGTACCAAATCACACTCGGCGGCTCATCCGAAAACGAAGCCGCGATTGGCGAACGCCTGGGACCGGCAGTTGCCAAAAGCGATATCACCACGGCCGTTACCGACATCCTCGACGTTTATGTTCAGCAACGCTTAGAAGACGAAGCCTTCTTACAAACCGTAAAGCGCGTCGGCCTGGAGCCGTTTAGGGAAAGAGTTTATGCAAATCATTAAAGACCAACAGTTAATCAACAACACCTGGACTTTTATCGAAGACGCCGCCCCGCTTCCCAGCGGAGACATTACGGTCAGCCTGCAACGCTGGCTCAGCGAGAAAGCCCAGCTCCTTGAACGTAACAGCAAAGTTGGCATCCGGGTAGCTCCCGGCGAACAACTGGACGCTTTGAACTCGGACCTGGATAAAATCGATTTGATCGAACTGAACTTTCCGATCTTCGGCGACGGCCGCTTGTTTTCCGTGGCCCGCTTACTACGCAGCAGGGACGGGTACCAAGGCGAGCTCCGCGCGGTGGGTCAATACCTTCCCGACCAAGTATTCTACTTGTCCAGAGTCGGCATCAACGCCTTTGATTTAAGCAGCCAAAACGACGCGGATTTGGTTTTGGCGGCCATGAATCAATTTTCAGTGCGTTATCAATCGTCGACCAATTGAACTTCGCGCTCAGCTAACAAAAAGCCGCCTGACCTGAAACAAAAAACCCCGACTGGCGAAAGCCACTCGGGGTTTTATTTTGGCCAAAGACGCCGGAATCGCTACGATTCCGGCGAACGACTTTATCAAACCGAACGCTTAACGACGCATGATGCTAATGCCTTTCAGCAAGTTCAACGCCTCATGCAGAGGATAATCGCGCATATCAGCCTCGGACAAGTCCGCCCCGTCCCCATCTTTCTCCGGCGCATCTTTGGCGTCATCACCGTCTTCTTCATCAACCTTCTTCTCAGGTTTAGCATTACCGTTGGTCAAATGATGCGTTAAATCCGCTTCTTTGACGGTATCCAGCTTCGCTTTATCCATGGCCGCCAGCTTGACTCTGGCCAACGTCACATCCGGCTCGATACCTTCGGCCTGAATAGACCGACCTGAAGGCGTAAAATAACGCGCCGTAGTCAACTTGACCGCCGCACCGTTACTGGTCGGCAAAATGGTTTGCACCGAGCCTTTGCCGAACGACTTCTCACCCATGATGATGGCCCGCTTGTGGTCCTGCAATGCGCCGGCCACAATTTCGGATGCCGAAGCAGAACCGCCATTGATCAGCACCACGATAGGCGCACCGTTTATCACATCGCCTGAAGTGGCATTAAAACGCATTTCCGAATTTTTGATCCGCCCCTCGGTATAAACGATCAACCCGGAATCGATAAAGGCATCACTAACATCCACCGCCGCATTTAAAACGCCCCCCGGATTGTTGCGCAAATCCAGAACGATACCTTTCAGCGGGCCTTCGTTCTCCTTTTTCAACTCATCGATTGCATCCAATAAACCTTGACCAGTGCCGGACTGAAAACTACTGATCCGCAAATAACCGTAATTCTTTTCCAAAATCCTGTTCTTGACGCTTTTGACTTTGATAATGTCGCGAGTCAACGCGAACTTCAGCGGCGCCTCTTCCCCTTCGCGAATCACTGTCAGCACAATCTCGCTGCCTGGCTCGCCGCGCATGATTTTCACCGCATCGGCCAGCGTCATACCTTTCACCGGCTTATCGTCGAGACGAACGATCAAGTCTCCAGCTTTAATTCCGGCCCGTTGCGCCGGCGTATCGTCTATAGGAGAAACCACTTTAACGAAACCGTTTTCCATGCCGACTTCTATACCCAAACCACCGAATTGACCCGTGGTGCCTTCTTGCAGCTCCTTATACTCTTCGCTGGCAAGATACGCGGAATGCGGGTCCAAACCGGACAGCATGCCCCGAATTGCATCTTCCAAAAGTTTCTTGTCGGAAACGGGTTCTACATAATCCTGTTTGATGCGACCGAAAATCTCGGTGAAGGTCCGCAGCTCGTCAAACGGCAAGGCCTGCAGCTCATCGCTTTTCACCGAAGCCGGCGACTCTTTTTCGGCAAAGACGCTACCGCACAAACTAAGCGCCACGCCCAAAATAAATCCGACCAGCAAGATTAATATGTTTCTGTTTTTTAACATTTGAATTCGAACTCCAACAACCTGTTTCCTAAAAATAATTAACCTTTGCCCGGTTTACGGCACCATTGCTCCGGATCGACCGGCCGTCCGTTTTTTCGGATGCCAAAATACAAGGCGGCATCGGCTCTGCCACCGCTTCGACCTACCGAGGCCAAAACCTCGCCGGCCCTAACGTGATCGCCAACCCCTTTATGTAAACTTTGGCTGAACGCGTACAAGCTCATAAAGCCTCTACCGTGATCGACAATAATCATCAATCCGTAACCTCGCAGCCAATCAGCATAGACTACCTTGCCGCCCGTCACCGCACGCACGTCAGCCCCTTCCCTGGCACTGATAACGACGCCGTCCCAAGTGGTTTCGTAGCGCCGACTGCCAAACCGCTCCGTCACCGCCCCTTGCACCGGCCACGGCAATTGGCCGCGCAACTCTGCAAACGGCTGGCTTGCTGATGCGCCAACCGGAGGAGTAGCCGGCATTTGCTTGGAAAGTACCCGCGGTGGGCTCGTGCTTGGTTCGGACTTGTGCGGCTCAGGTGAAGACTCGTCCTCGGCATTATCATCAGTTTTCTGCAAAGACGCCACCAAGGACTGCAATTTTTTCTCGTCAGCCACCAAGCGCTGCAGTTGGTCGGCCTTGGCTGAATAATCACTTTCAATCCTGGCTAACAAGGCTTCGCGTTGACCCTTTAACGCCAGCATTGCATCCGACTCTTGCTGCTTCTTTACCAAAGCAGCTTGAAGCAATTGAGACTCGCTGTCCTTTTGCGCCTCCAACTGCCGAAGCTCATCGAAGGCCTCGCCAAACGCTTTGAGTTTTTCCACTCGCGCCTTACTGATATAGTCGAAGTAAATCGCCATTCGACTTGACACTGCCGGATCGCGTTGGTTCAGAATCACTTTCCAGCCCTCCTTATCGCCGCCCATGGCGTAGATCGCCTTGAGCAACCCTTCGAGTTCCTGCTGTTGTTCGTGCATACTGCGTTGCGCCGCAGCGCTCTTGCCGCGCACTTCCTGCAGCACTGACTCCTGTTGCCTGATTTCGGCTTTCAATGCACGCAGGCTATTTGCCAATTCGCCATATTGCATCTCCAGCTTTTGCAACTGCTCCACTGCCCGATTTTTTTCGGCTTGCAAGTCGCGAACGTCGCCACCGATCTGTTGAATTTTCGACTGGACGTCGGCCAAGGTTTTGTCGTTTGCGGGAGCGGCCGACAATGTCTGACTTACCCCCCCCAACCCGGCGAAAACCAGGCAACCGACTACCCTTGCCAGCGCCATCGGTGGGTATTTGGCAATTCTTATACTCCCGAGCCGACACGACAATTCGCTGTTTTTCGACCCTGAAAACCTGTTGGTAACGAGCGGCGCGCGGGGAAGCCGGTTTGCCATCGGATTAAGGACTCCAAGCACTAATGGTTATAAAATCAGATCTCGGCGACAGCCATTGCCGCACAATTACGCGGGCTCAATTCTCGGGTATTGAACAATAAGGCCTACTCTGTTAGATTTGCTGGCCTCGTATTGCTCGCTAAGTTGGCGGCTTGGCCGCTGCATATCTAAGCAAGGCATTATACCAGCACCACCAGCCGCCAAATCCGAAAAATGCCACAGGCCGCCTAGCGACCAATTTTGCCAAGCTATATCGTAATTAAATGGAAGATCAAGACGATAGTATTCAATATGACGACAGCGATATCAGCCGCGCCGCGCGCTGCCTGAAAGCCATGTCCCACCCTTTACGACTGAAAATCCTCTGCGTATTGGGCAGCAACTCGATCAGCGTTCAAGACATTGTGGAACAGGTCGGAACCAGTCAGAGCAATATTTCGCAACATTTGGCGATATTGCGGGACAAAGGCATTCTTGATTATAAAAAGGAAGCCAACCGCGTTTATTACTTTATCGACGACGAACGCGTTATTCATCTGATTCAAATGATGCGCAGCATTTTTTGCGGCGCTTAAACAGCAATAACCAACAATATGAATGCACCAATAGAACAATATATCGAATTCGCCACCAACCATTATTTACTGGTATTTGCACTGGTCTGCGTCATTTTCTTGCTAATTCAGGATTTGCTTGCCAATTCTTTTAATAAGTACGAAAACATTTCGCCGCTAATTGCCGTCACCAAAATGAACAGTGACGACGTCGTCGTTCTGGACGTCAGGGAATTACACGAATTCAGCAAAAGCCACATCGAAAATGCTTTGAATATTCCGCTAGGCAAAATCGATGAACAACTCACGGCCCTGGAGAAACACAAAAAGCATCCGCTGATCGTGACTTGCCAAACCGGGGCTCGCTCGGCCGCTGCCTGCAAAACCCTGACTAAGTCAGGATTCGAACAGGTCTATAACATGATTGGCGGCATGCAATCATGGGAAGACAACAAACTGCCGATCAAACTGGGCAAAATCAAAGATTAACCAACCAACCCCAAACCACGACCATGGCCGAAAACAACGCATCCAGCGAAAAACAATTCATCATTCAAAAGATCTATACCAAAGACATTTCTTTTGAAACCCCAAATTCACCCAAAATCTTTACCCAAAAATGGGAGCCGGCGCTGGATCTGAACCTCGGCACCAATGTGTTACCGATCGAAAATTCGATGTTCGAAGTCTCGCTCACACTGACCGTAACCGTCAAAGTCGGCGAAAGCACCGCTTATCTGGTAGAAGTCAACCAGTCCGGAGTATTTCTGATCGCAGGCTTTAACGAACAGGAAATGGGGCCAATGCTGGGTAGCTTTTGCCCGAACATCCTGTTCCCCTACGCCCGCGAGGTCATTTCCGACCTAGTCAGCAAAGGCGGATTCCCGCAACTGGTCCTGGCTCCGGTTAATTTCGACGCCCTGTACATGCAACATTTACAACAGGCACAACAAGCTCCGCAAAACGCCGAAGCCAAAACTTTAAACTAAGACAGGATGCCGCCATCAATCAGCATCCTGGGTGCCGGATCATGGGGGACCGCCCTGGCTATCCAAGCAGCCAGAAATGGCTGCACCACCTCGCTATGGGGACATAATCCGCAACATATCGCTGCGCTGCAACAAGCCGGCGAAAACAGCCGCTACCTGCCCGGCGCCCAGTTGCCTGCCAATCTCGAGCTCACCGCCGACATCAGCAAAGCCGTAAGTTACAGCCAGGTACTTTTGATTTCGGTTCCCAGCCATGCCTTCCGGGATACTTTGATTCGCATCAAACCCTTTTTGGCGGAAAAACCTATGGTCGCTTGGGCCACCAAAGGCTTCGACGGGCTTGATGGCGCCCTGTTAAGCCAAGTCGTCGCCGAAACGCTGGGCGAAGATATCGAAACCGCCGCGCTGTCCGGGCCGACTTTCGCCGCCGAAGTCGCGGCAGACTTGCCCACAGCAGTGACCGTCGCCTCGACATCCGATGCCTTTTCGTCCCGACTCAGCGCCATGCTGCACAATCAACGCTTTCGAGTCTACACCAGCCACGACATTATTGGCGTCCAGGTCGGCGGCGCCTGCAAGAACGTATTAGCCATCGCCGCCGGAATCGCTGACGGCTTGGGTTTCGGCGCCAACACACGCGCAGCTTTAATCACCCGCGGCCTGACCGAAATCATGCGCCTTGGCATCCGTCTGGGCGGCCAAGCCGACACGTTTATGGGCTTGGCCGGCCTCGGCGACTTGATCCTGACCTGCACCGACGATCAATCCCGCAATCGCCGCTTCGGCCTGGCCCTTGGACGCGGCCAGGATCAGGCTCAAGCGTTGAAACAAATCAACCAGGAAGTGGAAGGCATCTCCGCTGCCCGCGAAACCTTCGGGTTATCGCAAAAATACGGCGTCGAAATGCCCATCACCTCACAGGTTTACAAAGTACTCTTCGAGAACCTCCAACCCAAACAAGCCGTAGACAACTTGTTAAACCGGGATCAAAAACCCGAACAAGCCTGAATTCGCCCCGCCCCCATTCAAAGAGCAATCCGCCCTAAAAACCACGCCCTAACAAGCGCGAGTTTTTTCGGCGCCCTGAGTTCCTGCAAGCGCCGCTTCTCCCGTTTTGAACAAAATAACCTTATAAATTTGAGCATTAGCGTTCGTTAATTGCGATTTACATCAAAAATCGACATTAACTTTTTGATACCAATCAGTTTTACCCCCTCCCTCACCACCCATTCAAACCCAACCCCCAACCAGACCTAAGTCATTGTAGAAAAAGAAAGAATTTAATCTAGCTGCCTCTTGACTAAGCCCATTTTGAAAACTATAGTGGTACAAAAGTGATGTAAAGTGGGCATAAATGGATTTTTTTGGCTTTTTGAGGGTTTGATTTGTTTCGAGGCATAAGTTCAATCAGTTTGGATGCGAAAGGGCGCGTTGCGATTCCTACCCGCTATCGGGAGGAGTTACAGGAGTGCTGCGACCGCCAACTGGTTGTCACCGTTGCAGTCGACGATAAATGCGTTGGCGAACCGGGCTGCCTCTGGCTCTACCCTTTACCCGAATGGGAAAAGCTGGAGCAAACCATCAGCCGCTTACCGACCTTGAACAAAATGGCCGGCAAGTTGCGGCGTTTTGTCATAGGCAACGCTTCGGAGTGCGAAATGGACGCCCAGGGCCGCCTGCTGTTGCCGGAAAAATTGCGCGAGTTCGCCGGCCTGGAAAAGCATATTGTGCTGGTCGGCCAACTGAACAAGTTCGAAGTCTGGAACGAAGACGCCTGGAAGGCCAAAGAACAGGAATGGATGGACGGTAACGACAGCGAGGGCCTTGAAGAACTTGGCTCTTTGTCGTTTTGACGGAGATGCCGGCACACCAAACCGTTTTATACGCGGAAGCGCTCCAGCAACTCGCGATAAAACCGGACGGCCTCTATCTGGATTGCACTTTCGGTCGGGGCGGCCATAGTCGTGGCATTTTGGCCGAGCTGAGCGAATCGGGCCGGTTGTTGGCACTGGATAGAGACGCGGATGCGATTGGCAGTCAAGAGGCAGAGAGTTTACGTCAGGACCCCAGATTCGAATTACGCCATGCCAGTTTTGCCGAATTGGCGGAAGTAACGAGACGTAACGGATACGCCGGCAAGATCGACGGCATATTGATGGACTTGGGCGTATCGTCGCCGCAACTGGATATTGCCGAACGCGGCTTCAGTTTTTTACGCGACGGACCGCTGGATATGCGTATGGACACCGGACGCGGACTGTCGGCTACCGAGTACCTGGCTAGCGTTGACGAACCGGAATTGGTCCGGATTTTATTCGAATACGGCGAAGAACGGTTTGCCAAGCGCATCGCCCGGGCGATCGTCGGCCAGCGCCTACAGGCCCCGGTCACGACCACTCTGGAACTGGCGAGATTGATTGAACAAAGCGTGCCGTTTCGCGACAAGCACAAACATCCTGCCACACGCAGCTTTCAGGCGATCAGGATCGAAATCAATCAGGAGCTGGAACAGATCAAGGCAGGTTTGCAGCAAGCGCTGGAGGTACTGGCGCCGGGCGGACGGCTGGTAGTGATTTCGTTTCACTCTTTGGAAGACAGGATCGTCAAGCGGTTTATTCGGGACCAATCGGGGGCGAAAACCGATCCCGGCAGATTGCCGGTCAGAGAACGGGACATAGAACAAGGGCAATTACGCAAAATCGGTAAATCGATACGCGCCCAAGCGCAGGAATTGCGCGATAACCCCAGAGCGCGTAGCGCGGTAATGCGAGTCGCGGAGAAGCGTTGATGATATTTGCTCGAAACATCCTGCTGACAATACTGGTAGCGGTGTTGCTTATATCCGGCATCGCGGTGATTTACAGCAAATACCAATCGCGGCTGCTGTTTATCGAGATCCAAAAAAAGGAAAAGGAACTCGACGATTACGAAGTCGAATGGGGACGGTTACAGCTCGAATTGACGACGCTGACCGAAGAAAACCGAGTTGAAGTCGAGGCCAGGTCGCGATTGATGCTGACTTTGCCGCCGCAGGACAAAATAATTTACATCAAGCCGTAATGCGAATTTTTACCGGTTCTGCCCCAGCACCGCGCCTTAATACCGATTTTCCGATACGGCGAAAACTGCTGTTGTCGACAATGATGCTGGCGATGACTGCCTTGGTTGGCCGCGCGGTTTATCTGCAAATCCTTGACAAGGATTTTTTACAGGATAAAGGCGACATGCAACACATCGGCGTCGTGTCGGTGTCGGCATACCGCGGCCAGATCAAGGACCGTAACGGCGAACCGTTGGCAATCAGTACCCCGGTGCAATCGATCTGGGTCAATCCACGGCAATTGAAAGACAGCGAACAGGACAAACTGACACCGATGGCGAGAATTCTCGGTTTCCCGGAAAAAGAGCTGCGCTCGCTGCTGAAAAAAGAAAAAGACGCCAACAAGCGCTTCGTCTATTTGCGCCGGCAGATCAATCCGGATATCGCCGAAAAAGTTAAAGATCTGGAAATCACCGGTGTCTATTTCGAGCGCGAATTCAAGCGGTATTACCCTGCCGGGGCAGTCTCCGGCCATTTGCTGGGCTTTACCAATATCGACGATATCGGCCAGGAAGGCATCGAACACGGTTACGAACATATATTGCGCGGCCAACCGGGCAAAAAACGGGTGATCAAAGACGGCAAAGGCCAGATCATCAAAGACGTAGAAAACATCGAAGCAGCGGTGCCGGGCCGCGACCTGATTCTGACGATAGACGAGCGCTTGCAATACCTGGCTTACCGGGAATTACAAAACGCAGTAATCCAGAACAAGGCGCATTCGGCTTCGCTGGTGGTATTGGATGCCAAAAACGGCGACGTATTGGCCAGCGTCAGCCAGCCGGCGTTCAACCCGAACAACCGGAAAGAACTGAGCAGCAACCGTTACCGCAACCGGGCCATCGTCGACAGTTTCGAACCCGGCTCGACCGTAAAGCCGTTCGTGATCGCGGCGGCGCTGGACGGCGGCTATATCCATCCGAATGTGATGATCGAGACCCACGGCGTTTACCACCTGGGCCGCAACGTGGTCAAAGACGTGCATAACTACGGCACGATGGATTTGACCCACGTGTTGCAAAAATCCAGCAACATCGCGGTGACCCAGATCGCGATGACCATGCCGCCGGAGTATTTCTGGGGGGTTTACAACAAACTGGGCTTCGGCACCTCGGCCGGCGTCGGCTTCCCCGGCGAGGCCAGCGGCTCGTTGCTCGACTATCAAGGCTGGCACGAATTCGACCAAGCGATTTTATCGTTCGGTTACGGGGTATCCACCTCGATTTTACAACTGGCCAGGGCCTATACCGCCTTGGCCGACGACGGCATCATTCATTCGGTGACCCTATTGAAGCGCGACGAAGATCCGGACGCACAACGGGTGTTTAAGCCGGAAACAGCCAGAAAAGTCCGGGAAATGCTGGAGCACGTGATCAGCAAGGAAGGCACGGCGTATCAAGCCAGAGTCGAAGGTTACCGGGTGGCCGGCAAAACCGGCACCGTGAAAAAAGCCACCGCCGGCGGTTACGCCGACGACAAATATTTATCGGTATTCGTCGGCATGGCGCCGGCCAGTAACCCGCGATTTATTATCGCGATCGTGGTCGACGAGCCGACCAGCGGCCAATATTACGGCGGTTTGGTTGCCGCACCGGCCTTCTCGCGGGTCATGGCCGGAGCATTACGAGTTTACGGCGTCGAGCCGGACGGCATGGAAAACATGCACTTACTGTTGAGCAAACGATGAAGCTGAGCGAATTGCTGAACGGACTAACTGATATAGCTACGGACGCGGAGATAACCGGCTTGAGCCTGGATAGCCGTTGCACGCGCGCAGGCGACGTATTCATCGCTTTGAACGGCTCGCGGCAACACGGCTTGGCTCATGCCGCGCAGGCCGTCAGCCGCGGCGCCAAAGCCGTGGTATTCGAACCGCAGCAGAGTGCGTCCCACTTACAGACGCCGCTCGCTGCGCCGCTGTTTGCCGTTGCCGGATTGGCGGACCGCCTGGGCGAGATCGCCGCCCGGTTTTACGGCCGGCCTTCGGCGCAGCTGGATGTGATCGGCGTCACCGGCACCAACGGCAAAACCACCTGCAGCCAACTGCTCGCGCAGGCGCTGCCCGATTGCGGCGTGATCGGCACGCTGGGTTGGGGCGAATTCGGCAAGTTACAGCCGACCGCAAACACAACCCCGGATGCGCTGGACGTGCAACGGATCTTGTCCGAATTGGCGGCCCAAGGCAAACGCGCAGTCGCCATGGAAGTGTCCTCGCATGGATTGCAGCAAGGCCGGGTCAATGCCGTGCAATTCAAGGGCGCGGTATTCACCAATTTGAGCCGGGACCATCTGGATTATCACGGCGATATGCAGAGCTATCTGCAAGCCAAGCTGGCCTTGTTCAAGACGCCGGGCTTGAAATTTGCCGCTATCAATTTGGATGACGCCAGCAGCGCACAGGTATTGGACAGTATCGGCCGGGGTGTCCAGGTGTGGACCTTCAGCGCCAGCGGGCGAACGCTTCCGGACTGCGAATGCGTGACGGCCGAAAATGCAAAATTTAGCGCCGCCGGCATCGAATTCGACGCGGTTTGGCGCGGTAAACGGCTAACCGCCACCAGCGGCATTGTCGGCAGTTTCAATCTGGAAAATTTGCTGGCGGTGCTGTGCGTATTGCTGGCCCAGGGCATTGGTTTCGAAACCGCCGTAGCACGGTTGACCTCACTAACTGCCATTGCCGGCCGCATGGAAAAATTCGGCGGCCACGGCAAACCGACCGTGTTCGTGGACTATGCCCACAGCCCGGATGCCTTGGAAAAAGTTTTGAAAGCCATCAAAGGCAACAGCCGGTTGCAACTGGTGTTCGGCTGCGGCGGCGACCGCGACAAAGGCAAACGCCCGGAAATGGGCCGGATTGCCGAGACCTGGGCGGATCAGGTCATCGTCACCGACGACAATCCGCGAAGCGAAGCTCCGGCCGCCATCGTCGCCGACATTTTGGCGGGCTGCCGTAGCGATAAAGTAACCGTTATTAACGACAGGGCCACGGCCATCAACACAGCCATACAACAAGCAGCTCCCGACGATTGCGTACTGATCGCCGGCAAGGGCCACGAAGATTACCAGGAAATCGCCGGCGTAAAATGGCCGTTCAGCGATAGCGCGCTGGTGGAAAAAACCTTGGCGGAGTGGCGCAAACCATGAAGATGCTGCTCAGCGAAATCGCCCGAGCCGTCAACGGCACTCTGACCGGAACCGACCACAGCGTCGAGTCGGTCAGCATCGACACCCGCACGCTCAAACCCGGCGAACTTTACCTGGCCTTGGAAGGCAAGAATTTCGACGGCCACGATTTTATCGAGCAAGCGCAACAGGCCGGCGCCGCGGCGCTGCTGGTAGAACACGCCTGCGCATCCGCTCTACCGCAAATCGTGGTCGACAATAGTCACTTGGCGCTGGCCGAATTGGCCGGCTACTGGCGGCGGCAATTGCCGGTCAAAGTTGCCGGCGTCACCGGCAGCAACGGCAAAACCACGGTCAAAGAAATGATCGCGGCGATTTTCGCTACCCAAGGCCCCACCTTATCGACTCAAGGCAATTTGAACAACGACATCGGCGTCCCGCTAACTTTGCTGAAACTCGATGCCGGCCACCGCTATGCCGTGATTGAGATGGGCGCCAACCACATCGGCGAAATCGCCTATACCAGCCGTTATGCCCAAGCCGACGTCAGCGTGATCAATAACGTCGGTGCGGCGCATATCGAGGGTTTCGGCGACCTGAACGGCGTGGCCAAAACCAAGGGCGAGATCATAGAAAGCCTGAACCCGGATAGCGTCGCGGTGTTGAACCGAGACGACGCCTTCTACGACTTCTGGCTCACCCTGGCCGGCCCGCGCAAATCGGTTAGTTTCGGCTTCCATCCTGCTGCCGACGTCCGCGCCGAGCAAATCGAAACCGGCCTTGATGCCGACGGCTTCGCCACCCGCTTTCAGTTGCAAGCCGGCGGCGAAAGTATCGCTATCCGCTTGAATCTGGCCGGCGCCCACAACGTCAAAAACGCGTTGGCAGCGGCGACGGTTGCGCGGCAATTCGACATCGCGCTCGACGCGATCAAAGCCGGTCTGGAAGGCTTGCGGCCGGTAGTCGGCCGGATGCAGCCGTTACGCGGCCGCCGCAACAACATCGTGGTCGACGACACCTACAACGCCAATCCGAGTTCGTTGCGCGCCGCTTTGGAAGCTATCGACGGCTGCAGCCGGACCGAGTTATGGGTTGCGCTAGGCGCGTTCGGCGAATTAGGCCCGGACAGCCCGGCGATACACCGGGAAATGGGTGAATTGGTCAAAGCCATGGGCGCCAAGCGCCTGTTCGCCACCGGCGAATTGGCCCGCCACAGCGTCGCCGGCTTCGGCGCCGGCGCCCGTTATTACGACACGCAGGAACAATTGATTGCAGACCTGACCGCGGAACTGAGCGGCGGGGAAACTTTACTGGTTAAAGGCTCGCGCGCCCAAAAAATGGAAAACGTGGTGGCGGCGCTGGTCGACAATTTTAGAGCGGCATAATGTTACTTTTACTCGCAGACTTTTTAAGCAGTATCGACAGCGGCTTCCGGGTCTTACACTACCTGACCTTCCGCGCCATCCTGGGCGTGTTGACCGCTTTGGCGATTTCGCTGCTGAGCGGCCCGATGGTGATCGAAAAGCTGACCCGCAGAAAAATCGGCCAAAGCGTGCGCGACGACGGTCCGCAAAGCCATTTCTCCAAATCGGGCACCCCGACCATGGGCGGGGCGATGATCCTGTTCGCGGTGGCGATCAGCACCCTGCTCTGCGCCGATCTGAGCAATCGTTACATCTGGGTGGTTTTGTTGGTGACGCTGGCACACGGCGTCATCGGTTTTATCGACGATTACAAGAAAGTGCTGCTCGGCAACAGCGTCGGCCTGTCGGCCAAAGCCAAATATTTCTGGCAGTCGGTGGTCGCACTGGGTGCCGGCATCTACTTGTACAGCACCGCTCAAGTCGCTGCCGAAACCCAATTCATCGTGCCGTTTTTCAAGAACGTGACGCTGGACATGGGCTGGATGTACATCGTGTTGACCTATTTCGTCATCGTCGGCTCCAGTAACGCGGTGAACTTGACCGACGGCCTCGACGGCCTGGCGATCATGCCTACCGTGATGATCGCGGCCGCATTGGCGATCTTCGCCTATCTGTCCGGCCACGCCAATTTCGCCCAATACCTGCAAATACCGCATATCCCCAAATCCGGCGAATTGGTGGTTTTCTGCGCCGCGCTAATTGGCTCCGGCCTCGGCTTTCTCTGGTTCAACGCCTATCCGGCCATGGTATTCATGGGCGATGTCGGCGCGTTGGCATTGGGCGCCGCGCTGGGCATCGTCGCCGTGCTGGTCCGCCAGGAAATCGTTTTGGTGATTATGGGCGGCATTTTTGTAGTCGAAACCATTTCGGTGATCATTCAGGTCGCCTCCTATAAAACCCGCAAAAAACGGGTATTTCTGATGGCCCCGATTCACCATCATTACGAATTGAAAGGCTGGCCCGAGCCGCGCATTATCGTCCGCTTCTGGATCGTTTCGGTCATTTTGGTCCTGATCGGCCTGGCGACATTGAAACTGAGATAGCCATGGATACCGCACAATTACTCGCCAATCTGGAACGCCATTTTCAACTGGATCCGGCCAACGCTCGACTGCTGATCGTCGGCCTGGGCGCGACTGGCTATTCGGCCGCGCAATTTTTGCAAAAAACCCCGATCCGGTTCGCCGTAGTCGACAGCCGCAAGCAACCGCCGTTGATCGACAATCTGCGCGAACAAATGCCGGACGTACCCGTGTTTTCCGGCGGCTTCGATCAGTCCGCACTGGATGTCGCCACTCACTTGCTCGTCAGTCCCGGCGTATCGCTGCACGAAACCGCGATTCAAAAAGCCGTGCAGGCCGGAGTAAAAGTCATCAGCGACATCGATTTGTTCGCCTGCGCCACCGATAAGCCGATCATCGGCATCACCGGTTCGAACGGCAAAAGCACGGTGACGACCATGCTCGGCGAAATGGCCAACGCCGCCGGAGTGAAAACCGCCATCGGCGGCAATCTGGGCACGCCGGCGCTGGACTTATTACAACAGGACGCCGATTTATACGTGCTGGAGCTGTCCAGTTTCCAATTGGAACGCACCCGAGCCTTGAACGCCAAAGCCGCCACCGTGCTGAACGTCAGTCCGGACCATCTGGATCGCCATGCCAGCATCGAAACCTACGCCGCCGAAAAGCAACGCATATTCCGCGGCGACGGCACGATGGTTTTGAATGCGGACGATGCGCTGGTCATGGCGATGCGCGACACCAACCGGCCGAGCTTGACGTTTTCGATCCAAAGCACCGCCGATTTCTATCTGCAACGCGGCGAAACCATCAATCTGATGCACGGCGATCAAGTATTGATGCCGGCCTCTCACCTGCGTCTGGAAGGTTCGCACAATCTGGCCAACGCCTTGGCCGCATTGGCCTTGGGCAGCGCCATCGGTTTGAGTATGACCGCGATGTGCACCGCGCTGCGCAACTTCAAAGGCCTGCCGCACCGGATGCAAAAGGTGGCCGAAAGAGCCGGCATCAACTGGATCAACGACTCCAAAGCCACCAACATCGGCGCCTGTATCGCCGCGCTGCAAGGCTACGACCGTAAAGTGATATTGATCGCCGGGGGCGACGCCAAGGGTGCCGACATGACCGAATTGGCACCGGCCGTGCGCGAGAAAACCAAAGCCGTGGTCTTAATCGGCAAGGATGCGCAATTGATCGCCGATGCCTTGCACGATTACGTACCGGTCAAATTCGCCGGCAACATGAAAGAAGCGGTCAAAACCGCCGCCAGTCTGGCCGATGCCGGCGACAGCGTACTGTTGTCGCCGGCCTGCGCCAGCCTCGACCAATACCGCAGTTACGTCGACCGCGGCAACAAATTTGCCGAAGCGGTGATGGAGCTGCCGTCATGTTGAAGCCTACGCCCGCAGCGAAGCCTCGGCAAAGCCGCTTGCATACCGATCCGGTACTGATGCTGGCCTGCTTCGCCCTGCTCGGTATCGGCTTCATGATGGTCACGTCGTCTTCGCTGCACCTGGGTGTGAAGATGGCCGACGACATTTCGCATTATCCATTCAAACAATTGGCGCACATCGCCTTCGGCTTGGCCTTTGCCGGCTTTATCTTGAACGTGCCGATGAAAAGCTGGGAAAAAATGGGGCAAACCCTGTTCATCGCCGGTCTGGCGCTGCTACTGGTGGTGCTGATTCCCGGCGTCGGCGTCAAAGTCAACGGCAGTATCCGTTGGTTATCGATTTTGGGTCTGCGGATTCAGGTATCCGAGGTGGTCAAACTGATTTCGGTGATTTACATGGCCGGCTACGTCACCCGCCACGCCGAACACGTGCGCCGTTCCGCCTTCGGCCTGGTCAAACCGCTGATGCTGTTTTCGGTGGCTTGCGTTTTGTTGCTGCTGGAGCCGGACTTCGGCTCCGCCGTCGTGATTCTGATCATCGCCATGGGCATGATGTTTCTGGGCGGGGCGCGGATTTCGCAATTCGTCATCCTACTGGCGCTGGTTGCCGGCCTGGCGGTCATGTTGGTGATCGTCTCGCCTTACCGGCTGGCGCGGGTCACCAGTTTCCTCGACCCGTGGGCCGACGCCAAGGACACCGGCTTCCAGTTGACGCAAGCCTTGATTTCGTTCGGCCGCGGCGAGTTCTTCGGAGTCGGGCTGGGCAACGGCCTGCAAAAACTGTTTTATCTGCCTGAAGCTCATACCGACTTTTTATTCTCGGTGCTGGGTGAAGAACTGGGCTTGGTCGGCGTACTGGTCATCATCGCGCTGTTCAGCGCCCTGGTGGTGCGCGCGTTTGCGATCGGCGAACAGGCAGAACAAGCCGGCCTGCGATTTAACTCGCTCGCGGCTTACGGTTTGGGCATTTGGTTCGGCTTTCAGTCCTTCGTCAATATGGGCGTCAACATGGGGATGCTGCCGACCAAGGGTTTGACGCTGCCGCTGATGAGTTACGGCGGCGGCAGCATGATTGTGATGTGCGGGGCGATGGCAGTGTTGTTTCGGATCCATTACGAAGTGACCGAACACAACAAGAGCAACGTCAAGGGGAAACTGGCATGAGCGGCCGCATTGTGATCATGGCGGGCGGTACCGGCGGCCACGTATTTCCGGCATTGGCAGTGGCCCAGGAAATGGCTGCGCGCGGCTGGCAAGTGAGTTGGCTCGGCACCCAGACCGGTCTGGAAGCCAAAGTGGTACCGGCCGCCGGCATCGATATCGACTGGCTGGCGGTGGCCGGCCTGCGCGGCAAAGGCTTGTTGGCCAAAGTCGGTGGTATCGTCAAACTGGTGCAAGCCTGCCGCCAAGCCAAACGGATTTTGCGCGAGCGCCGGCCGGATGTGGTTTTGGGCATGGGCGGCTTCGTCGCCGGCCCCGGCGGCCTGATGGCTAAGAGCCTGCGCATTCCGCTGGTAATCCACGAACAAAACCGGGTGCCCGGCACCACCAACCGCTGGCTGGCCAAACTGGCGGCAACCAAAATTCTGGAAGCCTTTCCCGCCAGTTTTGCGCCGAATCTCGGCGCCGAATGCACCGGTAACCCGCTGCGTAGCGGCTTCAGCGCACTGCCGGACAAACAGGCATGGACGCCGGACGCCGGCCGTAACCTGCGCATACTGGTTCTCGGCGGCAGCCAGGGTGCCAAAGTATTGAACGAGACCGTACCAGCCGCATTGACCACATTCGCCAATCTGGAGATCAAGCACCAGACCGGTGCCGCGATGCAAACCGAGGTAGCCGCCGCTTACCGCTCCACCAGCCTAAACGCCGAAGTAGCAGCCTTCATCGACGACATGGCCGCCGCTTACCGGTGGGCCGATCTGGTCGTCTGCCGCGCCGGCGCGATGACGGTCAGCGAAGTCGCGGCGGCCGGACTACCGGCGATCTTCGTGCCGTTGTTGCATGCCATCGACGACCACCAAACCGCGAACGCCAAATATTTAGCCGACGCCGGCGCCGCTTTACTGCTGCCGCAACCCGAATTGAACGCGGAAAACCTGCGTAAAACCATTACCCAAGCCATGACATCCTTAGATTCCATGAGTCGGGCGGCGAAAGCCAAGGCCAGACTCGCTGCCACCCAAACCGTGGCCGACATTTGCGCGACAATTGCCGCGCCTCACGCGGAGGCCGCGCGATGAACCGCCCCAATATTCCCGCCGCCAATCAGGCCTTGGGCGACATCGACAAAATCCATTTCGTCGGTATCGGCGGCACCGGCATGAGCGGCATCGCCGAAGTCCTGAGCAACCTGGGCTACACCGTGTCCGGCTCCGACATCAAGGCCTCGCCGGTCACCGACCGTTTGCAAAACCTGGGCGTCAAAGTCTATCTGGAACATAAGGCCGAAAACGTCGCCGATGTCGATGTCGTCGTCACCTCCACTGCGGTAGATAAAACCAACCCGGAAGTGGTCAGGGCTTACGAAAACCGGATTCCGGTGATTCCGCGCGCAGAAATGTTGGCCGAACTGATGCGCTTCCGCTTCGGTATCGCCGTCGCCGGCACTCACGGCAAAACTACCACCACCAGTTTGACCACGATGATGCTGGCCGAAGGCGGCCTGGACCCCACTTTCGTCATCGGCGGCCGCCTGAACAGTGCCGGCGCCAATGCCAAATTGGGCCTGGGCAAGTATTTGGTGGCCGAAGCCGACGAAAGCGACGCCTCGTTTCTGTTCCTGCAGCCGATGATGGCGATTGTGACCAATATCGATCAGGACCACATGGAGACCTACGGCGGCAGTTACAGCAAGCTGAAGGACACCTTCCTGAAATTTTTGCACCAGTTGCCGTTCTACGGACTGGCCGTGATGTGCGTGGACGACCCCGGCGTTTGCGACGTGCTGCCGAACATTTCGAAACCGGTAAAAACCTATGGCGTCAGCAGTTATGCCGACGTCCGCGCCGTCGACATCAAACAAGACGGGCTGCGCACCCATTTCACCGTGCTGCGCTGGGGCAACCTGCCGCCGCTGCAAGTCACATTGAATTTGCCCGGCTGGCACAACATGTTGAATGCGCTTGCGGCAACCACGATCGCTACCGCGCTGGGCGTGGACGACGCCGCCATTGTGAAAAGCTTGGCCGAATTCAAAGGCGTCGGCCGCCGCTTCCAAATTAACGGCGACGTCGATTTCGCCGACGGCAAACTGACCTTGGTCGACGACTACGGCCATCACCCGCGCGAACTGGCCGCCACCTTGGAAGCCTTGCGCCAAGCCTGGCCGAGTCGGCGTAAAGTCGTGGTATTCCAACCCCACCGCTATACCCGCACCCGCGATCTGTTCGAAGATTTCGTCGAAGTGCTGTCCGGGGTCGATGTGTTGATTTTGCTGGACGTTTATTCGGCCGGGGAAACGCCAATCACCGGCGCCGACGGCAAAGCCTTGAGCCGCTCGATTCGGGTGCGCGGCCAAGTCGATCCGGTATTCGTGCAAAACCGCGAGGATTTGGCCACCATCCTGGCCGGCATCGTCGAAAAAGACGACGTGATCCTGACCATGGGCGCCGGCAACGTCGGCCAGATCGCCGCCGAACTGCCGCAAAAGCTGGCCGAGGCGCTGGCCGAACTGAGAGGAAGCGAGTGATGGCCCCGGCGAGCTGGAAAGGCACCTTGCTGAACGACGAGCCGCTGGCCAAATACACCAGCTGGCGGGTCGGCGGCCCGGCGCAACACATGTACATTCCGGAAAACAAGGCCGACCTGATCGAGTTCATTGCCGAACTGCCGGAAGGCGAGCCTTTGTATTGGCTGGGCCTGGGCAGCAATTTGCTGGTGCGCGACGGCGGCATCAAAGGCACCGTGATCAACACCCGCAACCGCTTGAAAGAGATGCGGCTGATCGACTCGGAACGAGTTTACGTCGAAGCCGGCGTGCCGTGTGCCCACGTCGCCCGCTTTTGCGCCGATTTGGGCCTGACCGGCGCCGAATTTTTGGCCGGTATCCCCGGCACAATGGGCGGCGCCCTGAAAATGAATGCCGGCGCTTTCGGCGGCGAGACCTGGCGCATTGTCGACCGGGTGGAAATGGTCAACGCCCGCGGCGAAGTGATCGAGCGCGATCACGGCGAGTTCGAAGTCGCCTACCGCTCGGTCAAAGGCCTGGAAGGCGAATGGTTTCTGTCGGTGCAACTGAAATTGGTCAAAGGCAATAGCGAAGCCAGCCAGCAACACATCAAGGCACTGTTGGAGAAACGCAACGCGACCCAACCGACCAACAAGCCGACCTGCGGCTCGGTGTTCAAGAATCCGCCAGGCGACTTCGCCGCGCGGCTGATCGAAGCCTGCGGCTTGAAAGGCTTTGCAGTGGGCGGCGCCGTGGTATCGGAAAAACACGCCAATTTTATCGAGAATCAGGGTAACGCCAGTTCGGCGGATATCGAAGCTCTGATCGAACATATTCAAACGCAAGTGCAAACCAAGTTCGGCGTCAGTCTGCAGACCGAAGTTTGCCGGATAGGTGACAAAACATGAGGCCCTTACGGATTAAAGATCCCGCCGCATTCGGCAAGGTCGCGGTGATGATGGGCGGTTCCGCCGCCGAGCGCGAAGTATCGTTGAACAGCGGCAACGCGGTATACCGGGCCTTGCAAGCCCAAGGCATCGATGCCACCGCGATAGACGTGACCGGCAGCCCGATCGACGCGCTGGCCGGGCGCAAATTCGACCGGGTGTTCAACATCATCCACGGCCGCGGCGGCGAAGACGGCGTGTTGCAGGCGGTATTGGCGACGCTGAACTTGCCTTACACCGGCTCCGGCGTACTGGCCTCGGCCTTGGCGATGGACAAGCTGCGCACCAAATTATGCTGGCAAGGCGCCGGTCTGCCGACGCCGCGCTGGTTTTTGTTGAGCGGCGAGCACGACATCGATACCTGCATCAACGCGCTGGGTTTTCCGGTGATCGTCAAGCCGGCCCAGGAAGGCTCCAGCATCGGCATGAGCAAGGCCCATAATCGCGAGGAATTGCTGGCGGCGTTGAAAATCGCCAGCCAGTACCGCTGCGAAGTCTATGCCGAGCAATGGATCCAGGGCCAGGAATTTACCATCGGCATGCTGGACGGCGAGGCGCTGCCGGCGATCCGGCTGGAAACGCCGCACACGTTTTACGATTTCGACGCCAAATACCGCGCCAATACCACGCAATACCATTGTCCGTGCGGCTTGAGCCCGGAGCGCGAGCGGGAATTGCAGGCTCTGGCGCTGAGAGCCTGTCAGACCGTCGGCGTCACCGGTTGGGGCCGGGTCGATGCCTTCATCGACGACAGCGGCCGGCTGCAATTGATCGAGGTCAATACTGTGCCGGGCATGACCGACCACAGCCTGGTGCCGATGGCGGCCAAGGCGGTCGGCGTCAGCTTCGAGGAATTGGTTTGGCGAATCCTGGAGACCAGCGTGGCGGGATCGGCCGGTGCGGCTTAGATTTTTGATTGTGGTCCTGGTATTGGCCGGGGCCGGCTGGTGGAGTTGGCAACACTTCGGCGAGAGAGCTCTGCGCGGCCAACCGATCCGTTACGTACGGATCGAAGGTGCGTTCCAATACACCAGCAAGGACAGATTGAAGCAGGTTTTGGCGCCGCAGATGAAACAGGGTTACTACCACGCCGATATGCAGGCCATCCATCAGGCGATCAAAGCCTTGCCGTTGGTGGACAAGGTGGACGTAAAACGGGTGTGGCCGGACGCGGTGCACATCAAAATCACCGAACAAAAACCGGTGGTGCGCTGGGGCAACTCGGCACTATTGAACAAACAAGGCGATTTGCTGGTTCCGGACAACATCGAGGAATTCAAGAATCTGCCGTTGATTACCGGCCCGGAAGGCCAGGAGAAAAAGCTGCTGGAAATCATGAAGGGCGTTTACATCGTGTTGAAGGATAAATCGATGCAATTGGCCGAGTTCCACGTCAACGAACGCCGGGCTTGGCGGATTAAACTGGCCAACGGCATGGAGATGCAATTGGGCCGCAAGGCGCCGCTGGAGAATATGCAGCGCTTTTTGAAAACCATGGATTTATTGGGCGAGGAGCAAATCGCCATGATAGCGAGCGTGGACACCCGTTATCCGAACGGCTTTGCCGTGACCTGGAAACCGGAAGCCGCCGCTATCGATTGGAAAGCAATCGCAGAAAAGAATAAGAACCTGATTTAAACGCTTACTGAGCACACAACAATGGCCAAAAAGACAGATCGAAATATTTTAGTGGGATTGGACATAGGCACGTCGAAGGTCGCGGCCATCGTCGGCGAATACCGCGGCGGCGACGAAATCGAAGTGATCGGTATCGGCACCGCGCCGTCCAAGGGCTTGAAAAAAGGCATCGTGGTCAATCTGGAATCGACCGTGCATTCGATCCAGCGCGCGGTCGAGGAAGCCGAATTGATGGCCGGTTGCCAGATCAAATCGGTTTTCGCGGGCATCGCCGGCAGCCATATCAAAAGCCTGAATTCGCACGGCATCGTCGCGATCAAGGAAAAGGAAGTCACCCAGCACGACATCGACCGGGTGATCGATTCGGCGCGGGCGGTGGCAATTCCGGCCGATCAGAAAATCCTGCACATCCTGCCGCAGGAGTTTGTGATCGACCAGCAGGAAGGCATCAAGGAACCGATCGGCATGTCCGGCATTCGCCTGGAAGCCAAGGTACACATGGTCACCAGCAGCGTCAGCGCCGAACAAAACATCGTCAAATGCATCCGCAAATGCGGTCTGGACGTCGACGACATCGTGCTGGAGCAACTGGCTTCGTGTTCGGCGGTATTGACCGACGACGAGAAGGATCTGGGCGTGTGCCTGATCGACATCGGTGGCGGCACCACCGATCTGGCGATCTTTTCGGAAGGCGCGATCAAGCACACAGCGGTGATTCCGATTGCCGGTGACCAGGTCACCAACGATATCGCGGTCGCGTTACGGACGCCGACCAAAAACGCCGAGGACATCAAGCGCCAATATGCCTGCGCCTTGACCCAATTGGCCGATCCGCAACAGACCATCAACGTGCCGAGCATCGGCGACCGCGAGCCGCGCAAAATCTCGGCGCAAAACCTGGCCGAGATCGTCGAGCCGCGTTACGAGGAGTTGATGCTGTTGGTGCAAGCAGAATTGAGAAGAAGTGGATATGAAGATCTGATCGCCGCCGGCATGGTAATCACCGGCGGCAGCTCCCAAGTGAAGGGATTGGTCGAATTGGCGGAGGAAATTTTCCACATGCCGGTTCGGATGGGCGTACCGCTGCACGTGTCGGGATTGACCGATGTAGCGGAAAACCCGATTTATTCGACCGCGGTCGGTCTGTTGCTGTACGGCAAGGATCATCACGGCCGGGCGTTAGGCATAAACGATGACGGCGCCGATCTGTTATCGAAAATAAAAAGCTGGTTTCAAGGTAATTTTTAATCTTTTGTCTGGAGGGCGTGAATATGAAATATGAATTATTGGATAGCAGCGGCAGTGCTGTGATTAAAGTGATCGGCGTCGGCGGCGGCGGCGGCAATGCGGTCAACCACATGGCAGCCGACGGTATCGACGGCGTCCAGTTTATCTGCGCCAACACCGATGCCCAGGCCCTGCGGGAAATGAACGTCGAATCCATCGTCCAACTGGGTGTAGAGCTGACCAAAGGCTTGGGCGCCGGCACCCGGCCGGAAATCGGTAGAGCCGCGGCCGAAGAAAACCGCGACCGCATCCGCGAAGTCATCTCTGGCGCCGACATGGTATTCCTGACCGCCGGCATGGGTGGCGGTACCGGTACCGGGGCGATTGCGGTGTTCGCCGAAGTCGCCAAAGAGTTGGGCGTACTGACCGTTGCCGTGGTATCCAAACCTTTCGACTTCGAAGGTTCCAAGAAAAAAGGCGTGGCCGACGCCGGCTTGCGCGAACTGGAAAAACTGGTCGATTCCTTGATCATCATTCCTAACCAAAAACTGCTGCCGACTCTGGGCAACAACAAATCGCTGGTCGAAGCCTTCCGCGCCGCCAACGACGTATTGCGCGATGCGGTTCAGGGCATCACCGAGCTGATTACCCATCCGGGCCTGATGAACGTCGACTTTGCCGACGTCCGTACCGTGATGTCCAACATGGGTAGCGCGATCATGGGTACCGGCGTCGCCAGCGGCGAAAACCGGGCCCGCTTGGCGGCGGAAAAAGCCATTGCCTGCCCGCTGCTGGACGACAACAATCTGCAAGGCGCGCGCGGCATCCTGGTCAACGTCACCTCCAACGGCGACCTGGGCCTGAACGAGTTCGACGAAATCGGCAGCATCATGCACGCGTTCGCTTCCGAAGACGCCGACATGAAAATCGGCATGGCGGTTAATCCGACCTTGGGTAACGAAATCAAAGTCACCGTGGTTGCGACCGGCATGGGCGATAAAGCCAAACACGCCGCTCCGATCAGTCTGGTGAAAAAGGTCGCGGCCGGCGAAGTCGATTACGGCCAACTGGAAAAACCGACCGTAATCCGCCAGCAAAAGCAGGAATCGACCCGGGAGTCGCGTTTCGGCGCCCAACCGAGAAACGATGTCGATCTGGACTACTTGGACGTACCGGCCTTCTTGCGTCGCCAAGCGGACTAAGCAAGTCCGCCGCTTAGCGCTTCAGGCAGCCCACCAAGTTCGGGGGGAGCTATCGCCCAATCTGTGATAGACTCCCCCGCCTTGTTTTACATATTGTCGGCATTTCATGATTAAACAGCGTACTTTGAAGAACACGATCAGAGCCACCGGCGTCGGCTTGCATACCGGCGACAAAGTCTATCTGACTCTGCACCCGTCCGAGCCGGACACCGGCATCCGCTTCCGCCGCGTCGATTTGGAAGCGCCGGTCATGATTTCCGCTCGTCCCGAAAATGTCGGCGAGACCAAACTATCCACCACGTTGGTACGCGACGGCGTCAAGGTTTCTACGGTAGAGCATTTACTGTCGGCTCTGGCCGGACTGGGCATCGATAACGCGATCGTCGATGTCAGCGCCGCCGAAGTACCGATCATGGACGGCAGCGCCGGGCCTTTTGTATTTTTACTGCAGTCGGCCGGCGTCGTCGAACAAGACGCGCCCAAGCAATATATCCGGATCAAACGCGAAGTCAGGGTTGAAGATGGCGACAAATGGGCGGCTTTTCTGCCGTTCGAAGGCTTTAAAGTCACTTTCACGATCGATTTCGAACATCCGGCTTTTTCCGAGCATTTGAAAACCGCGGTGATGGATTTCTCGACGACGACTTTCGTCAAGGAAGTGGCCCGAGCCCGCACCTTCGGCTTTATGAAAGACATCGAGTTTTTGCGGGAAAATAATCTGGCGCTGGGCGGCAGCCTGGATAACGCCATCGTGGTCGACGACGACAAGGTGCTGAACGAAGACGGTCTGCGTTACGCCGACGAATTCGTCAAACACAAGATTCTCGATGCGATCGGCGACCTGTATCTGCTGGGCCACAGCCTGATCGGCGAATATCAGGGCTTCAAATCCGGCCACGCGCTAAATAATAAATTGTTATTGACGCTACTGAACGAAACCGACGCCTGGGAAAAGGTCACCTTCGAAAACGCCGAGGACGCGCCGATTTCCTTCTTGCATTCGGCACAGTCTTCCGCACGAGCCACGGGCTGATAACGCGCCGACTCAATCTTGACGCTGCCTGGTTCTAGTTCATCCGGGCAGCGCCTCCATCAACTAGCCTTCCTGCGTCCTCCGCCGCAAAGTATCGCCCAAACGCTTCAACGCTACAGCCAACGCGTCATCGCCGGTAGCGCTGTCAACACTCCGGCAAAGTACTTCGATGGTCTCCGCCGAAGGCAACCTTGGCTTGCGGGGCGCCGCAGATGCGCCGACAGCCGCGGTCACGATTCGAACCTGCAGTTTGACCAAGCCCATCTCGCCGGCGTCATGCAACTTTTCCAGAATGTTCCGCGCAAAAAAACGAATTTGCGATGCCCAATTAGCGGAGTCGCTGTAGAGCAGAATCGCCGAATCCGAGGCAACGCAATGCAGAACGTGTTTCGCCAGTTCATCCGGTAATCCGGCTCGAACGATTGCCAACAATTCCCGTTGCTTGGCAATGTTGCTTAGGCATAAACTAATCTGATTTTTATTAAAATCCGCTGCAGGTTTAAAACCGAATATTTTGGGTTTATTCATAATTGGCTCAAACTTATCTGCGACAATACGGCAATCAGTTTGCACCAACACCGCAGTTACAATATTTTACCTTTCTGCCTGTTGAGATAGGTGCAAACATTTTCGACATATCAATCAGCCACCTGTCGATCAGGCATAGAAAAAAGACCCCGGTTAACTGTTAGCTATGCGTAAAACCAAAAAGCAAAAAAAACATCACCGAGTCAAAGGGAAAGCTCGTTATATTGCGGTCCCAACCAAATCCGGAAATCCATCAAGCCAAACCAAATGGCAAATTTTAAAATTTGCCATCGTCGGCGGTTTAGCAACAGCAACGCATGCGGGTATATTTGCCTTTGTTATTGAAACGCAGTTAGCCCAAGCCCTAGAAGCTAACTTTATCGCCTTTGCCGTCGCCTTTTTAATATCCTTTTTAGGCCAGTACCACTGGACCTTTCGAAATAGCAGCGATACGCATTGGTCCAAAAAGATGACCAAGTTTTTGATCGTCGCATTGATTGGATTGGGCCTAAATACTGCGGGAGTGCTGGTTATCGTCGAGCGGTTGTTATTACCTTATCACTACGCCATATTATTTATGGTAACAGTAGTTCCGGTGACGACTTTCATTATCAACAAAAAATGGGCTTTTTCCTAACTCACTTTCTTTGCCAAACAAAAAGCAGACAACCCTGCACCTCTATTGATCAAAAATAAAGTCTTGGCTTCCACCTGATGAATCGTTATCAATAAACTATTGACAATATTACTTGCCTTAGTCAAATCGCTTTTCGCCTGATTTTTATTCGTACTGCCTCGCCATCTACTAAATATTCGAATCGCGGCTACAATAGGAAATAGCAACCCAAAAAAATACCGACCTTTTACTACATGCAGCCCTGCGTTCTTTACAAGCGATTCTAATTCCCCTAAAGAATAGCGTCGTTTATGCTCCAAGAAAACGTCATGGCCCGACCATAGCAAATTAAACGCCGGCACAGAAATTAAAACATGCCCACCCACAGGCATTCTATCAACATAATATTTTAAAAACTCTCGATCGTTCTCAACGTGTTCAATAACGTCAATCATTAATACGACATCCTCATCGACAGAATTGATTGTCTTAACAAAAACGATATCCTTACCCTGATAAAGCTCGCGCCTTTCATCATCGGCATATGCAGTATCGACGCAACGCGCAGCCGACCCAGCGTCGATCAACAACAATTTCGAAAAAATTCCGGATCCTGCACCAACATCAAGAATTCTTTTAAAAACAATATCCGCCAATAACCCTTGAATGGCCTTCAGTTTGGACAAGTAATACCAATGCGTATAAACAGCATCGCCTAATATTGACTCTTCTTTAACGTCCACAGCCTCATTTCCTGATAACTTTGTTAACAAAATATAAGGGCCTGCGCTTGGACTCAGAAAAGGCTCTCGCCAGATACTCCCCCAATACCCCGATAAATATTAATTGCACTCCGCCGAGAAATAAAATCGTCACAATTAATGACGGATAGCCTGCAACCGGATTACCATACAAAATAGTATTTATAATAATATAAACTCCGTAACAAAATGCCGCAAATGCTACAGCTACGCCAACATAACTAGCTACCTTAAGCGGAACCTCTGTAAACGAAGTAATCCCTTCCAACGCGAAATTCCATAGCTTCCAATAATTCCATTTTGTTTCGCCGGCATAGCGCGGATCACGCCGATACTCTACCGCAACAGAGGGATAACCGATCCAAGCGTACAAGCCTTTCATGAAACGATTCCGCTCAGGCAATTGTTTCAACGAATCCACCGCGCGCCGGCTCAATAACCGAAAATCTCCGGTATCGGCAGGAATATCGATATTAGTCATTCTTCGAATAAACCGGTAAAACAGATACGAAGTCGTTTTCTTGATTACCGACTCGCCGTCTCGGCTAATTCTCCGTGCATAAACATTATCGAAGCCACTATTCCATTGCTTCAACAATTCCGGGATTAACTCAGGCGGATCCTGTAAATCTGCATCGATAATAATCACTGCATCACCCCGCGAGAAATCAATCCCGGCCGAAACAGCAATTTCTTTGCCGAAGTTTCGGCTCAAATCGATAACAACAACCCGCGGATCCGATTCCGACAATCTCTCTAATAACTGCAGAGTGCCATCTCGGCTACCGTCATTGACAAAAATCAACTCGTAGTCCGGAGCGGCGGTTTGTAACACAACCGTCACACGAGCATAAAACTGATCTAGCACTTCCTGCTCGTTATATGCCGGAACAATTATCGATAACATGATGCCACCATTCAATATTTGTTATATTTTATAGCGACTATTTTAACAGCATAGCCGCAAATGTATTTTCGACCCTTATAAAATAAAAACTGCCGCTTCGTATTCCCGCCAGAGCCGAAACAACACACCGATCAGTGGTCAAGTATAGGCAATTTCACTAACATCGCCAGTTTCCGGCAGCACCTCCTGGCGCCGCCTTACCAGCCTAAAATTATTGATATACAATACGATTACCTTGAGAGTCACAGGAAAAACCATGAAAAACGGTCTGACGGCTAGTTTGCATATTCGCCCCAATCTACGGGACTTTTTCTACATATACCTGCCGTTGCTGCTATTAAGCACAATTATCGTATTGAATCTGACAGCATTTATCGATTCGATAAGATTCTACCCGAGTAACGACAGCTACTACGAAGAAGCTCAAAATTTCATCAAGGGACACGGCTTAACCAGAACGCCTTGGGCGGTGAACAACTACACTGTGGATTACGAACCAACCATATATCAACCGCCAGGCTACGGAATACTAATTTATTTGGTTACACAATTCGGTCTGCCACCCACCGCGGCCGACCTGTGGATTTCTCGGATTTGCTGGATATTAACGCCCTCTGCCCTTGTCTTTCTTCTACGGCCGCTAATCGGTCTGACGTTTTCGATTCTATCCGCAGCAATAATCGCAAGCGCACCCAGCTTTTATTTATTCAGCCCAGGCCCATTTACTGAGCCCGTTTATAGCTTGCTGATATTAATTTCCCTGGGCGTAACAACCAGAAGCCTACAGTATGAGGATAAGCATAAAAATTTAAAACTTTTTGTTTTGTCCGGATTTATCGCCGGCATTGCCTATGCCATCAGAAACGTTGGCTTGGCGTATTTTTTATCTTTTTTTTCGGCACTACTGGTACTAGGAGCATTAAGACAGGAAAGCCCGAAAAAGATTGCCAAAATTTTTGGATTTTTTCTATTGGGCTTGACCCCTATCGTAATAGCCTTACTCTGGAGGAATATTAGTCTATTTGGCGAAGCACTACCTTACAAAGTCAATCAAGGTTACTTTTCAACGCCGCTGATTTCGTTACGCGTTTTAATTGAAGCCATCCTACTTGACCTGAGTGGCTCGCGGGACATATCGATGTTGTCGTGGGATTTTTTGCGCTTAATTTCAATCGGGCTTCCGCTGGCAACTCTATTCGTTTACTTTTGCTGGAAACACCGGCATAGCTACAATTTAACCGAAAAGTTCTTTATTTTATTCGCGCTGCTATTGCTCACATCTTCGAGCGGAATGCTAGTCATTGCCCACACTTACCACGGCCTGGATCCGGGAGATCTGATCCGCCACGTATATCCTTTTAGCTGGATATTTTTCCCCCTGTTTTTAGTTGCGTTTCGGGTCAAAAATCAAGGCCCATATTACAAAGCCGTCGGTGTCGCTATTGGCACCATCATTATTGCCGGCCACTTGTATTTTATTAAATCCGACATCGAAAAAACCGAAGACATTCTGAGCAGCCTCAACCAGTCTACAGACATTGTTGCCGCGGCGCAGCCAGTTACCGGAAAATATAAAATACTATCGAACGAAATTATCTTTAAAATTAGCCGCGATCCAATTATCCAGAACACCGTATCCGCTCTTCCGGGAGATGCCTTATTAATATCGAATGTCGGCGGTGCTTTACGCCGAGTGACCGGCCGCCCGGTCAGAACCCTGGACTTTAACGCCAGAAATTTGGATAAGAGCTTAATGGATGTAATAGAAATGTCTAACTCGGTTACAACGGTTAGACCATTTTATTTTATAGCGCTACCTAGCAACGATATCGCCAGAGCGCCTGTTAGTATCGATTGGCAGCAGAAAATGGCGGAAATACTTGTTCCGCACGGTTTTTCAATTGCGGAGCAGCACGCCAATATCATCGTATTTTCCAAACCCAAGCAGCCTAACTCCCTTGCAAATGGCCAGGAGACTTTATGAACTTCCCAATCAAAGCGGTGCTTTTTGCAATCCCAATTGCAATGGGCCCGATACCAACCCTAGCCGCCGAACTTAATCGAGCCCAAGTCGAACAACTGCTCGCAAAAGCCGACAAGCAGCACCCAGCCGACCTGCGACGAAAGGATCTGACCGATCTGGACTTATCCAACCTGGATTTTCGCAACGCCGACTTGTGGGGAGCGGATCTTAGGCGCTCGAATTTGAACAAATGTAACCTGCAAGGCCTGACGCTGGACCTGACGGTGATGACCCGCATCCAGCTAAGCGGCGCCAATCTGGCCAATACCAGCATTTTCGGGGTCAGTCTGATGCACGCCGACCTCAGCAAGGCCGACATGAGCGGCAGCCGGGTGGTGGCGATCATGGACGGCGCCAACCTGAGCAATGCCAATCTCAGCAACGTACAGTGGGCTGCCGACATGAAAAACCAATCGATGGGTCTGATGCGCGCCAGTTTGAAGGGTGCCAACCTAAGCGGAGCCAATTTACGCAACGCTCAACTCGGCCGAGCCATGCTGAAACACGCCAAATTGGTGAAAGCCAATTTGCAAAATGCCGACCTGTATTCCGCCGAAATGGACGGTGCCGATATGAGCGGAGCCGACCTCAGCAACGCCAACTTCTCGGAAGCGAAATTGCACGATGCAATTTTTACCGGCGCGAATTTGCAAGGCACCCGCTTCGACGGCGCCAAGAATCTGCCCGACTCCGTCACATCCGCCCAAACTAAATAACCGAGACCGCTCATGCAAATTCCCAAGCAACTGCTGCAACGCAAATCGGTCGACGCATTGACCGATGTCGAGCACGGCCTGAAACAAACCCTGACCGCCAAAGACTTGACCATCCTCGGCATCGGCGCCGTCATCGGAGCCGGGATCTTCGTGCTGACCGGCATTGCCGCCGCCAAATATGCCGGCCCGGCCATCGTCGTCTCGTTTATTTTGGCCGGTATCGCCTGCGGTCTGGCAGCGATGTGTTACAGCGAATTGGCGGCGATGATCCCGGTGTCCGGCAGCGCGTACAGCTACGCCTACGCCACGATGGGCGAACTGATGGCCTGGATTATCGGCTGGGACTTGATCTTGGAATACGCGCTGGCCAGCAGCACCGTAGCGATCGGCTGGGCCGGCTACTTGACCAGCTTCTTCGACGCGTTAGGCGTGCATCTACCCACCTATCTCACCACGGCTTATCTGGCCAATCCCGAAGCCGGCTTCGTTAACCTGCCCGCCGCCGCAATCATCCTGCTGCTGACCGGGTTATTGGTGCTCGGCATCCGCCAATCCGCAATCTTCAATTTCGTCATGGTATTGATCAAATCGGCGGTGATCGTGATCTTCATCGTCGCCGGCGCCGGCCACGTCGATACCGCGAATTGGTCGAATTTCACACCGTTCGGCTTCGGCGGCGTGTTGACCGGAGCCGGCGTGATTTTTTTCGCTTACATTGGTTTCGATGCGGTATCCACCGCCGCCCAGGAAGCCATCAACCCGCAACGCGACGTACCGATCGGCATCATCGGCTCGCTGGCGGTCTGCACCTTGTTGTACATTCTGGTCGCCGGCGTATTGACCGGCATCATTTCCTATACCGAACTCAATGTCCCGGCACCGATCGCACTGGCGGTCGACCACGTCGGCATGGGCTGGCTGTCGCCGATCATCAAAATCGCCGCCATCGCCGGCCTGACCTCGGTGATGCTGGTATTGTTGATGGGCCAAAGCCGGATTTTCTTTTCGATGGCCAAAGACCAACTGCTGCCGCCGTTGTTCGCCCAAGTCCACCCGAAGTTTCAAACCCCGCATTTATCAACCATCCTGGTCGGCGTCGCCGTATCCTTGCTGGCCGGCTTCATGCCGATCGAGAAACTTGGCGAACTGGTCAGCATCGGCACCTTGTTCGCCTTCGTCCTGGTCTGCGGCGGTGTCTGGATCTTGCGTAACAGCCACCCGGAAATGGAACGCCATTTCAAATGCCCGGCCGTGCCTTATGTACCGATTGGCGGGATTTTAGTGTGTTTGAGCTTGATGGTGGGTTTGCCGATTGATACTTGGATTCGGTTGTTCGTTTGGCTTCTGCTAGGGTTTTTGATTTATTTTGGATATGGGGTGAAGCATAGTCAGCTGCGGTCTTCTTGATGTCTGGATGGCGTATGCCTGCCGGGATACGGGCATCCAGAGCCATGGATGGCAGACTTGAATCTCCAAATTAATGTGTCGCTAGCGCGACGGCTTGATCTAATGTCGGTTCGCGGACCGACAACCGCGATACTTTCTTTTGCGTGGCCAAAAGAAAGTATCCAAAGAAAAGGCCACCCGGATGCCGCTTATTCCCTGTGCTCCTCGCTTTTGAACGGGGTTGCCGAAAGGGGCTTCCTGCCCCTTCGGCAACGTGCGACATACGGGAAAAAACCAGCCCGAAATTTGAAGATATAAAGCTTTAATAGACGTAACCACATGATGGAGAACACTTTGGATCAACGAGAAAAATACGAAAACGGACTTTTTACAGTTCGCTTTATCGGGGATGAACTCAAATTACATGGTGTCAATATCTACGACCTTTCGCATTCTCTGCTAGCTATTCAGAGAATAGTTCACAAGGCTCATTTATCTATCGAAGGTAATTTGGTTAAAGGAGCATTTCCAAACAAAGAAGCACGACAGCGCCTTGCTTTACAAATTGGTGAACGTAGGCGCACTTCAGATGCTTTCGCTTTGGTCCCAATATTGGCTGATCCTACCGTTCAGGAATACCTAAAAAAGTTGGCAGACTATGTATTCTCTGGAATTGCTGGTTATTACGTCGGGGATGTTCTTGATCGAGTTAGGAAAGAAAACAATCAAGATAAACAAATTTTTATTGGCTCAATTTACACGGAAGTTGCCAATATTGTGAATCGAATTGATGCCTCGGGCGGAGTAGAAGCCATTTCACTAGGTGCACCAGCATTAAATCACGAAACAATCGCTGCGTTCACCTCCGATAGTAAAACCTACCTGAGCAAATTAAAAAATGAAACATTCCTTGGAAATTATCAGGAGATAAAAGGTCGAGTCTATAAGCTTTACCCAGCGAGTAAGATTGTAGCTATACGGCGGAGTGGAGGCCGTACCGTGAGCATATTTCTTTCAGATTCTGACTTTGATCGCATTAGATACCACAAAGAAAGTAATCCGCTATTTTTGTTCAAAGGCCGGCCACGTTATCAGTTTGGAGTAGAAACCAAAATAGTTTCTGAATTTGAAGCGGACGAGATTGAATACCTAAATAATGACGTAGACTGACGGCTAACCTCGTTCCCACGCGCCGCGTGGGAATGCAAACCAACCGCGCTGCGGTCATCAGCTAAAACCAATCCCGATAGATCGGCAACAATCCTTCTTGCCCCGCATAATTCCGGGCACTCGAATAGCGCCAATGCTCCGGCAAATCGACATAACCACGTTTAACCGGATTCAGGTGGATGTAATCCAATTTCTGCTGCAAAACATCGGGGCTGTCGATCAGCTGCGGGTGACTACCTTCTTCCCACAATTGATAATCCCGATCAGTTTTATGCGCCTTGCGAAACCAGCTCAATTGCTTCAATAAGCGCTCGGCATTCATAGCTTGCAAATAATCGATCAACTGCCGCGCGGTATAAGACTTGAAGTGGGCTATTTGATTGGGTAAATCGTCAGCTTGTACCAGCAAGTGCAGATGATTTTCCAGAATGACATAGCCGTAGATTCGCCAATTGTGCATTTGTTGGCGGTAGAGCAAAGCGTCCAGCACGATTTGCACAGTAGTCGGACGCGTGAATAATGGTATCCAGTTCAGTACGGTGCAGGTTATGAAATGGGGATGGTCTGACTGGAGAATGCGGTAACGGCTGCGGCCCATGAATTTGACCTCGTTTAATAGCTTGGTCATTTTTACCGCTGGCGCGGATTGTCTGCATTCCCACGCGGCGCGTGGGAACGAGGAAAAGAATCACCAAAGCCTTTCAAGTCCGCGATGGTATTTCCCCGTATGCCGCGCCGAGCACCGAAGCTTTTGAACGGAATAGCCCGAAGGGGTGCGGCATGGATGCCGCACGTTGACGAAGGGGCAGGAGCCCCTTTCGGCAACCCCGTTCAAAAGCTTCGGCGCGCAGGGAATAAGCGGAATCCGGGTGTCTTTTCTTTTGGATACTTTTCTTTGGACAAGCAAAGAAAAGTATCTCGCCCGTCAGTGCGAGAACCAACATTAAATCAAGCCGTCGCGCCAGCGACACACCTCAACTTCGATAGCCCTTCGACAAGCTCAGGGCGAACGGAATCCAAGAAAAAACTAATCAACGCCCAATCGCGTAATACTGCAACCCAAACTGCTTAACCAACCTTGGTTCATACATATTCCGCCCGTCGAATATCACCTTGTCCTTTAACAAATGCCCCAAGTCATCAAAATCCGGGCTGCGAAATTGTTTCCATTCGGTAACGATGACCAGCGCGTCGGCATCGTTTAAGGTTTCATTCTGTTTCGCGCAATAAACCAAACCAGCCTTGTCGCCATAGATCCGCTGCGCTTCTTGCAGTGCTTCCGGATCGTAGGCCCGGACCACGGCGCCGGCATCGATCAATGCCTCCAGCAGTACCCGGCTAGGTGCTTCGCGCATGTCGTCGGTATTGGGTTTGAAGGCCAGGCCCCACAAGGCAAAGGTTTTGCCTTTGACGCCATCCGGGTAATGCGCGCTGATTTTTTCAAACAAGCGGTGTTTCTGCCGGTCGTTGACGTTTTCGACCGCACTCAGTAACTCGGCGTGATAGCCGTTGTCGCGGGCGGTGCGCTCCAGGGCTTTGACGTCTTTCGGAAAGCAGGAACCGCCGTAGCCGCAACCCGGATAGATAAAGCTATAACCGATCCGGCTGTCGGAACCGATGCCGTGGCGCACCTGTTCGATGTCGGCACCCAGCCGCTCGGCTAGATTGGCCAGTTCGTTCATGAAGCTGATCTTGGTCGCCAGCATCGCGTTGGCGGCGTACTTGGTCAGTTCCGCAGAGCGGATGTCCATGGTAATGACCCGCTCGCGGCTGCGGTTGAACGGCGCGTATAGCGCTTTTAGCAGCTCGGCGGTCCGCGGGTTGTCGGTGCCGATGATGATGCGGTCGGGCTTCATGAAGTCGTCCAGTGCCGAGCCTTCCTTCAAAAACTCCGGATTGGACACGACATCGAATTCCAAGCTTTGGCCGCGCTGGGCCAGCGCGTCGGCCACGGTCTGCTTCACTTTATCGGCAGTACCGACCGGCACAGTGGATTTGTCGACGACGATTTTGTAATCGTTCATGTGTTCGGCAATGCTTTTCGCCACCGCCAACACGTATTTCAAATCGGCCGACCCATCCTCGTCCGGTGGAGTACCGACGGCGATGAATTGGAACAAACCGAAATCGACGGCTTCTTTGACGTCGGTGGTAAAGCTTAGCCGGCCGGCGGCAACATTATCCTTGACCATTTCGTCCAAACCGGGCTCGTAGATCGGGATAACGCCCTGTTTCAGCTGGTCGATTTTCCGTTGATCGACGTCCATGCACAGCACTTGATTACCCACTTCGGCCAAGCAGGCTCCCGTGACCAAACCGACGTATCCACTGCCAAATACCGTAATTTTCATTGTTACACCTTGTAAGCTAATTGAAAGATCATTGCTGTTTTAACCGGTACAGCGCCGAGATATCCTCGTCGCCGTAACCCTCTGCCATTAGTTTGGCATAATCCGCCAGCGTTGCTGCCGTTAACGGACATGTCAGCCCAACCTGCGCCGCCATCCGTTCAGCGATGAGCAAATCCTTGTGATGCAGCGCCAACTTGAAACCCGGCGCGTATTGGTTGTTGGTCATGGTCTTGCCGCGATGTTGCAAAAACCAATTGCCGGCGGCCCCGCCCGCTATCACGTCTACAACCTTGTCTAGCGGCAATTGCTGCGCGGCGGCGAACGCCAAGGCTTCGGTCACGGCCTGATTGATGCCGGCGCACATGATTTGGTTAACCGCCTTGCAAGCCTGGCCGGCACTAACGCCGCCCATGTGTTCGATCCGCGCGGTCATCGCGGTCAATACCGGCCGCACCCGCTCCAGTACTCCCGCGTCGCCGCCGACCATCATTGCCAAAGTGCCGTTTCTGGCGCCTTCTACGCCGCCGGATACCGGCGCGTCCAGAAATTCCGCTTGTTTTTCGCCAAGCTTTGCCGCCGCTATTCTCGCGGTCTCGCCACTGACCGTAGACATATCGACGATCACAGTCCCCGGCTTGACGCCGATGCAAACGGCATCCACCACATCGAGTACGTCTTGGTCGGCCGACACGCAAATCATTATGACTTCGGCATTGCCAGCGAGCTGTTCTATGCTACCGCAAGCCTCCGCACCCGTTTCCGCCGCCAAGGCCGCAGCTTTCTCCACAGTTCGGTTATACACCGCAGCCAAATGACCGGCCTTGGCCAGATTGCGGGCCATGCCCAGCCCCATTGCCCCCAAACCGATAAATCCCGTTTTCATCGTCTGCGCCCGTCCTGTGTCACTCTAAGGAAGCTATTTTTCCAAGTAGGTATAAGCGTTCAATCCGGCCGACAACTCCTGTTCGAAGCCGGCTTTCTGTTCTGCCGTCAACGCTGCGCCGTCCAGTTTACGCCGATAAGCCGCTTTCAGCGCCTCGGCATCGATGTGCACGTAATCAAGCAACTCGCTGACATCTTCGCCTTCCATAAAATCGCTGAAGCGGTAACCACCGGCCGCCAGTTCGACGTTGACCGAGTGGGTATCGCCGAACAGATTATGCATGTCGCCCAGGATTTCCTGATAGGCGCCGACCATGAAAAAACCGATCAAGTAATCTTCGTCATCGCCGATTGCGTGCAGCGCCAAGGTGTTGCTGATATTTTGCCGATCGACATACTGGTCGATCCTGCCGTCGGAATCGCAGGTCAAATCCTGCAATACCGCACGCCGGATTGGTTGCTCGTGTAAGCGGTGAATCGGCATGATCGGGAAGATCTGATCGATGCCCCAAATATCCGGCATCGACTGAAACAGCGAGAAATTGCAAAACACCTTGTCCGCCAGTTTTTCGTCGAGCTCCTGCAAAATTTCCCGATGATGGTGGTTATCCAGATTCAATTGCTCCTGAATCTGCTGACATAAACCAACGTAGCGCCGCTCAGCCGCAGCCAAATCGGCTAAATCGATATCCCCTTGCACGAAACGGGCGCGGGCTTCGGCCATGTCGAATTGAGCATTATGATACGCCTCGCTGACGTTATCGAAATGCTTGGCAACCAAGCCGGCTCCCTGCAAACGCTCGACTTCGGTCACGTTGGTGATCAGTACTGCATGGTGGGCGGTAATGGCCCGGCCCGACTCGGTGATGATGTTGGGTTGCGGCAAATTGTGCTGTCGGCTGACCTCGGCGAAGGCGCGGACGATGTTATCGGCGTACTCGGACATGCTGTAGTTGATCGAACATTCCCGCCGCGAGCCGCTGCCGTCGTAATCCACGCCCAAGCCGCCGCCGGCGTCCACTGTGCTGATTTCGGCACCGAGCCGACGCAATTGCAAATAAAACTGGCCAGCTTCCTTCAAGGCCAATTTAATGTCGTGAATGTTGGCGATCTGCGAGCCCATATGAAAATGCATCAGTTGCAGGCAATCCAGCATCTGCGCCTGGCGCAAGTACTCAACCAACTGCAGCACTTCACTGGCATGCAAACCGAATTTGGACTTTTCGCCGCCGCTGTTTTGCCATTTGCCGGCGCTGATGGTCGACAGCCGCACCCGCAGACCTATCAACGGTTTGACCTGCAGTTTGGCCGCTTCTTCCAGGATCAATTCCAGCTCGGACGGCTTTTCGATGACGATGAACACCGACAAACCCATCAGCTGGCCCATTAGCGCCATCCGGATGTAAAGCCTGTCCTTGTAACCGTTGCAGACGATGGTGCCGTTGGTTTTGGCTAAACCCAAAATCGCCAGCAACTCCGGCTTGCTACCGGCTTCCAGACCGATATTGTCGGCAGACAGGATGGCTTCCACCACGTTGCCCTGTTGGTTGACCTTGATCGGATATACCGGCGTGTAATGTCCAGCGTAACCATGCGCAGTTCTGGCCTGGTCGAAAGCCTGCTGCAACCGGCGAATGCGGTCGGGCAGAATATCGGTGAAGCGTACCAGCACCGGCAGATTCAAGCCTTTACCGCGCAAGGCCTCGGCCACTTCGAACAGATCGATTTCCAACGGATTGTCGCTGCTTGGTTTGACGCAGACATGGCCGTGTTGGTTAATCGAAAAATAACCGTCGCCCCATTGTTGAATCGCGTAAAGCTGTTTTGCCTGTTCAATCGACCATGCTTGTGCCGGCACTCAGGTTCCCCGTACTGTCATATAGATGCAGGGATTCTAAAGTATAATGCCTCGACTTTTATGACTTTTTGAGGACAACTCATGCTCGACGCCACCTGGTTCAGCGAAGCGCAAGAGCCGTCAGGCTCCGCCTTTTCATTAAAAATCAAACGCAAATTGCACGAAGAGCAGTCGGAGTTTCAGTTTCTGGAAATCTACGAGACCGAACAATTCGGCAATTTGATGGTGATTGACGGTTGCACCATGGTTTCGACCCGGGACAATTTCTTCTACCACGAGATGATGAGTCACCCGGTATTGTTTACCCACCCTGCCCCCAAAAACGTACTGATCATCGGCGGCGGCGACTGCGGTACGCTCCGCGAAGTGCTGAAACATCCAGGCGTCGAAAAAGCCGTGCAGATCGACATCGACGAACGCGTCACCCGCTTGTCCGAAATTTATTTCCCGGAATTGTGCGAATCCAACCACGATCCACGGGCCGAGCTCAAATTCATCGACGGCATCAAATGGGTGAAGGATGCAGCGCCTAACAGCGTGGACATCATTATCGTCGACAGTACCGATCCGGTAGGACCGGCGGCGGGCTTGTTCTGCGCCGACTTTTACAAGGACTGCTTCAGAGCCTTGACCGAAAACGGCATCGTCGTCCAACAAAGCGAATCGGCTTTGCTGCACATGCACATCCTGCGGGAAATGCGCGACGAGATGCGGGCGGGCGGTTTTAACCATTACCAGACCGTGTTTTTCCCGCAATGCATCTATCCATCCGGCTGGTGGAGCGCAACCATGGCCGGCAAGAACGCCTTCGCCGCGTTCCGCGAACAGGATGCAATCAACAAAGGTTTCGACACTGTGTACTACAACAGCGATATCCACAAAGCCAGTCTGGCGATGCCGGAGTTTTTTCAAAAAGGCTTTTGCATAAGGCCTTGGGTTGTGGCCGCGGAACAGCCCTGCGGCAACAGCCGATTTAAAAGCTCGCGGCTTGCGAGCAATCGGCCTATCTGCGACACTGGTCGCCGTATCAGCAGATCACGAATATTGACCATGCAAAACCGTTTTTGGCCGGCCTCCGCTACCCGCTGCAACCGATTGGGCCAAGCATGGAATTTTCGCCAATCAACGTTACCGGCCGCGGCGCCACCCCGCCGAATCAGGCAATGACCGCCCCTCCCGATCCCACACTAAACGCATTTTCGAATACGCTGACCGGCAACCCCACCCAAACCGGCCGCGACGGCGCCGATTTGCAGCCTTACTTGGTGGTGCTGTCCGGCAGAGACCAAGGCAAACAATTCCCGCTGGCTGCCACCCGGCACGTTCTGGGCCGCGAGCTTAGCGCAGATATCGCGATCGCCGACCCGAAAATATCGCGCCGCCATTGCCTGCTTTCGCTAGACGGCAGACAGGTGCATCTGGAAGACCTTAACTCCACCAACGGCACCTTCGTCAACAACCGACGCATTACCCGCCATCTCGTGCAACTACTGGATCGAATCCGCATCGGCGACACTTACCTGAAAATCGATTACAAGTTACCGAACGAAGCGCTGTCGGAACAGGCGCTTTACGAAGCGGCCAACATCGATTCGATGACCCAGGTCTTGAACCGAAACGCTTTTATTTCCCGGGCCCAGCAGGAGTTTTCGTACTGCAAACGCAACCGGAGCCGGTTGACGGTGATGATGTGCGACGCCGACCACTTCAAACTGACCAACGACAACTACGGCCATCTGGCCGGGGATCAGGTTCTACGCGATCTGGCGAAGATCCTGCAAGCGGAAATGCGCCGCGAAGATCTGCTAGCACGTTACGGCGGCGAGGAATTCATTATGCTCCTGCGGGAAATTTCCGCCGAAGCCGCGGTTGCGCTGGCGGAACGCATTCGAGTAACCGTGCTGCAACACTGCTTCCGCTACCAGAATTTCACGATCCCATCGACGCTGTCTATTGGCCTGTGTACCCGCCGGATCGATGGCACTATGGCGCTGGACGACATCATCCGCACCGCCGACGACGCCTTGTATCTCGCCAAAAAAAACGGCCGTAACCGGGTGGAAATCGGCCCGTGACCCGCAACCAGTCCGCCCCTGCCTGAGCCGGCACCGCTCACTCCTTCAAAAAACGGCTTCGATCAGCCGCCGCAACCCGGCCAAACCGCCGCTCTTGAGGTTTGCAATTGTGCCCGGCATGGGTTAGTGTCTGAACGCCAATGTGTTCGGCATTCTACTGCTATGCTTATAGATGCTAACCGGAATCATCATTGCAACACCATGGGAGATACTACAATGAAAAAAAACAAATTTGTCATCACCTGCCTCCTGACCGGCATGTTGCTGGCGCCGGCGGTCAATGCCGACGGCCATCAAAGCTACTTGTCCGGTTTCACCAGCAAAGTCAGCCAGGGCTTTTTTAATATGGCCGGCGGCATCCTCGAATTACCCAAAAATATCGTCAACATCAGCAGCGAACAAAACATCCTGCTGGGGATGAGTTGGGGTTTACTGCGCGGCGTAGCCCATACGGTTGACCGTACCTTGATCGGTGCGGTGGAATTTATCAGCGCCCCTATCCCTAGCGACGAGTTTATTTCCCCGGCTTACCCTTGGGAGCGGTTTAGCGAGGATACCCGCTACTTCGGTCTGCATTTGCCCGGCTACTGGACCCATTACGGTCCTCTGGACGACGGCGAATAAGCTAAGCGCTAAGAGTTTAAGGAGAATACAACCATGAAAAAACAATACATATATCTGCCTGCCGCGGCCATCGCCTTAACGCTGAGCGCTTGCAGCACGCCCAAGCAAGACACTTCCGCCCTGAAAGCCGAAATCGATGCGGCCATGGCCGGTCACTACGGCCAATCCATATTGCACGAGGAATTGGCGGAAGAAAACCTGGAAACCGCCAACGAGATTCTGGAGCACTGGGAAAAGGGCTACTACTGGAATATCGACGAGAAACAAGCCGCGTTGGAAGCCGCTCATGCCGCAGCCCAGCATCGGTTGGAGTCCGAAAAAGAAATGTGTGCGTGGCTGACAGAGGTGCATTCACATAACCACCATCACGTGGAAACCATTCATGAAACCGTGGCCTATTTCAAAACCGGTAGCCACGTGCCGTTCAAAACCAAGGAAGACACCATCAGCCATATCGGCCACTTTTTACACGACCACCCCGATGCCACAGCGACTGTCACCGCATCTACCGACACCGTGGGTAAACCGGCCGCTAACCAAGCGTTATCGGAAAGAAGGGCCAAAACCGTTAGCGAAATGTTGATTAGCAATGGCGCCAGAGCCACGCAATTGATCGTCAAAGCGATCGGCGAAGCGGGCGGCCCCGATAACACGGCGGACCAAAAGCACCGCGTCGCCGTGGTTATTTCCGCGCATCCTGATTATATCGACTGCCCTAAACTGAAATAACCAGCCAACCCGGCCCCGCCGTGTGGCACGGCGGGGCTGAATCTCGTCAAAACTCATCAGCCTGTTTTTTCTGTCGCTCGGCACTGTCGAACACCTGCCTTTCCGCCTGTTTGGCCTGCTGCAAAGCTTCGGCGGCGTTTTGTTGCGACCTGCCATTGGCCGATATGGTGTCCGAGGTCGATTCCGACTGCGGACCACTGCAAGCCGCCAGACAAGCGCCCAAATACAACACCGGCAACCTGGACTTCATTCGGCCGATTCCCGATCGAGGCGCGGCCGGCTCAACACCTGTTGCATCGCTTGCTCGACCGCGGTTTCCACTGCAGCGACCATCTGCAAATAGTGCTCTTCGCTGACATTAATGCCTTTATCGATGGTATTGCGCACATAACACGGCGGCAATTTATTCAGTGCCAGACAAGCGACATCCTCTTGAAACGCCTGCCGGAAAGGCTCGTTAGATTGCTCGGCGAGTTTCCACAAGCGGTCGATGACCAACCGCTCATAGTAATTATTGATGTTCAGCATAATGGCCTCGTGGTCGGATGATCGGTAGCGGGATAAGCATAGCCGAGAATCCGCCGCCACGAAGCCGGCCGGGCCGCAACCGTCGACGCGGCTGGGCCGGCGCCGCCAGGTTACGCTAGCAAGGCCGGCCGTTTCCGGCCAAGTCCCAGCAGCCCGGCCAGAGCGGTTCCCATCAACCAGACGCTAGCCGGCAAAGGTACCGCAGTCAATTGAAAATTCACGGGGAACGTGACCAACGTAGTCGTTGCCGAGCCGGAACCACTGCTCAATAACACACTACCAGCCCCCGGCAATTCGGTCTGCCCGCTGATGGTATCCGAAGCCGAGGCGGCAACCGCGGCGGAGAAATTCAATACATCGCCGTTATTGACGATCACTCCGACCGATAACACACCCTGTTTGCTGTCGGAAGTCAAACCCGGTTGCCAATAATTGCCCAAGTTTAGCGACTGCGCGGCGCGGGACTGGTGGTTTTGGGAGCCGGACACGTTGGTCAGATCGAAACTGACGCTGGCACTGGCCGCGTTCGTACCGTAACAGTAGTAATCGTAGCAATTGTTGCCGTTGATCTCGGCGCTGAGCGAATAATTCGCCGACAGCATCAGAAAACCGCTGCCGGATATCGTGAAATTGGCGCTGCGTTGCGCCGAAGCCGAGCCGCTACCTTGGCTACTGCCGCCTACACCGGCACCGAACACATTCCCCGAAGTGGAGGTATCGCTGCTCCAACGCAGCCAATCGCTGGTGTTGGAATTGGAATTACCGCCCAGTCCGCTCAGCGTGTAAGTCGGCGCGACGTCGCCCAAACCCACGGCCTTGATCGTAAGCGAACTCCAGTCGATCAATGCGGTAGCGTGGGTCGGCGAACTCCAGGCCGCACCGGCATTCATCGCCATTGCCAAACCGCCGAAAATTGCCAAAGAAGTTTTTGTTATGGTTCTCATAAATGACTAATCCTGTTCCATGTAAGTATTTTGAAAGCAAGCGAGCCACGATTTTCTCGTAGACTCAGTTGCCATAACGGCGATCCAAGCTTGAAAAGACCTTAAAAACCGGAGCACTTAGACCGCGCGCAATTGTCATGGCGCCAATGGAGAAATACTAGCCTGCGTGCTAAGCCGCCATAATTCGATGGCAGAGTGCGGGAATTTCGGGATCAACTGTAACAACAGAATTTAGCGGCCTTGGCCTCATTCGGCGCGCAAGGCATCCAACGGATTCAATCGCGCCGCTTTTATCGCCGGCGCCACTCCGGCTGCGGCGCCGATCGCCAACGACACTACAAACGCCAGCGCGATGTAGTTCCAGGCCAGTTGCACCGGCAAAGCCGGCACCAGCAAGGCCACGAGTTTGACGGCACCTATGCCCAAGGCCACGCCGCCCGCACCGCCGGCCAGACTCAGCAGCACCGCTTCCGAAAGGAACAAGCGGAACACTGCAGCGCGTTCGGCACCTATCGCCCGCAACAAGCCGATCTCCGATACTCGCTCCGAAACGGCAATGGTCATGATCGTCAAGATCCCGACCGAGCCGACCAACAACGAGATTCCGCCCAAGGCCGCCACCGCCAGAGTCAGCACGCTCAACACCGAATCCATTTTTTCCAGCATCTGGTTCTGGGTCACGATCGTAAAATCCTCCGCACCGTGCCGAGCCAACATCCGTTGCCTGACAGCCTGCTCGACTCGCTCGACGCTGGCGTCCGCGCGATACAGCACGTCGATTTCCATCAGCCCCTGGCGATCGAACATCTCCATCGCTCTGGCGCTCGGAATGAACACCGTATCGTCCAGATCGAAGCCGAGCATCTGGCCCTTGCTGCGCATCACGCCAATCACCCGAAATCGATCGCTGCCGATACGGATGCGCTGCCCCAACGGGCTGGTGCCGCCGAACAACTCCTGCCGCACCTTGCTGCCGAGAACGGCGAACGGTCTGGCGTTGTCGGCACCTTCATCGGGTAAAAAACGGCCGATATCGACGCCAATTCGCCACACCTGCGGCAATGCCGCACCGACGCCGAACACATTGCTGCGCCGTTGTTTATCGCCGGCTTCGATCCTGGCATTGCCCTGTACCAGCGGCATCGCCGCCAACACGGATTCGACCTCGCTCAAACTTTCGGCATCGGCCGCCGTCAGGGGTCTCACCGTACTGATGGTGGCGCCGGATAAACCGAAGGTGGTGGTCTTGCCGGGATAAACCGCCAATAAATGGGTGCCGAACTGGGTGAACTCGCCTAAGACGAAGCCGTGGACGCCGCGGCCGATCGAGGTCAAGATCACCACCGCGGCAATACCGATGATCAGCCCCAATGCCGTCAACAACGAGCGCTGCCTGTGGCTGCTGATGCTGCCGAGCGCGAGTTTGAACAAATCCTGCCAGGCCATCGCTCAGCGCCTACTCAATGCCGCAACCGGCTCCAGGGCCGCCGCTTTGCGGGCCGGCATAACGCCGAACACCAGCCCCGTTACCAGCGCTACCGCCAGTGCCGCCAACATGGCCCACGCCGGCAAGGCCACCGGAAAGTTCGGAAACCACCATTGCAGTGCCGCGAGGCCGACCCTTCCCAGCAAAACGCCGCACAACGCCCCAGCCAACGACAGTAATGCGGCCTCGCACAGGAACCAGCGCAATAGTTGACCGCGGGTCGCGCCCAAGGCCTTCAGCAAGCCGATTTCGGCGGTGCGCTGACTGACGCTGACCAGCATCACGTTCATGACCAACACGCCGGCCACCGCCAAGCTGACTGCGGCAATCCCGGCCACGGTCAAGGTCAACGCCGTCAGGATTTTGTCGAAGGTATTGACCACGCTGTCCTGGGTGATGATGGTCACGTCGTCTTCTCCTTCGTGGCGCAATTTGATGATCGCTCGCACCTCGTCGACCGCTTTATGCATTGCCGCTTCGGTGTGCGCTTCGATCAATATCCGAAACAGTGAATGACTGTCGAATAAGGCCTGCGCCGATGCCACCGGCACAATCACCAATTCGTCGAATCCGGTGCCTATCGACTGGCCTTCCTTGGCCAACACGCCGACGACCCGGAAGCGACGGTCGTTGATGCGCAGCCATTCCCCCACGGCCTTACGCCGGGCAAATAACTCGTCGGCGATTTTTTTGCCGATCACGCAAACCGGCATTTCCTTATCCGCTTCGGCCTCCGGCAAAAATACGCCTTGGGCCATCGTCAAATGCCTTACCCGCAACAAAGAATGGGTCGAACCCATGATATTGGATTCCCGTTCCAATCCCGCCACCGACACCGGCGCCGCACCGATGCTGACCGGCGCGATCGCGGCAACTTGCCGGCTGCGGAACAAGGCCGCGGCGTCGTCCAGCGTCAAATCGCGCGGCGTTTCGCCGAACAGCGGCGGGTGGCCGCCGGTGGTCTCGTTGCGGCCGGGCAGTACGATCACCAGATGCGTACCCAACGATTCGAACTCATGCACCACATAACGCCGGGCGCTGTCACCCAACGCGGTCAGTACGTTGACCGACGCTACGCCGATACTCATCGCCAGAATAATCAGTACGGCGCGCATCGGTTGGGTGCGGATGGCTTTGACAGCCTGAATCAGTAAATCTCGTTGCAGCATGGCTTTTGCCGATACGGTGTTGGCGACAGTGTACCTCAAGCCGGATTTGCCGCATGTCGCAAAACGCCAGCAGATTGCCGCGGAGAACGGCTGACGACTTGGCCTGGCAAAGACGCCCGCTGGGGCCGGAATGGCAGACTGGTCTGATCCGCAATCGCAGCCAACCTTTGGTTGCAACCTTCAACATCTGTTCGAAAAAACCCTGCTGGAGATTATTAAATCTCCCTGCAAAAATAATTTGATCGGCGACAGATAAACCGGCAAGCCGAGTAATTTTTTATGGTATAAAAATTTGCTGTCACAATTCGCAATAAAATTACCGAAAACCACGCCAAATAACACAGTTTAATAAGGGCCGATATTATGCTGGAAGCTGCCATAAAAACTACCGGACAATATAAAATCGATCAACAAGATTTACCGGCGCAACAGTTGTCGGACCAATTACGACAATCTTTACCTGACGCACTCGGTAGTGGCCATTCGGTAGTGTTCCCACTCGACACGGATTTGAGCTTTATCGAAACCCGCTACCGGCCAAACCGGGACTTGGCCGTCTCGACCCGGATCGAGCGGCAGGAGCCGCGTCTGGTGGTAACACTAGGCATGCGGGGCTGCTCGCGTTTCGTCGAGCGCGACGGCACCGCGATCGTTTTCAACGAGGGCTATACCTCGATTACCGCTTTTAATGCCAGTGACGGGGAACGCCAATACCAGGCCGAATGCGAAATGTGGCAATTGCGTTTTTCGCTGAGCAAAACCTGGCTGGACCAATATCTCGGAGAAAACGCTTCAGCAGCTTTATTTAAAAACGGCAGTATTAATTTATTAAGCCAGAAGCCTATTTCCAGCACGGCGCTAATCGCAGCCGAACAATTAGTTTCCTGCAACGTTTCGGCCCCGTTAAAACGCATGTTCATGCACGGTCAAGCGATGTCGATATTAGCCTCCGAATTAAATCCTCTCTGGCAAAACAGCATTCATCATCGGTCGGGCTTTACCGAAAAAGACCGGGCCATGGCTTATGCGGCCCGCACAATTTTAATTCAGGAATTTCGCTCGCCGCCTTCGGTCGCGCAATTAGCCAAACGCGTCGGTACCAATCCATTTAAATTAAAGAAACTATTCCACCATTATTTCGAGAACACACCTTACGGAATAGTTCTGAACACTAGGATGCATAGCGCCTACCGCATCTTGGAAGCCGGCACCTGCCAAATCGATGTGGCCGCGGAGTTGGTCGGATATAATCACGCCAGTAACTTCAGCGCCGCCTTCAGCAAATATTTTGGAATCTCGCCCCGCCATATTGCCAAACGCCAGACCGCCGCATCCGGTTGAGCCCGTCCCGTTTAAGCCGGACGCGACGGCGTGAAGAATCCTTTACCGTCGCCGAACAGCAAGTCCGGAATTCGCCGGGGCTTGTTGGACATGGTATTGGCTTGCCTGTTGTTTTCTCTGATGAACGCCAGCGTTTATGCCATCCGCGTCTTCGACGCCACGCTGCCGGCCGGCGTGATCAGCTTTTTCCGGATTCTGGCCAATTTGCTGATCCTGCTGCTTCCGGCTTTGATCCGGGGTCGAACCAGGGCGCTACTCGGCGACGGCCGGCCCTCGCTGTGGTTACGCGGCTTATTCGGCGCTGCGGCATTAATGTTGTCGTTCGCCGCAATCGTGCGCATCGGCCCCGGCGAAAGCGCATTTTTAACCGCCAGTAGCGGTGTATTTGTCGCATTGCTCGGGCCGCTGGTGCTCGGCCAGCGCAACTCCTTACGAGTCTGGCTGGCGATTATCGGCGCATTTACCGGAGTGTCTTTGCTGTTCGATATGCACGACAGCCACAATCTACTCGGCCAATCCATGGCCTTGTTATCCGGCCTCCTCTCTGCCCTGGCGTTTCTGATGGTGGCCAGGGCCGGTCGCAGCAACGCGCCGCAGACGGTGATTTTCTATTTTTGCCTGGTCGCACTGCCGCTGCACGCAGTCTACTTTGCGACGTTCGGCGCCGAGCTGCCGCGGGACTACCAGTCTTGGGGCTTATTGGGATTGGTCGGCGTATTCGGCAGCGGCGCCCAACATTTCATGACCCGCGCCTATCAGCGGGCGCCCGCCGCCCTGGTCAGTTCGGTCGGTTATTTGGCACCGGTTTTGAGTCTGGCCTGGGCCGTGACCCTGTTCGGCCAAATTCCGGCCCAAAGCGCTTTGCTCGGCGCAGCGCTAATCGCCGTATTCGGCGTATTGCTGCCTTTTCTGCGTTGATTCCGGGCTAATCGGCCAAGCGGCCGTCGACAATTTTCAACCGGCGTCCGGCACGCCCGCCGATTTGCTGATCGTGGGTAATCACCATCAGCGTCACTCCCTGCCGATTCAACTCTTCCAACAAATTGATGATGTCCTGGCCGGCCTTGCTATCCAGATTGCCGGTCGGCTCGTCCGCCAACAAAATCGGCGGCCGCATGATCATGGCCCGGGCGATCGCAATACGCTGCAATTGACCGCCGGACAACTGATTGGGACGATGCTCGGCTCGATCGCTCAGGTTAACCTCGGCGAGCGCCTGCTGCACCTGCTCGCGGCGGCGCTTGGGGTCTATTCCGGCCAGAATCAGCGGCATTTCGATGTTCTCGGCCGCAGTCAGGCGCGGAATCAAATGAAAGAACTGGAATACGAAACCGATATTATCGCGCCGAGTGTGAGCCAACTCGGTGTCGCTCTGGCAGGTGACGTCGCGGCCGTTAAGCCAATATCGGCCGGCAGAGGGTTGGTCCAGCAAGGCGATGATGTTCAGCAGCGTCGATTTACCGGAACCGGACGGCCCCATCACCGAAATGTATTCGCCGGCCTTAACAGCCAGATCGATACCATTCAGCGCATGCACGGTCTGCTCGCCGACCTGGAACCGGCGTTCGATGCCGCTGAGCCGGATCATGGTTTGGCCCGCACCGTCACGCCTGCCGTTACGTCTTCCTTGCCCACCGACAATACCACCCGGTCGCCGGCCCGCAGTCCGCTCAGCACCTCAGTGTAATTCCAATTGATCAACCCTGGCTCGAAGCGCTGTTCGCGCAATACGTTGTCGGCACCGACCAGCAACACGCGATTGCCTTCCAGAATGGCTTCGGCCGGCAACCGGAGCGCCTTTTCCTTACCGGCCAGCAACACTTCGATATCGGCACTGTAGCCGGGCAACAATTCGGCCAAGTCTTTCGGGTCGCGCAAGGTCACTTCCACTTCCACGGTCCGCGCCTGCTTTTCTTTTTCCAACACGTACGGTGCAACTCGCGTGACGATGCCGGAGCAACGTTTATCCGGAAACGCATCGAGCGAAACGCAAGCCGGCATACCGGTTTTGATCCGGGCCACGTCGACTTCGTCGATCGGCGCCGATACGGTCAGGCAACTGACATCGAGCAAATCGATCGGCGGCAGCGTCGGAATGCCGGGCGGCGAAGGTGTCACGAATTCGCCCAACTCGGCATTGACTTCCGCAACCGTGCCGTCGAAAGGCGCCTTGACCAAGGTACGTTGCACCGCGGCTTCGGCAACGCCCAATTGCGCTTCGGCGACTTCGATATTCCGCAACGCAGCCCCGCATGCCGCGCGCTGCGATTTGCCGCCGGTCTGCGACTTATCGACCTGCTCTTCCGACACGACGTTATTGCGCTGTCGCAACTTAGTCATCCGCGCCGCCTCGCGCTCGGCACCTCCGGCTAACTGACAAGTCTGTTCGGCACTGGCCCGGCTGGCCGCGATTTGCGCCTTTTGCAATGCGACCTGGGCTTTCAAATCCCGATTCCAGACTTCCAGCAAAACCTGACCCTGGCCAACCTTGGCGCCCTCCTTGACATGCAATGCGGCGACTTGACCACCGGTGGCAGGCGCCAAATAGGCGCGACGACAGGCTTTGACGGTGCCGACCCGGGTATTCGAGACGCTAGCCCTGACTTCGCCTTCCGCCAGCGTATAGGTCTCGACTTCCAGTAGCGGCGGGCGGCGGGCGTAGATAAACGCGATACCGGCCGACAACAGGGCGGCGAGAATTATCAGGTTTCTTTTAGTCATACTCGGCGTGATCCAATCGGCTTTGGCAGCTAGCCTACCTTGTCGCGGCGGGATTTTCAAAAGGCGCCGACAACAGCCGACGAATTCGCGGAACCGAGCCTAGCGCGGCGCCGAATCCGCTGCCCGCAGCGTGAACGAGATTCGGGTTTCCTGACCGGCCAATTCCAGAAAGCGGTTGAATTCGGCCAATTTCTCGACCGGCACGTCCGCCCTCGGCATTTGCAGATCGGTATACGCGGTTACGCTATTGCCCTCCTGGCGGTAATAGCGATGCAGCGCGCCCCAGGGCGACAGATAATCGGCTTTCGGCCCGACATTGCCGACGCTTCTCCCGGCCGGCAACTGGTAACGGATTTCGCTCCGGTAATGAATGCCGTTAAAGGCGTACGGATAATACTTATTTCGGGACTTGACGTCTTTCACCAACGAATTCAACCAGGGTTCAACGTCACGGTAGATTTTGAGCAAGGCTGGATCGAATACATTCCGATATTCGGCGCTCGACGCCAGCGTGACGCCGGAATCGACCGCCTCCAATCCTTGCGCACTGAACTCGGGCTTGGCCTTGTCGCCCATCACCGACCGGTAATCTTCATGCAGCCAGCGCTCGCGCTCTTCCCGCGGTTTCGCCGACAACGAACGCCGTAATTCCGCAGCCCAGTGCGTGTCGTAGGTCCGGGCCAGGCTTTCCTGCACACTGCCGTCACCGATCAACCGGTTATCGGCCTTGGTTTGCTCCACCCAGGTAAACGGTTCGCTGCCGAGTTTATGCGGAGCGACCGCGTCGCGGCCGACTGCCAACGCGACGCTCCCCTGCAAGGCGTAGGGCAGATGACCGCCGCCGGTATCGGGATCGGTCAGGTCCACGCAAATCTCGCCGGCCTGCACCGATTTCACGCAGGCCAACATGTGGTTGAAATACACGCCGCTCGGCAACAGCAGTTTGGTTAGCGACATGCGCCCGGTAGAGGCCAACACCGGATAGGCATCCAGCCCGGCATGACGCGCCAAGTCAACGAACAGCATGGTCTTATCCTTGCAATCGCCGAAGCGGCGCTCCAGCGTCGCTGAAGTCGGCCTGGGAATGACACTGCCGTTGCCGCGCTCCAAGCCGACGTAACGGATTTCGCGCGAGACGAATCCACTCAATCGGCTCACGATTTGCCTTACATCGCTGGCGTCGCCGCGGAGCTGCATCGCCAACTCTTCGATTTTGGCGCCCTGGCTCAACGCCGGTGCGGCAAGCTTGTCCATACTCGCGGCAACCGCCGCCCAACTGGCGGGCTCAGCCAACACTAAAACCGGCAAGACGTCGAAAGCCGACGGCATCTGGTTGTCGACCGGAACCGGCGCGGCCGCTTCCGTACTGGTACAGACCATTTCCTGCGGCCCTTCGCGACAAGTCAGTTTGGGGTAATCGGTTTGCCAGGCCGGCTTCTGCGCCGGGCCGTCCCAGCGGACTTCAGCGCGGAAACGTTCCAACGGATAAAAATTGGCCGGAAACAAGTTGCGCGCCCAAGCCATCGCCAACTTGTTGCGATCCGATACGATCTTGTAGCGCAGTACCGCAATGCTGCCCGGCCTGAGCTGGGCAAACGGCACCGTCACATATACGGTATCGGTGAAAATATTGTAGACATTCTGGTTATTGACTTGCAGCGTGCTCGGGTCGATTTCGGTAATCGCACCATCCGGTTGCACCACGTAGGCTGCTTCGATTTCGGCCCGTTGGTGATTGGCATCCAGCCAGAAACCGTTGTTGCCGTCGCTCTCTATACCTTTTGCCGTCAGATACAATTGGGCGACGCTGACGGTTTCCTCTACCCGACGGTCGCGGCTGAGATAAAGCCGGTGAGTTTCATCGACGGCCACACTGCCGTAACCGAGCTGTTTTAATGCTTCGATCCGCTCCGGCTGCGGCGCCAGACTGGCATACTCCAAACGCTGGCCTGCCGGCGCCCAGCGCACTAAATTCGGCGCGTAGCCGGCCAATATCAAATCGCGGCCCGTGTCCGCCGCGTAGCCTGCGCTGTGCAACAGGCATCCAATCAGCATCCATACTATTTTCATGACTTCTTCCCACCCACGGCCAACCGAAAACTCTCGACCAATTGCATCGCACTCGCATTCGGCTGTTGCCCGCCGTGGCCGACCACTTCGAACACTTTTTCGGGGGTCAGCACCGTCGCTACCAGCAATGGCGAATCCCGCGACGGCACCGGCCCCTTGTAGCTGTATCGGGCCAACGACATCGGAAAACTTTGGCCGTCATCCGCAAAGCGCCGCGTCTCCTGCACCTCGTAATCGTTCCAAGTGGCCGCCACCAACGCCTGGCGCTGGTCGACGAAGCCGTCCAGGGTTTGCTGCTGGCTGGGGCTGATGCGCACCACAACCCATTCGCCGGTCACTCGATTGACCAATTCGAGATCGGTGTCGGGATACAAAGTCCCTCGTTCGACCACGCGCCACTGCCGATCCGGTATCGTCAAGACATAGTCTGCGGCCGGTCCGGACACCAGCTGCTCGGCGGCCAAGGCCGGCGCCTTGAAATAAGCGAACTCGGCTTTGCTGCCCAGCAGACCCAGCGCGATAAGCGGAATACCGGCCAAAAGCAAACTACGCTGCCGCCAGGTGTATCGATCGAGCGGAGCGCGCCATTTCGCCGGCTGCGCGACGCGCAAGCGGTTCATCCAAGCATTCAAGATCAACCACGGCAATGCCGCCAGGATGCAACCGAGTAAGAATAAAAACTGCGGCATGGCGAAATTGCCGAGTGTCGCCGCAACTAACATCAATGCCAGAACGGCCGGCGAAAACTTGAAAACCATTCCGCGCTTTTGCGCCAAGCGTTTAACTTGCGCGGCCATTTGGTAAAACACATTGAAGTTGTAAAGAGGAACCAGCATCTGCCAAGCACAGCGGCGCGGATTGAGGCGGGAGCCGCCCAAAGCGCACATGTCGCTGGCAATGCGGTACATCAAAAACGGCGCATATAGCATCGCGCTAAACACCATCAATAATAAAATGCGCCAGTTGGGTTGCGGAGGGTAGAGTAACGGCAGAGTATTGTCTGGGGGCAGCACCGGTGCCGGATTTGCTTCGGCGACGGCTTCGAATTCGGGAAAACCGTGGGCGGCCCGCCACCAACGGCGATGACGTTGATGGCCCTGCCAAAACAACGGCAAAGCCACCAGCACTGCAAGCCCAATGACTGCGCAGCTCCCGAACATGACGTTGGCGTCGGCCTTGCGGTAGCCATCGTACGCCACCCAGCACATGAACACCGCCACAGCCAAAAACAGGTTACCGCCCAAAAACCAGAATCCGCCCCGATAGTGTTTTACCCCGGCATATCCGCAATACCAAGCGATAAGGCCAAATCCGGCCGGAGTGATGTATTGCAGAAGATCCCCGCCGCCGGGCGACAGGCTGACTCCTATAGAGGCCCAAGCCGTCAACGCCAGGTAGAGTAAGCTTTGCGCATATAAACCGTATTGGTGCTTGCCGCGAAAGTGTTCGTCCATGTCGGTTCCGAAATCAATAGTGTCTGTTCGACCGTTGGCAAATCAAACCCAGCAAGACAAATGGCCTGCAGAGCAACTGAGCGCCAACTCTAAAACGAAACGCGCTATTTGACAAACCAAACCGCGTGACGGGCGGGACGCCGATATCTATCGGCCCGATCAGACTCTGCCTTAGCGATTGGCGAGTGCGTCTTCGCGCCAAGCCGGCAGGTAACTGGGAAACAATGAAATTTTGCGGATATCGGCAACCGGGAAGACCAACGCGCGGCCCGCCCGGTCAAGCCTTATTTAGATTTAGTCGTAATTCGGAGCGAAATTGGCATTATTTCTTTTGCGACGCCTTAGTCAACCACTCGGAGAACTTACCGAAAATATAATGACTGCCGCGCAGGGAAAGATGATCGTCATCGTAAAAGTAAGACACGCCGTCTTCCAAGCCCGCTCCGCACGACGATTCGTCGCACAAATATTCGTAGGCCGGGAAAATCTTGATCCTGTTTTCGGTCGCGGCATTAATCGAGCCGACCGCATGCCGGTAGTTAGTGTTTCTCTGGTCGAAAGATTTACGTGGTACGTTGCAATCCGGCCGCTCTTTGTCGGTAATTTTTATCGGCCGGTCTTCAACGCAACTTCTGGCTTCGACGCCTATTTCCGGAACGTCCTCGACGAAAATTACCTGTTTGCCGAATTTCAGAATCTCGTTAATCGACGCCACATAACCGGAAATAAAACGGTTGTAATTTTCCGGCAGCAAGTCGTTCGGGTCTTTGATGATGCGGTAGGTATTTTTCTTCTCGATATCGCCGTAACCGGAGCCATCGACATACATTGCCCCTCTGGTGGCAAACACCACTTGCTGGATCGACGGAAAATCTCTGAGCACTTTCATCACAATCGGCATCACGACTCTGCAGCGCGAGGCCTTATCCGAGAACTCTTCGTACGGATTGATAGCAACTAAATCGGCAAAGGGCAAACAGCCGTTTACCGCCACCAACGCCAAATCGTTGGCCCCCTTCGATATCGAGTCGTAAACGAATTGCGCCGCGTGGCTGTCGCCGACGACCAAGGTTTTTGGGGTCGAAGTCGTAAAACGACAAATCAGATACTCGTAACTGGCGCCCAATTCCGCTTTGCAGATGTCGTCGACCCAATCATCCGGCGTGTTAAACAACACCGTGCCTTTGACGTCTGCAAATAACGTGGTCTTACTGGGGGCGTCGGCTTGGCGAAACTCGAAACCGTCTTTCAAGTAAGAGAAGTAACCGATATTGCCGATGATCAACATCATCGCTATTAGAACGACCGTTTTGGATTTATTACCCTTGCCGAAACGAATCGGCTGCTCGACCAAGCGGTATGTCAACCATGCCAACAGCACGGACAGCGCCACCGCGACCAAACGGATATTGACACTGGGTACTTCCGTTTCCAAAACTCGCGCAAACGACAGCAAAGGCCAATGCCACAAATAAAGCGGAAAACTGATCACGCCGACCCAAACCGCCAGACGGTTGGACAAAACAATCCGGTTAAACCAGGCTTGCGGCCCGGCCGAGATGATCAAAACCGCACCCAGCATCGGAATCACCGCCCATTTGCCGGGAAAGTAAAAGTTGCGGTTGATGATGGAAAATCCGTAAATCAGCAAAAACAAACCGATAAACGAGAGAACGTTGGCCAGGGTCTTGCCGTCCGCTTCGTGCGTCTCGCGATACACCACGCTCGCCAACCAGCCATCGAGTTTGGCCCGGAAAGGGGCATAAGCGCCTTTCCGGTACAGCGCGAGCCAGGCCAACATACTGCCGCACAACAACTCCCAAAAACGGGTTTGCGGCGAATAGAAAGTGGCTACGCTGTCGAAGCGTATTCCCCGCATATTCAGATAAAAGGACGCCAGCGCGACCAGTACAGTGACGGTCAAAATATTGAAATTCCGCCGCCAAGCCAGCCAAATCAGGAAGGGCCAAACGATATAAAACTGCTCCTCTATCCCCAAGCTCCACAAATGCAGCAACGGTTTGGCTTCCGCCGAATAATCGAAATAACCGTCTTCGCCCCACAACACAAAGTTGGAGACAAAGCCGGCTCCGGCGGCGATATGCTTGCCCAACTCTTTGTATTCGTCAGCAAACAGCGCAAACCAGCCGAACGCATAACTGGCGGCCAACACCAGAATCAGCGACGGAAAGATGCGCTTGACCCGACGGGCGTAGAATTCGCCGAAACTGAAGGTACCTTTCTCCAGATTCTGAAAAATGATGCTGGAAATCAAATAGCCGGAAATGACGAAGAAAATGTCGACGCCGATAAACCCGCCTTTCAAACCGTTGGGAAAGGCGTGGAACACCACGACCGAAAGCACGGCAACGGCGCGCAAGCCGTCGATATCGGGGCGGTACTTGATGTGTAGCAGGTGGGGATTGGCAGATGTCATGAAATCTCGTCTCGCTAAGCCAGGCTCGGATTCGTCCTTAGCCTGCTAGCGAGGCGGCTGTGGGCGGCATGGTTCCTGGAAATTGTTGGTCATTCCAACTGTAAGTTTCCGGTCAGCCCCTCTATCCGGCGGCCAAGTTTTGAAGAGTAGGCTAAACCGCTGCCTCAAACCTCTTTGCCGCCAAACCACTCCCTTGGAGAACGGTTATCGGATTGCTACAGTACCCGGTTGGGCAACGGCATCGCCAGAACGGCGAAAAGGCGGCATTCCCAATCAGGTTGCGCGATCATAGCACCGTTTTCCGGATAAACTCTGTGAAATTTGCGTGATTAATTGCGCTGAATCACGTTCCGAAACAAGCCAAACAGATTTCGATTCGCTATTTATCAAGCAAATCAAACGGTAACGCAAGCCGGCGAAATCCGTGACCGACAAGATTTTTTTCGTTTCGGCCGGCCGGAAAGCCGGATAGGCCAAATCGGAAATCGGTTACAACTCCAAACTGCGCTCCAGATTGGTTTGCAATGCCGCCAAAAAAGCCTCGGTGGTTAAATATTGCGAATCGTCGACCGCGTCGCCATGTATGCATACCGCCAAATCTTTGGTCATCAGCCCGGACTCGACGGTATCGACGCAGACCTTTTCCAGCGTGTGGCAAAAATCGATCAGTTGAGCGTTGCCGTCCAGTTTGCCGCGAAAGGCCAGGCCGCGGGTCCAGGCGAAGATCGACGCGATCGGATTGGTCGAAGTCTGCTTGCCCTGCTGGTGCATCCGGTAATGGCGAGTAACGGTGCCGTGTGCGGCTTCGGCCTCCATGATCATACCGTCCGGCGTTACCAGCGTCGAAGTCATCAACCCCAGCGAACCGAAACCTTGGGCGACGGTATCCGATTGCACGTCGCCGTCGTAATTTTTACAGGCCCAGACGAAAGCGCCGTTCCATTTCAAGGCCGACGCGACCATGTCGTCGATCAATTTGTGCTCGTAAACAATACCTTTGGCGGCGAATTGGGCTTTGTATTCGGTTTGGTAAATGTCTTCGAAGATGTCCTTGAAGCGGCCGTCGTATTTTTTCAGGATGGTGTTTTTGGTGGACAGGTATAACGGCCAGCCCCGGTCCAGCGCGACGTTGAAACAGCTACGGGCGAAGCCGGCGATCGATTCGTCGGTGTTGTACATCGCCAGCGCCACACCGTCGCCGGCGAAATGGTAGACCTCGTAGCTTTGTTCAGGGCCGCCGTCGTCCGGTTTAAAACTGATCGTCAATTTGCCTTTGCCCTTGGTGACAAAATCGGTGGCGCGGTATTGGTCGCCGAAGGCATGCCGGCCGATACAAATCGGCTGGGTCCAGTTCGGCACCAGCCGCGGCACGTTTTTGCAGATGATAGGTTCGCGAAATACGGTACCGTCCAGGATGTTGCGAATCGTGCCGTTCGGCGATTTGTACATTTTTTTCAAACCAAACTCTTCGACACGGGCTTCGTCCGGCGTAATCGTCGCGCATTTGATGCCGACGCCGTGTTTTTTAATCGCGTTGGCGGCATCGATTGTCACCTGGTCGTCGGTGGCGTCACGGTGCTCGATACCCAAATCGTAATATTCGATCGGCAATTCCAGATAAGGCAGGATCAGTTTGTCCTTGATGAAACGCCAGATAATCCTGGTCATCTCGTCGCCGTCGATTTCCACTACCGGATTATTCACCTTTATTTTCTGCATACCCTGCTCCTGACGCATTACTAATCGAGCTTGCAGTATAACGCCGTCTCTCCGAATCGGCGCCTGACAAGTCCACAGTTAATCGTCGAAGTCAATTGTCAATTGGTCTATACTGGCTCGGCCGCGTCGGCTGACCATTGTGCAAGGCTTTGTAATATTGGGCTTTTTGCAAGTTAACTAGTTAACAAGCGGACTCGGCTAATCCCGATAATAATAAAAAAATCTTTCTCGAGGAGGTATCAATGGCCGGTCCGGATTTAGATTACGAAGCCATCATCATAGGCAGCGGCTTCGGCGGCTCCATCAGTTTTTGCCGCTTGGCGCAGAAATGGGGCAGCAAGGTCTTGCTGTTAGAACGCGGACGGCGCTACCCGATGGCGTCTTTCGCCCGCTCGCCGAAACAAATTGCCGACAGCTTCTGGAGCATCGACGGCAACGCGGTGAAGCGGCCCAAGCACATTCAGGATAAGAAGTTGCGGGGGCTGTTCGACATCCGCAACTACAAAAAAATGGATGCGGTGATTTCGGCCGGCCTGGGCGGCGGCTCGCTGATTTATGCCAACGTGTTTTTGGAGCCACCGGCCCAAGTCTTCGAACAAGGCTGGCCCGCGGCGATAAACCAAGACACGCTAAAGCCCTACTATCAGGTGGCCAAGCAAGTGCTTGGCGCGCGGCCGGTACCGTCCTGGCAATCCGATCCGCGCCGCCAAATCGTCCGCACCGAACTGTTTCAGGAATTCGCCGCCCACGACAACCGCACCAGTAAGCTGGCCGACATTTGCGTATTTTTCGGCAACGATTACAGCTACAACGGCCGGGAGCAACCACTGGCCATCGGCCTCCAGGAGAAAAACCGCTACGGCGCCACTCAAACCTCCTGCACCTACTGCGGCGAGTGCGATATCGGCTGCAACACCCATTCCAAGAACACACTGGACCTGAACTACCTCTACGCCGGCGAACACCACCACGGCGGCCAGATCCAGACCGACCGCCAAGCCGAGAAAATCGTCCCGCTCGGTGCCGACGGCCGCGACGACCCGCAAGCGGGCGGCGAACACGGCTATCGGGTTGAGTTCCGCGATCTGGAAGCAGACACATTGCAAAGCGTTACCGCGCGGCGCGTGGTCGTATCGGCCGGCACCTTCGGCACCAACGAGCTATTGCTGCGCTGCCGCGACGTATTCGGCACGTTGCCGAAATTAAGCGCGCAACTGGGCCGCTGGTTTTCCGGCAACGGCGATTTTCTGTCGTTCGCAATCGAAGGCAAAAAGGACGCCGATCCGAACTATGGCCCGGTGATAACCCAATACACCGACTACCACCTGTTCGACCGTTTCCAGCGCAACCGGGCCTTCATAATGGAAGACGCCTCTTACCCGGCCACATTGGCTTGGTATATCGAAGGCGCCTTCCCGACCAGTCTGTTGCGTAAACTGGTCCGTGCGGCGAAGGCATTCATTGCCTGGCTGAAAAAATATCTGGTCAACGGTATCTGGAACGGCTCACTGGGCTTTTCGCTGCACGAAATCCTGAAAGACGACTTGTCTTCGAAAAGCGGCGTGCTGCTCTGCATGGGATTGGATAACGGCGACGGCACCCTGACCCTGAACCAAGAAGGCCGCATCGACCTGGACTGGCCGCAAGACACCAGCATGGGCCTGTATCAGGCCATTCTCGACACCGGCAAACGCTTTAACGCCTTTATCAAAGGCAAGCTGTTTTTGCCATTGCCGACTTGGGAGTTGCCGGTCAAACACAACGTAACGGTGCATCCGTTGGGCGGCTGTATCCTGGCCGACTCGGCGGAGAAAGGCGTAGTCTCCGCCGCCCCGCTCAGCCGGGGCCAGGCCTTCGGTTACCAAGGCCTATACGTAGCCGACGGCTCCATCCTGCCAAGCGCAGTCGGCGCCAATCCGATCGCCACCATTTCCGCTACTGCCGAGTGGATTGCCGAAGGCATCACCGGCATCTCACCCGACGCCAGCCTGGGCGTGTAGCCCCATCGCCAGAGGACACAGACATGACTGACTCCACCGCAAAAACTTCGTTCGAATTCACCGAAGAAATGAAAGGCTACCTCAGCCCCGGCCAAACTGCATTTCAAGACGGTTACGACCAAGGCAAGACCGACGGCCATTACTTCATGTTTCATCTGACCATCCAGAGCGATGATCTGGATACGTTTTTGGATAACGATCGCCACCAGGCCGCCGCTATCGGCTGGGTGGAAGGCGATCTGGTCGGCGGCCGTCGCACTGTCGACCAGGGCGTGTTCAACCTGTTCGTCGACAGTGCCGACGCCAACCGCAAACAAATGCTGTACCGGCTGTTTTTCACCGACAGCAACGGCCAAAAGCTGACGCTGAGCGGCGCCAAACAAATCCAGGACAATGTCGGGCCGGATCTGTGGGCCGACACCACGACCTTGTTCACCAACCTGTTCAAAGGCCACGTCGAAGCCGACCAGAAAGCCAAAGCCAAGGTCTACGCCACCGGTATCCTGCACATCGAGATCATGGACTTCGCCAAACAATTGACCACGATCCGCGCCAGCGGCGATACCTTAGCCGACCGGCTGCACGCCGTGGAACGCTTCGGCGGCTTTTTCCTCGGCGCCTTGTGGGAAGTCTATAAACCGGCGCTGACGCCGAAAATGGGCGCCTTCGTCCGCGAAATTCCGTTGTATACGCTGGAAGGCGTCAAGGATGCCGAAGTCTCGACCCACCCGTTCACCACCGCCGACCGACTGGGCTTGAGCCTGTTGCGCTTCAAGCGGGCGCCGAGCAAAGACGTGGTGGTTCTGGTTCCGGGCCTGACTGCCGCCAGCGACATGTTCATCATGCCGGAACATTACAACCTGACCAGCTATCTGCTGGATCAGGGCTTTACCGACGTCTGGACCCTGGACGGCCGAATCAGCAACCGCTACTCGTACAACCTGCAACGCCACCGCTACAACGTCGACGATCTGGCCTTGTACGACATGCCGGCGGCGATCTCGACCGTGCGCCAAGCCGTCGGTCCGGATGCGCGGATCCATGTGATCAGCCATTGCTTCGGTGCGTTGGCGTTCAGTATGAGCCTGTTCGGCAAAGCCGTCACCGGCATTCGCAGCCTGATCGCCAACGGCGTATCGCTGACGCCGTGCGTGCCGCTACCGGCCAAGATCAAACTGTACTTGGGGCCGTTGGCCGCCGATTACATTTTGGGCGTGGATTATCTGAATCCGCATTGGCGGCGCGACCCCGGCTTCGGCGCCGGCAAATTGCTGGCGATGGCGATCTCGGCCTTCCACCACGAATGCGATTCGCCGGAATGCCACATGCTGAGTTTCATGTGGGGCTGGGGTTTTCCGGTACTGTACAAACACGAGAATCTGCACGACGTCACCCACCGCCGCTGCGGCGACCTGTTCGGCGGCAGCTCAGTCAATTACTACCGCCACGTGTTGAAGATGGTCAACGCCGGCAACACCGCCGTCAAGTATCTGCCCAACGAACCGCGCTACCGCAGCCTGCCGGACAACTATCTGGCCGACGCCGCCGACATCCAGACCCCGTGCCTGCTGGTCGCCGGCCAGGACAACGCTCTGTTCCGCGACTCCAACATCGTCTGCCACCAGCGCCTGGAAAAAATCGTACCGGGCCGCCACGAGCTGGCCGTGATCCCGGACTACGGCCATGCCGACGTCATCATGGGTAAGAACGCCGCGCAAGACGTGTTTCCGCGCTTCGTGGAATTTTTGAACAAACACCGGAATTGAGGCATACGACCATGGCAATCACCCAAGAAGATCTGCAGCTGACGCTGGATACGCTGCAACCGGCAACGTCCGGTTCCGGCACGGCCTCGAACCGGCTCTGCGTCGTAATTAGCGACGTCCATTTCACCGACGGCACGGTCGGCACCCAAAGCGCCGAAGAAACAGTCTGGGCCGATTTTTTCTCCGACCTGGCCGACACCTGCGAAAACCAGCACATCGACCAATTGACGCTGATATTGGACGGCGATGTCGTGGATATGATCCGCACCTCGGTTTGGGCCAAAGCCGGAGTTTACCCGTGGCAACGCAGCAAGCCGGAATTCAAGGAATGCCTGCATAAGATCATGGACGGGATTCTGCTTCTGCACGACCGGCCACCGGCAAAAGGCGAGCATTCAGGCGGTTTTTTCTACCACCTGAAAGCTCTTCCCAAGCAATTGCTCGAGGCCCAAAAAACCAAACGCAAGCTCAATACCAGTGCCGATACCACGCCTACGACGGTGGAAGTGCTGGTATTGCTCGGCAACCACGACAAGGAAATATTCGCCGATCCCGATATTCTGAAGCGGTTTTACGAAGACTGTCTGGGGCAGCCGCTTGGCGAACTCACACCGGCATACCGGGCCTGGATCGGCAACATGTACTTCGGCGACCCCGAGCGCTTTACCGCAGCCGACAGCGTGCCGTGGCTGCCGTTTTACTGGGGTGACACCGATTTGCGACTGTTCGTCACTCACGGCCAGTGGCGCGACCGGGCCAATTGTCTAGCCATCGCCGCCACCGACAGCCTGCCGGGTTGGAACACCCAGGACGGATGGGCAGCAAAAACCTGGCAAAAGCTGAATTACCGGCCGTTCACCGAAGCCTGTTTCGGCGATACCGTGGCGGCCGGCGTATTATCCACCTTTATCTGGCGCAGCAAGGATGAGCTGGAGAAAGCATTCAAAACGCCCGCGGCAGCCCCGCCCGATCTGGCCCGCATCATCCGGATTTTGGACGAGTTGGACCTGTACCGACCCAGTTCGGCCGCAGTAAGCCGGATACTGCACGAAACCAGCCGTTCGTCGACCGACGCCAGGATTCGCGACATCATCGAAAACCAGCTGTTCCGCGCCTTGAAGGACTGGCTGAATTGGGACTATACCCTGGCCAGCGCTCCGAGCTCGCAACGCCTGGGTTTGACGCTGGCCAGATACTGGTTGAAATTCACCGAATCCTTCCTGATGTACCGCATTCAATTGCAGTTCGTGCGTGGCGTCCTGAAAGTGCTGGACTGGCTGGAACGAATCCGGCCTAGCTCGGTGTACAGCGAGGACGGCGCCAGTTTGAAAAACTTGCTGGCCTTTCCGACCTTTCAAGAAGCACTATTGCAACAGGGCTTCCAAATCCACGGCGAGGGGCATACCCATATCCCGCTGCAAGCCGAGGCCGACATCGACAGCCCGACCCGCAAGAACTTCACCTACGTCAATTTCGGCGCCTGGCGCGACCAAATCGTCGACAAGGAAAACGGTGGTTACCGCCGGCGCGGCATCGGCCGTTCGCTTTACGTGTTGAATCTGCAAAAACAGGCGGAATACCGTTATTTTGTCCGCGATAACCTCAACTGGAGCGACCAAATGGACAAACTCGACTAATGTAAGCCTGTTTATCCGACACAGACCGGCCGCAGTTCAAGGCTGCCCGGCCGGCCTGTGTTAGAATCGGGCCGATGCATGAATTAGAAACCTTCAAGCTGATCGAACGGATCAGCGCCATACTGCGTTCGGAAGAACGCCGAAAATACGCAACCATCGGCTTACAACCGGTCCACGGCCAGGTTCTGGAATATTTGGCACGCTGCAACCGCTACAGCAATACGCATACGGCGGTTGCCGAATATCTGGGCCTGACCAAGGGCACCGTGTCGCAGAGCATCCAAATTCTGGAACGCAAACAGTATTTGGAAAAGTCGGTCGACACGCTGGACGGCCGTATCTTCCATTTAAGCCTGACTGCCAGCGGCAAACGCTTGGTCGACGAATTGAAGCCGCTGGACATCTTCAAGCAAGCCGAATCGCGTATCAGCCGCCAGGAAGTGGACAGTGTGGGCGAGGCCTTGCAAAATGCGCTAGGCTTATTGCAAAAAGTCAACCAATCCAAAAGTTTCGGTTTATGCCGTTCCTGCCATTATTTCCGAGTGGAACAGCACCATTACCAGTGCGGCTTGACCGAACAACCGCTAGACCGGGATGATACCGACAAGATTTGCCGAGACCATTTACCGACACCCAACCCCTTTATTGACCACGAGTGATGACCATGTTCGATCCCAAAGCCATTGATAATTTAGCCGAGCGCATCGCCGGCGCAATTCCGCCCGGCCTGACCAACCTGAAGGACGATGTCGAAAAAAACGTCCACGCCTTGCTGCAAAGCGGCTTGGCAAAACTGGATCTGGTCAGCCGCGAAGAATTCGAAGTACAAAAGGCCGTGTTGGCGAAAACCCGCGCCCGCCTGGAAGAGCTGGAACAACGCATCGCCGAACTGGAACAGCGCCTGTCGCCAGAATAAGCGATGTCGCTGGCCGTGGTTTACAGCCGGGGCCGGTCCGGCATCGACGCGCCGTTGGTAACGGTGGAGGTCCACGTCAGCAACGGTTTGCCGGCGCTGAACATCGTCGGCTTGCCGGAAACCGCGGTGAAGGAAAGCAAGGATCGGGTACGCGGCGCGATCGTCAACTCGCATTTCGAATTTCCGATCCAACGCATCACCGTCAATCTGGCGCCGGCCGACCTGCCCAAAGAGGGCGGCCGCTTCGATTTGGCTATCGCCTTGGGGATTTTGGCCGCGTCCGGCCAGATCCCGAAGAATTCGTTGGCCGAATACGAGTGCATCGGCGAATTGTCGCTGGGTGGCGAGCTACGGCCGATACCCGGCGCCTTGCCAGTGGCGATTCATTGCCGCGACGCGCACAGGCAACTGATTCTGCCAGTTGGCTGCGTTGCCGAGGCGAGTTTAATCAAAGACGCCGGCTTATTGCCGGCCGCACATTTGCTGGAAGTTTGCGCGCATTTGAGCGGACACAAACCAATCGAACCGCCCGCCCCGAGCACAATCAGCACCGCCGCGGCCTTTGTAGTCGACTTCGCCGACGTTCACGGCCAGTACCACGTCAAACGGGCGTTGGAAATCGCGGCCAGCGGTCAACATAATCTGCTGATGCTCGGCCCGCCAGGCACCGGCAAATCGATGCTGGCAGCGCGGCTGCCGACCATTCTGCCGGAACTGACCGAACAACAAGCCCAGGAAACCGCCGCGCTCGCCTCGATCAGCGACCATGGTCTGGACATCGGCCGCTGGCGGCAACCGCCGTTTCGGGCACCGCATCATACCGCGTCGGCCGCAGCCCTGGTCGGCGGCGGCAGCAACCCCAAACCCGGCGAAATTTCGCTATCGCATAACGGCGCGCTGTTTTTGGACGAACTGCCCGAATTCGACCGCAAAGTGCTGGAAGTGTTGCGCGAACCGCTGGAAACCGGCCATATCACGATATCCCGCGCCAATCGCCAAGCCGATTTTCCGGCCCGATTCCAACTGATTGCGGCGATGAACCCGTGCCCGTGCGGCTATCTGGGGGACGCTTCCGGCCGCTGCCGCTGCACCTCGGAGCAAGTCGCCCGCTACCGGGCGCGAGTCTCCGGGCCGTTGCTGGACCGGATCGACATGCACCTGGAAGTGCCGCGAGTCTCGCTGGAAATGTTGCGCAAAGGCGCGGCGGAAGGCGAGGAACGCAGCGAAACCATCCGCCGCCGGGTAGTCGCGGCCCGGCAAATCGCTGATGCCCGCAGCGGTAAACCCAACGCGGCACTGACCGCTGCCGAAGTCAAAGTCGTATGCAAACTGACGGACGCCGGCCACCAATTGCTGGAGCAGGCCATGGAGAAATTCGGCTTGTCGCATCGCGCCTACCATCGCATCCTGAAACTGGCCCGCACTATCGCCGACATGGCCGACGCAAAGACAATCGAAATCCCCCACCTCAGCGAAGCGATCGGCTACCGTAAACTGGACCGCAACCGCTAGCGCTTCAATCCTTCAACAATTGGTCGCGAATCGGTAACTCGCGGATGCGCTGGCCGGTGGCGGCGAAAATCGCATTGCACAAGGCCGGCGCGATCGGCGGCACGCCGGGTTCGCCGACGCCACCGAGCGGCGCGTCGTATTCCGCCGACGGCAGCAAATGCACCCGAATTTCGCGCGGGGCATCGTCGATCCGGGTCAATTGGTAGGTATGAAAATTATCCTGCACTACCGCACCGTCCTTGAAGCTGATCTCGCCCAGCGTCGCCAAGCTGACGCCCATGATGCAGGCCCCCTCCAATTGCGAGCGAATCCGTTCCGGATTGACTTGCGGCCCGCAATCCACGGCGATATCGACCCGCGGAATGCTGAGTTTGCCGCCGACATCGACGGCAACGTCAACCACCACCGCCACGTAGGTAACGAAGCTGTAATGCGCCGCCAGCCCCAAACCGCGGCCGGCTTGAGCCGGCCGGCCCCAGCCGGACTCGCGGCTTGCGGTTTCGATCACCCGCCGCAAACGCCCGGTATCCAGCGGATACAAAACCGGTGATTCGCCCTGGTTCCACATGTCTTTCAGGTCGCGCGGATCGATCCGGCGATCCGGACCGAGCAGTTCCAGCAGAAAATCGCGGTGGTCGCGTCCGGCCGCGGCGGCCAGTTCGGCGACGAAGGATTGAATCGCGAACGCGCGCGGAATATTCGACACCGAACGAAACCAGCCGATCCGGGTATGCGCGGCGGCCGGCGGATTTTCGATCCGCAAGTTCGGAATCGCGAACGGGTTATTGATAACGCCCATGCCCAGTTCCACCGGCATCTGCTGTTTGCTGTCGGGACCGAAGGTCGACGAGATCGACGGCGCCGCGGTGCGGTGCAGCCAAGCCACCGGCTTGCCGGCGGCATCCAGGCCGGCCTCCAGCCGCTCCAGCGACACGGTATGGAAATAGGAATGGCGCAGATCGTCTTCGCGAGTCCAAGTCATCTTCACCGGCTTGCCGCGCATTGCCTTGGACAACAAAGCCGCTTCGATCACGTAGTCCGGTTTGGACTTGCGGCCGAATCCGCCGCCGAGCAGCGTGACGTGCACCGTGACTTTCGCCACCGGCAACTTCAACCATTTGGCGACGCGCTCGCGAGTCAGTTGCGGCGCTTGGGTGCAGGTCCAGACTTCGCAGGCGCCGTTGGCGATACGCACCGTCGCGGCCGGCGGCTCCATCGGCGCCTGCGCCAGATGCGGCGCGTAATATTCGGCTTCCAGGCGTTTGGCCGCATTTTGCAACGCTATATCGACGTCGCCCTCGTTCCGCACCACTTTGCCCGGCGCCCGCACCGCTGCCTCCAATTCGGCCTTGTAAGCGGCGGAATCGTAGCCGGCGTGCGGCCCGTGGTCCCATTCGATCTTCAAGGCCTTACGGCCCTGGATCGCCGCCCAGGTATTGCGCGCAATCACCGCAACGCCGCCCAGCGGATTGAAATCGGCCGGCAACGGACTGCTCGGCAATTCCACGACTTTAACCACACCGGGGACTTTCATGGCCGCGCTGGCGTCGTAGCTCACCACTTTACCGCCCAGCACCGGCGGCCGCGCGGCAACGGCATACAGCATATCTTTCAAATGAATATCGATACCGTATTGCGCCGCGCCGGACACGATGTCCCGACCGTCGTACAAACCTTGCTTGCCCTTGCCGATGTAACGAAACTGGTCGGCAGTTTTCAAGCGCAGGCTATCGCGCGCCGGTACCGGCAATTTCGCGGCAGCTTTGGCCAATGCGCCGTAATCCAGGGTGCGGCCGGTCGGTATATGCAAAACGGCGTGGCGCTCGGCCCGCACTTCGCTGATCGCCACCCGCCAATGTCGGGCCGCTGCGGTTTCCAGCATCTGCCGAGCGGCGGCGCCAACCCGGCGCATCGGCTGAAAAAAGTGGCGGGTGCTGCGCGAGCCGTCGGTATCCTGGTTGCCGAAGCGCACCTCGTCGCCGGGCGCTTGCACCACCTTGACCCGCTCCCAATCGGCTTCCATTTCGTCGGCGACCACCATCGGCAGACTGGTGCGCACCCCCTGACCCATTTCCGAGCGGTGGCAGACGATGGTCACGGCGCCGTCGGCGGCAATCGCGACGAATACCAAAGGATTATCGACCCAGCCATGCGGCATCGCCTCGGCGCCGAACTTTTCGGCTTGCGCCGGTGCGGCGGTTTCGTCGGCTTGCAAAAGCTGCGGCACCCCGGCCGCCAACACCAAGCCGGTCAAGGCTAAATCCTTCAAAAACTCGCGGCGGCTGATGTTGGCAATTTCAAAGCCATCGATGTCGGCCGGGCTGACGCCGGAAGTCTCAAGATCCTGAGCCAAACGGTTCATGGCTGCACCTCCGCTTTAGCAGCGACCTGTTTGATCGCGGCCCTGATTCTAGGGTAGGTACCGCAACGGCAGATATTGCCGCTCATGGCTTTGTCGATGTCGGCATCGTCGGGCTGCGGCTTTTGCTTCAGCAACGCAGTCGCGGCCATGATCTGGCCCGATTGGCAATAACCGCATTGCGGCACGCATAAATCCAGCCAGGCATCCTGCACCTTCTTACCGACGGCGTCCTGAGCTATGGCCTCTATGGTAACGATGGCTTTGCCCTCTGCGGCCGAAATCGGCGTCACGCAAGCGCGGATCGGCTGGCCGTCCATATGTACAGTACAAGCTCCGCACATGGCGATACCGCAACCGAACTTGGTGCCGGTCAAGCCCAATTCGTCGCGTAACAGCCACAATAGCGGCGTGTCGGGCGGCAAATGGGTTTTTCGGCTTTTGCCGTTGATGTTGAGTATGGTCATCTGGCACTCCCCTGGGTTCGTTGGACGCGGTAAGAACGTGGCTACACCGGAATTGGCCGAGGATGTTACACGCCGGCTTGCGACCGGTAAAGGTCGGCGGATCAGGCCGGTGCTATGGCCCGACTCAGCGGCAAGCCGCTACCGCCGCGACGAAGCGCGACCATTTCGCTGACGATGGACAAGGCGATCTCTTCCGGCGATTTCGCCGCCAAATCCAGGCCGGCCGGCGCTCTGACTGCGGCTAATGTAGTCTGAGAGAAGCCCTCGCCAGCCAGTCGATCCAGCACCAATTTCGCCCTTTTCCGGCTGGAAACCAGCGCGATGTAACAGGCTTGGGAATGCAAAGCCTGGCTCAGCGCATCGTAATCGCCTTTATGGTGGGTTGCGATCACAACGAAATCGCCAGAACCGGGCTGAAGTTGGCGGTAGCGGACATCATCATCGATCAGCCTGGTCGCAGCCGGGAAGCGGTCGGCGCAAGCTTGCGGGTCGTCGACGATCACGTCGAAGCCAAGCCGATGGGCAAATTCGCACACCGCCTCGACGATGCGGCCGTGGCCCAGTAACCAAAGCTGCGGCTTGGGCAGCACCGGCTCCACGTACACCCGCATCGCGCCGCCGCAAGGCATGCCGGCGCCGAATATTTCATCGTTCAAATCAATATCGATCACGCACGGCTCTCCCGTTTTCAGACACTCCAACGCGGCGCGAGCCACCATGGACTGCGCGCAGCCGCCGCCAACCCAACCGGCCAAGACCTTGCCGTCGTGATCCAACAACGCCTTCGCCGCCGGCTTTGCCGATGACGAACCCAGAATTTCGGTAACGGTGGCCAAAACGTAAGGCTGGCGTTGTTTGCGCAACGAAAGTTGCAAGTCGAGTATGTCGGGAATCACGCGGTTTTTTATAGTTGGATAAGATCGGTCGGCGTATCGATATCGCGCAGAATACCGGGATCGGCGACTTCGACCAATTGCAATTGCGCCCGGTAGCGCTCGATTATGCTCTTCGCCCCGTTATCGCCATGCAAAGCGAGCAAATCGGCGGCCAAATGCCGGGCAAATCCGACCGGATGGCCGCGCCGGCCTTGTCGGCAGGGAGCAGCGATTGCCGCGCCGTTTCGCAACGCGTCCACTACCGAAGCAACGGTTTGCGGCGCAATCCACGGCATGTCCGCTAAAGCGACCAGCCAGGCATCGGCATCGGCGCTGGCCGCAACCCCGCAAGCCAAACTGGCGCCCATGCCGCTATCGGCTTCTGCGCAGACCACAACCCGAGCTCCAGCTGCTTTCAGCGCCTCGGCGACAACATCGGCCCCTGGACGCACCACGGCTAACACCCGATCCACGGCTTGACCTAAATTACGACACGCTTGCTCGGCAACGGCTGAGCCGTTGGGAAGGGTATAACTGAGTTTATCGCCGCCGAAGCGTCGGCTCGCTCCCGCCGCCAGTAGTATTCCGGTAATTTGCGCCATCCGCCGTTTAAGGTCGAGTCGAATCACATGCCATTCGCGGCACCTTAGCATTGGTCAGACAGGCAAGCAATAATTCGGCTGGCTAGTGCAGTTGGCTCACCGCCTCTGCAAATTCTTCAGGGCAAAAAAAAGGCGTATCACCGAAACGATACGCCCTGCTTTTCGATGCCGGCTAACGCTTACAATTTGTCAGCATTTTTGCTCAGATATTCAGCCACACCCGCTGGGTTGGCATTCATACCGGCGTCGCCTTTGTTCCAACCGGCCGGGCAGACTTCGCCGTGCTCTTCGTGGAATTGCAGCGCGTCGACCATGCGCAGCATCTCGTCGAAATTACGGCCCAGCGGCAGATCGTTAACCACTTGGTGACGTACTACGCCGGCCTTGTCGATCAGGAAGCTACCGCGATAAGCCACGCCGATGGCGGATTCGACATCGTAGTCTTGTGCGATCGTATGTTTCAGGTCGGCCGCCAGGGTATAACGGACCGGGCCGATACCGCCTTGGTTGACCGGAGTGTTACGCCAGGCGTTGTGGGTGAAATGCGAATCGATGGAAACGCCGATGACTTCGACGCCGCGGCTTTTGAATTCGTCGATACGGTGATCCAAAGCGATCAATTCGCTAGGGCAAACGAAAGTGAAGTCCAGCGGATAGAAGAAAAGTACCGCATACTTGCCACGAGTTGCTTCAGAAAAGCTGAAAGAATCAACAATTTGGCCATCGCCCAACACCGCAGGAACTGTAAAATCAGGGGCTTGCTTACCTACTAAAACGCTCATCGAATTTCTCCATATTTATTTATAAAACAGAAGGTTAAGACCTTTTTTCCGCCTCTGCGAGAAGGCTGAACCCTATTCTACACTAAAATAGTTGGTAATCGGCCAATAATCCCATCAAATTCCGCTTGCAAGACAGTAAATTTCGCGCTAACGTGTAATCCACGGCTTACATAAATAACAGACGGTCTGCGTACATTGTTATTCACCATTATGCGGGCTGTTGTCAAACACCTGGTTTACAACGTATGGCAAAAGTAAAACACATCACTGAACCCGACGCATTCGGCTTTCAAGTCCGCATCGTCCGCCGCGGCAAAGAGAGCAGCCGTTATTTTTCTCACAAATTGTGGGGCAGCAAAACCAAGTCACTGAAGGCCGCCATCACTTGGCGCGACCAGATGCTGGTGGTGCTGAAAGGCAGTAAGACCCGTTTCTTGAAACCGCCGAAAAATAAAACAACCACCGGCGTGACCGGCGTTTCCAGAACAATCAAATTCGACCATCGGAAGGACAAAAGCTATCTTTGTTACACGGTGTTCTGGGTCAAAGACAGCAAATCCCGCAACAAAACCTTCCAGGTAGGCAATGTCGAAACGGTCACTGCAGACGACGAATTGCATGCCTTCAGAACCGCTCGCCTGTTCCGTAGCTGCTACGAACACGCCATCGACCACGATGCGCAATTCGACGACAGCAAATTCGCCAACTGGAAAAAATTGCGGCTCTACGAAAACGAGATGCTGAACGCGGTCAACTGACCAAACTTGCGAGATCGGATCAGCCGATGCGCATGTCGATGCGCATCGATAAATCCACCGCTTTGATATTTTTGGTCAGTGCGCCGATCGAAATAAAATCGACTCCGGTCTCAGCGACACTACGGATATTTTGCAGCGTGATATTGCCGGAAGCTTCCAATTCGACTTGGCCTTGATTGCGACTGACCGCCGCCACCAGTTCCGCCACGCTAAAGTTGTCCAGCATGACCCTATCGGGCCTTGCCGCCAAAGCCTGCTCAAGCTCGTCCAGATTTTCCACCTCAACCTCTACCGGCACGCTTGCCTGACTCCTGGCTTCACGCACCGCTTCCGCTATGGACCCGGCGGCCAAAATGTGGTTCTCCTTGATCAAAATGGCATCGAACAAGCCGATCCGGTGATTGAAACAGCCACCACACTGGACCGCGTATTTTTGCGCCAGCCGCAAGCCGGGCAAGGTTTTGCGCGTATCCAACACTTTACAGCCGGTGCCGGCCACCGCATTGGCATATTCGCGGGCGACGCTGGCTGTGGCGGACAGGGTTTGCAGTAAATTCAGCGCAGTACGTTCTCCAGTCAACAGAGCTCTCGCCGGACCGCTCAGGCGGCACAGTACCGTATCGGCGGCCACCCAATCGCCGTCGCTAACCACCCATTCGATCATCAACTGCGGGCTAAGCCGTTCGAACACGGCATCGAACCAAGCGCTACCGCATAACACCATGTTCTCGCGAGTGACAACTGTCGCGCTGGCTTGTATCGCTTCGGGAATGATATTGGCGGTCAAATCGCCATCACCGATATCTTCGGCTAAAAAGCGGTCAATTTCTGCGGGATCAGGTTGCATGCCGTATCGAATTGTCTGAAACAAAACGGACATTATAAACAAAGCCGTGACCGAGGTTCGGCCTGGCGCTGTACAATGCCGCGATTGCCTGAGCGAGATCGATGAAAATTCAAGACCATTACCTGGACCAAGCCCACCAAGTCCCATCGCCGAACTGCGACGACAGGCCTGATGCGCAAGACATCTCGCTACTGGTCATTCATTGCATCAGCTTGCCGCCGGAACAATTCGGCGGCCCCTATATCGATCAATTGTTCTGCAACCAGCTGGACCCCGACAGCGATCCTTATTTCCAGGCAATTTACCAACTGCAGGTGTCCGCTCACTTGCTGATCCGTCGCGACGGCAGCATCCGGCAATATGTGCCCTTCAACCGCCGCGCCTGGCATGCCGGAGTTTCGAATTATCAAGGCCGCGAACGGTGTAACGATTTCTCTATCGGTATCGAGCTGGAAGGCTCGGTAACCCAACCTTACACCGACGCGCAGTACATACAATTAGCCAAAGCAGTCAAAACCTTACTGGCAACCTACCCTGGCTTATCAGCGCAAAGAATTGCCGGCCACAGCGACATTGCCCCGCTACGCAAGGCCGACCCCGGCCCATTGTTCGACTGGCAACGTTTTTACGATTTACTGAACTGACGCAATAGCCGAGTCGCTGCCGAAACAGCTAGTCGGAGGGCGGTGCCAAATGCACCGATTTCATGATGTCCAGCAATTCCTGGTACTGGGTTTGTAACGGCCCCAACTCGGCTTCCAATTGGGCGATACTTTCCGCCAAACCGCCTTTGGATTCGTTAATTTTGCGCAGCATGATCAACCGACTTTCGATCTGCTTTTTGTGGTCTTTGATCTGGTGCATCAACGGCGACAATACGCTGTTGCTCCAGGTTACGGCGTCGCGTTGCGCCTGCTGCAATATGTTGCGGGCTTTGGCGATCAGCGTGCTGTAAAGCTTGTTTACCACGACGCTCTGCTCAGTCATCGTCGTTCGGGCGCTATTGCGAAACGCCTCGCCTTCCTCGAAAATCTGCTCCAATTCAAATTGATGCTGTTTGATCGAAAACAGCTGCGGCTCGATTTCCTTGAAACCGTATTCGTCCTGGAATTTCTTGTGAATTGCCTTGATCAGGCGCCGGGTCTCCTCGGTTAAATCCACCGAATCCTGCAATAAGTCGCGCAACTCGTCGAACAACTTGCGCATGTTCTGTTTCATGCCGTAGGTAGTCAGGCTTTTGCTCATATCCTCTTTGGTACGGCGAATGATATCGTCGATTTTCTCTTTTGCGAACGAATCGATCAGCATTTTCGCCTGCACGGCAAACACTTTGCGACTGGCCTGAAAGTTCTCGATATTCGCCATATAAGTGTTTTGCCGATCGCGGGTTTCCGCCATCAACTTGCCGGTCAACTCCTGATTTTCGAAATCGACCTGCTTGAATTCTTCCAACTGCTTCTGGGCGTGATTGATCTTGGCATCCATCAGCTTCACCGATTCGCTGATCAAGAAACCGATCTCTTTGTCCACAACACCTTTCAGGATATCGCGACGCTGATTCAAAATGTCTTCGGAAAGGTAGTTCTCCAATTGCCGCAGCCGGCTTTTTTCCAACAAGGCTTCGTCGCCTTTGACTTTTGCCAGCAATGCCTGCTTGGCGGACACCGGGAAAATTACGTCTTTTTCCAGGTTTAGAATCGTCGCCGAGGTTTCGATCTGCTTCTGGATCGCGGCTTCGTAACCGGTTTCTCCGGCCAAGTCGTCCCACATCGAATCGATTTTATTCATCACCACCGCTAAGCCCTGGCGACGGTTACCGCGGGAACTGCAAACGTGGCTCTTCCACATTTCCAAATCGCTTTTGGTCACGCCGGTATCGGCCGCCAACACGAAAACGATAGCCTGGGCGCTGGGCAACATGCTCAGGGTCAACTCCGGCTCGGTACCCAATGCGTTAAGGCCCGGGGTATCCAGAATACACAATCCCTCCTTCAGCAGCGGATGCGGAAAGCTGATCATCGCGTGACGCCAGCACGGGACTTCCACGGCTTCCGGGTTGATGATGCCCTGTTCGGCGGCTTCGCGTTCGTTCCAGAGCCCGAGCTTATCGGCCATATCCTTGGACACTTTTTTGGTCGCAATCAACTCACGGAAGGCTTCTTGCATCTGGGTTGGCGAGTCGCAATTCAAATCGATTTGGGTCCACCGATCCGGGTTACGCTTATAGTCCATCAGCGAAATGTCTTCCAAACGGCTTTCAATATTCAACAACCGGATGTAACTGCCGCCTTTCTCATCCCAAAACAATTCGGTGGGCGACATCGTCGTGCGTCCCGGCGAGGACGGCAGCAGGCGTACGCCGGTTTCGGCGAAGAACAGCGAGTTGATCAATTCGGTTTTACCGCGGGAAAACTCGGCGACAAACGCCAGCGTCACACGGTCGTTATGCAAGCCCTGCAAAATATTCAGCAACGTATCGGTGCTTTGCGGGTCGTTAAACCGATACCGATTGCGCCAGTCGCGATACATCTCGATGCCTTGAATCAGTTGTTCACGCCAATGCGTGTATTCGTGCAACTGTTCTTTAAATTCCAGAGTTCTCATTGCTCGCCTTTGTGCTGACTGTACTCGATGTAAGGGCTAATAATAACGGCTAAGTGTAGACCAATAATCCACAAGCATTTCGCCGGTAACTCGCGTCGCGGCTCAAATTCCGTATTGTTGGCGGTAAGCGCGAATCACCGGCAATTTCCCGGCAAATGCCGGCTCTTGATTAATAAACTCGATGATGTCCGCCAAACCGATAATTGCCAGCACCGGAATATCGAATTGAGCCGAGACTTCCTGCACTGCCGACAACTCGTTCTGGCCTTTTTCCTGGCGGTCCAACGCGATAACCACGCCGGCCACGGTGGCGCCGGCCGCACGAATAATATCTACCGATTCCCGCACCGAAGTCCCGGCGGTAATCACGTCGTCCAGAATCCAGACCTTGCCTTGCAGTGGTGCACCGACCAGGGTGCCGCCCTCGCCATGGTCTTTGGCTTCTTTGCGGTTAAAGGCAAACGGAATGTCCGCTTTTAACCGGGAATAAGCGATCGACGTCGTGCTGACCAATGGGATGCCCTTATACGCCGGGCCGTACAGCACATCGACTTCGACCCCGGCGTTAATCAAGGTTTGCGCGTAAAATTGGCCCAACTTATCGAGTTGGGCGCCGGTATTGAATAAACCGGTATTAAAAAAATAAGGACTGATCCGCCCCGACTTTAATTGAAATTCGCCGAATTTCAGTACACCGCACGCCAAAGCGTACTGAATAAACTGTTTCTGGTAATCGAGCATGGTAGGAATATTACGAGTTAGTGGCATTGTTGCCCGGGCCTTGAATTCCGTTCGGGCTGAGCATGTCAAGTTAGAACGGCCTTGGGCTTAGAACTGCTCAGCCCGAACGGGATACTAGTAACAAAAGATCCGGGCTACCAATTATAACCGCGCCCCTCTAATCGATAAATTTTTCTAGGACCAAATCCAACAGATCCCAACCTCGCTCGGTACAGGCGTATTGGTTTTCTTGTCGACTCAAAAGGCCTTGCTGCAGACATAGCGACAATCCAGGCTGTAAGCTGACTACCGTTAATCCGGTGGCTGCGCGAAAGTGCACCAAATCGAAACCGGCTTTCAAGCGCAATTGATTCATCAAGAACTCCAGTGGCAATTGGCCGACCGCTATCGGCTCCGCGATTGCCGTCCAATCGCGGCGCAAATACTGCTCCGGACTCCTTGGTTTGACGGTACGTACGATATCGTCCGGCAAACGGCGACTGATTTTGCCGTGGGCGCCGGCGCCAATCCCCAAGTAATCGCCGAATTGCCAATAGTTTTTATTGTGGCGGGATTGCCGTCCAACCTGGGCGTAAGCCGAAACTTCGTACTGTTGAAAACCGTGATCTGCTAATAAGCTCTGGCAACGCTTCTGCGCGGCGAATATCTCGTCGCCGTCCGGCAATTGCGGCGGAAATTTGTGGAAGTAGGTATTGGGCTCCAACGTCAACTGATAAAATGAAATATGCGTCGGCGCCAGATTGATCGCGGTTTGCACATCAGCCAGCATCTGGTCGGAACTTTGTTCCGGCAAACCGAACATCAGATCCAGATTGAAATTGTCGAACCCTGCCTGAATCGCAATCTCCGATGCCGCCATGGCTTCCGCGGAGGAGTGCACCCTTCCCAGAACTTGCAAGTGACGGTCAGAAAAAGTTTGGATGCCCACAGATAAGCGGTTGATGCCCAAAGCGCGGAATTCGGCAAATTTGGCGCTCTCGAAGGTTCCCGGATTGGCTTCGAGCGTGATCTCGCAATCGGCGGTCAGCCCTGCCAGCTGTCTTATCCCGGCGAACAAGCGGTTGAGCGCGTCCGGCGAAAACAAGCTGGGTGTACCTCCGCCCATAAAAATACTTGCGATTTCGCGCGGCGTTGCCAGCAAATTCAAATCCGCTTGTAAGTCGGCCAGCAAGGCATCGACGTAAAGCTGTTCAGGGATTGGTTGCTTGACGGCGTGGGAATTGAAGTCGCAATAAGGGCATTTGCGGATGCACCACGGAAAATGAATGTACAGACCTAAGGGTAGCAAAGGTGTATGCCCTACCAAACCCCGGTATTCGCCATAGAGACCCAGGGCTCTTGCGGGGGCAACGCGGCGCCTTTTTGCAGCAACTCGATGGAAATCTGGTCCGGCGAACGAATGAAGGCCATAAAGCCATCCCGCGGTGGGCGGTTGATGGTGACACCTTGATCCGCCAGCTTTTGGCAGCTTGCGTAGATGTCGTCGACTTCGAATGCCAGATGGCCGAAATTGCGGCCACCGGTGTAATCCTCAGCATCCCAGTTATAGGTCAATTCCAACAGTGGAGCACCGTTGGCGCCGCCGCTCTCCCGATCTAACGGCGCAGCCAAATACACTAAAGTAAACCGGCCTGACTCGTTATCCAGCCGCCGAATTTCCGTCAAACCCAGCTTATTGCAATAAAAATCCAGCGATTCGGCAAGGTCTCGCACCCTCACCATAGTGTGTAAATAACGCATGCTTACGATCCCGGCAATAAAACGGCAATTATGACCGAGACGGAAACGAAATTTGTATTTTTTGAACGGATTTACTTGCCGTATTGCTCGATCAGGCCGGCAATCGCTTGCAACGGCACTTCTTGCTGCACAGCGCCCAACTTCACCGCTTCTCTGGGCATGCCGTAGACCACGCAGGTTTTTTCATCCTGGCCTGCTGTGCGGGCTCCGGCCGAGTGCATTTCTTTCAAACCCCGCGCGCCGTCGTCCCCCATACCGGTCATAATGATTCCAAACGCATTTTTACCGGCCCATTTCGCTACCGAACGAAACAACACATCCACCGACGGCCGATGCCGATTGACCAACGGCCCGTCCTGGACTTCGACCACGTATTGGGCACCACTACGCAATATCGACATATGTTTACCGCCCGGTGCAATCAAGGCCCGCCCCGGTATTACCCGGTCGCCGCTGACGGCTTCTTTGACTTCAATTTCGCAAATACTGTTAAGTCGGGCGGCAAAGGCGCCGGTAAACTTCTCCGGCATATGCTGTACGATCACAATTCCCGGCGCGATCCGGGACAACTGAGTCAAAACCACTTCCAAAGCCTGGGTTCCGCCGGTCGACGTGCCGATTGCAACCAGCCGGTCGGTAGTGGCAGCCATCGCCGAGGCATGCCCGACGCCTCCCGTTCCGGTTGCGGCCGAGTCCATGGTTTTCACCGGCTTCGCGTGAGAGGCCATCGTCATTGCTTTCATGCGCCGCATATCGGTCATTGCCGCGGCTTTCACGGCGTGAACGATATCACCGCAGTCATCCTCCAAAAACGACTTCAAGCCGGCTTTCGGTTTGGTCACGATACCGGTAGCGCCCGCGGACAGCGCTTGCATCGTCGTCTCGGCACCTTTTTCAGTCAACGTCGAGCAAATTACCACCGGCGTCGGCCTAACCGACATAATCTTTTTCAGGAAGGTAATACCGTCCATTCGCGGCATTTCCACATCCAGCACAACCACATCAGGCCAGTCCTGATTCATTTTTGCCATCGCAAAAATCGGGTCGGATACCGAACCGATGACATCGATATCGGCCGACTTACTTAGAATTTGCGTCAACACTTGGCGCACAACCGCCGAATCGTCGACGATCAGCACTCTGATTTTCTTCTCGCTCATATTCTCACTCGCTCAAGCCCCTTTCGAAACGTGCTTCATCCAGACATGGCCGCTCCACAAATCGAAAATCACATTGCGGTGACCAGTTCCGCCCAAGTGCTCCGCTTTGATCTTAAAGCCATGATGTGCCAGCAATTCCCTAGCGGCTATCACATTGTTATCGGAAACGCTGAGCCGGTTAGGCTTGGCTTGTCCGGGGAACTGGTCCCCTCCGCCGAACACTTTTACTTCGTAATCCTTTGGCGAAGTTTTGGACTTCCGCAACTCATGCATAAACATCAATACCGCTTCATCTGCGTAACGCCCGTCCAACTCGTTGGACCGTTGCTGGCGCCGGCTTCCCGGCAACATAAAATGGCACATGCCGCCGATATGCAATGCGGGGTGCCACAATGTGATTGCAACGCAAGAACCCAAAACCGTGCGAATTCTGGTCTCCCTGTCGCCGAAATACAGCTCCCCCGGTTGTAAAAAAATCTCCAGAAAAAATTCCGGCTTGCTCATGCCTCTCCTAAAATCAAGCTTCTACCGGCTTGCGGTAGATGGATGGCGTCACTATCTGCAAATCGGTTTTCATCCCGTTCAACGATTCGGAGTGGCTGACGTAAAAGTAACCACCCGGCAACAAATATTTGGTAATTCGCTCAAGCAAACGTTGTTTGGTTTCCATATCGAAGTAAATCATGACATTACGTAGAAAAATCACGTCGAACATCTCCATCTTGGGCAAGTTTCCAATCAAATTGGCATAGATAAATTTGACATGCTTGCGCAAAGCCGGATCGATCAAAAAATATCCGTCGAACTCGCCGGTACCTTTCAAACAATATTTTTTAAGCAACGATGGCGGAATCTTTTCCGAGCCGTGAGTTGGATACAATCCCCGCCTGGCCTTCTCCAAAATCCGGTTGGAAATGTCGGTCCCGACGATTTCCCATGGCCCTAGCCGGGCATGATCGGCCAACAACATCGCCAAGGTGTAAGCTTCCTCACCGCTCGAGCTGGCCGCACTCCAGACTCTGAACGTCCTGCTAGGCGAATGATTCGGCAGAATATGCTGAGTCAAATATTCGAAATGTTTGGGCTCACGAAAAAAATATGTTTCGTTCGTGGTCAACAAATCGATCGCCATCGTCGTTTCGTTTTCGAATCCTGGCCGGCCGAACAAACGAAAATATTCGGTATAGCTGGTCAAGCCATGATGGCGCAGGCGTTTTTCCAAACGCCCAACCACCATCGCCTGCTTATTGTCGTTGAGCACAATTCCCGCGCGCTTGTATAAAAAATCCTTGATCCAGACAAACTCATGTTGTTGCAAGACAGGAGCCGACCCGGATTGATGACTAATGGCCGCCATTGCGTCCTCCCTAATCGGCTATTCCTTCCTGAGCAAACCCGGAAACCGTCTGCCCCAGTGCGGCCATTTCATCCACCGATAGCACTTTGTTAACGTTCAACAAAATTACGAAACTGCTATCGCACTTTGCCATGCCATTAATGAAATCCGGCCGGATACCGGCGCCGAAACTTGGCGGTGGCTCGATATCCTGATTGCCGATATCCACCACCTCGTTGACCGCGTCGACGATGATGCCGATATCCTGGCTATGCTCGTCTTCCTGGTCGCTCGTTGCCGTCTCGACGATCACGATACCGGTACGCTTGGCAATTTGAGTTGCACCTTTGCCGAATCGGGCCAACAAGTCGATTACCGGCACCACGCTACCGCGCAGATTGATCACGCCGCGTACAAAAGACGGCATCATCGGTACTTCGGTCAGTTGGCCGTAATCGATAATTTCCTTGATATTCAAAATCCCCAGCGCATAAACCTCGCCGCCAAGGACAAATGTCAAATACTGGCCTGCAGTAGCTACGGACTCTACTGCCACCGGCAGTTGGCTTGATGTTGTCGCGATTGCACCCATGCCGACCTCCTAGAAACGTTCGAACTGGCTGAGGTCGAATTCGGCTTCGCCTTCGTCGTGGGACGCAGGGCTCGAGACCGGCTTGACCTTTGCCACCCGCCGCGAGGCTTTCGCGCTGCTGCGCGACCCGCTGCTGTTGCCGTGGCCGATTTTGAAGAAGGCCATCAGCGTTTGCAGTTGTTCCGACTGCCCGGTCATTTCTTCCGCCGTCGCCGCCAATTGTTCGCTCGCCGACGCGTTTTGCTGGGTGATCTGGTTCATTTGGTTCATGGCGTTGTTGACTTGGCTGACTCCCGCCGATTGTTCTTGCGAGGCCGCTGCGATCTCTTGCACCAGGTCCGAGGTTTTGGCAATGCTCGGTACGATTTCGTCCAGCAATTTGCCGGCGGTTTCCGCCGTTTTCACGCTGCTATCCGCCAATTCGCCGATTTCCTGCGCCGCCACTTGGCTGCGTTCGGCCAGTTTGCGCACTTCCGCCGCCACCACGGCAAAGCCTTTGCCGTGGTCGCCGGCCCGCGCCGCTTCGATGGCGGCGTTCAACGCCAGCATGTTGGTTTGGTAGGCGATGTCGTCGATGATGCCGATTTTGGCGGCGATTTCTTTCATCGCGTCTACGGTTTGCTTGACCGCGCCACCGCCTTCCACCGCTTCTTTGGAGGCTTTGCCGGCCATGCCGTCGGTAACTTTGGCGTTCTCGGCGTTCTGGTTGATGCTGGCGGCCATTTCTTCGATGCTGGCGCTGGTCTCTTCGACGCTGGCCGCTTGTTCGCTGGCTGCTTGCGACAACGATTGCGAGGTGGAGCTGATTTGCTCGGCGGCATTGGTCAGCTGGTCGGCGGCGATGATGACGTCGCCGATGGTTTTCGACAGGTTGGCGATGGTGTTGTTGACGGTATCCTTGAAGTCGCCCAGTTGGCCTTTGTAGTCGCCGTTGACGGTCCGGGTCAGGTCGCCTTGTTCGACCAAGCTCAGCACTTCGACCGCTTCGTTCAGCGGCAGGATCACGCCGTCCAGGGTTTCGTTGACGCCTTGGACGATTTTGCGGAAGTCGCCTTGGTGTTTGCTGGCGTCGGCTCGGGTCGACAGTTTGCCTTCCACCGCTGCTTGCGCCAGCAGGTTGGCGTCGGCCACCAGGGCGTTGACGGCATCAATACAGGTGTTGAGGTTGTTTTTGATGACGTTGAAGTCGCCGTTGTAGCTGTCCGTGATTTTGGCCGGAATGGCGCCGCGCGAGATTTTGTCGACGTAGTCGGCGGCGACGTTGAGCGGGCCGATCACGGCGTCCAGGGTGTTGTTTACGCCTTGGACGATTTTACGGTAGTCGCCTTGGTATTGGCTGGCGTCGGCGCGGGTGGCCAGGCGGCCTTCGATCGCGGCTTTTTCCAGGGCGGCGGCTTCCGCCACCATGTTGCTGATGGCGTCGATGCAGTTGTTCAGGTTGTTTTTGATGGTGTTGAAGTCGCCGTTGTAGTGGTCGCTGATTTTGGCCGGGATGGCGCCTTTGGAGATGTTGTCGACGTAGTCGGCGGCGACGTTGAGCGGGCCGATCACGGCGTCCAGGGTGTGGTTGACGCCTTCCACCACTTTGCGGAAGTCGCCTTGGTGTTTGCTGGCGTCGGCTCGGGTCGACAGTTTGCCTTCCACTGCCGCTTGCGCCAGCAGGTTGGCGTCCGCCACCAGGGCGTTCACCGCATCAATACAGGTGTTGAGGTTGTTTTTGATGACGTTGAAGTCGCCGTTGTAGCTGTCCGTGATTTTGGCCGGAATGGCGCCGCGCGAGATTTTGTCGACGTAGTCGGCGGCGACGTTGAGCGGGCCGATCACGGCGTCCAGGGTGTTGTTTACGCCTTGGACGATTTTACGGTAGTCGCCTTGGTATTGGCTGGCGTCGGCGCGGGTGGCCAGGCGGCCTTCGATCGCGGCTTTTTCCAGGGCGGCGGCTTCCGCCACCATGTTGCTGATGGCGTCGATGCAGTTGTTCAGGTTGTTTTTGATGGTGTTGAAGTCGCCGTTGTAGTGGTCGCTGATTTTGGCCGGGATGGCGCCTTTGGAGATGTTGTCGACGTAGTCGGCAGCGACGTTGAGCGGGCCGATCACGGCGTCCAGGGTGTGGTTGACGCCTTCCACCACTTTGCGGAAGTCGCCTTGGTGTTTAGTTGCATCCGCCCGGGTCGACAGTTTGCCTTCCACTGCCGCTTGCGCCAGCAGGTTGGCGTCGGCTACCAGGGCGTTCACCGCATCAATACAGGTGTTGAGGTTGTTTTTGATGACGTTGAAGTCGCCGTTGTAGCTGTCCGTGATTTTGGCCGGAATGGCGCCGCGCGAGATTTTGTCGACGTAGTCGGCGGCGACGTTGAGCGGGCCGATCACGGCGTCCAGGGTGTTGTTTACGCCTTGGACGATTTTACGGTAGTCGCCTTGGTATTGGCTGGCGTCGGCCCGGGTGGCCAGGCGGCCTTCGATCGCGGCTTTTTCCAGGGCGGCGGCTTCCGCCACCATGTTGCTGATGGCGTCGATGCAGTTGTTCAGGTTGTTTTTGATGGTGTTGAAGTCGCCGTTGTAGTGGTCGCTGATTTTGGCCGGGATGGCGCCTTTGGAGATGTTGTCGACGTAGTCGGCAGCGACGTTGAGCGGGCCGATCACGGCGTCCAGGGTGTGGTTGACGCCTTCCACCACTTTGCGGAAGTCGCCTTGGTGTTTAGTTGCATCCGCCCGGGTCGACAGTTTGCCTTCCACTGCCGCTTGCGCCAGCAGGTTGGCGTCGGCTACCAGGGCGTTCACCGCATCAATACAGGTGTTGAGGTTGTTTTTGATGACGTTGAAGTCGCCGTTGTAGCTGTCCGTGATTTTGGCCGGAATGGCGCCGCGCGAGATTTTGTCGACGTAGTCGGCGGCGACGTTGAGCGGGCCGATCACGGCGTCCAGGGTGTTGTTTACGCCTTGGACGATTTTACGGTAGTCGCCTTGGTATTGGCTGGCGTCGGCCCGGGTGGCCAGGCGGCCTTCGATCGCGGCTTTTTCCAGGGCGGCGGCTTCCGCCACCATGTTGCTGATGGCGTCGATGCAGTTGTTCAGGTTGTTTTTGATGGTGTTGAAGTCGCCGTTGTAGTGGTCGCTGATTTTGGCCGGGATGGCGCCTTTGGAGATGTTGTCGACGTAGTCGGCGGCGACGTTGAGCGGGCCGATCACGGCGTCCAGGGTGTCGTTGACGCCTTGGACTAATTTTTTGAAATCACCTTGGTGTTTGCTGGCGTCGGCTCGGGTCGACAGTTTGCCTTCCACTGCCGCTTGCGCCAGCAGGTTGGCGTCAGCCATAACGGCTTTCAAATTACCGCGTACCAACTCGACCGTCTCATTGATAAAGGCTTTTTTACCCGGCAATTTTTCTATCGGCGCATCAAAATCACCTTCCCCGAAAGCCTTGAACACGCCAACGGCCATCTTTTTGACGGTGATATGCGCATTGACCATATCATTAACGCCTTTCGCCACGGTTTTAAAACTGCCATGGAATTTAGAAGTATTCACGACAACATCGATATCGCCTTTTTCGTGTTCGGCGGCCATGTGCTCCATTTCATCCAGCAAGGCTTTAATGTTGTCGCTCAAGCTTTTCATATTGGCCATGACACTGGTTTGATCGCCGGCTTTCAGGCCAATCACCGTGCTCAAGTCACCTTGCGAGATCTTGTAAGCCAGATCCGCCACGAAATCAGGTTCGCCGCCCAATTGCCTCATCAGACTGCGCGCGATGAATAGTCCGAGCAAGCCCATCACCGCAATAGCCAATACCGCAATGATGGTAGAAACCAGAACAGCAGATGATTTGATCGAGATAGCCTCGTCCGACGAATTTTTTCCCAAGCGCTGGTTATATTCGCTATGGCTTTTGAATGCGCTCAACATTTTGTCGACGATCGCTTGGTTCGTCATCATTAAATCGCGAGCTTCGGCGTTTTTATTCTGTCTCGACAAGTCGCGCACTTTGGCGCTCAGTTTGTCGTACTCCGCCAGCCGGGCTCTATCGTCCTGAAGCAAACGCTTGTCTTCGTCGTCCGCCAGCATTGGCTCGTAATCTTTCAACAACTTATCGATATTTCGGCGTCTGGTTTCGATTTCTCGTTCGACGCTCTGCATCGCCGAATCGTCGGTCTCTGTCAGATGCTGCCAAACGTGGGCGCGAACACCGGATATTTCGCCGACGATATCGTTCAGCAGTAATACGCTAGGCAAGGTGTTGACGGTATTGAAATTAGTCGCGGTATAAACTCTGTCGATCTGGACATAATTAAAGCCCGCCAACCCGGCCAGACCCAATACGGCCGAACCGATTAATATCAACAAACGCTGTGTGACTGTCATGATGAATCCTCGTTAAAAAACAATATCTTTGATTCCATCCGCGTTCCTGAAACGGCGCAGCATTCCCGCCGCGGCCCAAACAACGTTCCTTGCGCCAGCCACTACAAAGCTTTTATTTCTGTTTTGGTTTGGCGTTTGTCGCAGTTATTCTTTCGCTGGCCTCCTAGAAACGTTCGAACTGGCTGAGGTCGAATTCGGCTTCGCCTTCGTCGTGGGACGCAGGGCTCGAGACCGGCTTGACCTTTGCCACCCGCCGCGAGGCTTTCGCGCTGCTGCGCGACCCGCTGCTGTTGCCGTGGCCGATTTTGAAGAAGGCCATCAGCGTTTGCAGTTGTTCCGACTGCCCGGTCATTTCTTCCGCCGTCGCCGCCAATTGTTCGCTCGCCGACGCGTTTTGCTGGGTGATCTGGTTCATTTGGTTCATGGCGTTGTTGACTTGGCTGACTCCCGCCGATTGTTCTTGCGAGGCCGCTGCGATCTCTTGCACCAGGTCCGAGGTTTTGGCAATGCTCGGTACGATTTCGTCCAGCAATTTGCCGGCGGTTTCCGCCGTTTTCACGCTGCTATCCGCCAATTCGCCGATTTCCTGCGCCGCCACTTGGCTGCGTTCGGCCAGTTTGCGCACTTCCGCCGCCACCACGGCAAAGCCTTTGCCGTGGTCGCCGGCCCGCGCCGCTTCGATGGCGGCGTTCAACGCCAGCATGTTGGTTTGGTAGGCGATGTCGTCGATGATGCCGATTTTGGCGGCGATTTCTTTCATCGCGTCTACGGTTTGCTTGACCGCGCCACCGCCTTCCACCGCTTCTTTGGAGGCTTTGCCGGCCATGCCGTCGGTAACTTTGGCGTTCTCGGCGTTCTGGTTGATGCTGGCGGCCATTTCTTCGATGCTGGCGCTGGTCTCTTCGACGCTGGCCGCTTGTTCGCTGGCTGCTTGCGACAACGATTGCGAGGTGGAGCTGATTTGCTCGGCGGCATTGGTCAGCTGGTCGGCGGCGATGATGACGTCGCCGATGGTTTTCGACAGGTTGGCGATGGTGTTGTTGACGGTATCCTTGAAGTCGCTCAATTGGCCTTTGTAGTCGCCGTTGACGGTCCGGGTCAGGTCGCCTTGTTCGACCAAGCTCAGCACTTCGACCGCTTCGTTCAGCGGCAGGATCACGCCGTCCAGGGTTTCGTTGACGCCTTGGACGATTTTGCGGAAGTCGCCTTGGTGTTTGCTGGCGTCGGCTCGGGTCGACAGTTTGCCTTCCACCGCTGCTTGCGCCAGCAGGTTGGCGTCGGCCACCAGGGCGTTGACGGCATCAATACAGGTGTTGAGGTTGTTTTTGATGACGTTGAAGTCGCCGTTGTAGCTGTCCGTGATTTTGGCCGGAATGGCGCCGCGCGAGATTTTGTCGACGTAGTCGGCGGCGACGTTGAGCGGGCCGATCACGGCGTCCAGGGTGTTGTTTACGCCTTGGACGATTTTACGGTAGTCGCCTTGGTATTGGCTGGCGTCGGCGCGGGTGGCCAGGCGGCCTTCGATCGCGGCTTTTTCCAGGGCGGCGGCTTCCGCCACCATGTTGCTGATGGCGTCGATGCAGTTGTTCAGGTTGTTTTTGATGGTGTTGAAGTCGCCGTTGTAGTGGTCGCTGATTTTGGCCGGGATGGCGCCTTTGGAGATGTTGTCGACGTAGTCGGCAGCAACGTTGAGCGGGCCGATCACGGCGTCCAGGGTGTGGTTGACGCCTTCCACCACTTTGCGGAAGTCGCCTTGGTGTTTGCTGGCGTCGGCTCGGGTCGACAGTTTGCCTTCCACTGCCGCTTGCGCCAGCAGGTTGGCGTCCGCCACCAGGGCGTTCACCGCATCAATACAGGTGTTGAGGTTGTTTTTGATGACGTTGAAGTCGCCGTTGTAGCTGTCCGTGATTTTGGCCGGGATGGCGCCGCGCGAGATTTTGTCGACGTAGTCCGCCGCCACGTTGAGCGGGCCGATCACGGCGTCCAGGGTGTTGTTCACGCCTTGGACGATTTTACGGTAGTCGCCTTGGTATTGGCTGGCGTCGGCGCGGGTGGCCAGGCGGCCTTCGATCGCGGCTTTTTCCAGGGCGGCGGCTTCCGCCACCATGTTGCTGATGGCGTCGATGCAGTTGTTCAGGTTGTTTTTGATGGTGTTGAAGTCGCCGTTGTAGTGGTCGCTGATTTTGGCCGGGATGGCGCCTTTGGAGATGTTGTCGACGTAGTCGGCGGCGACGTTGAGCGGGCCGATCACGGCGTCCAGGGTGTGGTTGACGCCTTCCACCACTTTGCGGAAGTCGCCTTGGTGTTTGCTGGCGTCGGCTCGGGTCGACAGTTTGCCTTCCACTGCCGCTTGCGCCAGCAGGTTGGCGTCCGCCACCAGGGCGTTCACCGCATCAATACAGGTGTTGAGGTTGTTTTTGATGACGTTGAAGTCGCCGTTGTAGCTGTCCGTGATTTTGGCCGGAATGGCGCCGCGCGAGATTTTGTCGACGTAGTCGGCGGCGACGTTGAGCGGGCCGATCACGGCGTCCAGGGTGTTGTTTACGCCTTGGACGATTTTACGGTAGTCGCCTTGGTATTGGCTGGCGTCGGCGCGGGTGGCCAGGCGGCCTTCGATCGCGGCTTTTTCCAGGGCGGCGGCTTCCGCCACCATGTTGCTGATGGCGTCGATGCAGTTGTTCAGGTTGTTTTTGATGGTGTTGAAGTCGCCGTTGTAGTGGTCGCTGATTTTGGCCGGGATGGCGCCTTTGGAGATGTTGTCGACGTAGTCGGCAGCGACGTTGAGCGGGCCGATCACGGCGTCCAGGGTGTGGTTGACGCCTTCCACCACTTTGCGGAAGTCGCCTTGGTGTTTAGTTGCATCCGCCCGGGTCGACAGTTTGCCTTCCACTGCCGCTTGCGCCAGCAGGTTGGCGTCGGCTACCAGGGCGTTCACCGCATCAATACAGGTGTTGAGGTTGTTTTTGATGACGTTGAAGTCGCCGTTGTAGCTGTCCGTGATTTTGGCCGGAATGGCGCCGCGCGAGATTTTGTCGACGTAGTCGGCGGCGACGTTGAGCGGGCCGATCACGGCGTCCAGGGTGTTGTTTACGCCTTGGACGATTTTACGGTAGTCGCCTTGGTATTGGCTGGCGTCGGCCCGGGTGGCCAGGCGGCCTTCGATCGCGGCTTTTTCCAGGGCGGCGGCTTCCGCCACCATGTTGCTGATGGCGTCGATGCAGTTGTTCAGGTTGTTTTTGATGGTGTTGAAGTCGCCGTTGTAGTGGTCGCTGATTTTGGCCGGGATGGCGCCTTTGGAGATGTTGTCGACGTAGTCGGCAGCGACGTTGAGCGGGCCGATCACGGCGTCCAGGGTGTGGTTGACGCCTTCCACCACTTTGCGGAAGTCGCCTTGGTGTTTGCTGGCGTCGGCTCGGGTCGACAGTTTGCCTTCCACTGCCGCTTGCGCCAGCAGGTTGGCGTCCGCCACCAGGGCGTTCACCGCATCAATACAGGTGTTGAGGTTGTTTTTGATGACGTTGAAGTCGCCGTTGTAGCTGTCCGTGATTTTGGCCGGAATGGCGCCGCGCGAGATTTTGTCGACGTAGTCGGCGGCGACGTTGAGCGGGCCGATCACGGCGTCCAGGGTGTTGTTTACGCCTTGGACGATTTTACGGAAATCGCCCTGGTGTTTGCCGGCATCGGCTCGGGTCGACAGTTTGCCTTCCACCGCCGCTTGCGACAGCATGCTGGCGTCGGCAATCAAGGACTGCACCGAGAACACAGCGGCTTTAATACCCTCGTTAAGTTGATTGAATTCCAAGCCGTAATTGTTATCGTCCCGGGGCGGCATCTCGCCGCGTCCAAGCAAGGTCATCGCATTGATCATGGATTTGACCGGGCGTAATACACCCATAACGATGTACCAGCTCATACTTAGAAAGCCTAAAAAGCACAACGAGAGCACCAGCAAAGTAGCGTTTATATCCCCGTCCAAGCGTGCCACACGAGCATCCAAACCGTCGTGCAGTAACTGTCCGAATGAGGCAGATAAAGAAAAATTCTGTTGGATAGCAGCCGTTAACGCATTGAAAAAATCGGTACCTGACATTTCGAGCTTGGTTGCTTGCAATATTTCCGATTCTGCAACAGTTATAACTTTTTTGGCTTCGGCACTGGATTTTTGTAAAGCGGAACGGGTGGCATCATCCAAATTACCTAGCTTGGCAATGTCCTCGTCAATCAACTCTAAAGTTTCTTCCGTATTCGAGATCAATTCCCTCAAATATGATGCTTCCGCCGGGGTTACCGTTTTTCTCAGCAAAATCGGTGAGCCGATACCTCGGAGCATGCCCAATTGCTCGGACAGGTCCGGGAATAAATTAATAGCCAAGGCTTGAGCGTAATAGGTATTGACTTCAGGATCCAGGGTTAATCCCGATGCGTCGGCTACCTTACGGTTAAACGCATGCAACTGAGCAATAAATTCGGCATGTTTGGCAATATTGGTTTGCGCATCGAACCCGTTCGCCGAAGCGACTAATGCCTGCCACTTGTCCTGCATGGCACGCCACGCTAAGGTCAATCCCAATTCCGAAAAGCGGCCGTCCACGGCTGAGATGTTCGCGATCTGACGACTGATTTCTTCGCGTTTGGTTTCCCTGCGGCCTGACTCCTGCCCATTGCCGGCAATGACCATTGCGTTCAAGCCGCGGTGGTCCACCACTAACTGCATCAGCTTGATAGTTTCGGTGGCATAATCGACGCCTTGTTTTTCTTTTAACGCGAAATTTTTATCCTCAATATTGCGCCCTACCATAAAGTAGGTTGGCACAGCGAACATAACGATAGCCAGTACGATCAGGGCAACGAATTTTTGCCATAGTTTGATGTTGTTTAACATGGTGTCCAATTTTTTGGGGCGAAACGGATTTTTGATGCGGCCAGATTTGATGCCGGCATATAACTTAGCGGCCTCGTCGACTTCCTGACGGGACGGTTTATAGCGCAGAGAACGATAACCGACGATTTTGCCATCGGTGTATACCGGAGAGGCGTTGGCTTCCACCCAGTAAAAGTCGCCTTGCTTAGAACGGTTTTTTACTAGGCCGCGCCAGGTTTTACCTGCCGCGATAGTCCGCCACAGCCATTCGTAGGCCTCTTCCGGCATGTCCGGATGGCGCACGATGTTGTGGGGCTGGCCCATCAGTTCTTGTTCGCTAAATCCACTCAATTTAACGAATGCCGGGCTGGCACTGGTGATATGCCCTTCTAAATCGGTTGTGGAACTCAGTATTTCGTCTTCGGAAAAATTCAGTTCGATATTGGTAACGGGTTGATTATTTCTCATGGCTTAATTCCCAATTCGCAAAGAGAATGATCGGTACAGCATCATGCCGACAGGGACAGGGCGTGACGCTGCATTTTTTGTTCGAAGGAACCAACTAACACAGGCACATCAAGGATTAACGCAACTTCGCCGCTACCGAGGATGGTCGAACCGCCCAAGCCCTGAACATGAGCAAACAGCTTTCCAAGCGGCTTAATCACGGTTTGAAACTCGCCAAGCAAGCGGTCTACGACCAAGCCGGTCTTGGCCCCGGCAACATCAACCACCACCACATTCGCCCGCCGCGGGGGTTGCTCGTTGATGCCGAACAGGCTGCGCAAACGGATGAACGGCAATACCTCGCCGCGTAAATCCATGTAGTCGTTGTGGCCGGTGTCGTTAGTCAATTCCACGCATTCTACGACCCGATCCAGCGGCACTACGAACGAGGACTTGCCCACACCGACCAAAAAGCCGTCGATAATCGCTAACGTTAAAGGCAAGCGGATACGCATGGTAGTACCGACGCCGATGGCGCTGTCGACCTCGATACTGCCGCGTAAGTCGGTCACGTTGCGTTTCACCACGTCCATACCGACGCCGCGGCCGGACAGGTTGGAAATTTGCGCGGCTGTGGAGAAACCAGGTTCGAAGATCAAGGCGTAGACTTCTTGATCGGATAGCTTGGCATCGGCAGAGACCATGCCTTTTTCGACGGCTTTGGCCAGAATGCGCTCGCGATTCAAGCCGCCACCATCGTCGCTGACTTCGATCGCAATAGTTCCGGATTCGTGATAGGCATTCAGCCGTAGCGTGCCCTGGCTGGGTTTACCTTTTTGATGACGAACTTCGGCCGATTCGATGCCGTGATCCATTGCATTGCGCACCAAGTGCATCAGCGGATCGCCGATTTTTTCGACCACGGATTTGTCGACTTCGGTTTCGCCGCCGGTAATCACCAAATTGATGTCTTTACCCAATTCTTTACTAACGTCGCGAACCACCCGTTGGAAACGGCTGAATGTGGTCCCAATCGGCACCATGCGCAATTGCAACGCGCTGTCGCGAACTTCTTCTACCAGCCGCATCATTTCGCCGGTAGCTTCCAACAACGCCGATTGCGCGGTTTGCAAGGCGCGCAGATTAACGCCGGCGCTGGAAATCACCAATTCGCCGATCAAGTCGATCAATTTATCCAGACGTTCGGCATCGACGCGAATGCTTTGGCTTTCGCGGGCTTTGTTGTCTTTGATCTGTTTTTGCTTTTCCAGCGCCGCCGTGACCAAGGGCTGCTGCACGACTTGCTGCTCGACCAGGATTTCTCCGATCGGTTGCGCCTGATGACTGGTTTCGGAATCGATTTTCTGTTTACTCAGGCCGTCTTCCAATTCGCGTTTGGTCAGCACGCCGCTTTTCACCAGTAATTCGCCCAGGAAAACATCGTCTTCCGGCAAGGAACGGATCAGTTCGATGTAATCGGCTATCGCGCTTTCCAAGGGCAAAATGTGGATGATACTGTCGGCCCTGACGAATTCGAATACGTTTTCCAGAGCTTCTTTACCGGCATCGCTTTTAACGTCGATTTCGAAGCCCAGATAATTGGTTTCCGGATCCATTTCTTCTACAGCGGGTATCCGGCTGGTAATCGTGGTCAAATTAACGATGCTTCCCAACGTCGTCATATAACGAATAAAAGACAACGGATCCATGCCGTTGCGCAGAGAATCTTCGCCGAACCGGAGCGAGATATGCCAATTGCCGGTCTCGACTTCACCGCCGCCGCTGGTTTCCACCCGCTCCTGAGTCGAGGCAACCGTTGCCACCGGGCCAGCTTTGTTGCCATCCAGAAACGGCCGCAGTTCGGCCAACAGCACATCTCCGGCCGCGGTCATATCGGGGTTCTCGTCGACATCCCCGTCAACTACAGCCCGAATCAATAGTGCGATGTGGTCGCAACAAGGTAACAATACCGCCACCAGATCGGAGCTGACGTCGAGTTTACCTTCGCGTACGGCATCCAGAATGCTTTCGACCACGTGGGTGAATTTGACGATGTGGTCCAGGCCGAATAAACCGGACGAACCCTTGATGGTATGGGCGGCGCGGAAAATCGAATTGATCCGTTCCGTCGGGTCTTCCCCGTCTTCCAGACTCAGGAGCCCGTCTTCCATGTCTTGCAACAGTTCCAGACTCTCTATTGTGAACGTGACCAGAGCGGCCTTCATTTCGGCGTCGATACTCATTTGGTTAGTCCTCGTTATGCGAAATTACCACTTGGTCGCCAAACGCCGTGGTCAGATTGGCGAGTTCCAAAATTTCCAGAACCACCTTGCTATGCATGACAAAACGCAGTGCCTTCCCGGCGCGAGCCGCCTCCCGTTTGGCCAGAATCAACAACTGCAAACCGGCAGTATCCATTTCGGAGACCTGGGATAAATTGATTTCCAAATCGTCGCCCGACCCTAGAAAATTCAGCAGACCGGATTTCTGTTCCGCGGCGGTAAAGATGGTCAATTCATCTTCTATCGTTAGCGTTTGCATCGTCAAAACCTCGCCATATAAGTTGGATAAGCCTGAAACCGTCGACCTGGAATAACCGGCAAAAGCTATTAGGGCAAAATCAATTTCGACACGGCAGCCAGCATTTGCGCCGGCTGAAACGGTTTAACCACCCAGGCTTTGGCACCGGCGGCTTGCCCTTCCTGCTTCTTGCTTTCTTGCGACTCGGTGGTCAGCATGATGACCGGAGTAAACTTATAAGCGGGCAATTGCTTGAGTTCTTTAACGAAGGTGATGCCGTCCATATTCGGCATGTTTACGTCAGAAATCACCAAATGCACTTTTTGCCCATTCAATTTGCTCAGCGCATCTTTGCCGTCGACGCCTTCGATAACGTCGTAGCCGGCACCTTTCAGAGCAATACTGACAACTTGACGGACCGATGCTGAGTCATCAACCACTAAAATTGTTTTGGCCATTTTTTGTTCCTAGAAAAAAGTAATTTCGGTAGAAGGTTGTTCGTGGTGCGCACTACCGCCGTGGGCGCTGTGCTCGGAAACCATAGTGTATGTGCTGCGCAACTCGTGCAGAATGTCGTCGGTAGCCAACGGCTTGAGTCCAAAAACGCCGTCGCCTTGGCTGCGCATGATATGGCGCGGCAGATCGGTGATGCTGTCGCGCACATGCGACAACACCTGACCAATCCGATCCTGAAATTGAAATTGCACCAGCGACTCGTCGATCTCGCGCTTGATCACACGGGCCTGTTTATTCATCTCTTCGGAATGCCGCTGCAGCGTTTCGAACACCCCGTGCAACGCACTCATCACGTTTTGGATATTGCCTTGCGACGCGGCAACCGCCGCGGTTTCGTTTTCGGTGCTTTTCTCCACGGCTGCCAAGGTGGTTTGAATCGCTCCGCTGACTTGATCGACTTTAGAACCGATCAGTTTGCCGGTCTCACCGGACAGGTTGGAAAGCTTACGCACCTCATCGGCAACCACGGCAAATCCCCGGCCGGCTTCGCCGGCTCTGGCCGCCTCGATCGCCGCATTCAATGCGATCAAATTGGTCTGCTCGGCGATCCGCGCCACTTCTTTGGCCATGGTTTTCAATTCTTCTATGAAACCGGCTAAGGAACGGATTTTGGTCAGTACCTGTAAATTTTCCTGTAGCGCGGCGTCCAGTGAACCGACAACTTTCTGCAAATTGGCGTTACTCGTCGAAAAAATATCCTCGTTGCGGCCGAATGCCGGATTGCTAGAAGAGCCAACCAAGACGTCGAGGCCGCTGGTGATGCCGGCAAAGCGCCCGGTTAATTCGCCAATGGCCTGTTCCATTTCCTGGCGCGACGATTCAATGTGCTTGGACCAAACCGGAGCGACTTCGTTGGCAAACTTGTCGATCCCGATAAGGTATTTTTCCACATCAGGAACCGGCAACGATGGCGGCGGTTTGGGCATGCTGGCCTGTTCCAAAAGCAAACGGCGCTTGGTATACGAAGAAGCAAGCCAAGCGCTCAACAACGAGCAGGCGAGCAACAATAGTATTACTTGAAACATAGGCACGGGATCCGCCTCCCTTTTCCGTTTAATCGAATTGCTAGGATTTATTCAAAGATTCGGTAGCAATCATGTGTCAAGCAGTATAGACAGAGAATTCCGTATTGCTAATACGGACATGTAGGAAATGTCCGACTCGCCGCAATCGGCCAATAAATTTTGTGGATCAGTTACGGCTGAGGCTTGTCATGCTTGAATAAGGCTCTTAAAGTGTGGCGCTTTTACGCACTTTGAAGATGACTATGCACGACTATCCGGAAAAAACTTGCGATATCGATCGGTTGGTCCGCCACCCCAAACTGGTGGCGGCTGCGCTAGCCGGGGAAAAGACCCAGCAACGCCGCGACGGCCTCTATGCCTATCCGGGCGAGAGGTTTATTCTGGAAGGAGTGGAATTCGAGGTAACGGAAGTCGAGCGGCAACGAATCGGCGATATGACGGACGCCGACGCCCGCGCCGAGGGCTATCCGAATTTAGCGATGTACAAGGATTTGATCTTACGCATGCACAGCGGCATGGAATGGAACGAAGACGGCTTGGTCTGGCTGCACTGCTTCAAGCGTCGCCAGCCGGAATAACAATCCCTTTTTCGGCCAGCTCCCGCAGCATCGATAGACCGTTGCTCTGAATCAGTTGCGGCTCGATCTGCGGGAACTCGGCTGCCACGTTTTGCAAACATTGCGCGGCCGGCATTGGCCCCCGGTCTTGCAGGATTTGCAACACGCTTAGCGTCAGACCGCTAACCTGCAAAAAGTGGACTTGGTCCATCCCGTCGCGATAAACGACCAGACAGGTGGCCTGCTCGGGCGGCTGCAACGGCAGGAAATCGGGACCGATCCGATGCACCGGATATTGGTACAACAACGGCAAAGCCAGTTCTGACAGCGCAATCCTTTGGGTCGTTAGGCTGTCCAAAAACGCTTGATCACCTAGTTTCGGCGCGTCCTTGGCAATCGACAGCGCCATTTCCACCCACTCATAATGCGCTAGCTCCAGCAGGAAGGGATAATCCTCCGGATTGCTGCGCTCGTTTTGCAAATACTCCAAAAACTCTTCGGCAATCTCGGAAAAATACGGCGTTCGGCAACGGTGGCGGGAAAAAAAATCCCGGGTCAATTCCAGCCATTGGGCATCATCCAGAATCGCCCTGACCACCGGGAAATTGCTGGCGATGAAGCTGTCTATATTGTTAAAAAACAATTCACGGTACATCGCCATCCGTCCAGGCTCGACATCGGCCGGGGGCGGATTACTATGCGGATCGCGGATATAGGCGGCAAAGCGCTGTTGCGTAATTTGAAAAGATGCCGCCATCACGCCACCCGTTTTTCGGCGGCAACGGCATGCTGTTGAACGGCGCGGATCGTGTCCACTTCCTGTAACAATTCGGCCAAAGGTGGAATGTTGAAATCCCGTTCCAATAAGGTTGGGAAAACGCCGAACAGGCGGTAAGCCGTCTCCAGTAACTTCCAAACCGGATCGATCACCGTCGCGCCGTGGGTATCGACCAAAAAGTCTTCGGCTTCAACGTAATGACCGGCGATGTGGGCGTAAGCGATGCGGTCGCCGGGCATGGCCCGTAGAAAGGCTTCCGCGTCGTACCCGTGGTTGACGCTATTGACGTAGATGTTATTGATGTCGATCAGCACATCGCAATCGGCCTCTGCGACGACGGCATTGAAGAAATCGATCTCGGCCATCTCCCGGCCTGGCGCGGCATAGTAAGAAATATTTTCGATGGCAATGCGCTGTTCGAGAATGTCTTGCACCCGGCGAATTCGCGCGGCGACATGTTTGACCGCATCCTCGGTAAACGGCATCGGCATCAAATCGTACAGATGTCCGCCGTGGCTGCAATAACTGAGGTGTTCGCTGTAAAACTTGATGCCGTGTTCGGCGATGAACCGTTTCAAATCGCGCACGAATTGCTCGTCGAGCGGATCGCTGCTGCCAATGGACAAAGACAAGCCGTGGCAAACAAAGTCGAAACGCTCGGTCATGGCCCGAAATTGTTTGCCGAACTTGCCGCCTATCGGCATCCAATTCTCCGGCGCTACCTCGTAAAACCCGACTTGCGCCGGCGGCTGCTCGACAATCTCGCTCAAAAACGAACGACGCAAACCCAGGCCGACACCGTGGACCAGATTGCGGACGCTTTGCATCGCTTATTCTTCCGGTTTATGCGTCGAACGCCAAAACAAGGCCAAGCCTATCGCCACCAGCACGCCCAGGATATACATTTCGTATTTTTTGACCTGGCCCATGATGGACTCGGCAAACTGGCCAAAGGTATAACCCAAGTAACCGACTGCTATCGCCCAGATCGCCGCACCCAAAAAATTCAAGGCAAAAAACTTAAGCGGATGAATCTTGCTGGCGCCGATTACGAACGGCGTTACGTTACGCACACCGTAAAGAAAGCGGAAACCGAGAATCACCGGTATCTGGTGCTTGTGCAGTAGATCGAACACTTTGTCGGTTTTACTGTGCCAGAGCGGCCTTTTTTCCAAAAAGGAGATGCCTTTCCACCGCCCCAGATAAAAAAAGGTCTGGTCGCCGGCAAAAGTACCGAGGAACGCTGTCAACATGACCCATTCCAACGCCAAATAGCCGCTATGCGCCAAAAAGCCGGCAATCACCAAAATGGTTTCGCCTTCCAGATAGGTACCGATAAATAAGGCCAGATAACCGTAATCGATAACCAGCTGTTGTATATCCTGAAAATCCATAACGTCGATTCAATACCGTCAGGTCGGAGAATTAATGGCCGGCCGCTTTGTCGGCATCCATTTTGCTGCCGCAACTGCCTTCACCGCCTTTCATCATGGCGCCGCAGCTATGTTCACCGGCTTTTTTATCCGGATTCATCATCGCACCGCAGCTACCTTCTTCGGCTTGTTTCGGTTTGTCGGCGTTACCATGATCCATACCGCCCATCATGCCCATGCCGCAGGCGCCTTCCTTGCCTTTCATCATCGCACCGCACATGTTTTCCATGCCCGGCTTCATTTTGCCGCCGCTCATCATGCCGCCGCACATGCCTTCGCCACAGGAACCTTCGGTTTTCTTCGCATCGGATTTTTTAGCGCCGGCAGCCACTTTCTTACCGTTGCTGTCCATCGCATTGGAACCGCAGGCACCTTGGCTGATTTTGCCGTTGGAATGCTCGGCGTGTGAGGTTGCAACCTGCATGTAACCGCCGGCCAGTTCCGACAACGCAAACGGATTGGGCTCGGCTTGCGCGTTCGCAGCGATACCGGACAAAAGGGCACCGCCCATTGCAGCGGCCAACGGAGATTTATTGAATTTTTTCATTTAGCTATCCTCTCGTGCGTTTTTGTAATTATGTTATCCGGCCTTCGTCCGGCCGCATTACGACGGGCAAACGTCCTGCTGCTTCGATTCTGATTATTGCATACTCACGCTAGATTCTTGTCCTTAAATTCGCAAAGGTCGGCAATACAACAAGCCTCGCAGCGGGGTTTGCGGGCGATACAGATGTAGCGGCCGTGCAGAATCAACAAATGATGTGCATCTTTCTTGTGGGATTTCGGCACCGTCTTGTCCAATTTTTTCTCCACCTCAAGCACGTTTTTTCCCGGCGCCAGACCGGTGCGGTTCGCGACCCGGAAAATATGGGTATCGACCGCGATGGTCGGTTGCCCAAACGCGGTATTCAAAATCACGTTAGCCGTCTTGCGGCCGACGCCGGCCAGCGCCTCTAACGCTTCTCGCTCGCGGGGCACCTCGCCTTGGTGCTTTTCCAACAGAGTCTGACAAAGTTTTATGACATTTGCCGCCTTGCTGTTAAATAAACCGATGGTTTTGATATGTTCTTTTAAGCCGTCTTCGCCCAAAGCCAAAATCGCCTGCGGTGTATTCGCCACCGGAAACAGCTTGGCGGTAGCTTTATTAACCCCCTTATCGGTCGCCTGTGCCGACAGCACCACCGCCACCAATAATTCGAACGGCGAACTGTAATTTAACTCTGTCGTGGGGTTAGGCGTGGCCTCGGCCAGACGTTCGAAAATGGCCAGGCGTTTGTCGTTATTCATACCGGATCGATACCCTCGGGTTTAAGTTTTCCAGGCAATTAAACATTCGGCAAGCAAGTCCAGGCAATCCCTCTGCTGCCCGCCACCTGAAATTCGATAACGCGGATTTGGCCGGAACCATTCCGCGCCCCGCCAGTCTCTAGCTGGCACCCAAGCGGGTGCGCAGAACCACTACACACATCAATTCGGGGGAATTATGAAAACGTTATCAAGCATTATCCTAAGCGCACTGTTGCTAGCCGCTACCGGCGCCCTTGCAGAAGAACACGCCGCCACCGCACTGGAACACGCCAATCAGGCCGTCACCCACGGCAAAGCCGGCCATGCCTCGGTATTGGTAGAACACGCCGAAGCCGCTCTGCCTCATGCCAAAAAAGGCGCCGAAGTTGCCAAAGGCGAAGCCAAAACCCATCTCGATGCCGGCGTCAAATCGTTGGAAAGCGCGATAGAACACGGCAAGATGGGCCATGCCGACGTTGCGACCAAAGCCGCCGAGGAAGCCGTCGAACATATCAAGGCCGGCAATAAATAACCTGTCAAACTCCCGCAATCAGAATTCAACCGCGGCCTGAGGCCGCCGGGTAGAGACGCCATCGACTGCTTCTCTACCCGCAATCCATCATACCGACACGGCTCCGGCTATGTGCGGGTGGGCTTGATAATCCAATAACTGAAAATCGGCGAATCGGTAATCGAAAATCGACTCCGGCCGGCGCCCGAACTGCAAACGCGGCGGCGGCAAAGGTTGGCGACTCAACTGCAACTCGACTTGGGCAAAATGGTTGCGGTAAACGTGCACATCGCCGAACGACATGATCAATTCGCCGACTTCGAAGCCACATTGCTGGGCCAACATGTGCGTAAATAACGCCACACTGGCTTGGTTGTACGGCACGCCCAAAAAACAGTCGGCACTGCGTTGGGTCATCATGCAGGACAATTTACCGTTCGCCACGTAAAACTGGTACAGCACGTGGCACGGCGGCAATGCCATTCTGCCGGCCGCCGCATTTTCACGCGGCCCGATCGATTCGTCCGGCAGAAAACCCACGTTCCAGGCGCTGACCAGGTGCCGGCGCGAGTCGGGTTTGCGCTTCAAGCCATCAACCAGAATCTCGATCTGATCAAAACGCCTTCCATCCGGCCCCAACCAGTTGCGCCACTGCGCGCCGTAAACCGGGCCCAGCTCGCCATCCGGCGTTGCCCATTCGTCCCAGATCGTGACGCCGTGGTCGTTCAGGTATTTGATATTGGTGTCGCCGCGCAAAAACCAGAGCAACTCGTAAGCTATCGACTTGAAGTGCAGTTTTTTGGTGGTTAACAACGGAAACCCATCGGCCAGGTTGTAACGGATTTGCCGGCCGAAAACCGAACGGGTACCGGTGCCGGTACGGTCGCTTTTATCGACGCCGTTGGCCATGATATCGGCCAGAAGCTCTAAATATGGTTGCATAGCAAGTTAAGCGGACAAATTGCCTCAGTATAACGGGGACGGGGGATAACGCGTAAACGGTTATGCACGTACCGGCAGCCCTTGGCTATAAATATTGCAACCAACGCCACTGCGGCCGCGCCGCTTTGAACGCCTCGAACCAACGGCAAACCGGATACAGCATCATCAACACCAGCAGCCAGACACCGTAAACGCCGGGCAGTCCGAAGCCGTAATAGGCCGGCCAATCTTTTTGCCAGATACCGCCGCCGACCACGACCGCCACCGGTCCGCCGCTAACCAAGGCCACCAGCACCGCCAAACCGTGGATTGCATGGAGATGGATCAGATAATAAAACAACGGCGTTCTGCCGAACACCTGCAGCACCGCTATCGGCCGGGACGCAAGCGCCAGAAACATCAATGCCGGCCCCAGCGTCATCAATAGATACAACAAGGAAGGCGGATATTTGTGGCAGTTTAAAAACGACAACAACGTAAATACCGGATCGGGGTAAGCTTGCCACGGCTGCGGATCGCCGTATGAATTGCTGTAGCGCAACAATATGAAGGCAGCAAACAAGCCGCCGCCCAAGCACGCCAGCCGCCGCGGTTTGCGCCATTGCTCTGCATCCAACAAATGGCCGAAACCGTAGCCCAAGGCCATCACGCCGATCCACGGAATCAGGGGGTAGTAAGGATTCAACACAAACCCGCCGCCGAAATCGATGTCATCGCCGGTATGTAACACCGACCACCAGGGCCCGAACCACCCCATCTCGGCCGGTTTCAAGCCGTCAAACACGTTATGGCCGACAACCATCAAGCCGCCGATGGCGACCACCCAACCCAGCGGCAATTTGACCAGCACCGCCAAAACCATCATCGACCAACCCAGCGCCCACAACACGCCGGCGTCGACGTGGCGCAAATCGGCACGAAAATTCCAGGCCCAAGCTTCAACCGTAACCACCAGCAGCAGCAATAACAAACCGCGCTTGGCCAGAAAGCCGCTGACCGGTGCGGCCGGCCCACGTTTAGCCGCCCACAACCAGGCGCTGGTACCGGCCAGAAACACGAACACCGCCGCACAGAAATGGGTAATCCAGCGGGTCATGAACAGTGCCGCGGAGGTTTTCTGCAAATCGGTAGGATCGAAATGAGAGATGCTGAAAAAATCGCGAGTATGGTCTAGCGTCATCAATATCATGACCAAACCGCGCAGATTATCCAAACAAGCGATACGTCGGACCATATTGCGTGCCACCCAAGCCAAATCGGCTTAGCTTATCGGCGGAGTAGCGGAAGTCAATCGATGCCGGCCGATGAAACCTCCGGATTTGATGAAAGCCGACCGGCAGATCCGTAATAATCTTGGACCTGACCGGTCGGCTACTGCCCAGACAATTGCAGCCCTAACTGTTGGTTTAGCGGCATCGCCTGTGCTTCGGGTACTTAAATCACACCCAAGCTGGTGCAAAGCAATAGCAGGCTGGAACAGCAAATCGAGATCAGGACAGTCAATGCCAGCGCGACATCGGCAAAACAAGCCAAGTAAGCGAATATCTTATGCCCGTCGATGGCTTTGGCTTGAACTACGGCAACCTGGGCAAAATCTGCGATTTTCGGGTGATGGTGTAAGGTGTTCATAATCGCCCCCGGTATATGGTTTTGTGGCGTCAAAACACCTGCATAAAGCGAACCTGGGCATAAAACCTGTTGAAAATCAAAGCCGACAACCGCCGCAACAGCCGAACACCGCTGCGACCCAGCGGCAATTGTCAAAAAACGCGACACGCGCAACGTCGCGCGATCGCCTCAATCGGCTGTCAGAACTCAGCAAATTCGAGGACCGATGCGCCAACGCCGGCCGTCAGTTCCCGCACTCACGGCTGACGCCGTCAAATATTCCGACACCCGGCCGGGATCGGCTAAGCGACGGCAATCAGTGATGCCAATGGTGGCGGTGATGGCGATGATGCCAACCGCCGTGGTGCGGGCCGGCGTCGTAGCCATAGCCGCCGTAAGGCGCGTAGTAACCGGCCGAACGCTGACCGTAGGGCACATAGGCCACGCATCCCGACAGCAACAACAGTCCGGCCAACAAAAACAATAAACGCAGGTAGCGACGCATGACTACCAGCCTCGCCGGTAGTCGAAATCCCGATACGGGCCGGATCGGTCATAGCGGTAGTATCTGGGCGGCGTCAGCTCGCGATACCCCGGCGGTATGGGGCGAACACCCCAGTACGGCTGAGAGTACGCGGGATAGTAAGGCCGGTCGTAGCCCCAGAAACGGGGGTGATGATGTCTGTGGTGATGATCGTGGCGACCATAGCCCCAATCCCCGCCGTGCGCGGCCGCCACACCGGAAAACGATAAACAAAATACCGTGATTGCTAATAGCCTGAACATATATCCTCCTTCGCGGACTGTTTCAGTTGCGGCAGATTGTTCTCGGTTCAGCTTAATGGCCGCTTAGCCGGACGCTAACGGGTATCTTGTACTTGGGGCTGCGGGGGGCGCCATGACGGACTCCGAAAGCCGATCCTATTTTTGTCCGGCACCAACGCCGATTTCGACTACAGTTTTGCTTGCTGCTGCCAAACAAACTGCATCACCGGAAAGTCGATACGGAATCGGCAACCACCCGAAACGGCCGGAAATTGCATCAGGTTTGCAGCACTTTGCTTGGCTGCTGGCGTTGCTGAGAGTCGGCGGTTAACCCAAAACCGGTTGAACCTCCCGCAAAAATTTAACTGACTTTATGGGCTACCCTGGCTAAAGCCAAACCAAACCGCGGAAAACAACAAAAGCTTAATCTTAAAGAAGGTAGGTAAACGATGGGATATTGCGACTATTTATATCGGCCGGACAACATAATTGGCTACAGTGGAGACTTGGACAATAATCCTACAGTGTATTTTGTTACCGAATCGAGAGATGAAAACGGGGCCATAAAAACCAAACAAGTCGGTGACGTCGCCCAGATTCTGTTTCTGAACGGCCACATCACCCAGGCGCATGGCCAGGCAAACAACATAGGCAGAGAGCTGGTAACCGAATCGTATTCTTACAGCATAATGAACGTCGAACCGGACAAGATAGACGGTTTTAATCCGAACCAAATTCAGGGAAAAAGGTTGCAGGAAACCTATCATCAAAGCGAAGTGCCTCTGCCCACTCCCGGTTTTTACCCAACTCCCGATGGTTTTTCGGATTTTCATGTCAGCCGCAGTGTCTTCAAACCCGTGGATATGAAGGATTACGCCACGCTAATGAAATTAGCCAACGCGATTGCAAAATTTCCGCGGCTGAAGCAAATGTTTGGCCCTCTAGACGATGGATATATCAGGCGCCTATAGTCGGTGACCCGATCTTGAATGCTTTACCGGATAACCATTCTCGGTCCCTTGGTCTCGGCCTGGGTCGAATGCCTCTCAGAACGCTCTGATTACGCCGCACGGAGCCTGGATTGCGCAACGCCGTCCAGGCTGGTCAGGATGGGCCAAGCGGACTGACCACGCAAAGCTCGGCAGATTCGGCCGCAGGCCTTTAGAAATCGACAAACCAACCGCCTTGTTCCAAACCTGACAGTTTGTCAGTTTTCCACTACCCCTTCGTACCCCAAACCCCCTGATTCCATTCGGCCGGATAGGGCTTAACGCGCTAACAAACCACGGCTGGCGACACTTCTCCAACCGCTGTCGTGCTTGGTATTCATCTTGCTGGCTTAACAGAAAATTCTTGCTCATCAGCCAATCAGGTAAAGACCATGCACCACAATCCGTGGCCGGAAGAAGAACAGCTATGGGTCATTTGGAACGGCTCGCTCGGCATCGTCGATACCGTGACCATCGGCCTGATTAAAGCCAGTCCGCAGGCGAGGTATGCCTGGCTGGAAGAGCCCTACGACATGGTTGGCCCGTTCAACCTCGACGAGCTGGAAACGAACGGTTGGATAGGCTTCGAAGCTTGCACGGTGATGTCGCGGCAAAAATGGCAGGACGACCAAGTGGAATTGCGCCGGGAGTCGTTGAAACTCCGCCGCGCGGCACAGGAAAGACTTTACGAATACCAGGCCCGGCACAACCAAAGCCGTTTTCAGGCTCTCAGCCAGGATCGCCGCTTCAGCGAACGGCGACACCGGGAAGCATTGCACCTGCCGCTCGACGGCGTACTGAAAGCCTCCCAGATTAAAACCGCATTTCAGCGCCTCGCCCAAAAAACCCACCCCGACGTCGGCGGCAGCCACGAGCAATTCATTCGAATTACCGAAGCCCGCAATGCCTTACTGGAACGAGCATCGTAAATGAACCCGGCAAACAGGCAATGGCAGCGGCGACCTTGGCTTAACGTGCTGTTTGGCCTGCCGTAATTGGCGTTGCCAACAGTGCAATCCGCGGTTACGCCGATTTGGCGAATGACGCGGGAAGAAAAGAATTCGGCCGCAAATGCCGGACTAACCAGACCGAATAGACAACGTTGTCCAACGGTCAGCTGATGATAATAATCCAAACGAATGAGAGATTTATGGCTAAAGATTTAAACGAATTACGCGCGGTCTTGGACAAAATGGAAGAAATCGTCAAAAGCATGAGCGAAATGGACTCGGAAATCCTGGATTTCGTCGACGCGAATTATCCGGCTGCACTGAACGATCAAAAAGTCTTGCAGGCCTTCAAAAATATCGGCGACGCCGAAGACGAATTGCAAAGACAACTGGGTTTGTTACGTTCCCGGTTGGCGGCCAATATTCCGGAATTGAACGGCTGACAAATGGCTGAAACTAACTAGGCGAGTAAACTCGCCTAGCTTAAATTTTGACCTATTGGAATTTAAGGTGCGACTTGATACGGACTGGCTTTGAATGACGATGCTTTGGGCAATCATTCTGTTCTACAGAGGACTCAATCGAATCAACCGAAAACTGTACCAGTTGTCCATTCGGCCCACCATCTTTCTGAAGCCAGCCATAAGTTAAAGTTGGACCACCGTCAAATTTAGACAAGTCGAATGATAATGGCAGATTGGTATCTACCAGCGCTTCGGTACTGCCGGATTTGCTGGAAAGATTAATACCGATTGAACCTTCAGAATAAAGCTCATTGTCCACTAATATAGAATTGCCAGAAATAGTAACCATATCCTCTACATTACCGCCTTGGTTATCATATAGTGTGATGTTTATCCCTTTAGAAATTACAATATGATCGCCAAAGCTTGCCGACACTACAAAGGGAGCTGGAATACTGTAAGAAGCGTAATTCGGTGCCGAGAGGTCTTGAGGCTGACTCTCGTAAGACAAAATGCCGGTAACAGTGTCTCCTGACGCGGCCAAACCGCCACCATATATAACTTTACCGGTAAACTTAAGTGTCACCAATTCAGCCTGCGCAAATCCGGACGCAAAAATCAAAACGGATGCCAACACTGGAAGCTTTTTATTTGAGGACATAAACACCTATTAATCGAAATTTAAAAAACGGAAAAACTCGGCTTAGAAACAAACTGCAACAGATAAAGCTTCCCCCTTTAGGAAATTAATCAACCTTCGCTCATTCAATTGCAGTATGGGCATAATATGCCTAGCAAAAGCCATTTAATGTGCGCCCACTCACATTGGCCGCTATATCCGTCAATTAAACCTATTTTTGTGATCCCCCTCAAACCAAACAAGGAGAAAACTAGCAGACCCAAAGTGATAAATGCTTTGGATTCAGAATATCAGCAAATGTAGTACGCATCGCGTAACATTACGAAGGCGTATTAATATGACGAAACCCGAAAAAATGGGTCAACCGCGACGGGTTTTGTCCCCTGATACCGCGCGTTTTCGGAGGGTTAGGACAGCCCTTTCGAAAACCCCGCTCGAATCCGCAGGCGCGCAGGACTCAAACGGCATGGGGTGGCCTACTGACTCGCGCCATCCAGGCGCTCGCACTTCGTGCGCCGATGGCGTCCAAATCCGCTCCCGGCGGATTTGTCTTTGGTTTGTTTCTTTTGACCAAGCACAAATTCGCCTGGAGCGAATTTGAACAGCCGATAGGCTGGCCCGCAGGGCGAAAACCACGGATGGTTTTCGTAGCGAAAGAAACTCGGCTGTCGGGCCGAGACCCGACATTAAAACCAGACGCGGCAATTCAATTCCGCGTGGGCACAAAAAAACGCTGGAGCGTGGGAACGATGGTCAACCGCGACGGGTTTTTTCCCCTTTTGCCGCGCCGAGCACCGAAGGGTTTGGACGGATCAGCCCGCAGGGGAGCGGCAGGGATGCCGCTCGTTTTCGGAGGGCTAGGACAGCCCTTCCGAAAACCCCGTTCAAACCCTTCGGAGCGGAGGATACAAGCGGCATCGGGGGTGTCTTTTCTTTTGGATACTTTTCTTTGGACAAGCAAAGAAAAGTATCTCGGCTGTCGGGCCGAGACCCGACATTGAAACCAGCCGCGGCAATTCAAAATCATGCGTACGATTACGCTACCGCTAATCGTACCTACGCGGGCTGTTTTTGGTATTGCCTTGGAAAATCCAATTTTTATCAAACGTATTCTTGTCGCGTAATCGGTATCGTTTTCCGGCAATTCAATCAAACAATGCATATGTTCGGGCAATACCACCCAACCGTGAATTTTAAACGGATGATCCGCCTTTGCCGTTTTGATCGAGTCTCGTAAAAGTTGAATATGCCTTATCAATAAGTCGTTATTTTTTCTTTGTAACAAATTGATCGTAAAAAAATAGGTTCCGCCTGGATGCCAAATTCGCCGGTAATCCATTTTTTAATATCAATATCAGATTGATTAACTGCTACGCGGGCTGGTTATGAAAATTCATCCTTCAACCTCAGAAAGCTTGCCATTTACGAAGAAAAACTTGACGCCATCAACATCAATTAAGTTCTCTTCTTCAACAATGAATGCGTCCTTATTCACTTGGCGCAAAATATGAAGAATATCTTTCTTCGTGTATTGCTGCCCACCTTTGACCACTAAGGCTCCGAGCATTCCGACTGCTTTTGATTTTTCATCAAGGCTTACTTGTTGGTAAGTGTATGTAACGCCAGCATCAATAGCCGAATAGAGCCAGAAAATGTTGGTGGTGATTAGTAACGCCAAGGCTACAAAGGACGAAACTTTCCACTTGTTCATGATGTTGACTTGTTATGCATAACTAGTTATTAGATGGTTCCGTATATCTACCGAAAATAGCCCCGAAGCGACAATTTATTGATCAACATAAGAATTTCCCTTCTGTATATCATCGGAACCGAGGAAATACACACCAAATCTCGGTCATTGAATCAGATCAGCCGATAGACTGCAACGGGTCGAACTGCCTATTCGCAGCTGCCCCCAACTCACCTCTCCCCCAACACCGCATAACAAACCGGCGTCAAAATCAAACTGGCGGCCATGCCGATCAGCAGGCCGGCGGAGAGGGATAGCGTCATCGGGATCAGGAATTGGGCTTGCGGGCTGGTTTCCAGCAGGGTGGGCAGGAAGCCGGCGAAGTTGGTCAGAAAGGCCAGCAGGATGGGCCGGAAGCGGGAGCAGCAGGCTTCGGCGATCAGCACGTCCACCGGCCGCTGGTCGCCGTCGTGCTGGCGCAGATAGTCCAGCAACACCAGGCTGTCGTTAACCACCACGCCGCTGGCGGCGATCATGCCGACCAAGGATTCCATCGACAGCGGCAGGCCGGCGGCCCAGTGGGCCAGCACCGCGCCGCACCAGGCCACCGGCGCGGCCAGCAGAAAGATCAGCGGTTTGGCGTAGGACCGGAACGGCACGGCGATCAAGGCGTAGATCACCAACAGCGCGATCAGCGTGTTTTTGCCGAAAGCGGCCAGCAGCTCTTTCTGTTCCTGGCGTTGCTGGCCGATTTTGACGTTCAAGCCGGGAAAGCGGCTTTCCAGCGCCGGGAACACGTCGCGCTCCAACACCGCGTAAACTTCGTTGGCGTCGGCCAGGGTCGGATCGACCCTGGCCTGGACTTTCAAGACCCGTTGCCGGTCTTCGCGCACGATGCGGGCGTAGCCTTGCAGCACTTCAACGTCGGCCAGGCTAGACAGCGGTGCGCTGGCGCCGTTGGGCAGGCGCACCGGCTGGGCCTTGAGTTGATCCAGCGAACGCCGCTCGCGCAGCGGAAAACGCACCATCACCTTGACTTCCTTGCGGCCGCGCATGAAGCGGTGCACTTCCTCGCCGTAATAGCCGTTGCGGACCTGCTCGGCCAGTTGTTCCAGGCGCATGCCCAGCCGTTCGGCGTCGGGTTTCAGGGTCAAGTGAATCTCCGGCTTGCCGGGTTCGCCGGAATCGATCACGTCGTAGGCACCGGGAAAGCCCTTGATCTGTTGTTTGAGCTGCTCGACCGCCGGGCCGAGTTGGGCCGGATTGTCGGCGCCGACAGTCAGTTCCAGGTCGTAGGGCTGGTCGCCCTCCTTGAAAATGAAATCGACCTGGCCGATTTGAATGTCGCCGATGCGCTGGCGCCAGTCGCGGATGAAGTCCTCGACCTTGATGCGCTGGCGGCCGGCCGCCGACAATTCCAGCCACAGGCCGGCGCCGTGTTCCCAGACGATGGTTTCGACACCAACAATGACGCTGTGCTCGGGGTGTTGGCCGCGCTTGCCGGTGCCGGGCGGCACGCCGTCCAGTTCGTCGCGCAATTCAAACAACGCACTTTCGACCCGGTTGGCCAAGGCTTGGGTTTCGCTGTACGGCGCGCTTTGCGGCAGCCGGATCGACACCCAAAAACTGTCCTTGGACACGTCCGGGTTGATCGACTGGCGCACCCGGTCGCTGGCGACCAGCCCCCAGCAAATAATCAGCAAGGCGGCGAACAGCGCGACGGTCAGATAGCGCCAGCGCAGCGCGGCTGCCAGCAGCGGCCGGTACACCCGCGCGACGAAGCGGTCCAGACCACAGTTGAGCCGGGCGCGCAACCGCTGCAAACCGTTGGCGGCGCTCGGCGCCGATACCGGCGCGACCAGATGCGAGGGCAGGATCAGCAGGGCTTCGACCAGCGAGAACACCAGCGTCAGGATCATAATGACGCAGATCGGCCGCATCATTTGCCCGGCCCAGCCCGGCAAATACAAGCCCGGCAAAAACGCCACCAACACAATCAGCACCGACAAGGTCACCGGCAAGGCCACGGCGCGCACGCCGTTGACGGCGGCTTGCAGCGGGGTTTCGCCGCCTTCGAGCTGGCGGCTGTGCACACTTTCGCCGATGATGATCGCATCGTCCACCAGCACGCCCATCGCCAGCAAAAAGCCGAACAAGGACAGCATGTTCAGCGAAATATCCAGCGCCGGCATCAGCCAGAACGCGCCCAGCACCGAAGTAAAAATGCCGACGCCGGCCCACAGCGCCACCCGCACTCGCAGGAACAGCGTCAACACCAAACACACCAGCAAAAAGCCGCTCAAGCCGTCTTCGAGCAAGGTGCCGATGCGTTCGTCGTAGGCCTGGGAATCGTCCCACCAGGTAATCAAACGCAAACCTTCGGGCAGGCCGGCGCGCATGGCCGCGATTTCCGATTTGACCTTGCGCGCCACTGCCACGCTGTCGCGTTCGGTATGCACCTCCCAACCTTGCGCGGTTTCGCCATTGTGGCGCCAGTCGTACAAGCGTTCTTCCAGGCCGTCGCGGATCGTGGCGATCTGGTCCAGCCGCAGCCGATTGCCGTCCGGCAAAGTCTTGACCACCAACGCGCCGACCGCGTCGGCATCCTTGGCCCGGCCGGCCACCCGCAACAATAATTCGCCGTCGGGGTTGCGGACCAGACCGCCGGGCAGATCGACCGACGCCGCCCGCACGGCCTGGGTGACATCGTCCAGCGTCAGCTGGTATTTGCGCATTTGTTCCGGCGCGACTTCGATGCCGATCTCGTAATTGCGTTCGCCGTAATTGCGCACCCGGCTGACGCCCGGTATCGTCGACAATTGCTGTTGAATCCGATCGCCGAACTGCTGCAGCTTAAAGGCATCGGTAGCGCCGTGCAGCGCCACCCAGATCACGCCGTCGTCGTCTTTGCGGTCGGCCGGCAATACGTCGATTTTTTCCAGTTGCTTGGGCAGGCGCGGAATGGCTTGCACCCTGGCCCGCAGCAAGGCCATCATTTGCTCGCGGTCCCGGTCGGGCATCATCTCGACCGCCAAGGTGCAGGTGTCGCCCTGGATTTCGCCGTGCAAATGCTTGATGCCGGGCAGGTCGTGCACCGCTTCTTCGATTGGGATGCACACCGCTTCCTCGACTTCGGACGGCCCGGCGCCGGGGAAGACGGCGGTAACTTCGATCTGATGCGGACTGAAGCGCGGAAACACTTCCTTGTCGACGTCCAACATGCCGATCACGCCCCCGGCCAGGATCAGCAACATCAATAAATTGGCCGCGACCGGATTGCCGGCAAACCAGGCTAAGACCCCACCCAGGCGGGCCGCGCCGTTCGAGCCGCTCATGGTTGGCTTGGCGCCGCTTCGACCCGCATGCCGGCCACCGGCAGCGGCATTTCCGAAACCACCACCCGGTCGCCGGCCTGCAAACCGGACTTGACCACGACCCGGCCCGGCTCGCTGCGCAGGATCTCGACGTCGCGGAACACCAGGCGATGCTCGGCATCGACCAGTTTGACCTGCTGCAGATTGTTCAACGCGCTACGCGGCAAGGCATACAGCCCGGCGCGGGCCACGCCCTCGATTTCGGCTTGGACGAACAGGCCGCTCAACAACGGCGCGGCGCCGTCGCGGCTGCTATCGGGTTGCTCGACTTGGGCGACCAGAAACAACTGGCCGCTGCTACTGTCCAGCTCGGCCTCGCTGCGAACGATGCGCCCGCGCCAGGTTTGCGGCTGGCCGGCCACCTCCGCGCTCAAGGTCACCGCCGGCCAATGCGCCGCGCGGCCGGCTTGGCCCAGCGGCAAATCCAGAAAAGCCAATTCGTTGATGCCGACCGGTAGCCGAATTTCGGCGATGTCGTTGGCGTAAATCCTTGCAATCGTCGCGCCGGCCGGCAGAAACTGGCCGCGGCCGACTTGCTTGCTCAACACCCGGCCGGAGAACGGCGCCCGGATCTCGCAGCGGCTGCGGTCGAGTTTGGCTTTGGCCAGATCCGCTGCGGCGGCCTGCAATTTGGCTTCGGCTTCGGCCAGTTGCGGTTTGCGCAAGGCCAGATCGCTGGCTTCTCCCTGGCCCAATGCCTGCCATTCGCTCAGCGCCTGTTCGGCCTGGGCGCGTTCGTTGATCAGTACCCGTTTGGCTTCGGCAATCTTGGCTTGGGTGGCGACGATGGCGTAATCGTAGTCGCGCGGGTCTATCGTCGCCAACAGTTCGTCGGCCTTGAAAAAACCGCCGGACACCAGCGCCGGATGCATCTGCTCGACTTTGCCGGAGACTTGGGCGATCAGGTCGATCGCTTCGCGCGGGGCCACCACGCCTTGCGAATGCACGTTCAGTTTCAAGGTTTGCGGCTCGGCATTGACGAACTCGACGCGCGGGATTGGCGGCTCGGCCGGCGCCGGCAAACTGCTCGGCCGCAAGGCGATCATGGCCCAGGCCGCGCCGACGGCCGCGCTCAACACCGCAGCCGGCAAGATGATTTGTAACCAACGGGATTTTTCGTTCACACCGGGCCGCCCAAGGCCAAATATAAGTTGATGCGATTGGCTAGTAATTGCCGCCGCACCGCCAGATGCGCGCTTTGCGCGTTCAGGGTGCTGCGGTAGCTGTCCAGCAGGGTCAAGATTTCGATCAAACCCTGCTGGTAGGAATACACCGCCAGTTTGCGGCTGGCTTCGGTTTGCTCGACGGCCTCGCGTAGCGCCTGTTCCTGCTCCCGCAAGCGAGTTTCGGCGGCCAGGGCTTGTTCGACTTCGCGGAACGCGTTCAACGCCACGCTTTGGTATTGTTGATAGGCCTCGCGAACTCGGGCCTGATTCAAGCGAATCTCGGCTTGCAAACGGTCGCCGGTAAACAAGGGTTGAGCCAGGCCGGCCGCCAAGTTCCAGGCCGCTGCGCGCGGATCGACAATTTCGGCCAGGGCCGGGCTGGCGCTGCCGCCGGCAGCCGTCAACGTCAGCCGCGGCAACAACGCTTTTTCGGCGCTTTCCAGGCCGGAGTCGGCAGCTTGCAAGCGCTGGAAAGCCGCAGTGATGTCGGGGCGGCGCTGCAGCAGCTCGGCCGGCAGGCCGGCAGCCAGACCGGGCGGCGGCTCCGGCAAGCTGTGCGGCGTCTGGCCGGCTGGGTTGTTCGCCGGGGCTTGAGCGATCCGGCCGTCCGGATAACGGCCGAGCAGGGTTTGCAGTAGCCGCGCCAACAATTGCACGTCGTTTTCGGCTTGAGCCAGTTGGGCTTGGGCATTCGCCAGATCGGTCAATGCCAGCCGCAAATCCAGACCGCGGGTCAAACCTCTATTAAATCGGCCGCGTACCAGGTCGACGATCACGCCGCGGTCGTGGACCGATTGCGCCGCAACATGAGCCTGCAAGCGGGCTTCGGCCAGGGCGAAATAAGCTTGGGCAATCCGCGCCGCCAGCGAGAGCCGGGCCGCCCGATAATCGTCGGCGACCGCAGCGGCATTGAGGACGGCGGCCTGCTGCCCGGCCTTGATCCGACCCCAGACATCCAGCTCCCAACTCAAGTTGAATAGCGCGGCAAAGCGGCCGGATTCGACGCCGAGATCGCGGCTGCGTTGGTAACCCGGATTGAAATAAGCTTGCGGCCAACGCCCGGCGCCGGCTACCACCGCTTGTTCGCGGGCCGCATCGATACGGGCCGCGGCGACCTGCAGATCGAAATTGCCGGCCAAACCATCGGCCACTAACGCCGTCAATTGCGCGTCGGCAAAGCGATCCAGCCACGCCGAGACCGACTGCTCCGGCGCCGTCGGCTGTTCCGACCATTGCGGCGGCGTCGCAAAGGCTAAATCTTCCGGATCGCGGGGCGATAGCGGCTGGCAAGCGCACGCCGCCGCAACCAGCCCAGCGCAGAGCGTTAAAGTCGAGGCCGGTTTGCGGGGTAAGGGCATGCGTCGATGAATGAACGGTTTTGGACAGTGAGGCGGCCCTTTGCTTACAGGGCCTCTTCAGTTAAGACGTTTCAAAAGTCAAAATCCCCACCGACTCGCCAAAAAATAGGGCATATGCCGCATATACCGGGAACTCCAACCGGCCGCCGGCACCGAGTCCGCCCGGTAAAGTCAGGCGCTTGCGCGCGACTTACCTACTCCGCGACCACCTTGATTTTGCCGATTTTCGCTTGCCACAGCTTAGGTGCGCTGTTGTGAATAGACTCGCCGCGGCTGTCCACCGCCACGGTAACCGGCATGTCCTCGACCACGAATTCGTGGATCGCTTCCATGCCCAATTCGGGAAAGGCCACGACCCGCGCCTGTTTGATGGCTTTGGATACCAGATAAGCGGCGCCGCCGACTGCAATCAAATACACGGCCCTGTGTCTGGCGATGGCCTCGATGGCTTTGGGACCGCGTTCGGATTTGCCGATCATACCCAGCAGACCGGTCTGTTCCAGCACCGTGTCGGTGAAGCTGTCCATCCGCGTCGCGGTGGTCGGGCCGGCCGGGCCGACCACTTCCTCGCGCACCGGATCGACCGGGCCGACGTAGTAAATGAATTTGTCCTTTAAATCGACCCCGTCCGGCAACGCTTCGCCTTTGTTCAGCAAATCGACGATGCGTTTATGGGCGGCATCGCGGCCGGTCAACAAGGTGCCGCTAAGCAGCAGGGTTTCGCCGGGCTGCCAATCGGCAACATCCTGCTTGGTCAGGCCGTCGATGTTGACGCGACGGGCGGTGCTGGCCGATTGGGTAATGGCCGGCCAATCGGCCAGTTTTGGCGGCGTCAAGATGGCCGGCCCGGGACCGTCCAGCACGAAATGGGCGTGGCGAGTCGCGGCGCAGTTGGGGATCATCGCCACCGGTTTGTTGGCGGCGTGGGTTGGGTAATCCAGGATTTTGATGTCCAGCACCGTGGTCAAGCCGCCCAGGCCTTGCGCACCGATACCCAGCGCATTGACCTTGTCGTAAAGCTCCAGACGCAATTCTTCCAGCGCATTGCTGGGGCCGCGCGCGATCAAGTCCTGAATGTCGATCGAGCCCATGCAGGCCTGCTTCGCCAAAATCATGGCTTTTTCGGCAGTGCCGCCGATGCCGATACCCAGGATGCCGGGCGGACACCAGCCGGCACCCATGGTCGGCACGGTTTTCAACACCCAATCGACGATGTTGTCGGCCGGGTTCAACATGACGAACTTGGATTTGGCTTCCGAGCCGCCGCCCTTCGCGGCGACTTCCACGTCCACTTTGTCGCCCGGCACCAGTTCCATATGTACCACCGCCGGCGTGTTGTCCTTGGTGTTGATGCGCTTTCCGGCCGGATCGGACAGGATAGAGGCGCGCAGCACGTTGTCCGGATGCAAATAGGCCTGGCGCACGCCGGCGTTGACCATCTCGGTCACGCTCAATGCGGCGTCCCAGCGTACGTCCATGCCGATCTTCAAAAACACCGTAACGATGCCGGTATCCTGGCAAATCGGCCGCCGGCCTTCGGCGCACATCCTGGAGTTGATCAGAATCTGCGCCATCGCGTCCTTCGCCGCCGGGCTTTGTTCTTGCTGATACGCGGCGTACAGCGCGTCGATGAAGTCCTTAGGGTGGTAATAGGAAATGAACTGCAAGGCATCGGCGATGCTTTGGATAAAATCGGCTTGGCGGATCGTGGTCATAATGGCTCTCGGCTTGGCGGGCAATCGCCGTTGCGCCTATGGCGTCAGGCATTCCCGATGGCGAACGATGCGGCACAAACGGCCGCGGCAATGAAGCCCGGATTGTACTTGAAACCGCGGCGCTGCCGGTCGGCAAAAATCTCGGTCTGCTGCTAGCCGGAATGGAGCGGCGCAGGCAATATTGGCAATTGGATCGATAATCGGCCGCGTCCCGGTTTGAAATCGAGTCCGCGTCGGCTATGCTCGGGGTTTGACCGGCCGCCGGCTTATCGGACCGGGTCGCCCCTTTCTGAAGGAGAATCGAGTGTTCAACGCCAAACCGTTTCAATTGTTGCGGCTGATATTGGCCTTGGCCTGCTTGCCCGGCCGCGTGCAGGCCGAGGCGATTTCGCCGTTGTACCGCCCGGCGCCGGCCCTAAGCGGCCACGATCTGGCGGTGATCGTCAACGATGCCGATCCGCTGAGCCGGCAGATCGGCGAATATTACAGCCAGCAGCGTCAAATTCCGGCCGAGCAGATCATCCATCTGCAGTTTCCGCCGCGGCAGGCGGTGATGTCGCAACGTACCTTCGAAGCCCTGAAACAACAGGTCGACGCCAAAACCCCGGCCCACGTGCAGGCGTATGCCTTGACCTGGCTGCTGCCGTTTCGAGTGGATTGCATGTCGATCACGACGGCATTCGCGGCCGGTTACGATCCGGCGTTTTGCGCCAAAGGCTGCCAAACCACGCGCAACAGTCCCTATTTCACTTCCGAAACCGACAAACCGTTTAAAGCCCACGCCTGGCGGCCGACCATGGCGGTGGCCGGCAAAACCTTCGCCGAGGCCAAGAAATTGATCGATACCGGCGTGGCGTCCGATTACTCGCATCCGCAAGGCGCCGCTTATCTGCTGAAAACTTCGGACAAGGCGCGCAGCTCCCGCGCCCAAACCTTTCCGAAAGTGGCCGAGGCGCTGCAGAATTTCTGGCCGGTGCACTATCTGGAGCAGGACTACATCAGCGGCCGCCAGGACGTGATGTTTTACTTCACCGGCCTGACCCATGTGCCGCATCTGGCCGAAAACCATTATCTGCCGGGGGCGATTGCCGACCATTTGACGTCGGCCGGCGGCGTGCTGTCCGGCGGCGGCCAAATGAGCATCACCGAATGGCTGAACGCCGGAGCGACGGCCAGCTACGGCGCGGTGGTGGAACCGTGTAATTTTCCGGCCAAGTTTCCGAATCCCGGCGTGGTGCTCTATTTTTACCTGCGCGGCAGCAGTTTGATCGAAGCGTACTGGAAGAGCGTGCAGCAGCCGGGACAAGGCATATTTGTCGGCGAACCGCTGGCCAAACCGTTCGCCTACCGGCCGAAGACTTGACCGCCGCTAGCCGGCTACGATCAGCCGGTTACGACCGGCTTCCTTGGCGACATACAGCGCCTGGTCGGCCCGGTTCAGCAGCTCGGTCCGGTTGCTGCCGTGATCCGGAAAAATTGCGACGCCGATCGAGACGCTCAGTTCCGGCAATTGCTGATTGCCGAACTTGACGTGCAGATGCTCCACTTCCATCCGTAAATGCTCCAGCCGGCGCAAAATTTTATCCGGGTCCACTTCCGAAGTAACCACGACGAATTCCTCGCCGCCGTAGCGGCAAACGATGTCGCTACCCTCGCGAAAGCCGTTCATCAATTGGCCGGTTTTGGTCAAAACTTCGTCGCCGGCATCGTGGCCGTAGTTGTCGTTGAAAACCTTGAAATGGTCAATGTCGATCATCGCCACGGCCAACATTTTGTTGCTACGCCCCATCCGCAAGATTTCCCGATCCAGCACTTCCTCCAGAAAGCGGCGATTGAACAAGCCGGTCAACGGGTCGCGGATCGATAATTCGTGCAGTTCTTCGCGCAAGGTCAGATTGGCCAAAGCCAAGCGTGCGCTATCTGCCGCCGCTTCGGCGATAGATAGGGTGCGTTCAATGTCGTCGCCGTTGGGATCGGCGAAACGGGGCTCGATATAGATCAATCCCAGACCGCGGGAATGGGCCAACAACGGGATGCATAGATACGGAACGGATTCGGAGCAAACGTGGCCGCAGCTGGGATTGATCGAATTACCGCAACGGGCAATGTGGATACGGCCGCGGCGCATGCCCCAGCATTCGTCAGGGTTGAATACCGCTTCCAGCCGGGTATCGCCCCAAGAGTCTTCCAGCACCAACGAATTGCCGGCGGCGTCCAGCATGTACAGGCCGCCGCTGGATTCCGGGAACAGGCGGACGAACGCTGCCTTCATGATCGGATAGGCTTCGTCCATTTTCTGGCAGCTTTGCAGCAGATCGGTCATTTCCCGGACCAATTGCATGTGCAAGATCGCCGCTTCCAATTCGCGCTGAGCCTTATTCAAGGCCGTAATGTCGCGGGCAGCGGCAAAAATACCGGCGATATTGTCGTCTTCGTCGCGGTAGACCGAGGCGTTGTACAGCACCTCGGTAATCTTGCCGGAAACGTGGCAAATCGCCAGCGGGTAATCGGTAACCTTGCCTTGCGAAAACGCCAGACGGTAGCCGTCTCGGGCTTTTTGCGGATCGGTGAAATAGTTGGAGAAATCGCTACCGATCAATTCCTTGCGCGGCACGCCGGTGACTTTTTCGGTGGCGCTGTTGACGTCCATGATTTTACCGTCGGCGCTGATGGTGACCAACGGATCGAGACTGGCCTCGATCAGGCTCCGCGCATACGATGTTTTTGCAGATTTCACCAACATGCCGAACCGCCGGATTGGATGTTAAGAGTACGGATCAGTCGAAGGTTTTGCCCCAGTGTCCGCAATAGAAGCGCTGCTCCAAAGCCGCCCGGCTGCGTTCGCCGCGCTCTCCGGCCTGAAAATCCTCGGGCAGGATCGCGGCGTCCGCCGGATAGCCCACCGCAATCATCGCCATCGGCGTGCAGTCATCCGGCAGACCGAAACTTTGCCGGGCCAGATCGGCATCGAAACCGCCCATTTGGTGAGCCGCCAAACCCAACGCCGTGGCCTGCAAGCAGGTGCTCAACGCGGCCGCGCCGGTATCGTAGGCTGCCCAACGGTTCGGCTTACCGTTGTGATTAAAATTATTCATGGCTACCGCCAGCAGCAACAGCGGCGCGTTTTGCGCCCATAGCCGGTTCTTTTCGGCAACGACATTCAGCGCGATTTGCCATGCCGCCCCATCGCCGAATTTGTCGCACACGATAAATCGCCAGGGTTGGTCGTTGAAACAGGACGGCGCCCACCGCGCCGCCTCCAGCAAAGCGGTCAGATCGCGCCGGCTGACCGGTTGGTCGGCGGCAAGCGCGCGCGGGCTCCAGCGTTCGGCGATCAAGCCGTTAATTTCGACCGCGGTTTGGGCTGGTTTTCTATGCATAAGGATCACCCGAAATCAGGAATGAAAAAAAGGTTTGCGCGTTCCGGTTTTGTCGCTAACATGATAGCGAATCAAAACTATAACAATAAATTCAACCGGGAGCGGTATCATGCCAAAAAAAAGCCTGTGGTGGTTATTCAGCATTTGCGCACTGGCCGCCGCGGCCGGACCGGGGCGTTCTTGGGCGGCAAACCTGCTGGCATTCGAGACGGTGTTCGCCGCAAGCGCTTCCGAATACGACCACCCGTTGACGGCAATCGGCGTCAGCCTGCTGATCGGCGCGGTATACGGGCTGTACTGGCTGCGTAACCGGGCCTGAACCGCCGCCATCATCCGCCGCCGAAAATACCGATTCGGCGGCCCTGCAAAGCTCTACCCTCGCCATTACGGTTCCCTGCTTCGCGCAGCCGGCGCTTTATAGCGCTTGCCGGTTGGTGCTAGAATCGCGCGTTTACCATTATTAAACCGTTCGGCAAATCGGCGCAAGCGTTCGGCTTCAGCGGCCGGTGTCGGCGATTACGCGCCGGAATGCTACGCAGAAAACACCATGACCATCGATTATAAACAAACCCTGAACCTGCCCAAGACCGAATTTGCGATGAAGGCCAATCTGGCTCAGCGCGAACCGGAGATGCTGAAACAGTGGAACGAAAACCAGCTGTATCAAAAGATTCGCGAGGCTTGCGCCGGCCGGCCTAAATTCATTCTGCACGACGGCCCGCCGTATGCGAACGGCGCGATTCACATCGGCCACGCGGTGAACAAGGTGTTGAAGGACATCATCGTCAAATCCAAAACCCTGGCCGGTTTCGACGCCCCCTACGTGCCGGGCTGGGATTGCCACGGCTTGCCGATCGAATTGATGGTGGAAAAGTCGGTCGGCAAGGCCGGCGTCAAAGTATCGCCGGCCGAGTTTCGCAAGGAGTGCCGCGCTTACGCCAAGAAGCAGGTCGGCATTCAAAAAGAAGAATTCATCCGCTTGGGCGTATTGGGCGATTGGGACAATCCTTATTTGACGATGGATTTCGCGTTCGAGGCCGACATCGTCCGCGCCCTGGGCCGAATCGCCGCCAAGGGCCATCTCAGCAAGGGCTTCAAGCCGGTGCATTGGTGTACCGATTGCGGCTCGGCGCTGGCCGAAGCGGAAGTGGAATACGAAGACAAACACTCGCCGGCGATCGACGTGCGTTTTGCCGTCGTCGACGAGCATGCCTTCATGGAAAAGTGCCATCATGCCGGCGATCGCGAAGGCCAAGGCCCGCTGTCGGTGGTGATCTGGACCACCACACCCTGGACACTGCCGGCCAACCAAGCGGTGGCATTGAATCCGGAGCTGGAATACGCGGTGGTGCAATGCGAAATCGACGGCCAAACCGAACGGCTGTTGCTGGCTGAAGCATTATTAAAAGATGCGGTATTGCGTTACGGCATCGGCGAGCACCACATCGTCGGCTACTGCAAGGGCAACGCGCTGGAAGGCCTGTTGTTGCAGCACCCGTTCTACGACCGGCAGGTGCCGATCATCCTCGGCGACCACGTTACCACCGACGCCGGCACCGGCGCCGTGCATACCGCGCCCGGCCACGGCCAGGAAGACTATGTGGTCGGCATGAAATACGACCTGCCGGTCGACAACCCGGTCGGCAGCAACGGCGTGTTCCTGCCCGGTACCGAGTTATTCGCAGGCTTGCACGTATTCAGCGCGAACGACAAGGTCTTGGAAGTTTTGCGCGAGCGCGGCCGCTTGCTGCACCACCACGCCTTGCTGCACAGCTATCCGCATTGCTGGCGCCACAAAACCCCGATCATTTTCCGCGCCACGCCGCAGTGGTTTATTTCGATGGAAAAGAACGGTTTGCGCGATACCGCCTTGAACGAAGTCAAACGCGTCGATTGGGTGCCGGACTGGGGCCAGGCGCGGATCGAGGCGATGATTTCCAACCGCCCGGACTGGTGCATCTCGCGCCAGCGTACTTGGGGTGTGCCGATCGCCTTTTTCGTGCATAAAGAAAGCGGCGAACTGCATCCGCGTAGCGCCGAATTGATCGAGCAAGTCGCGCAGCGCATCGAGCAACAAGGCATCGATGCCTGGTTCGAGCTGGATGCTGCCGAATTGCTGGGCGCCGACGCCGAGCACTACGAAAAAGTCGCCGACACGCTGGATGTCTGGTTCGACTCCGGCGTCACCCATGCCGCGGTACTGGAACGCCGCGAGCAACTGCGTTTCCCGGCCGATTTGTATCTGGAAGGCTCGGACCAGCATCGCGGCTGGTTTCAGTCGTCGTTGATGGCGTCGGTGGCGATGAACGACGTCGCGCCATATAAAGAGGTGCTGACCCACGGCTTCACCGTCGATGCCGAGGGCAAGAAAATGTCCAAATCCAAGGGCAACGTGGTACTGCCGCAGACGGTGATGAAATCGCTGGGTGCCGACGTGTTGCGCTTGTGGGTGGCCAGCACCGACTACCGCTACGAAATGTCGGTGTCCGACGAGATTCTGAAACGCACCTCCGACGCCTACCGCCGCTTGCGCAACACCGCGCGCTTTTTATTGGCGAACCTGGACGGCTTCGACCCGACGCAACATCTGGTCGGCAAGGACGATTTAGTGGCGCTGGACCGCTGGGTGGTCGACAAAGCCTGGCAATTGCAGGAAGAAATCAAGGCGGCTTACAACGAATACCAATTCCAGGTGATCTACCAAAAAGTGCTGAATTTTTGCAGCATCGACTTGGGCGGTTTTTATCTGGACATCGTCAAGGACCGCCAGTACACCGCCAAGGAAGATTGCCTGGCGCGCCGTTCCGGCCAGACCGCGATGTACCATGTCATTGAGGCACTGGTGCGCTGGCTGGCGCCAATCACCAGCTATACCGCCGACGAAATCTGGCACTTCATCCCCGGCCAACGCGGCGAGTCGGTATTCCTGGAAACCTGGTACCAAGGCTTGTTTCCGCTGGAAGCCGATGCCGCGATCAACCGCGACACCTGGGACAGGGTCATGGCGGTGCGCGCGGCGGTGTCCAAGGAACTGGAAGCCTTGCGCAAAGACGGCGCGATCGGCGCATCGTTGAATGCCGAAGTCGATTTGTATTGCAACGAAGTTTACGGCGCCGAATTGAACAAACTGGGCAAAGAGTTGCACTTTATTTTCATCACTTCCAATGCCGGCGTTTCCGATATGCAGTTCTGCCCGGACGATGCGGTTGCGACCGATATCGACGGTTTGAGAATAAAGGTCAGAGTATCCGAGCAGCAAAAGTGCGTGCGCTGCTGGCACCAACGTTACGACATCGGCGAGCATCCGGAGCATCCGGAGTTGTGCGGCCGTTGCGTGGAAAACGTGGCCGGCAATGGCGAGACCCGTCGTTATGCTTAAGTGGCTTTGGGTTTCGGCGCTGGTGCTGATATTGGACCAAGCCAGCAAACTGACGGTCGACGCGACGATGCAACTCTATGAATCGATTCCGTTGCTGCCGAATTTCAATCTGACTTACGCCCGCAATACCGGCGCCGCCTTCAGTTTTCTGGCTCAGGCCGGCGGCTGGCAGCGCTGGCTGTTCGCAGGGCTGGCAGTGGTGATGAGCGGCATCATCGGCGTCTGGTTGTACCGACTGAAACCATATGAAACCCTGATGGCCTGGGCCTTGTCGCTGGTACTTGGCGGCGCGATCGGCAATCTGATCGACCGGGTGGCTTACGGTTACGTGATCGATTTTCTCGACGTTTATTACCAAAACTGGCATTGGCCGGCGTTCAATATCGCCGATTCGGCGATTTGCATCGGCGTCGGCCTGATGTTGCTGGAAAGCTTCGGCGTCGGCCGCAAAAGCGCCGATTCGCCGGCATAATCCACAACAGTTCCAATGCGCCGTCCGGCAATTCGGCGGCGCGCGCTCCATCTGCCTCAGCCTGCCCCGAGTCGGCGTCTGCCCGGTTCGCCCCCGAAGTCCTGAAAAGTCCGCTCCCAGCCATTATCATGTCGCTTTTGCCGCGAGGAAACACAGCATGGCGCTCGAAGTGGAACACAAATTTTTATTGGCTAACGACGCTTGGCGTGACGAAGTCGAGGATTCGGTTTTATACAAACAAGGCTATCTGAGCGGGAGTCCGCTCAGCTCGATCCGAGTACGGATTTCCGACAGCCAAGCCTGGTTGAATATTAAAAGCGCGACAATCGGAACCCATCGCCTCGAATTCGAATACGAGATCCCGTTGGCCGATGCCGAGCAATTGCTGGCGGAGCTCTGCCATAAGCCGGTGATTGAAAAAGTCCGCCATTTCGTGCGCCGCGAGCCGCATCTGTGGGAAATCGACGAATTCCTCGGCGACAATCAAGGCTTGATCGTGGCTGAGATCGAGTTGTCGCAAATTGGCGAATCTTTTGCAAAACCGACCTGGCTGGGCCAGGAAGTGACGGACGATTTGCGCTATTACAACAATAATTTGGCAAAAAATCCGTTCAAGGATTGGGATAAATAACAATAATTTACGAGAAGTATTGAAAAGCGAGGTGCAATGCTCTATATTTTCTGTATGAGCAAAGCTACTGTTGTTGTTTTTTTGATACTTTTCGCGACCCCGATCTGGGCGTCGGAGCTGACCCATGCTATCGACAATTTGGAGGGCGAGTGGGCCAAGGTGTATTACCAAAATGACGAGAGCTTACAGCGCAAAGCCTATCCGGCTTTGATCGACAAAGCGGCCGAGTTGGGCAAACGCTTTCCGCGCGCCGCCGAACCGAAAATCTGGCAAGCAACCATCATTGCCACCAACGCCGAATTTCAGTCATCATTGGATGCATTGGCTAGCCTGAGAACTGCCAAAGGCTTGTTGGAAGAAGCGATTGCATTGCAACCCGAGGCATTGGATGGCGCCGCTTATGTCACGCTGGGCACCTTGTATTACATGGCGCCCGGCTGGCCCATTTCTTTCGGGGACAACCAATTGGCCGAACAAATGTTAAAGGCCAGCCTGAAAATCAATCCCAACGGCATTGATGCCAATTATTTCTACGCCGATTATTTGCTGCAGCAAGACCGCAGCGCCGAAGCGGAAGAATATTTGCGTAAAGCGGTGCAAGCACCGTTACGCAAAAACCAGTATTTTGCCGACAGCCAATTGCAGAACGAGGCCAAACTGGCCCTGACCAATACGCAACAACGAAAATCGAATACCGGCAAAAATAAATTTCAAGCGATATTTACGACCGCGACCTACAGCGCCGATTAAAACCGGCTGGGGCGTTCGATTTTTGGATGTAGAATAACCCTACTTTCATTCCGGCGTGCCGCCCCATGACAAAAAGCTTTATTCGGCTGGCAACGGTTTTTGCCGTGTCGTTCAATGCCGCAGCCCTCGCTGCCGGGCAGGCGCCGGAGCCGGTAACACTGCAGCTTAAGTGGTTTCATCAGTTTCAATTCGCCGGCTATTACGCCGCGCTCGAACAAGGCTACTATGCCGAGGAAGGCTTGCAGGTCGAGATCCGTGAACGCGATCCTGCGCAGGATTTCGTCGAACAAGTCGTTTCCGGCCAAGCCGATTACGGCATCGGCGATTCCGGCTTGGTCGTCCGGTACGCCAACGGCAAACCGATTGTCGCCTTGGCGGCCATCTTCCAGCACGACGCCCTGGCGTTGTTCAGCAAGCAATCTTCCGGCATCCTCAGCCCCTATGAAATGTCCGGCAAAAGAGTCATGTACGATCTGGCCGGCGAAAACAACGCCCAAATCCGCGCGCTGTTGGCCGAGGCCCATCTCGACGAAACCCGGCTTCAAAAAGTAGCCCACAACTTTGCCGACTCGGACTTGATCCGCAATAAAGTCGATGTGATGGCCGGCTACGTCACTGACCTGCCCTTTGGCTTGCGCCAAAAAGGGATCAAATTCAATCTGATCTCACCGCAGAACTACGGCATCGATTTTTACGGCGACATCCTGTTTACCAGTCAGGCCGAACTGGAAAAGCATCCCGGCCGCAGCGAGGCGTTTCGCCGCGCCAGTTTGAAAGGCTGGCAATATGCACTGGAGCATCCGGACGCCGTTATCGAACTAATCCGCAGCAAATACCACAGTAAGCTCAGCCGCGGACAACTCCGGTTCGAAGCCGAGGAAACCCGCAAACGGATTCAAGCCGACACGATTCCGCTCGGCCAAATCGAGGCGGCACGGCTCCAGCGGGTTGCGGAAATATTCTCCAATCTGAAATCAATGCCCAGCTTGAATCCGAAACAGCTGGACGGCTTCATTCTGAGCGGCGGCCGCTTGAACGGCATATCCTTGACCGAGGCCGAACGCATCTGGCTGAACAAGCATCCGACGATTCGGCTCGGCGTCGAGCGGAACTTACCACCCTATGAAACCCTGGACGCCGCAGGCCGCTACACCGGCGCTGTCCCGGATTTTCTGCAATTGATCGAAAAGCGGTTGGGTATCCAGTTCGTCCCGGTGCAGAACAAGACCTGGCAGGAGATACTCGAAATGGTCGAGCGCGGCGAACTCGACGCCGTCTCCGCAGCGCTTAAGACGCCGGAACGCGAACAATATCTATCCTTCACCGAGCCCTATCTGTCGATGCCGGCCGTCGTTATCGGCAACAAATTCCACGGCTTCATTACGTCGCTGCATATGTTGGCCGGACGGCGGATCGCCGTCGAACAGGGCTATTTCGTCCAGGAGTTGCTTAAACGCGACGATCCGAACTTGCAACTGACGGTTGCCGCTTCGGTAAATGACTGCCTGCGACTATTGGACGAGGGCAAAGTTGACGCATACATCGGCGATGCCGCTTCCGCCAGCTTCATCATCAAACAACAAGGTCTGTCCAACCTGCGCATCCTCGGCCAGACCGGCTACGTCGGCGAAAGTCGGCTGGCTGTGACCAAAGCTCACCCGGAATTGTTGAGTTTGCTGGAAAAAGCTTTGGCGGCGATCGAGCCAACCGAACGCGACAAGATCACCAACCGCTGGCTGGGCATCCAGGCCGACACCGGCGCCGACCTGAAAACCTTGGCCAAACCGGCGCTCGCCTTGCTATTGGCTTTGCTGTTCTGCTTTTACTGGGTTTACCGCTTACGCCGCGAGATCCGGGCCCGCAAAACCAGCGAAGCCGATCTGGCGCGCTTGTACACCAACATGTCTCTCGGATTTGCGCTGCACCAGGTGATTCGCGATCCCGGCGGCAAAATCGTCGACTACCGTTACCTGGACATTAATCCCGCTTTCGAAAAAATGACCGGCCTTGGCCGCGAAAATTGGATCGGCAAGACTGTCAAACAGGTGTTGCCGCAAACCGAAGCGGCCTGGATCAACAGTTTCGACGGCCTGGACATCAGCGGCGAACCGAAACACTTCGAAAACCATGTGGCGCAGATCGACCGCTGGTACGCCATCGACAGCTACAAAGCCGGTCACGACCGCTTCGTCGTCCTGGTGCAAGATATTACCGAACGCAAGCAAACCGAACTGGCACTGAAGCAAAGCGAAGAGCGGTTTCGTATCAGCCAGTTCTACGGCGGCGTCGGCATTTGGGAATCGGATTTGCAAACCAACCGCCAGTTCTGGTCCGAGATCGTCACCTCCGAATTGGGTTTTCCGGTCAAAGACATTCATACCTGGGCCGATTTTCTGGCCGTGGTTTACCCGGAAGACCGGCCTTTATTGATTGAAGCGACGCGACGCCATATCGAAACCGGTGCCAAATACGAGGTGGAGTACCGGATTCAAGGTAACGGCGGCGAGCGGCGCTGGATGCGCTCGGTGGGTCAGGCCGAACGCGACGCTTCCGGCAAACCGGTGCGGATGCGCGGTATCGTCCAGGATATCAGCGAACGTAAAAAGGCCGAGGAAAAACTGCGGCTGTCGGCGCGGGTATTTTCCGATGCCCACGAAGGCATCATGATTACCGATGTCGATGCGTTGATCATCGACGTCAACACCGCGTTCAGCGAAATCACCGGCTACAGCCGCGACGAAGCGATCGGCCGGAATCCGCGGTTTCTCAAATCCGGCCGCCAGTCCAACGAGTTTTATGCGCAGATGTGGCAAACCCTGAGCCAAAACGGCCATTGGCGCGGCGAAATCTGGAACCGGCGCAAAAACGGCGACTTGTACGCCGAGCTGCTGACGGTCTCGGCATTGCGCGACGAATCCGGCGCCATCATCAATTACATTGGCTTGTTTTCCGACATCACCGAAACCAAAAAGCAACAGCAGGAACTGGAAGTACTGGCGCATTTCGATCCGTTAACCCAGTTACCGAACCGCGCGCTGTTTGCCGACCGATTTGCCCAGGCTATCGCCCACAGCAAGCGCGCCGACTCGCTGTTGGCGTTGTGTTACCTGGATCTGGACGGCTTCAAGCAGGTCAACGACCATTTCGGCCACGAAACCGGCGACCAGTTGTTGATCGAGGTCGCCAAACGCATCAAGATGAATCTGCGCGAAGGCGACACGGTCTGCCGCCTGGGCGGCGACGAATTCGCCTTGCTGTTCGAGAATCTGCAATCGATCCAACAATGCGAAGACACCCTGAGCCGGATTCACCAGGCCTTGGCCGAGCCGTTCGAATTGGTCGAACGCCACGTCCGTATCGCCGCCAGCAGCGGCGTGACGGTCTACCCGCTGGATATGGAAGATCCGGACATCCTGCTGCGTCATGCCGACCAGGCCATGTACCAGGCCAAGCTCGAAGGCCGCAACCGCTTCAAATTGTACGAACATCTGCCGCAGCCGAGCAGCGGCTACAGCCAACGCCCCAGCCGACTGGAACAGGCTTTGGCCGAAGTCGGCCAAGCCTTGGCCCAAAATCAGTTCCGCCTGTATTACCAGCCCAAGGTCAATTTAAAATCGGGCGAGATCGTCGGCATGGAAGCGTTGATTCGCTGGCGCCACCCAGAGCGCGGCCTGTTGCCGCCGGCCGAATTCCTGCCGATCATCGAAAACACGCCGCTGGAAATCGACGTCAGCAACTGGGTGCTGCGCCAGGCCTTTATCCAATTGCAAAGCTGGCGTGAACAAGGCTTGAACCAGCAAATCAGCGTCAATGTCTCGCCGCGGCATCTGCAATGGCCGGATTTCATCAAGAATCTGGAGACGCTGCTGGCCGAATTTCCGCAGCTATCGTCCCGGCAACTGGAACTGGAAGTGCTGGAAAGCAGCGTGTTGGAAGATTTGATTTCGGTCGGCGAAGTGTTGAAGCAGTGCTACCACGAATTGGGCATACCCTGCGCGCTGGACGATTTCGGCACCGGCTATTCATCGCTGGCCCACCTGCGCCACCTGACCATCAACACCGTCAAAATCGACCAGAGCTTCGTCCGCGACATGATCGACGATCCGGACGACATGGCCATCGTCGAGAGCGTGATCGCACTCGCCAAAGCCTTTAAACGCGAGGCGGTGGCGGAAGGCGTCGAAGACCTCGAACACGGCGTGTTTCTGATCGACTTGGGCTGCAGCGTCGCCCAAGGCTACGGCATTGCCCGGCCGATGCCGGCCGACGCCGTGTTGGGCTGGGTCGCCAATTACCGCCATCCGCCGGCCTGGAGCCGTTGTGCCGGAGCCGAGCGCAGCGCCTGGCACAGACAGTTGGAATTGCTGAAATTGCAACAGCAATACTGGTTGCGCCGGCTGGAGCAATGCCTGCACGGCGAAGCTATCGACATCAAACCGCGCTGGCCGGTTGCCACGGCCAAAAAATCGCACCTCGGCCGCTGGCTGGAGCGGCAGAAAAACGAACGCAACGTCGATCGGCAATTGCTGGAGCAGCTGGAGCGCGCGCAACAGCAGCAACACCGGCTGGCGCAATTGATGTGGCGTAACCGGCAAGAGGGCCGCAACGCGGAAGCTGCCGAGCAGTTTAAACAGCTATTGGAAGTGAATCTGGAGATCGTCCAGTTACTGGAGCATTGCGAACTATCGTTCTGAACCGAACCGGCGGACGCCGGCTTCCAGCTTGGCGAAATCGCAGTGTTCGGCCACGCAATCGGCCAGACGCTCGATGCCGGCCTCGCGCAGCGCATTAAAATCGACGGCCTGGTTGGCACTGTAGCCGGCCCATGCCAACAGTGCATCGCAGGCTTCCGGCAAATCGAACAGGCCGTGCAGGTAACTGCCGGCGACTTGGCCGTCGGCGGCAATCGCGCCGTCCGGCCCGTCGGCCAGCTCGAATAACGGACTGGACAAGGCCGGGCCGCGACTGATACCGAGATGGATTTCGTAGCCGGCCACCGGTGTATTCAGCCGGTAAAAACGGCCGGCCGTGCGCTTCAGGCATTTCTCGGCTTGCAACTCGGTCGCCATATCCAGCAAGCCCAACCCTTCGGCTTGGCCGGGGGCGCCTTCCAGACCGAGCGGATCGGCGATCGTCTGGCCCAGCATCTGGAAACCGCCGCAAATGCCCAGCAATTTGCCGCCGTAGCGCAAATGCCGACGAATGAAACCATCCCAGCCCCGCTCGCGCAACTGCGCCAGATCGCTACGCACGGCCTTGCTGCCCGGCAGCACGACCAGATCGGCGCCGTCGACCTGGTCCGGCCGCTTGGCAAAACTGACTTTGACGCCGGGATGCAATTGCAGCGGGTCGAAATCGGTATGGTTGCTGAAACTGGGCAGGTGCGGCACGACCACCTGAAAACCGCCGGCGCCGGCTGCGGCATGGCGGATGGACAGCGCGTCCTCCGCCTCGAGGTACAAGTCGTGCAGATAAGGCAACACCGCCAGCACCGGCTTGCCGGTTTTGGTTTCCAGCCAGTCCAGGCCGGGCTGCAACAAACCGATGTCGCCGCGGAAACGGTTGATAACGAATCCCACCACCCGCCGCCGTTCGCTGTCCGACAGCAATTCCAGCGTACCGACCAGATGGGCGAACACGCCGCCGCGGTCGATATCGGCGATCAAAATCACCGGACAATCCACCGCTTCGGCAAAGCCCATGTTGGCGATATCGCCCGCGCGCAAATTGATTTCGGCCGGACTGCCGGCGCCTTCGACGATGACCATCGCGTATTGTTCGGTCAAGCGCCGCCACGACGCCAGCACGGCTTGTTTCGCCACTTTTTTATAGTCGTGGTACTGCGCCGCAGACTGGTTTTGCAGGACTTTGCCATGGATGATGACTTGGGCCGTGGTATCGGAATTGGGCTTCAGCAATACCGGATTCATATCGCTATGCGGCGGCAAGCCGCAGGCGGCGGCCTGTGCCGCCTGGGCCCGGCCGATTTCGCCGCCGTCTATGGTCACGGCGCTGTTCAAGGCCATGTTTTGCGGTTTGAATGGCGCTACGCTGACGCCCTGGCGCCGGTAGTAACGGCATAAGGCCGTGACCAGCGTGCTTTTGCCGGCATCGGAGGTGGTGCCCTGCACCATCAAGGCCGGAAACGGCGACTTAGGTGTCATCGGGCCAGCTATTTTCGTAAACGAATGCCGACAACGGCTGCGGCGCGGCCCAATTTTCCAATTCCAGCATTGGCTTCGGGTAAAACTCGGCGACATGGCCCAAACATAAAATCGCTATCGGCCGGCTGCCGGCCGGCATGTTCAACAAATTTGCCAGCGCCTGCGGCTCGAACAACGACACCCAGCCCAAGCCCAGACCTTCGGCGCGGGCCGCCAGCCACAGATTCTGGATCGCACAAGAGGCCGAGGCCAAATCCATTTCCGGCAGGGTGCGGCGACCGAAGATGTGACGTTCGCGCCGGTCCGGCAACGCGACGACCAACAGCTCGCCGCAATCGAGGATGCCTTCCACTTTCAGCTTCATGAATTCGTCGTGGCGTTCGGCTAACGCCTCTGCGGTAGCGCGGCGCTCGGCTTCCACCAGCTCATGGATCTGCCGGCGCAGTTCGCGGTCGCTGATCCGTAAAAACCGCCAGGGTTGCATCAGGCCGACACTGCCGGCCTGATGCGCGGCTTGCAGCAAGCGCGCCAGGACTTGCTGATCGACCGGGAGATCCAGGAAATGGCGCATGTCGCGGCGTTCGGCGATAGCGCGGTAGACGCCGTTCAGTTCCGGCTCGGAAAAGCGGTAAGGCGACTGCGTCATCAAAATGCGGCGGCGACAATCACGGCGGTTTCCACCAACTCCACCGCCGCGCCGTAGACGTCGCCGGTGCAGCCGCCCAAGCGGGCGATGGCGGTGCTGCGCAGCCAAAACAGCAGTAGCCCGGCGGCCAATAGCGCCGGCCAACCCGCCAGCGCCAAGCCCAATAACGCGCTGGCCGCGATCGGCCAGCGCGCCGCGTCTGCCGGAAACTGTTCCAGCAGTTTGGCGGCCAGGCCGTGAGGATTGACGTAAGCGGTGCTGCACATCAACAGCAAAATCCCCGCCCGGCCCAATACCGGCGCCAACACCAGCGGCACATAGCGTTGTTCGGCCAGCAGCGCCTCGATCGCCGCGAATTTCAGCAGCAACACCAGTAGCAAAACGCACACCGCAATCGGGCCGGAGCTGGGGTCTTTCATAATCCGCAAGCTGCGCTCGCGGTCGCCGTAGCCACCGACCCAGGCGTCGGCGCAATCGGCCAAACCGTCCAGATGCAGGCCGCCGGTCAGTAACACCCAGACGGCCAGCACCAGGGCGGCGCCGGCCAAGTGCGGGCCGCCGGCCAGCATTGCCGCCAGCAGCGCCAGCAGCAAGCCCAGCAGCAGGCCCACCGCCGGATAATACAGTGCGGATTGGCCCAGCCGGCGCGGGTCGGCCGGACCGGTGTCCGGGACCGGAATGCGGGTCAGAAACTGTAAGGCCAGCCAGAATGCCTGCACGGTTATTTCAGATGCCGGCCCTTGGCGTCTTTATCGATATGGCCGGTAAAAATCAGTACGCCTTCGATAAAGCCCCACATCACGCCAAAACCGCCGGTGCCCAGCGTGACCAGGGTTTGCAACAGACCCAGCATATAAAACCCCAGATAAATCCGGTGCAGACCGATCGCGCCGAAAGCAATACCCAGCAAGGCCGCCAACATCCGGCTCTTTACCGGTTTGACTTCCATCAAGTAGGCGCCGACCGGACTGACTTCGGTGACCTTGCCGTCGTCCTGATCGAAATCGACGTCGTCGCCGGCTTTAGGCGGCTCTTGGGAGGTCCATTGGTCGATATGGAATTCGTAAAACTGGTTTTGGTATTTGATAACGCCGGTTTGGCAGCGTTCGTCGTAACTTTCGATATGTCCTAGCATGGGCTAATCCGCATTGGTTTGAGTTGTTTTTATTATTCTGCCGCGCCGGAGCGACTCGGATATTTGCAGCGCCGGCCATGATACGGGAAAGCGCCATGGCCTGCCATCGTCCGCAACGCTCGCTGCCGGCGTCAGCCTGCGGATACTCCGGCTTCGGCAAAGGTCGCCATTTCGTTGTGCAGCCGGCAGGCCATTTGCAGGATAGGTACCGCCAACGCCGCGCCGCTGCCCTCGCCCAGACGCATGTCCATCGTCAGCAGCGGCCGGGCTTGCAACGCCTGCAGCACCCGGCCGTGGCCCATTTCCGCCGAACAATGGCCGAAGAAAAACCAGGCCGTGCAGCCGAGGTTGAGCCGCGCCGCCAGCAAGGCGGCGACGCTACTGATGAAACCGTCGACCAAAACCGGCAATCCCTGTTGGGCCGCGGCGATATAAGCGCCGGCCAGTGCGGCAATTTCGAAACCGCCCAAGGTTTGCAGAATGGCGAACGGCGTGTCCAACAGCGGCCGGTGGCGTTGCAGCGCGGCCTCGATCACCGCGGCTTTACGGCCGATTTGTTCCGGCAGCAAACCGGTCCCGGCGCCGGTAATCTCCACGGCCGGCAGACCCAAACAAGCCGCAGCCAACGCGCTGGCGCTAGTGGTATTGGCGATGCCCATTTCGCCGCCGACGAACAGTTGCGCGCCGTTGGATAGCGCCCGCGCCACGGCACGGCGGCCGGCGGCCAGCGCGAATTCCAGTTGGGCGGCGGTCATCGCCGGGCTCTCGACGAAATTGGCCGTGCCGGAACCGGCGCGGTCGGCAATCACGTTCGGCAGCGCCACCGGCTGCAGTAAGCCGGTATCGACCACTTCGAAATCAGCGCCGATATGGCGAGCCAACACATTGACCGCGGCGCCCCCGGCGGCGAAGTTTTTCACCATTTCCGCGGTAACCGCTTGCGGAAAGGCCGATACGCCCTCGGCGGCGATACCGTGGTCGGCGGCAAACACGCTGATATGAATGCGGTCTATGCCCGGCGCTGGGCTGCGTTGCATCGCCGCCAGCCGGGCGGCGCAGTCCTCCAACACGCCCAAGGAACCGGGCGGTTTGGTCAGTTGCTGCTGGCGTTGTTGGGCTTGCAGGCAATAGTCGGCCGCGGGCGCGGCAATCGGCTCGAAGATCCAATTCATCGGCGGGATTAAACCTGTTTCAGGATTTGCGGCAAACCGGCGGTGACCAGTACCACTTTATCGCAGAGTTGGGCCAGTTTTTGGTGGAGGAAGCCGGCTTCGTCGACGAAGCGGCGTGTCATCGGATCGGCGGCGACCACGCCCAAGCCGACTTCGTTACTGACCAGAATCACCCGCTGGCCGCCGATACTCAGCGCCTTGCACAAGGCATCGCTAAGGTCGCGGTAACGCTCCGCCTGCAGATTCCCTTGCCGATCGAACAGCACGTTACACAGCCACAAGGTCAGGCAATCCACCAGTAGGCAGTGGCCGCTGCCGGCCGATTCGGTAATGACCCGCGCCAAATCCAGCGGCTCTTCGAGCGTGGTCCACTCAGCCGGCCGCCGCTGCCGATGGTGCTCGATCCGCGCTCGCATTTCGGCGTCGCCGGCTTCTGCCGTCGCCACATAAACCACCGGCAGTCCGCTGGCCAGCGCCTGCTGTTCGGCATAGCGGCTCTTGCCGGAACGGGCGCCGCCCAGCACCAATTCAATCATCGGCCAGGCGCACCGCCAGCACATCGCATTGGGCATGGTGCAACACGCCGTTGGCGGTAGAACCCAATAACAAAGCCAGGCCGTGGCGGCCGTGCGAGCCGACCACGATCAAATCGACTTGGTTTTCCGCGGCGACGCGGACGATTTCCAGTTTCGGGCTGCCCATCTCCAACCATTGCCGCTCGGTAGGCACGCCCAATTTTTCGCCCAATTCGGCCAGCCGTTTTTTAGTGGCTTCGATCAGTTCCTGGGTCAAATCGACATCGAACGGAATCATCGGCCCGTAAGCCGGATCGGTAATCGGCAGATTGTCGACCACATGTACCAGGCTGAGCTGGGCCTGGTTTTGTTCGGCAAGGCGTTTGGCTTTTTCCGCGACTTGGCCGCCGTGTTCAAAAAAATCGGCGGCCAGCAAGATATGTTGGTACAGCGTCATAAATAAGCTCCAGGTTAATCGGCGGCGGGTCCGGCGAATAATAAGGTCATTACTTGCGAGGAAATCAGTATATATAAAAACGCCAACGCCAAACCGAAAAGCAAGGGCCGATCCAGCGCATTGCGGAAGATGTGGCCGTTGACCAGCCAATGCCAGATCATCATGCCCATCACCACGATGAAAGCAACGTCGCCGATCTGGGTTTGCAGGCTGGCCACGGCCGGAATTGCGCATAGGCTGATCAGGGCGTCGGTACCGAGCAAGGCGGTAAAGGTCTGCGGAAACCGGGCGGTTTTGCCGGCGAAATACAGCAGCGGATAACAAAACCCGACCAGTAACGCCGTTTCCACTGCGATCTGAGCGATGGCTTTGCTCCAGGAGCCGTCCAGCAGCAGAATCAAAAGATTGACGCCGATATAGGGTAAGAAAACCAGCCGGTACAACACCGGAGCGGCCGGTACATCCTGCGGACCTTTGCGCAGGATGGTAATCTCGAAAAACAACACAATCAGTTGGTACATGGTCACTCCGCTTGTTGTAGGTTTTCCTCCGCGGCCAGCCAATCCGTCTCGGCTTGTTCCAGCGCGCTGTCGATCTGGCTTTTGCGGCTTAGCAGTTGTTTTAATTGTTCCTTGTGTTCGTCGGCATAAATCGCCGGATCCGCCAGCATTTCCTCCAGATCCCGTTGTTGCTGGTGAAACTTTTCCACCGCCGCTTCGGCCTTTTTGACCGCATCCAGCAGCGGCTTCAGCCGTTGCCGGCGTTCGGCATCCTGCTTGCGTTGATCTTTGCGCGATACGTTGCCGGTCGAGTCGCTACCGGCGGCCGGTTCGTCCGCAGCCCTCTTCTGTTCCGCCAGCCATTGCTTGTAATCGTCCAGATCGCCATCGAAAGGCTGCAGCCGGCCGCCGGCCACCAACAGCAACTGGTCGGTGACCGAACGCAGCAAGTGCCGATCGTGCGACACCACCACCAGCGCACCCTGGTATTCCTGCAAGGCCACACTCAGGGCGTGGCGCATTTCCAGATCCAGATGGTTGGTGGGCTCATCCAGCAACAGCAGGTTCGGATTTTGATAGACCAGCATCGCCAGCACCAGCCGGGCTTTTTCGCCACCGGAAAACGGCCCGACCGGATCGTTGACCTTGTCGCCGCGAAAATCGAAGCCGCCCAGAAAATTGCGCAAATCCTTCTCGGCGGCCTGTTTGTCCAGTTGCTGCAAATGCCACAGCGGGCTTTCCTCCAGCCGCAGCAATTCGAGCTGGTGCTGGGCGAAATAGCCGATGTTCAAATCCTGGGCGGTCTGCAGCTTACCAGCCAACGCCGGCATTTGCCCGGATAAAACTTTGATTAAGCTGGATTTGCCGGCGCCGTTAGGGCCGAGCAGGCCGATCCTGTCCCCGGGCGAGATCGACAGGCTGGCGTTTTTGATCACCACCTTGTCGCCGTAGCCGATGTCGGCTTCCTCGATCTTCAATAGCGGATTCGGCATCCGTTTCGGCGGCGGAAAGGCGAATCCGAACGGCGAATCGATGTGGGCCTGGGCGATGATTTCCATCCGCTCCAGCGCCTTGATCCGGCTTTGCGCCTGGCGGGCCTTGGTGGCTTTAGCCTTGAAGCGGTCGATGAAGCTCTGGATGTGGGCAATCTCGCGCTGCTGCTTTTCGAAGGCAGATTGCTGCTGCGCCAGTTTTTCGGCCCGCATCCGCTCGAAGTCGGAATAATTGCCGGTATAGATCTCGGCCTTACCTTGTTCGATATGAACGATGTGGTCGGTGATCGCATCCAGAAAATCGCGGTCGTGCGAAATCAGCAACAGCGTACCGGGATATTTGACCAGCCAGTCCTGCAAATAAATCACGGCGTCCAGATCCAGGTGGTTGGTGGGTTCGTCCAGCAACAACACGTCGGAGCGGCACATCAGGGCCTGGGCCAGATTCAGTCGCATCCGCCAGCCGCCGGAAAACGAACTGACCGGCCGGGCTTCCTGCTCGCTGGTAAAACCCAGACCGTTCAACAACCGCGAGGCGCGGGCCTGGGCGGTGTAACCGCCGGCGTGTTCCAGTGCCGCATGCAATTCCGCCAGTTTCAAACCGTCGTGCGCCTGCTCCGCCGCAACCAACTCGGCCTGCAGCCGGCGCAAGGCCTGATCGCCGTCCAGCACGTAATCGATCGCCGAACACGGCAATGCCGGAGTTTCCTGGGCGACATGGGCGATTTCCAGATTCGGCGGCAACGAGAACTCGCCTTCGTCGGCATGCAGCTCGCCGCGCAACAACGCGAACAAGCTGGATTTGCCGGCACCGTTGGCGCCGGTCAAGCCGATTTTCTGGCCTTTATGAATGGTGAAAGACGCCCCGCTGAACAGTTGGCGGCTGCCGCGGCGAATCGCGATGTTTTTGAAATTGAGCATGGTGGCGATAAAACGTTCGGCTCGGCGACATGCCGCACCGGGATCGCGATTTTAGCGCGGGATGGGGTTCGGTGGGTGACGGATTTTGTGCCGCCCGTCCGAAGCCGGAGCGGGCGGCGGGGGGAGTCCCTTGGCGGCGGCTTAGCGCCGGTAAACTTCGATACCGGCCTTGATCGCCCGTTTGGCAATGGCTGCATAAGCACCGGATTTGCACAACACGAACAGGTTTTGCGGCAGTTGGAGTTCGGCAATCAGCTGCTGCGTCAGTTTTTTTTCGTTGGCAAAGCGGGTTTTGGCAAACGCCACGACATAGGTTTTGGCCTCGGGATAATGCTGCATCGGTTTTTCCGCCAGCCAAATACGCTTGACGCCGGACAAGTTTTGCCCGGCTGCGCGCAACACGGCCAAGGTGTCGTCGTCGGCATCGGGCATGATCAACACGTCTTTGCGCGTCAGGTTTTGCCGCTCGATAGCCGCGGCATGGTTGACGTCGATTTGCCGCTCCGCCCGGCGTACCCACTGCTCCGCAGCAGCGTCCTCGCCCCGGCTGCGGTAAAAGTATTCCAGCCAGCGACAACCGTCGAGCGCCAATTCCGGCTTGGCCTGCATCGCGGCCTGGATTGCGTCGATACCGGCCGCATCGCCGCGTTTCAACAGCAATCGGCCGATCACAAAGTCGGCATTGGCGTCGATATGGGCGGCGCGGTAACGTTGAAACAGCGGCAGCGGATCGATATCGGGCGCGAATTCCTCGGTCAGCGTCGCCAAACGCCATTGCTGGTCGCGGCTCAGGGTTTCGGCCGACAATGCCGTCAATTCCGCGAGTTGGCTGCGGCCTTGTTGGCAATAATTGAAGCGCTCCTGCCACTTGTCACCGTGGCGTTGCAGCCAAAGCCGGTCGAAGTCGGTCAATACGTTGGTCAAGCGTTCGCCCAACCAGGCATGAGCCGCCGACAGCGCCGGCATTTTCGGCAGCGGGGTTCCGGCCTGTAGCGCCTGCAACCGGTCGCTCAGCGCCGGGTGGGTATCGTAGTGGCCGGTTGCCACCGCCATCGCTTCGGCGGATTTGCGCTGCAATTCGTCGGCCGCAAACGGGGCCTGGCTCAGGAAATCGCGCAACGGGCCGAACGGCGCAGCCGGCTGCTCGTTGCAATCGGCTTGCTGGAAAAACGGCGCCCAAAACCGCTCGTTGACCAGACCGCTGACCACGTAGCTGTTGACCAAAGCCTGCGCCGCATCGGCGCGGCTGGTCAGTTGCGCGGCGACGGCGTCGGCGGCGAATTCATTGCTGCGGGCCAACGCGAACGAATAGGCGGCAAAGGTCGGCGCATACCAATCGAAAAAGCGCCGCATCAAGGATGATGGCATGGACTCCTCCCCACCCCACGCGGTGTCATACTGCGCCAGAGAATTTAAACGGAGCGACGAGGAGTCCGAAATGAATAGTAACGTGGTGGGTCTGGATACGGCAAAAAGCATTTTTCATCTGTACAGCCAGGCGGCGAACGACAGGCCGGTGAAAAAGAAACTGAGACGGGCAGAGATGCTGAGCTATTTCGCCAACTTGCCGGTTAGTCTGATTGGCCTAGAAGCTTGTGGCGGCGCTCACTACTGGGCGCGGGAGCTGACCAAACTCGGTCATGAAGTCGTGCTGCTGAATGCCAAGTTTGTGAAGGCTTTTGTAGTCGGCAACAAGAACGACTTTAACGATGCCGAAGCCATTTTCACGGCGGTCACCCGGCCCAACAAACGTAAGGTAGCGGTGAAAGACGATGCTCAACAAGATATGCAGATGCTTCACCGCTTGCGCCAAGAACGGGTAGCCGAGCGCACGGCGCTGGCCAACCAGATGCGCGGTTTTCTGGCCGAGCGCGGCATCGTGCTGGCAACAGGCCTTAACAGCGTGCGCAAAGCCTTACCGCTGATTCTGGAAGACGCCGACAATGCACTGACGTCCACGGGCCGCGAATTGTTTGCCGAACAGTATCAGCGTCTGGTAGCCATCGACGCTGACATTAAGGCCCACGAGCAACGTATCAGCCGCTTATGCGAGCAAAATGCGCTGAGTAAACGATTTCGGGACGTGCCGGGTGTTGGGCCGATCACCGCCACCATCCTGGCTTCGGACATTGGCGACGGCAAGGGCTATACCCGAGCACGTGATTACGCCGCCAGTCTGGGCGTGGTGCCCAGACAACACAGTAGTGGCGACAAACAGGTATTACTGGGGATTAGCAAACGCGGCAACCGCTACTTGCGCACCTTGTTGATCCACGGTGCGCGATCAGTGCTAAAAGTGTGCAGCGGCAAGACCGATCCGCTGAGTCGCTGGCTGCAAGGTCTGATCGAACGACGAGGCTTCAACAAAGCCGCCGTGGCGCTGGCCAACAAGAATGCCCGGATACTCTGGGCGATGGCGACGCAGGGCAAAGCATACCGAGCGGGGGCATAACCACCGTTCGATGCCGGGTTATCCACCCTTTGCCCAACGCCTCCACGCGAGGGAAGGGCTCCGGCGTCGGGCAAAGCGTGGATAACCCTCAATCCGGTGTAGGGCAAGACAAACAGAGTTCAACAGATTGCGGAGGCAAGTAACTCAAAAGTGATGACATTCAACAGGTCAGACCGGTGCTTTTAAATCCCGTTCCGCGCATAGGTTCTTAAGAAACCGTTAGGATGATAGTGGAAAAAGCGCGCGGATAGATTCATCAGGGTCCGAAGGCCTATCAAGTACCTTCATCAAGAGACCGAATATATGGCTGCAATCTTGATCTCTGTTGGAAACATCAATTTTGATAACACTTGGCTTGCAATTGGGGAGGAGTCCATATATGCGCCGATGTTTTGTTGTTGCTCCAAGCCGTCGACGATGCGTTGCCAACCCAGCCTGACCCGGTAAATCCAGCCGCCGAAACGGCCATGCGCGGCCGACAGATGGCCCAGTTCGTGGGCGATCACGGCTTCGGCCTGGGCCGGAGACAGGCTCATCAACAACTCCAGACCGAGTATCAGCGTGTTTTTCGGAAAGCCGAACACACCCAGCCGCGGGGTCTGTACGATGGCGGCGTTGGCTTCCGGCGTCAGAATCACTTGGTGAATTCGCGGCGCGCGCAGTTGCCGGCTCAGTGTTTTCAGACGGTCGAACAGTTGCGGATACTGCTTGGCGGTCAGGCGGTAACCGTCGGGCGCGTCGAACTTGACCCACAGCGCCCTCAGCAGCACGTAGATCATGCCCAGAATCACGAAGATCAATTTCTTCTTCAGCAACAGAATCGCAAAGGTGGTGCTGGCCAACGCGGCCCAGCCGATGCCGACGCTAAGCGCCAACAAGGTAAACAGCACGCCGAAGATCACCAGATAACCCAATAGCGCCATCAGGCCGACTTTGGCCCGGTACAGATCGGGTCGTTGCTGCGCTTCCCGTTCCGCGCGGCAGATCAGGGCTTCCAGGTGTTCGCGGCGTTCGGTCGTGGATTTCATCGCAGGCTCCGTGCAGAGAAGGTTGAGTTACTGGTATCGGCAAAAAAGCCGCCGGCATGGCGGCCCGGATATCATAACCAACCTAACGGAAAGATTGTGCGGTTAATCTCGAAGGGGCAGGCGACGGATACCGGCCGGGAAGCGCTTGCGCCCGATGCCGCCTAGCCCCACCGGCAAACGCAGGCGCGAAACGGATACTCCGACCGTTTAAACCTCGGCCGCACACCGGCCGCACGGCCGGTTGCGACGGAAGCTGCCGGCCCAGGTGGCGGCAATGCCGGTCAAAAATAACGGCAACGCCGCCGGCAAGGGCACCGGTTGGATCGGAATGCCGAACGTGCCGGACTCGGAGGCGGCGATCGTCACACCCTGCGGCAGAATCAGATTCAGCGTCGCGGTGTTATTCAAGGCGCCGGTGATGATGGCGTTCTGATCGACCGCGAATATCGTGAAACTCAACAAGGCGCCGATATCGGCGTCGACGTTGCCGGTAAAAGTTTTGGTCACCGACAAGGTATCGCTAAAGGCGCCGTCGCTACTATAAAAGCTGGAGTCGAAGGCATTGGCGCCGCTGGTCGGGCCGAAATTGATCGAAGCAAAACCGCTGGCGCTGCCGCCTAAGATGCTCAAAATGCCGTCCACTTGCAGTTCGAAAGTCACCTCGTAAGGCGTAGCCAGGTCGGAGTGCAGAGAAATCACGTCGTCCAATTCGGCACGAGCGCTGAGTACGCCAATTTCGCCGTTGGCTTTAGCGTCTTGCGCGGTATTGTCGATTTGGCCGAACACTTTCAACTCCAGCAGGCCGATATCGGCCGAGGCACTGTAATAGAAGGCACCGTTCGGATCGCCGGCCTGGACCGCGACGACCGAGCGGTCGAACGGCGTACCGGGCGGGCTGGGTTCGGCATCCGCGGTCACGTTTTCGCGAACGAAGTTGCCATCCAAATCGGTATAACCGGCCGCCGCGATTTGGGAGACGGCGTGGGCGGATAAACTGGAGCAGGCTAGCAAGCCGCCGCAAAGCAGGGAATAAGCGCTAGGGTTTCGCATTGGGAATCCTCCTGAAAATTGCAGGTAAAGGCCAAACGGCAGCGATAGTCTAACGCGCGGGAATAGCGAATAATATGTTAGCTATTTCACATTTTATGTCCGAATTTACTGACTTGATCTATGCCTTGTGCGGGCCTGAAATCGATCGGAAATAGACCCAGGGCCAAGCCGGCGGGAATGGGAATGGAAAGCTATGGCGTTTGGAATGCGACGGAATGAGCGGTATTGTCAATTAAGTGTGACATATTGATTTTTGGACAAATTCCCTCCTAATAAGCCAAGATCCCAAATTGATTTAATTTTGTGTACCATTCAGAAAAATGCTGGCACTGTTCACATAGTTTATCAATGCCAATACTTTTGATCGCCAAAGAACCGTGGCGAACTTTTCCGTAAGTAGGTTGTTTTAAAATCGATTTAAGGCGAGCTGACGGTTTGGTTTCATAACTATTATTGATATGTTCAGGACTTGGAAATTCGCTACGCACTAATTGCAAAGCAGATAAATACCTTTTCCAATCCGTTTCTAATTCAATAATTTTTTCAACATCAGAAAATAGCAGACCCTCAAACTCATAAGGCTGAATGTGGGGGATAAAACGATCGGCAAAAAGCTCGTTATCTTTGAAAAGATCAAGCTTAAATTCGTTTTCTAGTTTTTTCGCCCTTTCCTGTACATCCATTATTCGCTGACTTTCCTGAAAGCAAGGGAATTCGCTATCAAGAGCGTATAAATCAAAAAAAGTGGTAACTACTGCATTAGAATCTTCTTTTAAGCAATTGATTATAAATCTTTTTACCCGCTGATAATTTAAACCACCGCCTTTATGTCCTTTTGATGTCGGTATTAAGCGTGGGATTAAATAAACCTGTTGATTTGCCAATATTGGCGCAATCACATCACGAACAAAAGTTTCTTCAGTTTGACCTTCACAAACGACAAACATTCTTATCATCGTGAAGGTCTCCCGCCTATAATATTTTGTTTCCAAAGGTCTCCAAGACTGTAGTCCTCAAGCCAATCTTTTAACCTTTCCTCACTCAGGCGATTAAACGTAGAGCTATCATTCCCTCTATCGACAACAACTATGTCATTGGCTGAAAAATGATCAATCAATTCAATAGACTGCGTAGAAATAATAAGCTGCTTTTTCTCTGAGGCCCGTTTAATTAAGTCGGCTAAAACGGCAAGCGCATAGGGGTGCAAGCCTAATTCTGGCTCATCTATCAATACTGTATCGTTCATCATATGAAAAGGCTGTAATAGCAGGGTTGCCAAACAAATAAAACGTAAGGTTCCGTCTGATAGTACATGGGCTTTAAACGGCGTATCAGGATTACCTCTTTCGAACCATTCCAACTGAACATTCTCAACATCCTGACGCTCGACGAAATCATGAAAAAATGGCGCCACTAAGCGAATGGTATTGACGATTTGCTGGTAATTATCAGGGTAAAGGCGTTTTAAGCGCATTAAAAATGCCGCCAAGTTGCCGGCATCTGTTTTTAATTTTAAATTATCGTTTACAGAGTGAATCTGTTTTACCGATGCAGTATCACTGGTATCATGGAAATGATAAACTCGCCAGCTTTCTACGGCAGGTTTTATATACTGGGCATAACGGTGTATAGATGCTCTAAGCATGGCTTCACCATGGCCGGAGCCAATAATACTCGTTGATGAATAAGGTGCGTAAGCAGTCCCGTCATAGTAAAGGCATTCTTGTTTGAAGATTAGTCGATTATCTAGGGTGGGCTTTAAGCTGAATTCATAACCGTTATGCGTAAAATAAAAACCCATCTCGATTTCTTTTGTTTTTTTCCGACCATAATGCAATAAAGCATCTGGCCCGCCATTGGTTTGAACATAATCTTGCAAATTTTGTTCATACATATTGGCTAAGAATTTGAATACTGAAATAAAATTACTTTTCCCTGCGCCATTCGCTCCCAGCAAAATATTAAGATCAGTCAATTTAAAATTCTGCAAATCTTGGATAGACTTATACCCTTTAATAGTAATTCTATTTAATTTAGGCATTTTTTATTACTGTATTTGTTTTGTTAGGCTTCTGTATTTTTTCATTCTACTAAATAAAGTACCATGATTACATCGCTGACAGGAATCTACTTGGAAATTCAGTGTCAGGGCAGTTTTGTTTTCCCAATAATCACCCTCGATCTAGTAAACCTGACCGACCGCTAACAGGTTGGTGAAAAACTCTTTTTTGGCGTTGAATGACTCTATATTTAGTGCCGATGAAGCTATTTTTCCTACTAAATACTGGTTCGATTGAGCAAAATTAGCATCTCAAATATGGTTTTTCACCAACCTGCTAATGGCCGAACTAGCACTTTTTACCTAACTTGTTTCGTACCGAGTAGTCCCCGGCTTCCCCACAACGATGCCTTCCAAACGATACTCGGTGTAGATTTTTACCTAATCCAAATCCGCTAGAACCCAGCCCTTCGCAAAATCCCTCTCCGCCTCGGTTCCAATCCCACCCGAGTACACCCCACCGGCAAACCTTTGCCCACAGTCCGGAAACAGTCCTATCATGTGCCGGCGGCGTAAAGGCCGGCGCCGTTGCCGAGACCGGCCGTTTAACCGAGGTTGACGTATGGATGGCCTGTCTGCAATTTTCCACAGCCTGAGCCTGCGGGCGCGACTGGTATTTGCCGGCGGCCTGTGCGGCCCCTGGGTAGTCGACCATAACTCCGAACAGGCGATCTGGTTTCATTTGGTGACCAAAGGGTGCGGCTGGGTCCACTCGCCGGCCTGGCCCGAGCCGTTGCGGCTGGAAACCGGCGACTTGGTGTTGTTTTTGCCGCACGCCCGCAAGCACTATCTCAGTTACAGCCCGAGCGACGTGAGGCCGGATTTGCCCGGCGCCCGCACCGCGCATTGGCCGCAAGGCGACAGCGGCATGGTCTGCGGCCTGATCGAACCGGGGGTTGCGCCGTTGCCGGTCTGGCGGACCTTGCCGGCCGAGATCGTGGTCAGGCAGCGGCAGGCCGGACCGATTCTGGCGCAATTGATCGAATTGATCACGGCCGAATCCGGCAGCGGCCGCTTCGGCAGCTTTGCCGTGATCGAACGCCTGTGCGACGGCATTTTCCTGTTGGCGGTACGCCACTGCATCGAGTCCGGTTCGGTTCGGGGCGGCGTGTTCGGCGCCATGGCGGACGCCCGGCTGGAAAAGGCTTTGGCTCTGATTCACCAGGAGCCGTGGCGGGATTGGACTTTGAACGGGTTGTGCGCCCAGGTCGGTTTGTCGAAAACCGCATTGATCCAAAAATTCGACCGCCATTTCCAATTGCCGCCGATGGAGTATCTGACCCGCTGGCGGATGCAGATCGCCGCCGACTGGCTCAGCGAAAGCGGCATGACGGTCGAGAAGGTCGCCAGCCGCTGCGGCTACGATTCGCTATCGTCGTTCAGCCGCGCTTTCAAACGCTGCCTCGGCACCAGCCCCGGCCGCTACCGCCGGTCGCACAGCGGCGCCGAGTATCCGTTGATTCCGATTCCGGAGTGATGAGGCCGAGCCTCACCAAGGGATGACCAGTAGCTCCGGCACCTGCGCTTCAATTCAGCGCGCAACGCTCCCGGCTACACAGCGAAATCAACTTCCGGGCATCCTGGGCGGTGATCGTGCCGTCGTAATCCAAATCTTTCGGATCGCCGATGGCCGCCGCCGTATTTTTGCCTGCCAACAGCAAATTCAAGTCGTTTTTATCGACATCGCCGTCCGCATCCAGATCGCCGACGCGATTCTCGTCGTTATCCAGCACACCATCGCCGTCGCGGTCGATACCGATGCGCTCGCCGGAACCCGGCGGTGTGCAGGTATAGGTCAATTCGCCGCCGGCCAGCACAGCCGAAGCCCGCATGTCGGCATCGGCAATTGCGGCCAGGCTTTGAGCGGAGGCTTTGAATTTGCCGTTGCCCAGGTAGCGGAACCCGCTGTAGCGATTTTTGGCAATCAGGTCGCAATGGCCGGCATCGGCCTGCGCGATCAAAAGATCGATTCTCGCGGCGGCGGCATCGGCGTTGGCAGCGGTTAATGTCACTTGCTGGCCGACAATCGGATACAGATTGCTGTCAAACGCAAACAAAAACGCCTCCAGGTTACGCCGTTCCGCATTACCGTCGGCGCCGAAGCCGAAGCCGCCGGGGTTACCGATCGCGACACCCGCCAAATAACGCTCGATCGGGGTACGGGTATCGTTCGGATCGGACTCCGCCGAGAAAAACGATTTGGAGAAAATCTGCGCACTCAGGAAGCGAAACAAGGTATCGACGCTGCCGTCCGGTCCGAAACCGAAGCCGCGAATCTGCGGCCCCATCTCGCCCAGGTTGCCTTTAGGCAGAAAGTAATTGGACTCGGTGACGGTCGATTGTGCCGCCAAGCCGAACATGCCGACCTTTTGGTACATATTGCGCAGATGCGGCACCTTAAAAATCTGCAGCACGTGGTCGAAGCTGTAGTGTCCGTCGGTGCCGAAAAAGCCGGGATGCTTGACCTCGGCATATTCGGCATTGCCCTCTCTATCCAAGGTGTGGCAGCCGTTGCACGAGAAGAAACTGTCCGACGGCGCCGCCTTGAAGTAAAAATCCTGCCCCGCTTGCTGTTGCGCCGTCAAACTGTCGTCCAAATTGCGGATCGGATTGGGCGGATAGCTAAGCTCCAGGATAAAGTCGGCGAATTTTTGCATTTGGTCGGCGGTCAGCATTTGATGCCGGCCGACTAAGCCCGGAAACGCGACATTGAATTTGCGAAACGCCGCGTCTTCATCGAACGAACCGCCATTGGGCTGTACGTTGGCGCCGGAATTGGGCAAGGCATTGGCATCGTTGCCGCCGGTGCGGTCGCCGCGCCAATGCAGCGCACCGTGATTATCCATCCCGCGCAGACTTTGGGTGGTCATCGGCCCCTTCATCGGCCGGAAATGTTCGTTGTATTCGTGACCCAGGACCTTGGCCGCCACTTCCGGCGTACTGCGGAACGGGCCGCTATTCTCGGCCTGATCGCCGTCAGGATCGCCCAAATCCCAGGCCAGACTGTCGAAGTCGGCGAAGACGTGGCAACTGGCGCAGGCCGAATCGCCGTGGCTGGAGCTGCGGGAAGCGTCGTACAGGAACGGCCGGCCCTCGACAATGTGCTTGGGTTCCGGGTTAAACATCGCCGTATGCTTGATTTCTCGCCCGCTGGCCGTGTCTATGATCGAAATTGAATTGTCGAATCGGGTCAGCACATACAGCAACCCCCTCTGCTCATCCAGCGCTAAGCCGCTCGGGCCGCCGCCGCTGACCGGAATTTGCGCGGCGCTGTTGGGAGTAAATGTATCTTGTTCCAACTCCTGGGTACTGTAGCGCGCCACTTCGCTGGTGCCGTAGGCCGCGACGTACAGGGTTTTGCCGTCCGCGGTAACCGCCATGTCCAACGGCAGCGCCACGCTGTCGGCATTTTCCCGATTCGGAATCGGCGCGCAGCAGCGGCTGTAATCGATGTGTTTGTTCAAATGGCGTGCCACCACTGCCGGACTGCCGCCCAGCACGCTGATTCTGTTTTCGCTGAAATGGCCGCGCACGGTCTGGCCGTTGCTGTATTCGCCGGCACCCTCGAAACGGTTATGGTTTAACGCTTCGGTATTGGATACGTAAACCTTGCCGTTAACCGGGTTGACAGCCATATTGAACAATACGGTACCGACCCCGCTATAGGCACCGCCGGATTTAACAACCGGCGGGCTGGCACCGGCGTCGATGGCAAAGACATCAAGGTCCGGCAGCGAAAACGGCACCATGTCGTCCCACTGCTGCCCCAGTTCGTCCAGCCAATGGCTGCCGTCGTAGCGGACGATCAAGCCTGACTTGGGCTGCACTTCTCCGGCATGATTGGTCGCCGGTCCCGGATAAACCCGGTTGAACGGCGGCGCGGTACCGCGCTCGACCACGGCGTCGTTCAAGGTCATGCTACCGTTACCGGTCTGAAAACCGGCGGCGTAAACCGTAGCGCCGTCCGGCGACGCCGCCAACGCCCGCGGCGTATCGGTGAACAGGGTCAGCACCGCCAGCGGTGATCCGGCGAATGCATCGCCCGGTTGGTTGGCGTCGAAGGCCCAGACATCGGCGCGGCCCACACCCGGTTTCGCGAGTTGCGGGTCGCGGTCGGTATTCTGGCCGCGATGTGCGGTCGTGACAAAGGCGCGGGATTTGCCGGGACCGGCAAAAACGATGTCGCGCGGCTCGTCCCCAACCAACAGGGTCCGGGTCACTCGGCCGCTGCCGTTCTCGTCCAGATTGACGATACTGACGCTATCGGATAGATGGTTGACGACCCAGATTTCCTTGTCGTTTCTGACCGCCAAGGCGACCGGCTCCAACCCGACCTGGACCGATCCCAACGGCACTGCACTGCGGTCGCCGACCCGGAACAATTCCAGCCGGTTATCCGGCGTGTTCAAGGCAAACAGTAACTTGCCGTCCGGCGACAGCGCCAACGGCCGGACTTGGCCGCTTTCGAACAGGGTAAAACCCGATTGCGCGTTTGCCGGCAGCGGACACCATGCCGGCAACAGCATGACAAAGCAGAGCCCACGCACGGTCGCGCGGCGAATCGATCCCAACATTTTGATCTCCTCCTGACGGGTAAACGCGGTGCCTATCCGCCGATACTTGCTGCTCAGAGAGCAGTCGGCCGAATAAAACACCCTCGGGTAATGCACGCGACACGGCAGCGGCAAGAAGCGTAGCGACGGCCACCCTTCCCGCGCGTAAACGCATTCGCGGCAAGATAAAGGAATATCGAGACCCGGCCGGCGAGATGCGGCCGAGTCGAAACGGCACTAAGCGCGGCGCCGGTACAACAGGCCCAAGCCGGCGGCCATCAAGGCAAAAGCCGGCGGCAAGGGTACGGAAGCGACAGCGATCGGCGTCGCGGCGGCCTGCAGCGGATCGCCGTTGGCATCCCCTAGCGCGTTGATGTTCAGGCTCAATTGGCTGCTGCCGGCCATCAGAAAATCGAAATTGAGCACGGCCAGGATGAAACTGTCCGCCTGTAATTGGTTTAGTGTCGCCGCACTATCCAGAGACAATTCGAACAGATTCAACCGGCCGGCGCCGGCCAGTGCCGCCGCCGACGGACTCAAACCCAAATCCAGCGGGTCCAATGCCTTACCCGAAACCGGATCGCCGAATACCGCGCCGACATACGCTAAATGATCGCCGTCGAAAACCAGGTCCAAATCGTAGGCTCCCAACGACGGCGCCGCAGCATTACCCAAGCCGGATATCGAAACGCCGACGCTAAGCGACGAAGCGGTCTGCGTGATCGGCACCAGGCTCAATTCGATCGCGGCCCCTGCCGTTCCCGATATCGATAATAACCACGTAGCGAGCAGAGTCAGGCTAAAACGGTTTTTCATTTGCGGTATCTCCTTATGTTTGATGGACTGGTCAACGGTCCGTGGAAATTTGTTCAGTTGGTCGCGCACTGCGGCCGGGTACAGGACTGCACCAGTTTGCGGGCATCGAGAAGGTTGACGACGCCGTTACGGTCGATGTCGCGCGGGTCGCCTGCGGCAATCTTGCTGCCGCGCGCCGCCAGAATCCGGTTAATGTCGACTTGGTCGACATCGCGGTCGCCGTCAAGATCGCCGGCCACAGTGATGGCCTCGCACACGTCCGGCACATGGTTGGTGTTGGTGTCGCCCACCCGGCGCCGCTCGATGTCGGTTACATCCGATTGGCCGTTTTGGTTACAGTCCGGAAACACGTTTAGGTAGTACACGTCCTGCTCGCCGTTATAGGTTGCGGTGTAGGCCAGGCTGGCCCCGTCCTTGCCCGACACCAAGGTGGAATAGTCGCCGATCTTGGTGGAGCCGTGCGGGTAAGCGATTGTGGTGTCGAATGCCGGGCTGACCGGAACGTTTTTGCTCCAGGTTTGCCCTCCGTCCCAGGAGTAGCTGTAATACAGCCGCGACACCTTGTAATTGCCGCTATCGCGGGTGTCGTACCAGACGGCATCGATGCGCGAGTTGGGCGCCACGCCCATCATGCCGAACCAATTCCAGTTATTTTTGCTCTGCGCGTCGTCGTTGATGCGTATCGGCGCGCTCCAGGTGTCACCGCCGTCGCTGCTGCGGACGAAGGTAATGTCGAGATTGTCCGCCCCCGGCGGATCGACCGTCGCCAAAACGTAAAGATGGCCGCGCATCGCGCTGGCCGAGCTATCGACACCGACTTGGACGTCGCCAGTAGGCCCGTATTGGTTGGGGTTTTGCTTAAACAAAAATAGCGGAGCCAGACCACCCAAGTCGATTTCGCGGGTATCGAAGGTCGGGGTTTGCGCCGGATCGCGGGCATTCAACGACCGGGAAAACAGATGGTGATGCAGGTTACGGTCTTGGTGTTCCTCGTCGAATTCCGGCGGCTCCCGTCTGCCCGCCAGATACAGCTCGCCGTCGTTGCCGACCCGCATCGTGCCGAAGGTCGGGGTCTCCGGGATTGCCAGCGGCGGCTGGAAGCTGGCGCCTCTGTCGATCGAGCGGACGAAGCATTTTTCCGCCAGACAGTCGCGCCAATTCAGGTAGACATGGCCGTCGCTGGTGCCGCCGCTGCGGTCCACGGCCATTTGGGCCTTGTCGCCGCCTTGGCCGTAAGCGAACACCGGTGCTTCCCAACTGCGGCCGCCGTCCAATGATTTGATGACCTGGATGTCTTGGACAAAGGTATAACTCGGATCGAAATGCAGGCTCTGGTAGTAAAAATTGCCCAAGGCGTCGACATCCAAGGTCGGATTGCTGCGGCCTTCGCCCGGGGTGATCGTGCCGTTGAAATGCCAATGCGCACCGGCATCGGCGGTATAAGCCCATCCGCCTTGCCGAAACGACGAGTCCACCGAATCGAACTGGCGCCAGGAAACCACCATATTGGCCGGGTCCAGCGGATTGATCGCCAGGCTCGGTTCGTTGGCGGCATCGCCGACGATATTTTTGCCGTCGGCGGTGACATTGACTTGGGTACTGATATAAGCGCCCTGGCTGTATTGATTCGCGATCGCGGACTGCGTCCAGCCGGCGGTCAGCATCGAAGCCGCCAACGCCGTCACCAAGCGCTTCGCCGGGGGCGCGTAACGGCGCGGACAGGTGCTAGCCGCTTGTCCTAGGTCGATTTTCATAACATGTGTCCTCTTGGCTTGCGGCAAAAGCCGAAGCCGGCCAAGCCGGCCGCGAACAACGCGAATGCCGGCGGCAGCGGCACCACCGCGGTTTGCAGATTGAAATTGCCGACAATCGCATCGCGGGTACCGTTCAGGTGGTCGTAGCCCTCTCCCAAACCCAGATCGCCCGACAGACTGAAGCGGCTGGAATCGAGTCCCATCACGACGTTGAACAGGTTGTAAGACTGCGAGCGGAAAGAAACGTGGTTGTACAGGCTCCAGGCCGAGCGGCCGCTAGCAAGGTCGATATTGGCGGCGTCGTATTCCAAGGTGTAATCGCCGGATAAAATGCGATTGAAGTCCGAGCCGGTATCGACCCGAAACCGGAACACCCCGGCCAAGCCGATAGCACCCGTCACCGTGGCCTCGAAATCGGCCGGATCGAAATCGATGGTCGTCGGCTTGCTCCGCCGGTTGGTTAAGTTGGTGACCGAGCTGCCGTTAACGGCAAACGTCAATCCGGTTGCGGGAATCTCCGCCACGCCGGGTACCAGGTGGTCTTCCAAAATTTGGCTATAGCTCCGGCTGCGCGAGGCTTGCGCGTCGAAAAACTCTTCCAGGTACATCGACCGGGCAGGCGTTTCGTCGATATCCACGGCGGCGGCCAACGCGTCGCGATCCAAGTTCACGACCAACGAGCCGCCGGATACCGTGGCGGCCTCCGCCGGGGATAACAACGCCGTGGCCAGCAACATACCCCAGCCGAAGCGGAGCGCCGAAAATCTAGCTAAATGAATACTCATAGTCATGCTGAGGGAAATAATCTTGAAAAGCGGTGCCAACCAAGCCGAAGCACCCGGGTATGCCCGGGTGCGAAAGCCGGCTTAGGCCGGAATGGCTGTGCGTTTACGGCGAGTGGAGGCCATCACGCCGAACAAACCGCTACCGAACAACCAGACCGCTGCCGGCACCGGAACCGCGGCCGGAGCCGGAGAAATCAGGCTGAAGGTACCGGCACGGCCGGCTTGGCTGACGCCGTCGCCGCCGAACAGGAAGGCGCTGGTGCTGGCGGAATACCACAGTTCGCCGGTAAACAGCAGTTTGTCGCCGTCGGTGGTGACGCTGATGTTGCGGGTATCGTAGGTGGTGGACGAGAAGCTGACGTTGTTGGTCAGAGCCCAACCGCTGTTGACGCCGTTATTGCGAGCGGCGACGTAGCCGAATTGGTAATCGCCGGATAGCAGCGTACCGGTGAAACTGCCGCGAGTCATTACCACACCGTTTAGCCCGGCAACGCCGCTGGCGGTAAAGGTCGACGAGTTGGTCAACGCGTCCTGACTGCTTCCCCACGTTAACGTGGTCGCTTTGTTGTTGCGGCCGCCGCTACCGAACGGAATGCCGGTACCGGCCAAACTGGACGGGTTGATGTCGAACGACAGCGTCGCAGGCGCCGGGTAGGTATCGTTTGCCACGCCAAGCATTTGCGACACATTCATATTGTCCGCCAACGACTTGTCGAAATAATTGGCGACATAATACGAAGTGATCGCGCCGTCGCCCAAGGTCAAGCCCGACAACAAATCATCGGGATTGTCATAGGAAATTTGGAACACCCCGCCGTTCAGCGTGCCCGCACTTGCCACGTTAGCGATTGCCAGCGCGCCAGCAGCCAGGACGCAGCGTAGCCGCAGCGATTTCGATCCGATCTTTTGCATACTTTTTTCCTAAATGAAAGATATAAACGCTATAAGCGGCTTGAACGACTCAAGCCGTCGATGACTCTCGCACGAGAGGCGGCCCGGCTGTCTCGAGCTGGCGAGATCCGCGGCTTTCCGGCTCCACCTTGCGGCGGATGTGGCGAAGTGCTCCCTCCTTGAAAACCGGACGGCTGGACCCCGAACGGCATATTCCCTTAGTGAGCGGCGGTTGCTAACGCACCGGTCGGGCGGGCCACAGCCGCCACCAGAACGCTGGCAAACGCTACAACAGGAGTTCAGCAGATACCGTGCCAGTCCTAACAAATAAAACCAGATGCCGATTCAGCAGGCTGGAGCGGGAAGCCGAGCGGCTGAAATATCAGGAACGGCGGGGCCGGACAGGGTGGACGGGAGATTCGAGTCGCGATTGAGAGAATGGATGTCCGCTAGAGCTTGGTCTGATGACGACAAGCCCAAGCGATGAAACGGACGACGGAAGTTAGGGGATTTAACCCAAACACCCCCTAAGCGGCAAATGGTAACTTATTGTATTGGCTGGCTCTTTGGCTGGATATCGGCAAATCCCGATACCGGCCTGGGTGATTTAACATATTTAGATTGTCCCTGGCCGGATCGACGCCGCCAAGCTACCACGAGAATAGGCAAAATCGGATTTTTAAATCGTAGCAGCGCTGAAAATCCGCTAGGTACGGAAGAACACATCGGCCAGATCGCCAAGCAGACCTTGCTCCGGGCGGTCGGCGAACACACCGCTTGCCGGCCGCTCGGGCTCCATGCCGCGCACGAACAAGTACTTGACGCCGCCGAAATGGCGGGCGTAATCGTAGTCCGGCAGGCGTTGGCCCAGGTATGCGTGCAACACCAGACTGTACAGCCAATATTGCAGGCCGTAATTGTGTTCGCGCATGGCCTGCAGCAGGCTGGCCTGGCTATAGTCCGCCAAGGCGTTGGTTTTGTAATCCATTACAAAGTAGCGGCCGCCGTAACAACAGACCAGATCAATGAAACCGGTCAGATAGCCGCTGATTTGTTTGGAGTCCAGCGCCTGATAGGCCGGACAGGCGGCCAGGATCCGGTTGATACGGGCGGTATCCACCCGGCCCGGCATGGACAGGTAAAACGGCATTTCCTTGATGCACTGCGCCGGCTCCAGATTTTTCAGGCAAAACCCCGGATCTTCGCTGAGCGGAGTGGCCGTTACCCGGTACAGCACCTCGCTCAAAATTTGCGGTTGCGCCAACTGCAGACCGTAGCGCAGGCAGGCTTGGGCGCTGGCGCGGCCGATGTCGCGCCGCGCGGCCAAGTCGGCAAACGCCACGGTCTCCAGCAGGCTGTGGATCACGTTGCCGGTGTGGGCGCCGCGCGGCAGGGCTTCATCGCCGGCCGGTTGGCCGTGGCTTTCTTCGGCTTTATCGGCCGGCAGTTCCGGCGTCTGCTCCAGGCTCAGCGCCGCCAACGCGGTGTAGCTGCTCATTTGCCAGATGCTGTGCAGACTGCGGGTTTGGCGACGATGCGCCAACGCCAGGTCGGCAGCACGGCGGTCGGCCGGCAATTCGGCCGGCTCGCCGGCCGCTTCGGCCGGTAGCAGGCGGTACTCGAATAAATCCGGTTCTGCGCTTGCCAGCTGTTGCAGCACCTGCTGCTGGCCGGCGAAATCGCAGTCGGCGAATTCGAATAAATAGGCCATGGCCGAGTCGTTGGCCCGCTCCTTGGTGCGGACGTCGGCCCAATTCAGATAGCAGCGGTACTTGGCCCGAGTCAACGCGACGTAAAACAAACGCAGGTCCTCGGCCAATTCTTCGAACAAGGCTTGTTCGCGGCGTTCGGCGAATTGTGGCGAACCCAGGTCGGCGACCATCGTCCCGTGTTCGTGGCATTGCACCAAAGCGGTTTCGGTTTTCAGCCGGTCGCTGCGCCGCCATAGATCGGGACAGAACACCAGCGGGTACTCCAGGCCTTTGGAACTGTGCAGCGTGACGATCTTGATCGCGTCCTCGTCGCTTTCCAGCCGCAATTGGCGGTCTTCGCTACTGTCTTGCGCCGCTTGCTGGATCGCCCGCCGCAGCCAGTCCAGCGTCTTGCTGATCGCCAGATGCTCGTCGATCGCCGCTTGCTGCAGCCGCTCGGCCAAATGGTGGATATTGGTCAGCACCCGTTCGGCTTGGGGTTGCTCCGACAGGTGTTGTTCGATCCGCTCCCGCCGCAGTAGTTGCTGCAGCGTCGCCAGCAGGCCTTGGTTGCGCCAGCATTGCAGATAGTCCTGAAAGCGCGACACCCAAGCGTCCAGCTCCGCCTCGTCCTGGCTCAGCCGATACAATTGCTGGCCGTCCAATCCAAACCACGGCGTGGCCAACGCCTGCTTCAACAGATCGATTTGGCCGGCGCCGGCCACCGCCCGCAGCACGTGGTACAACTCGAAAGCTTGGATGGAGGCGAATACCGACTGCTTGCTGTTCAATACTGCCGGTATGCCGGCCGCCAGCAACGCCTGTTGATAGGCCGCGGCAGCGGCATTGCTCCGTACCAGAATCGCGATGTCGCCGGCTTGCACCGGCCGTTCCGCACCGTGCTTTTCGGCGATGCGGCCGGCCGTCAGTAGCCGGCTGATTTCGGCGACGACGGCGTGCTCGATCAGCGCCGAGACTTCGCCGGAACTGCCTTTGCGCGCGGTCCAATGCTCCTGCTTGCCGGGATTTTTATCGAGCTGCCACAGGACCAGCGGCGCGCCGGCGATACTGCCGTCGCCGGGCTGGCGGCCGGCCATGACCGGCGTGAAATCCAATTGATCGAACAAAAACGGTTTTTGCCGGCGGAACAAGCGGTTCACCGCCTGCACCAGATGCGGATGAGAGCGCCAATTGTGCAGCAACGTGTAATGCCGGTCGGCGCGTTGTTGGGCGGCGAAGTAGGAAAAAATATCGGCGCCGCGGAATTTGTAAATCGCCTGCTTCGGATCGCCGATCAGATATAAATAATGTTCCGCGCTGGCAAATACGCCGGAAAAGATCCGCCATTGCTTGGCGTCGGTGTCCTGAAATTCGTCGATCAACGCCGCGCGGAAGCGCAGGCGCAATTCCGCCGCCAGCAAGGCACCGTTGTCGCCGTCCAGCGCCGCCGCCAAGCGGGTGATCAGGTCGTCGAAGGACAACACGTTCTCCCGCAACAGGCGCCGGTCCAGTTCCGAACGCAAGCTGGCCAGCAACGCGGCGCGCAAGGCGACCGGCAACCGCCGCACCGCATCGGCCAGAGCCTCGAACGGCCCGCAATCAATATTCAGACCAGCCAAGTACTGCTGCTTCTGCTCCTCGGCCGGCAACGGCTTGTTCTTGCTGCTGCGAAATTTGATGCCGCTCAGACCGGCCAGCAACGTGACTTGGTTCAGACAGTCGAAATCCGGCAAATCCTGCTCCGGGTCTTGCAACCACTCTGCCAGGGTTTGCAGCCGTTGCGGCAAACCGGCGGCGAAGCTTGCGCTAAAGTAGCCGGCTTCTAGCGCATCGATCAAGGTTGCCGCTACCGTCGGCAATTGCGCAGCGGCCGCCGCGCGCAAGGCCGGCAGCGCCGCCAAATCGGCGTCCAGATCGGTATCCAGCGGGTAGGCGTTTTGCTGCAGATCGATGCGCAGCACGCTATCCAGCAAGGCGTCCGGAGTCGGATAGGCGCGCAGCAGCAATGCGGCTTGCCAGGCCGGGCGTTGGTAGATTTGCCGACGCCAGAAGTCGTCGGCGCACTGCAATTTCAATTCGGCAACGTCGCCGCTCAGTTCGCAATCGAACAACTGGCCGCTTTCCAGTGCGTGTTCGGCCAGCACCCGTTGGCAGAAACCATGAATGGTGAAAATCGCCGCCTGGTCGATATCGAGCAGCGCCAGTTCCAGGCGTTGGCGAATGCTGGCGCTATCCAGCGTCAAGCCTGCCAGCCAGGCGGTAATCGCCGGATCGTCGCCCGGCGCCGGATGCAGCAGAATGTGCCGGGCCTTGACCAGGCGGGCGCGGATGCGGTCCTTCAGTTCTTCGCTGGCGGCTTTGGTGAAGGTCACCACCAGCAGTTGCTTGATGTCGAGCCGGCACTCGACCACAAAGCGCAGTACCAGCATCGCGATGGTGTAAGTCTTGCCGGTACCGGCACTGGCTTCGATCAGATTGATGCCGGTTTCCAGCTCGCCGCGAGTGGCGTCGAAGGCCTTACTCTGCATGCGCCGCCCTCCAGGCCGGTTCCAGCCAATCCCGGCAGAACCCGCTAAATGCGTCGCCGAGCAAATCGCTCAAGTCGCGGTAGGCGAACAGTTGGCCGATTTCCGCTTCGTAACCCTGTTCGATGGCGTCGGCCAGGCGTTTGGCCGTTGCCGCCAGCGCCTTTTCCGGGTCGTTATGACGCACGAAATCCAATGCCGCTTCGGTAAAAAACGCGTCGGGCCGGGTTTGGCCGCTCCGGAAAATCGCTAGCAATTGCGGTAGCGCGTCGTCGGGTTCGGCTTGGGCCGGAAAACGTAAGTCCGCATCGACGCATACCAAGTGGGTGGCTTGCGGCGCGATGCGGTTGGCGACCAAATGCTGCAACCAGGCGCCGAAAAAATCGCGGCCTTTCAGTTTGCCGAAGCGGTAAATCAGTCCGCCGTGTTGGTGTAAACGCCCCAGTTTGCCGACCAATCGATAATCGCCGATGGTCAGATCGATGGCCTGGGGCGGTAGCGACTCCCCCAGCTGTTTGCCGGCGATAATCGAAGCGAATTCGGCGATCGCCGGCTGGCGGCGGCGCCAGGCGATTTCGCCGGCGGCGCCGGCCGGCCACAAACCGCGGGCTTGCAATTTTGCCAGCGAAAATACTTTGCCTTGCAGTTCGGCATCGAGCCACTCCTGGGCTAACAAATAATCTTCCAGGCTGTTCAAGGCAAACGGTTCGCGCTCTTCGGCGTCGACTATCAAACCGGGAAGTTGCAGTTCCAGGCAGTGGCGGAAAAAATAGCGTTGCGGGTGGTGGAAAAACTGGCGTAAGCGGTCGATTTCGATCACGGTGTCGGTTTCGGCCGGCAACGCGCCGGACCACCAGGGCTGCGGCGCCGGTTTCTCGCCGCGCAGGCGGCGGGCGGTGTCGCAATCGTGGCGGGCGTAGCTGAACAGGTTGGGATCCTGGCCGAGGAAATAACGCGGACTGAACGGGTGCAACGGGTGGCGAACCACGATGCCGTCCAGGCCGTAACCGTCGCGCAGTACCTCGAGCAATTCGCTGACGATGGGCGACGGCGGAATTTCGCTATTGTCGCGCAGCGATTGGCCCAAATAGGTAACGATCAATTGCCGGCGGGCGGACAGCAATATTTCCAGAAATTGGTAGCGGTCGTCGGCGCGGCGCGAACGGTCGCCCAAGCGCGGATGCGCCGCCAGCAGGTCGAAGGTCGGCTGGCGTTCGATTTTCGGGAATTCGCCGTCGTTCATACCCAACAAGGCGATGATCTGAAACGGGATCGACCGCATCGGCAGCATCGAGCAAAAAGTCAATTGACCGCGCAGAAAGCCGGCGCCGGATTTGGTTTCGTCCATCCGGCCTTGCAGCCAGGCGACGATCACGGCCAAAGCCAGCGGCCGGTCGTGAATCGCGGCCATCTCCGCCATTTCGGCCAGTAGCTCATTCAGCGCTTGGCGTTGCGCCGTGTCGGCGCCGGCCAACAGGCCGTCGGCGTAGCGGTTCAGGCAGGTTTGCCATTCGCTCAGGGTTTTCGCGGCCGCCAACTCGTCGCCGGCCCGGAACAGTAGTTGCAGGAAAGCGTTCAGGCCGCCCAGCGCCTGCGCCGAAGAGCCTTCGATATCCGGGTAGGGCAGGATGTCGTCGACGAACTCGTCTTCGGCCAGGGCATAACCCATGAACAACCGCTCCAGGCCGGCCTGCCAGGTATTCTGCGGCGTCGGCGGCAGGCCCTGCGCTTGCTTGGCCTCGCCCGACCGCCCCCAGCGCACTTGCAGCTCCTGCAGCCAATAGGCGATCAATTCCAGATCGGCAGCCGCCAAACCGAAGCCTGTGTGAATCAGCGGTTGCTCCAGTAAATCCATGACTGTGCGCCAGCCCAGCCGGCTTTGCGACAGTTTCAGAAAACGGATGAAAGCGTCCAGCAGCGGATCGCTGATTTTCAGGCTGCGGTCGGCGACGGCGTGCTGGATGTCGTCGAATACCGCGCTGATGAACGGGGCGTAGGCCTGGATGTCCGGCGCCATCACGACAATGTCGCGCAGATCCAGATCGGGGTGTTGTTCCAGGGTTTGCAATAGCTGGTCTTTCAACACTTGCACTTCGCGCAGGCGCGAGTGGCAGGCGTGAATACCGATCGAAGCGTCGGCCGCCAGCCGGATTTGCTGCGGTACCCGGTTGGCGAGGACGTCGTTTTGCAAGCATTGCAGCACGGTCTCGGGCTCAGCCGGCTCGAAGCTGCTGGGTTCGAAGGCGAATTCGGCCTGCTCCAGCAACATTTGCTGGAATTCGCGGCCTTGCTGACCCAGCCGGACCAGTAAGGGATGGCCATCGAACTGTTGCAATTCGGCCAGCAGCCGCTTCGGCGGCAGGTCGGCCCAGTAACCCTGGACCGGATTTAGTAGATACAGGTGGACATGGCAATGGCGGGACAAGGCCTGCAGGTAGTTCAGCATCAGCGGCGGCAAGCTGTTGACGCCGAATACCGAAACCCGTTCCGGCAATTGCCCGGCGAACGCACCGGGTTTCGCTTGCTGCAGTTTGGCGATCGCTTGCAGCCAGTGCGCGCCGCGGTGGCGCTGGCCGATTTCGGCAACGACGGCGCGCCACAACTGGGCTTGCCAGGCTTCCGCCGGGCTGCCGTATAGCAGGCGTCGCGCTTGCCAGGCCTCGAGCAGGTCCGGCCGCAGCATCTGGTATTGGTCGTAGACCCGCGCCAATTGTTGAGCCAATTGGTAACGCTTAAGCTCGGCGTTTTCGCCGACTAGATATTGCCGCAAAGCCTGATACACTTCGGCGTCGAGATCGCGCAATAAGGCTTCGAAGCGCCATAGCATCCAATGGCGGTCGAAGGCTGGCTCGTAGAGTTCGTCGTGCAGCGTCGCGGCGATTTCGGCGAAGAATTTGGCCGGGAACAGATAGCTGAAATGACCCCAAACCTTCAGCCGCGCTGCCAGTTGCTGCGATAGCCAGCGTTCCATACCCTGACTTTGAATCAAGAACAACTCGGCGGCGAACGGCGACGATAACGGTGCGGTGCTAATGACCGTGACCAAGTGCTCCAGCAGGTTTTCGGTTTTGTTGGAGCTGTGCAGGACGAACATCGGCGGATTGAAAAATCTGTTTACAGTAAGGGCAAGCTAAGTGATAGTTTTACAGTAGCGTTTAACCAACAGGAATACAATGAAAAATCTGTTCTTTGTTTTTGCCCTGTGCCTGTCTTGCGACAGCTGGGCAGGCGTTTATAAATGCACCGATGCCAGCGGCCATACTAACTATCAGTCGTCGCCGTGCACCGAGCAACATAAAGCGGTGCAAATGAATCCCAAGACCGGCAGCAGCGTCGACATCACCGCACAAGAGAAGAAGCAAGCCGACGAAGCCGAATTGAAGAAATTGCAGTCAGAGCAGGAGCGCGCGGCGCAGCAGGCCAAACTGGACTTGATCGCGCAAACCAAGCAGGCGGCCAAATCGGAAAGCGAGCAAACCCAAAGTCTGATCAAGCAAAATCCGCTGCAGTTTTCCGCTTTTGCCGTCCCACCCTACGATCCCGAGAAATTACCGGTTGAAATCAAGCCGTTCGAAACCCGGCTGCCGGATGTCGAGAAATTTCGGCGTTTAGCAGCTCAGAAAGCCTTGGCCGGCGGCGAATGCCAACGGGTCGAAGCCGACGAACTGAACGGCAAAAGCAAATTGGACCAGTTGGTGTTCTCGATCAACTGCAGCAGCGGTAAAACCTATACCTTCAGCGAAAGCGACCTGAGCCAGCCATGACCCAAGGCAAAATCATTTTTATTACCGGTTGCTCGTCGGGCATCGGTTACAGCACCGCGCTGTATCTGAAATTACGCGGCCACCGGGTGATCTGCTCGGCGCGCAAAGCGGAGGATGTCGAACGCTTGCGCGGCGAGGGCTACGAATGCCTGCAACTCGATCTGGCCGACTCGCAAAGCATTCGTGTTGCTGTAGACGAGTTATTGAGGGTAACCGACGGCAAGCTCGATGCGGTGTTTCACAACGGCGCTTTCGGCCAGCCGGGCGCAGTGGAAGACCTAAGCCGGGACGTGTTACGCAACCAGTTCGAAACCAACTTTTTCGGCGTGCACGAGTTAACCAATTTGTTGTTGCCGGTGATGCGTCGGCAAGGCCACGGCCGGATCATTTACAACAGTTCGGTGCTGGGTTTTGTAGCGATGAAATTCCGCGGCGCCTATAACGCCAGCAAGTTCGCGCTGGAGGGTTTGGTCGATACTTTGCGTCTGGAATTGCGCGGCAGCGGCGTGCATGCGGTATTGATCGAACCGGGGCCGATCGAGAGCCGTTTCCGGCAGAACGCGTTTGCCTTGTACCGGCAAAACATCGACCCGGAACGCAGCGTCCACAAAGAAACCTATCGAGCCATGGAGGCCCGCCTGCAAAAGCAAGGTCCGGCGGCGCCATTTACCTTGCCGGCCACGGCGGTCGCCGAAAAGGTCGCGGCGGCATTGGAGTCCGCGCGACCTAAAATCCGTTACCGGGTGACCGTCCCGACCCATCTGTTTGCCTGGCTGAAACGCCTGCTGCCGACAGCGTGGTTGGATAAGTTACTGGTCAGCGTCGAATGAGGCGAAACGGGCCGGAAAAACCCTGATTTTCGCCAATAAACTCGCTAGCAAAGCGCATGAACTATGCTATTATCCCGGCCCAACATGTGGTGGCTAAATCGGTTGGATTAGCAGCTATATGTTCTTATAAAAATAACTGTGAGGTTCAATACATGAAAATTTTAAAAAGTGCTGTTATCGCGTTCTCTTTGGCTGCCGCTATGGGTTCTTTTTCGACTGCTGCGGTTGCCGAAGCCGGCAGAACGTCCTACAAACCTATTGATGCGATCAATGGCGTTTTAGAGCGTATCGCTGCTGCCGAGACTGCGATTAACAACGGCGCTGAAGACGCTGAAGTTGCAGCCCTGATCAAAAAAGCCGCTGATTTTTCCGAAGAAATCAATGCCAACGACAAAGTTGCCAGAGAAAATTCAAAAGTCAGATCTCACCTGAAAGCCGCTATCACCGCTGCTAAAGCCGCCAACCTGCAAGAATCTAAAGAGCACTTGGCAAAAGCGAAAGCCGGCATCGATGGCTTGAAAAAATTGCTGTAATCGTTTCGCGGCAGGGCGCTTCGGCGCCCTGTTTTTTATCCCGTCTGCTCCACCGTTCCAGAACGGCCTTCCCGTTACAAATAAAATTGCTTTTCAGCCACTAAGGCTTCCAGTTGCGCAATCAAGTCTTTCGCGTTTTTGGCATCGATTTTCGCTAAATCCACCGACACGCCATTCATCAAACGCCACCGGTTCAATAGCGATTGTAATTTTGCAGCATTGCTCGCGGTGAAATGAAATCGACTCAGGATGCCTTGACAATCCCGCCCGTCAGGCCCCGCTATTACAGCTCTCAACTCCCTCAGCGCAACTATCAGGTCTGCTACAACCGAAAGCCGGCCGCCAATCCAGTTTGTTACCGCATCCTCAGTGATGTTCGCCAGCGGCGAGTCGGCGTTATCGGATACCACCTTCAAGCAATGAACCAGTTCGCTGGAACTGAATTTAACCGCGGTTTCGAAAAAGGCGGAGGCTTCCATGTCGCGGATGTAGCCGTCGCTATATGTCTCATCTGCTTGGGACATTGTTTTTAAAGCGTGGGTCGGACACGGCACCGAGAAAGGCAATTGCGGATAAAAGCGCCGGCCGCTGTCGGCGTCAATGATTTGATCAGCCAAAACGCAACTGCCTAGCGGAAGATTGCGATGTCCGGCCACGCCCAAATTCAACAACAACGGTTGCGCGACATCCGGGTGGCGCGCCAGCGTGTAGGCCACTGCTGCGGCCATCGCTACTTTTCCCAGGCCGCTAACCGTAAGAACGCTGTTTTGATTCTGGTAAGTGGCAAACGCTTGTATTTGCGTGTTTTTTTTAAGCTTCCAGGCGGCAACCAGGGGCTTTGCTTCACAGGGCAGGGCCACAAAAACAAAAATCCCAGGTGCTGAGTCGTTCACATTTTTCATTAAAAAATGCTTTGTTTTTAATGTGTTGTTGAATATTGTTAATAAGTGACTTAAATTTAAGGCTCGTCATTTTATTTAGGGAGAACTTCAGTGATCGAGTCTAACGTCTACCGCGCCGAAAAAAGCGCCAGCGCCCGGCATTGGGTCGAAACATTATTGGCCGAACGCTCTGCGGTTTGGGAGTTGTATTGCCAGATAGGGAAAATGCTGCCATTCAATGGCGACAGTCATTTGCGCTCCGTGCTATCCGAATTCTCTCAGCTACTGATCGATTATATTTCACTCGGCCATTTCGGCATTTACGAGCATCTATTAACCGAAACACAGGACGAATCTACGGCGCTGAACTATGCGGAACGGATTTATCCGGCGTTTTCCAAGATCACAGCCTCTGCGGTATCGTTCAGCGACACCTACGACGAAGGCCGGCGCAAATTCAAAACCGATAATCTGGCGCAAGACTTATCGGTACTCGGCGAGCACTTGGCAGAGCGCATGGAGCTGGAAGACCAGCTTTGCTCCATGCTGCTGCATTGAACCGCAGAAACCACCAAAGGCTTATTTGCCGCCGACTGCCGAAATGCCGGAGGCCGGGCCGTTAGCCCCTTTGATAAACTGCGCTTTCAAATGGTCGAATGCCGCCTGCAGCGTCTTATCCATCACCACTTGATTGCCGATCGAGACGATAACTCGGGCTAACTCGGGCATTTTGGTTTTGGTCGCCAGCATGTAAATCGGCTGCACGTACAAAATCGAATTGCCCATCGGCAAAATCACCATGCGGCCTTTTTTCACTTCAGAACCCTGTTGGTTCCACAGCGTGAATTGGGCGGCAATTTCCGGATTCTGGTCGATCAAGGCATTGACCTGCGACGGACCGTTGACCTGTACATCCTTCGGAAATTTGAAGATGGTAATGCCGGGTTTGTAACCGCGGCCGCAGTCGGCTTCGTCCAAAGTGCCGGCCAGGCCGACCATGCTCAGATTGTCGCGACGAATCGGCGTCATCGGATTGATCATGACGAATTCTTCGGTGTCGTTGCAACGATTGAAATCCATGGTAATGAAATAGGGCAAAACCGATTGGCCGTCGACCGTCGCGTATTGCCAGGTTTCGGCCTGCTCGTAAAACAACTCCGGCGTGTTTTGGTGGTACTTGGCGTAAATTTTCATTTGCATGAAGTACAAATCGCGCGGATAGCGCAAATGTTTCAGCAAGTGGTCCGGCATCTCCTTCAGGTTTTTCAACAGCCCGGGGTAGGCGCGGCTGTATGCCTTGATAATCGGGTCGTCCGGGTTGGCGATGTAATAGTCGACGCTGCCGTCGTAAGCGTCGACCACCACTTTGACCGAATTGCGGATGTAATTGAACTGGTGGCTGCCGTCCAGATAATCGTCGGCGGCCGGTTTCGAGACCGGATAGTATTTCGATAGCGTATAGGCGTCCTGGATCCAGTAAAACCGGTCTTTGTCGATGACCAGATACGGGTCTTTGTCCAGATGCAGGAACGGAGTCAACGCGCTGATGCGCTCGTCGATATTGCGGCGCAACAATAATTTGCTATCGCCCGAGATACTTGGCGAGAAAAAGATTTTTTCGTCTTTCAAATAAAAGGCAAACAACAGCTTTCTAAACAGCGATGGGATCGGGATGCCGGTATTGCCGCGGTAATCTTTGCCTTCGTCGGGTGCCGACGTGGAGATATCGGATACCGCCAGTTGGTTAGGCACAATGGCATAACGGTACTTTTCCAGACCGTAATAAATATCCGGATATTTGACCGAAAAGCCGACGTCGGAGCTCATGTTCAAATCGCGCAGATACCAGACGATTGGAATACCGGCGTCTTGCGCCGCCGGCGAAACCACCGCACCGTAACCGTGGGTGAAGCGCAGATGGGTGTTCTCCCAGTTTTGGGCTTCCTTCGGCATGCGCTCGATGTTGACTTCCCGCGCCGCCAGATTGACTTGCTGAAAATGGTCGTTGATGAAATAGCGGTCTTCGTCGACAGTCGGAAACACGTAGTACGAGCGCAAGCCCTGCAACTGCATGTAGCTGTCGATCAAAAACTCGCGATCCCAGACCGGAATGTTTTCGAAATGCTTGACGTTGGACCAGGCCTCGATATCTTTGGTCGCGTCGAGATTGACTTTGAAATCGACGACTTTGATGTTGTTCAGGTCGTAAGCCGCCATCGTCGCATCGATGTTGTGCAGCATCGAATCGCCCTCTGTCCGGGTAAAATTAGGCTTGACGATAAACTTTTCGATCATTTCCGGAATGGTATGCGAGCCGCTCAGCCCCCAAACCGCCAGATAACCGAGCACGGCAACGATGGTCGGGGTTTTGCTGCGGTGCCGTTCCGAAAATGCATAAAACACGATAGAGACCGCGATCGCGGCGATGAAAAATATTTCCAGCCAAATCAACGGCAATTGGTAATGCAATTCGACAAAGCCGGGGCCGAAAAACACCGGTTCGTTTTGGTCGGAATACAGCAGCGAAAACCGGTCCAGCAGAAAGCCCCAGATCACGAACAGCACGACAAAGCCGAACAGAACCGCCAGATGGATTTTGGCGCCGAGCGGAAACTCCTTACTTTGGTTGGGTACAAACACGTGTTCCAGCCAATACAACACGCCTGTCGCCAACAGCACCAGCGCGGCCGTAGTCAGTAATTCCTTTTGAATCAACATGTAAATCGGATACGAAAACATGTAGAAGCTGACATCGTTGCCGTATACCGGGTCGGTGATGCCGGCGGCTTCGCCGAAGAAGAACAGTAGCGCTTGTTCCCATTGCAAGTAGAACGGAACCGCGATCGCGATCGCCAACACCAGTGATACCGGCGTGTAAACCCTGGCCGAGCCGGTCATAAACACATCGGCAAAACGCTGAAAACGGCGGCGTTTGCCGTCGTCCATCAAGATGTCGTCAGGCGGGTTAAGGCCCAAGTAACGGGAGGCGATCCAGAAATGAAACAGGAAGATTGCAAAGAAGAATGCGGTAACCGCCCCGGAAAAGATAAAGCGATAGAGCAGCTTCAACCAAAAGTAGGTTTCGAATTCCAGCGAGCGAAACCACCATAAATCGACGAAAAAATCGAGAAACACGAAGTAGAACGCCACGTACAAAACGGCAGCTACTACCAGGGTTGCCGCCATCAGCGCCGGCAACAGTTTCCAGTTACGCATAATGTCCTCTTTTAATAGTTTTACGCTTGCCCGCCGCGGCCCCGACCGGAGTTAAATCGGCCCGGTTAGGCGTTTGCATATCGCTCGCCGAGCATTCTAACACCCAATTCCGGATTGTGATTGGGTTGCCGCGGGCTGGCGGTCAAGGCCTAAGGGCAAGTTGTTCGGCACTGGAATTTGGAGTATGTTCAAACCCAATAATTATGAGCTTTTTCAAAGGGCCAACAGGGGGAGAGGAAAATGACGCATCAAACCAACCACAGCAGACGGCGGTTTTTGCAAACTTCGGCAGCGGGAGCGGCGTTCGCGGCGCTGCCTGGATTGTCGGCGGCGACCGGCAGCAGCCTGCTGCGCAAAGCCACGCCGGGATTTAATGCCGATGTCGAAATCGAGTTTTCCGCGCAAACATCGCAAGTACGCGTTTTTGCAGACGGCCCGGCCACCCGGGTACAAACCTACAGCGCCTCGCTTTTAAACGGGCCGGCGAGCACATTGCGGACAGTGCCGGACAATTATCTCGGCCCGATCCTAAACTTGCAGCAGGGCCAGAAGGTACGGATATTTTTCAATAACCGCCTGCAGGAACCGTCCATCATTCATTGGCACGGTCTGCATGTGCCGCAGCACAGCGACGGCCACCCGATGTATTCGATACAGCCCGGTGAGCAATACGTTTACGAATTCGAAGTACTGAATCGGGCAGGCACCAGTTTGTACCATTCGCACGCCCACGACTTGACCGCCGAACAAGTTTATCGCGGTTTAGCCGGCTTGATCGTGGTCAACGATGCCGACGAAGCCAAGCTCGATTTGCCGCGCGGCGAATTCGATCTGCCGCTTGTCATTCAAGACCGGCGTTTCGACGAGCGAAACCAATTGCAATATCTGCAGGCGATGCCGGAGCGGATGATGGGCTTTTTGGGCGACACGATATTGGTCAACGGCAAACCGCAGGCCGAATTCAACGTCAAATCCCGCGCATACCGGTTTCGTGCCGTCAACGGCTCCAATTCCAGAATCTACAAACTTGGTTGGGACGACGGCACGCCATTGACAGCGATCGGTACCGATGCCGGATTGCTGGCGCAGCCGGAAACCCGGCCCTACATCATGCTGGCTCCGGGCGAGCGGGTCGATTTGTGGCTGGATTTCAGCGGCAGAGCCGTTGGCACGCGCTTGACCCTAAACAGCCTGGCCTATTCCGGCGCCTTGCCGGGGATGCATGGCGGCATGGGCATGATGCATGGCAAGTTGGCGCAGGGCGCGAAATTTCCGATCGCGGCGTTCAAGGTCAGCGAAAAAGTTGCCGACTCGCCGAAGTTGCCGAAAACCCTGGTGCCGTTGCAGCGCCTAAGCGAAGCTAATGTCGACAACCGGGACAACCCGATTCCGATAGCTTTGTCGATTCGCCATATGCGGCCGCTATTGAACGGACTTTCGTTCTCGATGGACAGGGTCATGGATTACGAGAAAGTGGCGCTGGGCTCGATCAAAAAAATCAGAATCTTCCACGACCATGGTGGCGCGGAGGGCCAACACAGCGGCGGTATGGGCATGGGCCGGATGGGCGGCATGCGCGGCGGCGCGGAATCGGACCGCAGGGGCATGGGCGGAATGGGGGGCATGATGATGGAAATGGCCCATCCGATACACCTGCATGGTCAGCAGTACCAGATCCTGTCCCGCAACAGTGCCAATACCAAAGCCGCAGACTATGCAACGGTGAAAGACGGGTTTATCGATTCGGGCTGGAAGGATACGGTATTGGTGATGCCGGGAGAAGAGGTGAACATCATCAAGCCGTTCCAGGATTACAAGGGCTTATTCCTGTATCACTGCCACAATCTGGAGCACGAAGACTTGGGCATGATGCGCCAATATTACATCGGCTGAAAACAAAACGCCGGTGCCGAGACAAGCTCGACACCGGCGTGTGTTAGCGGCTAGTACGGATTACTTTTTCCCGAATAAATCCAGGATACGTTGCCGATTGGCAAAACCGACATAAGCCAAACCGCCTAAAATCAGACCGGTAACCAATTGGCCGAAAAATGACGATTGTTCCGCGGACGCCGGTTGCCCAGCGGCATCGGTTTTAGCCGGTGCAGGCGGAGGCGGAACGAATGCGGCTTGCTTTTTGTTGGAAATGTCCGGTAAACCCAGGCTTTTCCAGGCATCGTAATCCTGCCAAGCGGGGAATTTGCCTTGCCAGAATTCCTTGGTGAAATAAGGCGCCAAGCTCATGCCGTGAACTTTGGGGATGCCGCGCTCATCCATGTAGCCTTTGTAAACCACCAAGCTAATGTCGCCACCTTCGCCTATACCGTTGGTGGTGAACGATTTCTCGACATGGTCGTGAAACATCCAGACGCCTTGGCCGAAACTATTCAAGCCGTCGTCGACGCCGCTAAGTTCCAGATCGAGTCGCTGTGCCGGCACCATGCCATGCACGTCGCGCTTGATATAAGAAGAGGGGCCGTTATCGACGCCGTCGTAATGCGTCACCATCGGTTTATGGCCGTGGATATGCAACGCGAACTCTTCCTCGTGGCCGTTCAGGACGCGAATTTTGACCTTTTTATTCTCTTCCATCAGGATCAACGATTCGCGTAAAGTGTACGGGAACGAGCGGCCGTTGAGCATGAAGTAATCCGGCTTGGCTTCGGTGATATCGTATTCCTGATTCATGCGCCGGGCGATAATCCGCGGATCGTTAGCAGAGCGCACCATTTCGTGCAGCTCCTTGTCCGCGGACTGGTAGTGCAGATCGTATTCGCCCGCGTATTTTTCCTTGACCGCTACCGATGGATGGCGGACTTGGCCGGCACCGACGTTAAACACCTGGACCCAGTTATTCGGGCGGTTTTCTTCCACCACAAAAATACCTTGCAACCCCATCGGAATATGCGTGTGGGGCTGAACATGGCAATGGTAATACATCGTGCCCGGCTGACGGGGTTTGATGACATAGGTTTTGCTTTGGCCCGGCATCACGTCCATTTGCCCGGTCTGGCCGACGCCGTCGTTGCCTTCGCCGCCATGGTCCATGTAAGGATGGTCGATACCGTGCAAATGAATCGAATGCGGGAAGTAATGGCTGTTTTCCAACACAATCCAAACGATGTCACCTTGCTCTACGCGGATTACCGGCGACGGTGCGCGTAATAGTGGATTTGCCACCGGTTCGTAAAGGCTCAGAGTCGACATGTCACGGGTTTTGGGCGCATAAACCCAGAACGTGGGCTGAATGCCGGGGGCAATGTCGAAAGTCGTAGTCGGTTCCTTCATGTCCGGCGAATGGCCGTTGAGCTCGGCGATTTCCAGCTTGATGATGTAATGGTCCGGATCGCCGTCGCCGTCCATGTCGTTGCTGACGGTGATCGCATCGGCGGCCAACTGGGTTTCCATCAGGGTCGCCATGGAAATATTGTTGGTACCTTTTACAAACGCAGCGATCTCGGCAGGGTTGTCCGGATTGCACATCCGCGACTCCTGAATTTCCACACCGTCGATCACTTGCGCCTCGCGCCATTTCGGATCGGTAAATTCTGAACAAAACTCTTCTGCCGCCCCCAATTTGACGTTAGTACTTGCCGGTAGCTTGTCCGCCGCCGCCAAAACCCAGTGCGAACCGGACAGCAACATCGCGCCACACAGCATGGGGATAACCTTTTTATGCATACAAAACCTCATAAAACAGACAAATTAGCGGATAGCTCGACAGGGCATCCGAACATCAGAAAAAGCGCGATACTGTAACCAGAACCCATGGGTAAAGTACAGAAATTATTTAACAATTTTGCCGCCGAGGCGGCTCGGTTCGCCGGCCGAGAAAACCTTGCAATCGGGCGAAGCAGCTATGCCTTATAATTCCATAACCGGCGCTTTTTGCTAATCGTCGGACAAAATATTTGCCCGTTAATTCAGCACGCGACATTATGCCCAGCCTCCGACTCCTGCTTTGTTTGATCCTAATTTTATCAGTTCACGGCGGCTATGCCTGGCTCAGTAACCGCCCGCAGGATGCCGGCACCGACGTTCCGGCCGGCAAGTTGATGAGTCTGTCGTTTGCGCCGTTCCGTGAAGGCTTCAATCCGTTGCTGGCAAAGTTTCCGCTGCCCGAACACGTCGATGAGGATTTGCGTTTATTGGCGGATAAAACCGAAACCATCCGCACCTATTCCAGTCTGGGCGGCATGCAACCCACGCCCGAATTGGCGCGGAAATACGGTTTGCAGATGATTCAGGGTTGTTGGATCGATGCGATTTATCTCGACAACCAACGGGAAATGGAAGCCTTGATCAAATCAGCGAACGCGAATCCCGATGTCGTGAAACGGGTCATCGTCGGCAATGAAGTTTTGTTGCGCGGCGAAATGGATGTCGATCGGCTGATCGGTTACATCCGCGCCGTGAAGCAGGCGGTCAAGCAACCGGTGTCTTATGCCGACGTCTGGTCTATGTATATGAAGCATCCGCAACTGATCAACGAGGTCGATTTCATCACCATTCATATTCTGCCCTATTGGGAGGACGAGCCGATCTCGGTGGAAAATGCGACGCAACATTTGGAGAAAATCGTCAAACAAGTGGAAGACGAAGCGCGCGGCATCGCCCCCGGCAAACCGATTCTGATCGGCGAGTCCGGCTGGCCCAGTGCCGGTCGCCAGCGCGGTCTGGCAGTACCGAGCGTGGTCAACGAAGCCAAGTTCATCCGCGGCATGATCCAGGTCGCCCAGCGCCATAATTTCGATTACAACATTGTCGAAGCCTTCAATCAGCCCTGGAAAAGCGAGTTGGAAGGCGTGGTCGGCGCTAACTGGGGCCTGTTCTCGGCTTCCCGCAAACCGGTATTTCCGTTAACCGGGCCGGTGCTGGAAACGCCGAACTGGACATGGCGCTTGGCGGCGGCCACATTGCTTAGCTTGGCGGTGGTTGGAGTCTTTTTTAACAAGCTGCAAGCCTTGCCTTGGCGGGGGATGCTGCTGGTTTTGGCGACGATTCAGACCTTCAGCGCCTGTTTGGTCACGCTGGCCGATTTCCTTTGGTATACCAGCTACAGCGACTGGCAAAGGTTATACACCTTATTAATAGTGGTGGCCAACGCGGCAATGGCCGGGTTGTTGCTTGGCCGGGTGCAGCAGATCCTGGCCGGCCGCCCCGGATCGCTGGAGCTGGCAAAGGCATTGCGGACAGGATACTTACTGTTTGTCGGCTTGGCGCTGTACAAAACTTACGGCCTGGCAGTCAATGGCCGTTATCTGAGCTTCCCGATCGAACAGTTTTCGGTTCCGGTTTCCGGCTTGGTCGCGCTAATCGTGTCCCGATGGTTGGGACCTGGGAAATCCAACGGCGGCTTGCTGGCGTTCGATCAGTTGATAGGCTGGGAATCAGGCCTCAAACATAGCCGTGTCGTCGCCTACTTGCTGTGTTTCGCAATTGCCGGAATGGTGGTCGGCGAAAGCCTGGCATTTATGGTGGGCCGGGATTTCATCCAGGCTCATCCGGGCATCGCCGAAGGTTTGCCGGTCGCGCTAAGTTACACGCTGAACAACCGGCAATTAGCGACTTGGCTGGTTTATCTGGCGGTGCTGTCGTTACCGTTTTGGTTCGGCAAACCGCAGAACGCTGATCGCTAATGCTAGACACTACGGCCGCCGAAACCGTGCCCTCGGCGCGATGTTTTCCAAGCCTCAATATCGAGCGACAGTTTGCCGCGCGGCAATTTGTCACATTCTCAAATCCCTAGCCCGCCAGTAAACTATATGCAACTCTTATGTATGCGCTCCCTCTCCTAAAGGGTAAAGAGTTTTAATATCCTTCCTCAATGCGGCCTTGCGCCGCATCTTTTTTTGGACGAGGTTGTCATTATGGAAAGAAACTACCATTCTTCGACGTCCACTTTCGTGCATCCGGACGAATTGGACTTACGCACCGCTTTTCACGAAGCCGGCCACGCAGCGGCCATTTACCTTGGCAACCGGCAAAAGCAATTACCTCCCGTGTTTTTCGAAATCCATGTCCAACGCCCCGGAGCGGGTAAAGACCAGTTTTTTGCCAAAGTGGTGGACGGTAATCTGATCCAAAACCTGCCGATCGCAGTCGTCGAAAGTTTTTCAATACTTGCAGAACATCAACAGCACAGTTGCCAAAGAGCTTACGAAGCCGATGTCGTGAATCTGCTGGCCGGCCCGTTAGCCGAAGCCAAATACGTGGCAATCCGCGACGACGAGGTGTTCAATCTCAACCTGATTAATTTCAACGCGCTGCACAACTACGGCGGATACAGCGATTTGGAAACCGCCTCAAGCTATTTGGAGCACTTCATTTCCTCCAGGGCCGAGCGCGAAAAGAAAATGCAGGAATTACTGGCCGAAGCCTTCCGGATTATCGACGATCGCCGGCATTGGAAATGCATTTTGAATTTGGCCCACTACATTTTGGACAGCCAGCAAGAAGTGATTTCCTGCGACCAAGCAATTACCGTGTTCGATCGCTGTATGGCCGCTACCCGGCCTTACCGTTCCGCCCGCTACCCTTTCTTTTTCAACTAATCCCGCCTTGCCGCCCGGCAATTACGTTAGATAGCGCAGGCGGGCGCTTGCCGCGCCCCTAGCCGAGATCGTCGGTGAATAAAGTACAACGGTTTCGCCCCTGTTGTTTGGAGCGGTACAACGCTTGGTCGGCTCGAACGAAAACGTCTTCGTGCTGGTCGCCTTCCTTGAATTCGCTGACGCCGCAACTCAAGGTTAAATTGATTTCCTCGCCGTTGGAATGAAATCCGGAATGCTGCACAATACTGCGAATGCTGTCTGCGACTTCCAGGGCTTGGTCTTCAGGGGTGCTGGGCATCAGCATCACAAACTCTTCGCCGCCGTATCGGGCGACGAAATCGGTTTCCCGACAGTTGCTTGACAATAATTGACCGACCAAAGCCAAAGTCTTGTCGCCGGCTTTGTGGCCGTAATTGTCATTAATCTGCTTGAAATGGTCGATATCCCAAATCACCAACGCCAACGACTCCTTGTAGCGCTTCCAGCGATTCGTTTCCATTTCCACTCTGTTGTTGTAAGCCAACCGGTTGGGCAACCCGGTCAGCGAATCGCACATTGCTTTGTCGTGCTCGATTTTCAACTTGGTGCGCAAAGTCTCGGTTTCGGTTTCCAAGGCCTGCAATTTTTGCGTCATGATCTCGATTTCCTGCTGCGCTTCGAGCTGGCGCAAGTCTTCCATCTGCTTGTGTTCGAGCAATTGTTCCAGTAAGCGGTCGAGGTGCTCGCTGGTGTGGGTTTTCAACTCGGCCAGTCCTTGCGCCGATTGTGCAGAGTCCTTCAAATCACCGACCTGCCGCGAAATTCTTTCGCTCAGGTCGTTGCGATTGTCCATCGACAATTTGTTGGCTTTGCTGGCGGTTTCGGCCTGTTGCTCGATTTCGCCCAGTTGATCGGTCAAGTCGGCCAGAAACAGATCAAGATCCTTTTTCTCGGAAGCTCCGTAGTCCTTGATGTTCAACAACAACTCGATCGCCGAGTCGATTACGCGTTTATACGCTTGCCCGGTTTGTCTGGCGTGGACGCGTTGCCGGAGCAGCGTAGTCTGCTGCTGAAATCTCCGCGGCACCTCGGCTTCGCCTAACAATTCCTCCAGGCGTTGAAACACATAGTCATGCTGGGCAGCGGCCGCGCTATCGCTTCCGGGCGCGTCCTTGGCTTGCTTGGATATTTGCAACAACGTTCTCGACACGGCTTGCAGCTCCTGCAACAAGTCATGCAAATTTGCGCCGCTGCGCAATCTAGCGCCGATCGTCACCAGATGCGGCTCCAGCAATTTGTGGCTGCCCTGGCTGAAAATCAAAAGCTGGATCACCAACTTATACAGAAATTTTTCGATATCGAACGGGGCGGAATAAGGAGACTGAATCGCCATCGTACAATCGCTCTAAACCACGACGCAACGATTCCGACCGGAATGCTTGGCCTGGTACAAGCCGGCATCGGCACGTTCGAATAAAGCCTCGGTGCTATCGCCTTCCCGGTACTGACTCAAGCCGCCGGACAGGGTAATGTTCACTTTGTTGCCATTGGCGTTGAAACTGCAGCCTTGTACCGTATTACGCAGTTTTTCGGCGACTTGCAGTCCGGCCGCGGCATTGGTGTCAGGCAATAACATGACGAATTCTTCGCCGCCGAAACGGGAAACGAAGTCGGTTTGCCGGCAATGTTCGGTCAATAACTTGGCGATAATGACTAACGCCTTATCTCCGGACTTATGGCCGTAAGTGTCGTTGATAGCCTTGAACAAATCCACATCCCAGACGATCATCGTCAGCGGCGACTTGTGCCGCTTGCAACGCGCGATTTCGTCGGCGAGCCGGTCTTCGAAAGCCAGTCGATTCGGCAAACCCGTCAATGGATCGCGGGTTGCCCGCTGCTGGGCGACATCCAGTCGCGAACGCAATTCGCCGGATTCGGTTTCCATTTCTTTCAATTTATTTGCCAAGGCCTGCATTTCTTGACTCACCCGATCGCGTTCCTGTTGTTCCCGGCGATTGTGTTCCTGAATTTGCTCGCTGATGGTACTGAGCCGGCTGCTGACGACTTGCTTGAGCGGTTCCAATTGGGTGGCATTTTCGGCCTTTTCCTTCAATTCCTGAATCTGTTCGGATACGGTGCGATCCAACAGGTTACGTTTTTTCAAACTGTTTTCGGCAGCCAAGTTGACGCCGGTGGCTCTGATGCCAAGCTCCGTCAACTGTTCGGTTAACGCGGCCAGAAATACCGCCATTTCGCGCTGCTCGGCTTCCAGATGGTTTTTTATCGACAGCAACAGACTGATGGTATCGTCGAACACCCGACCCAAAGGCTGCCGTTCGTTCTGGATCCGCTGTTTCAGTTGCTCGGCATCCGCCGCGAAAAACGACGGGATCTCGGCATTGTCCAGCAAGCGTATCAACTGAATGTGGATCGCATCGACATCGATGTCGCCGGCCGGCAGCTCTATACCGAGAGCCGGCAGCGCCTGAGCTTTGTTTTCGGCTTCGATCAGTTCCAACAGCGCCAAGAACAATCCTTGGTTGTTATTAAACCGGCGGTTTTCGTAATCGTCGCGAACGTGGTCGAAGCGAAGTTGCAACGGCGGGTATTGTTTGCCGAGAAATTCGAATAACAAGCCGGCATCGGCAAAATTGGTTTCCGCCGAATCTTCCAATTTGGCCAACGCGGCCGAGAAGGCAGCCAATTCGTGTTGTAGCTGTTGGCTTTGCAGACCGCTTTTCAACAAATTGCGGATCCGGTTCAAATGCGGGTCTAACTGCCGGTTGAGCCCTTTCACCGCTAACGCAAAACGGACGATGGTTTTGCAGAGTAATTCTTCGTTGGCTTTGAACTGCTTTTCGCTTTGTTCCTGCTCATCCAAAAGCCGGAGATATTTCTCCTTCCACTTTTCCGGCCCTTCTTCCTTGTTTTTGAAAAAAACCATGAACTCCGCCTCAATATCGAAACTTTCATCGGGCCAAGTATAGCCTATGGCCAAAATTGCGACGGACGGCTTCCGCGTCCCTGCCGGAAGCTGCCAAGGCTGTTGCAGCCTTATTTTTGGGGGCTTTCCTGGGCGATCAGCTGGTTGACCACGTTAAGCATATTGGCCTGTGATTTGGCCGACTGCGCGGTCACCTTGTATTTGCCGTTGACCACCAGAGAAGGCACGCCGGTAATGCCGTAGCGCGGCCCGATCGATTCGGCCTGGCGCAATTTGGCGTCGACCAGAAACGAGCTGTAGGCGGCACGGAAATCTTCCTCTTTCACGCCGTGGGCGGCAAAAAATTTCGCCAAGTCGTCTTCGTCTGTTAGTGCCGGCTTTTTGTCTCGAAGCGCTGCTTGGACGGTGTTGAACAGGTCGGCATGCACCTTATCCAATACACCCAGAGCTTCTGCGGTGTAATAAGCTTTAGCGTGCTTGCCCCACAGCTCGCTGAACACCGCCGGTTGGCGGATAAATTCGACGTTGGCCGGCTTGGTTTTCAGCCACTCCACCATTGCCGGCTCCAGACTGTAGCAGTGCGGGCAGCCGTACCAGAAAAACTCGATAACTTCGACTTTAGCCGGATTTTGCACCGGTTGCGCCGGCGAGACCGGATCATAACCGCCTTCCGCATTCGCCAACGTGGCAAAACCGAACAGCCCCAGCAACGCAATAATTTTTAGCATCAAAGTTCTCCGTAAAAAATAATCCCGACAATCGGCTTCGATGGCCTTATTTCATCGTCGAGATGTAATAAGAAACCGCTTTGATATCCTCATCGGTCATCTTGGTGGCAATCATGTGCATCATGTTTTCCCGATTGTTGCTGCGGGCGCCGGTTTTGAAATCGGTGAGGGTTTTGATCAGATAATCGGCATGTTGCGAATGCAGCGACGGGAACGAGGCCGGTTTGTTGCCTTCCGCATAAGGGCCGTGACACGCCACGCAAGCCGAGACTTCCCGGCTCAAATTGCCGTTGCGGTACAAATCGCTGCCCTGCGCGATCAATGCCGCCAACTCGGCTTTTTTCTGCTCGTCGGTTTTGGCCGGGGCGTCATCGTCGTCGTCGCTGGCCGGCAAAACCGGAGCAGGGTTGGCGGAGATTTTATTGCCGGCGTAGTAAGCGGCGATTTCCTGAATGGTTTGATCGTCCAGTCCGGCCGCCAACGGCGCCATCATAGGCGCAATTCGACTACCGTTTTTAAAGGCCTGCAATTGCTTCACCAGATAGCCCTGGTGCTGGCCGGCCAACTTCGGGAAGCTTGGCATGGTACTGTTACCGTCTTCACCATGGCAACCCGCGCAACTGGCGGCCTTGGCCTTGCCGGCGCTGGCGTTGCCTTGGGCGTGGACATAACCGGCGGCGGACGCCAACGCCAAAGAGATGGAAACAGTCAGCAATTTTCTTATCATTATGGGCCCCTGCTCAGGAAAGGTTGATCGGCACAAAGCACGCGGCCGTCGGCCGCCAAGCGCTATAATGGCCGGATTCTAACCGATTTAATCACTGTAAGCGAGACTGGATGAATCCGATCTACCACCAGGCCAAGTTCATCAACAGCGCCCCCAAACTGAAGGATGCGCCGCCGGATCAAGGCAAGGAAATTGCGTTCGCCGGCCGTTCCAATGCTGGTAAATCCAGCGCGATCAATACACTGGTACAGCAGAATGCCCTCGCCCGAGTCAGTAAGACACCCGGCCGCACCCAATTGTTGAATTTCTTCGAAATCGACCCAGAGCGAAAACTGGTGGATTTGCCCGGTTACGGTTACGCCAAAGTCCCCGAAGCGATGAGACAAGAGTGGCGGAAAATGATGGAAACCTATCTGAACCAACGCCAGGCTTTGTGCGGCATCGTGTTGGTAATGGATATCCGCCATCCGTTGACCGACTTCGACTGGCAAATGGTCGAGTGGTGCGAACACCGCAAATTGCCGCTGCATATCTTGTTGACCAAGGCCGACAAACTCAAATTCGGCGCGGCTAAAACCACGTTGCTACAAGTGCAGAAGGAGTTGAGCCGGGTCGATATTGTCGTGAGCTTGCAGCTGTTTTCGGCCTTAGACAAAGTCGGCGTCGACGACGTGCACCAGATTCTGGACGAGTGGTTCGGATTTTCCGTGGCAGCGCTCTGACATGTGCCGCCGATAGCTGCAGCAAAATCCTCCGCTAGCCGGGATCGGCCGTAGCTGGAACGGACTATTGCCGGCTCTGGCTGCGTTCGGCGCAACGCAGGCATTGGTTGGCGAACGGCAGCGCTGCCAGCCGCTCCTGCCGAATCGGTTCGCCGCAGCTGACACAAACCCCATACGTGCCGGCATCGATTCTGATAATGGCCTGTTTGATTTTTTCGACTTCGTCGCGGGCCGCATTACCCAAGGCATCCAGCACTTGATCGTTTTCGGTTTCGACGGCTTGTTCGGAGAAATCCTTATCCAGCGGATGCTCGGCGTGCTTCACATCGGCGGTAATCTTACCCAGCCGGTCGTCGAGATCTTCCAGCATATTCAGCAGTTGGTCGCGCACGTCTTGATATTCTTTCATTTCAGTCTCCGCAGCGGTGCTGCATGGCTTGGTCCGGCCGATGCCGGCCTTTTGGTTTATACAACGAAGCTCCTGCCGGCGCAACCAAGCTGGTCTATACTCGAGACATCGACATTTCTGCCATGAATCTCGCGATGGACTTTGCTCTCGACAGGCTACTCGCCGCCGCCAACCAGATCATTCTGGGCAAGGAACGCCAAATTCAGCTGGCGGTTTGTTGCCTGCTGGCCAAGGGCCATTTGCTGATCGAAGACATTCCCGGCGTCGGCAAAACCACGTTGTCGCACACCTTGGCGCGACTATTCGGCATGGAATACCAGCGGATTCAATTTACCAGCGACATCTTACCGGCCGACATCATCGGCTCGACGGTATTCGACACCCATAAGCAGCAATTCAGCTTTCACCCGGGCCCGATCTTCAAACAAATGATTCTGGCCGACGAAATCAACCGTGCCACGCCCAAGGCGCAGAGTGCGTTGCTGGAAGCGATGGAAGAGCGCCAGGTAACCGTGGAGGGCCAGACCTATGCTTTGCCGCAGCCGTTTTTCGTGATTGCGACCCAAAATCCGGCCAATCAAATCGGCACCTTTCCGTTGCCGGAATCGCAAGTGGATCGTTTTCTGATGCGGATAGAACTGGGCTACCCCAGCCGCCAGGCCGAGCGCGAATTGTTGGCCGGCCAACCTCGCCATCTATTGATTAATGAGCTGCCCGAAGCCCTGAGCCCGACGCAGCTGGTCGAACTGCAACAAGCGGCAGCTGGCGTACACGCCTCGCCCGCTTTGCTGGATTATTTACAAGCCCTGTTGGCTTACACCCGGCAGTCGCCCGATTTCGTCAACGGCTTGTCGCCTCGTGCCGGCCTCGGCTTACTGGCCGCCGCCAAAGCCTGGGCTTTTATCGATAAGCGCCACGCGGTGCTACCGGAAGATGTGCAAGCCGTGTTACCGGCAGTGGCCGGCCACCGCTTGAATGCCGGGTCCAGCGATTCGGTCGGCATCGTCGCGCCGATACTGGCGCAAGTGCCGGTTCATTGAACACGGCGGCGTTATCGTTACCGGACCGCTTTCGCCTGTCGCGGTTTTTCCTGGGCGAAGCGCCAGCCGCCGGCCCGATCACGCTGGGCCACCGCCGAATCTTTATCTTGCCGACCCAGCGTGGCTTGGGGTTCGTCCTGCTGATCCTGTTGTTGTTGCTGATCGGCTTCGTTTACAGCAATAACCTGGCTTATCTACTGGGCTTTTTGTTAGCCAGTATTTTTTTTGTCGCGATTTTGCACAGCTTCAAAGCTCTGGCCGGGTTGATCGTCAGGGCCGGCCGACAACCGGCCGTGTTTGCCGGCCAGGCGGGAGCCTTTAATTTTCAGATCAGTAATCCCGGCCGGCTCAGCCGGTTTGCCGTCCAACTACATTTGCAAACCGAGCTGACTATCAGTCTGGCGCCGGCCGAAACCCAAACCGCAACTTTGTATCAAGCGACAGTTCGCCGCGGCTGGCTGCAACCGCAGACATTGACGGTATCCAGCCTGTATCCGTTGGGATTGTTTCGAGCCTGGGCGCCGCTACGATTCGACAGCCCGTTGCTGGTTTATCCCAAACCGGCCAAGCGGCAATTGCCGTTTCCGCAGAGCGACGACGGTGCCGTCGCCGAGGGGCAGAGCCGGCGCCAGGGCGACGAATTTTACGGTTTGCGCCCTTATCAACGCGGCGATGCGATTCGGCAGATTCATTGGAAAACCTTCGCCAAGGGCCAGGGCGTATTCAGTAAGCAATACGCCGGCGCAGGCTCCAGCGAGCTATGGCTGGACTATCAACAGGCGCCGGGACACAACCGCGAGGAACGCCTCAGCCAACTCTGCCGCTGGATCATCGATGCGGAAAAAGCCGGATTGCGCTACGGGCTGGTGCTGCCCAATCTGCGCCTGCAGCCCGATACCGGCGCGGCCCACTACCGCCAATGTCTGCAAGCCTTGGCCCTGTTTTGAGCATGAACGGCCACCCCTCCTCCCGCCTGTTATGGTTCATATCGGGTTCGATCGGCCTGATTACCTTGCCGCATGCCTGGCATGTTCCGCCGTTGTTGATTGGTTTTTTTGGCTTGGCCTGGCTTTGGCGGCTGTTAGCGATAAGCCGGCCGGACTGGTTGCCGAATCGTTTGGCCTTGTTTGGCTTGACGTTGGCCGGCATTGGCTTGGTCTACAGCCAGCACCGCGGCATTTTCGGCCGCGACGCCGGCACCGCGTTGTTTGTCGTAGCGCTGGGACTGAAGCTACTGGAAATTCAGGGCAAGCGCGATGTGTATGTCATCGTCTATCTGGCCTTCATTGTCGCCGCAACCCAGTTTTTGTACGAAGAAAGCATCTTGATGGCGCTTTACATTGTGCTGGTCTGCGCGGTGCTGTTGGCGACGTTGATCACCCAAAACAGCGTCTCGCCGCAAACCGTTCCGGCCCTGAAAACCGCCGCGACGCTGATTCTGCAAAGTCTGCCGATTGCCATGGTGTTGTTTGTGTTGTTTCCCAGGCTGGAAGCGCCGCGCTGGAGTTGGCTGGATGCCGACAATCAAGCCAAAAGCGGCTTGAGCGATACGCTGGAACCCGGCTCGATCACCGAATTGAGCCTGTCCCCCGAACTAGTGTTTCGGGTCAAGTTCGACGGCGATCTGCCGCCGCCGGCCCAGCGTTACTGGCGCGGCCCGGTTTATAGCCTTTTCGATGGCTCGGCCTGGAAGGCGGCGCCGGCCTTGTTCCGCGCGGCCAATCCCGATCAGCCGACATTCAGCGGCAAGACTTACGATTACACCTTACTGATGGAGCCGCAAAAACAAAATTGGGTGTTTGCTTTGGAATTGCCGAGCGCATTCAGCGCCGGCCTGCGCCGCAACGAGTTGTACCAGTTAACCACCAACAAAGATCCCGGCGACCGCGCCGAATATCGGATTTCATCAACGCCGGTCTACAACACCGGCGACATCAACCCGGCCGAGAGTCGGGAAAACTTGCAATTGCCCGGCAAGCCTTCCGAACAAATTCGCGATTTGATCGCCCAGTTGCGCGGCGGCGAGACATCGCCGGAGGTGCTGATCGCTAATCTGATGCAGCACTTCCACCGCGAAAATTTTCGCTATACCTTGAATCCGGAGCCGATGCCGGAGCGTCCGGTCGACACGTTTCTGTTCGAACGCCGCGCCGGGTTTTGCAGCCATTACGCCACGGCTTTCGTTTATCTGCTGCGGGCCGCCGAAATCCCGGCGCGGGTGGTCGGCGGCTACCAAGGCGGCCGCTTTAACACGCTAGGCGGTTTTCTGGAAATCCGCCAAGCCGACGCCCATGCCTGGGCCGAAGTCTGGCTGGACGGTAAGGGCTGGGTGCGTTTTGACCCGACCGCCGCGATAGCCCCGGAACGGATCGAACAAAGCGTGAACGTCGATTTGCAGATCGCCAGCGGAGCCCTGAATTTCAGCCCGATTCAACTCGATGCCAAAACCTTGACCTGGCTACAACGCAGCCGGCAACTGTGGCAGAACGTCGATTACCAATGGCAGCGCTGGGTCATCAACTACGATACCGCCAATCAACAGGCTTTGTTGCAAAGCCTGGGTATCGACGACTTCGTCAAGCTGGGTTATTGGCTGGTGCTCAGCGTGGGCGGGTTAGGAGGCCTGTTGGCCTGGCGGTTGTTAAGGCCGAACCGGCGTCGGCGCGACCCGGTATTGCTGGCCTACCGCCAGTTTTGCGACAAACTGCGCCAGGCGGGCGTCGACTTCGGTCCCGGCGACGGCCCGCAGACCCTGGCGCAACGCGCCAAGATCGCGCGGCCGGACTTGGCTGACCCAATCGAACGGATTGCAGCGGTTTTTATCCGCCTGCGCTACGAACCTTGCACTGCGGCCGAAGACTTGCAGGTCTTGAAAACGCTGGTTCGCGGCTTACGGGTTTGAGCGAGAGCTTAATGAAGATCCGGCACTTCTTCCTTGGCTTTTTGCTGGGGCTGCGATTGAGCCTGCTTGGCTTTTTCAGTCTGTAATTGCTTGTTACCCTCGCCGAACATCACTGCGGCGGCCATGAAAATCGCTCCGGCAATGGCGATTACCGGCAACCGCCCCGGTTTATCCATCCACAACAGAATCCACTTGGGCTTGAACATCCCGACGATCAATATCACCACCGCGAGGATCATCACGTTAAAACTGTAGTAGATCAAGGTATTCATGTATCCGGGTCCTGTTTCCAGCAAGTTAAAGGGACATACATTATTATTAGCCGACCAAACGTTGGCAATAAACAAAAATAAACTTCAAATTTAGGAGGCGCTATGGGCGGCTTTGGCTTGTTTGTAACCGTGTTACTGGTGTTTGCCATACTGATGGTGTTCATGAGCGTCAAATCCGTCCCCCAGGGGATGGAATATACCGTCGAGCGCTTCGGTAAATATACCGCGACTTTGACGCCCGGCTTGAACATTATCGTGCCGATCATCGACCAGATCGGCCGCAAGCTGAACATGATGGAGCAAGTGTTGGACGTGCCGTCGCAGGAAGTGATCACCAAGGACAACGCGATGGTACGGGTCGACGGCGTGGTGTTCTATCAAATCCTGGATGCCGCCAAGGCCGCCTATGAAGTCAATTATCTGGACGTGGCGACCATCAATCTGGTGATGACCAACATCCGCACCGTGATGGGCTCGATGGATTTGGACGAATTGTTGTCCCGCCGTGATGAAATCAACGCTCGCCTGTTGACCGTCGTCGACGATGCCACCTCGCCGTGGGGGATCAAAGTCACCCGGATCGAAATCAAGGACATCGCGCCGCCCAAGGATTTAGTCGACTCGATGGCGCGGCAGATGAAAGCCGAGCGGGAAAAACGCGCGCAAATTCTGGAAGCCGAAGGCCTGCGTCAGGCGGAAATCCTGAAAGCCGAAGGTTTGAAACAAAGCAAGATTCTGGAAGCCGAAGGCCGTAAGGAAGCCGCGTTCCGCGACGCCGAGGCCCGCGAACGCTTGGCGGAAGCGGAAGCCCGCGCCACGCTGATGGTGTCCGAAGCGATCTCCAAAGGTGACGTACAGGCCATCAATTACTTCGTCGCCCAAAAATATATCGAATCCTTGAAAGACGTCGCCTCCGCCGGTAACAGCAAATTGGTATTCATGCCGCTGGAGGCCTCCAGCGTGATCGGCGCCTTGGGCGGCATCGGCGAGCTGGCCAAAGAAGCCTTGCAGAAGAAGGGTTGAACATGATGGAACAAGACATCGTATTTTGGTACTGGTGGGTGCTGGCGGTCGGCTTTCTGGCTTTGGAAATTGTGGCCACCGGCTTCTTTTTCCTGTGGCTGGCCGTCTCAGCCTTCATCGTCGGCTCGGTAGTGCTGTTAGTCGAAACCACCGCCTTCAATGTCCAGGTCTTACTGTTTTCGCTATTGGCCGTGTCGTCGGTACTGGTCTGGCGCCGATACGCCCGCAACCGCGCCACGGACGTTAGCGACCACCCGTTATTGAATCGGCGCGGCGCCCAATACGTCGGCCGCACTTTCAATCTGATCGCCCCGATCGAAAACGGCCACGGCAAAGTCAAAGTCGACGACACGATCTGGACAGTTCGCGGCCCGGATAGCCCGGTGGGCACCAAAGTCAAAGTTACCGCAGTGAAAGGGACGGAGTTTGAGGTGGAGGTTTGTGAATAAACCGTTAGGTCACGAAAGCACTGTTTTGTGTCGAAGCCGGCCAACCAGCGATGACCAAGCCATCTTTAATCGTTGCAAATTGAACGACCGCACTTATGTCACAGAGCTGAAATAATCAGGTAGTACGCTGAGATTAAATTCTAGAAAAGGATAAATTTAGTATGCGTGCGAAATGGTTTCTGGTTTGCGTTTTTGGGTTAGCAACGTCTACGATTCAAGCTTCAACATTTATTGATCTTGCTAGCTCTAGTTGCTCTGGCGATCAATCTCTGGATTCCAGCAATGGCTTGGCTCTCAGTTGTACGGGCGATTTTTCGCTCGGCCAGGGAAGTTTAAGGCCGTAAGGCGCAATAACCAACGGGCATTGCGCCGTATTTTAAAACTATTCAAACTTATATAAATCTCCGTCATTTCCTGCCCAATTTAAAGGATAAAAACCGCGTTCGACCCATTTGAAAAATGGTCGAATATAGTCATTCTTTTACTTGCTTTACACAGCCATGTTTCACCGGGTTGTAATGAATATAGTTCAAGTGTGCTTGAAAATCCGCTTCATCTCGAATTAGATGATCCCAATAGCGTCGCTGCCAAATGCCTCGCTCACCTCGTTTGATTCTCGCGCTCGATCTGCGCTCGGTTTTGGATATTGCTTTAGAAAATCCAATTTTTATCTAGCGTATCCGGGTGGCAAAGTCGGTATCGTTTTCCGGTAACTCAATCAAACAATGCATGTGTTCGGGCAATACCACCCAACCGTGAATTTCGAACGGGTTATGAGCTTTTACCGTTTTAACCGACTCCCTCAAAGATTTAATATGCCGGATCAACAAATCGTTATCCTTTCTTTGTAAAAAATTGATAGTAAAAAAAATAGGTTCCGCCAGGATGCCAAATTCGCCGGAAATCCATTTTTTTAATATCAATGTCAGGTTGATTAAATACGGCGCAATGCCCGATGGTTATTGCGCCTTACGGCCTTACGATACTAATCGTTACACTCTCTTCTAAATTGGATTTTTGCGACATGATTATTCCTCTTTCCCTTTGTTCAAATATGATAAAAATCCGGCAATAACAGCTAAATCAACTACTACAGTTATGAAGGCAAAAATTGGAATTAAAATACCAAAAATACCCATGCCTAATCTGCTATGAAGCAAAACGGCATATTTAGAACCAGTGTCGTTTGGATCAAGTCCTTCAAAAAACAGATACCTTAGACAAAAACTAAGGAATATAGCAATTACAAACACACCTATATCTAAATTGTCTTCGTTTTTTTCTATGGGATGTTTTGCCTTGAATGCTAACAATGAAAAAATCGGCGTAATTATCCATATAACAGCATAATAAAATTGCGCTATTTGCGATAACTCGTATTCCCCCTTAATTTTTCTTACCATCGGTATAACAACACCAACTATATCAACAATCTCTCTTGGAATTACGTATTTCATAACGTCGCCCGGAGATAGCAGCGATATTAATAAGCCTATTGCAAAAGGAACTAAAAGCCAAAAATGATTTGAAGTAAGACCCAATTCATTATTTGAATGGCTTGAATTGTTTTGATTTGCCTGATTCATTTGTTATCTCATATAGAAAGCAAGACTTAAGACCGTAAGGCGCAATAACCAACGGGCATTGCGCCGTATTTTAAAACTATTCAAACTTATATAAATCTCCGTCATTTCATGCCCAATTTAAAGGATAAACACCGCGTTCGACCCATTTGAAAAATGGTCGAATATAGCCATTCTTTTACTTGCTTTACACAGCCATGTTTCACCGGGTTGTAATGAATATAGTTCAAGTGTGCTTGAAAATCCGCTTCATCTCGAATTAGATGATCCCAATAGCGTCGCTGCCAAATGCCTCGCTCACCTCGTTTGATTCTCGCGCTCGATCTGCGCTCGGTTTTGGATATTGCTTTAGAAAATCCAATTTTTATCTAGCGTATCCGGGTGGCAAAGTCGGTATCGTTTTCCGGTAACTCAATCAAACAATGCATGTGTTCGGGCAATACCACCCAACCGTGAATTTCGAACGGGTTATGAGCTTTTACCGTTTTAACCGACTCCCTCAAATATTGAATATGCCGGATCAACAAATCGTTATCCTTTCTTTGTAACAAATTGATAGTAAAAAAAATAGGTTCCGCCAGAATGCCAAATTCGCCGGCAATCCATTTTTTTAATATCAATGACAGGTTGATTAAATACGGCGCAATGCCCGTTGGTTATTGCGCCTTACGGCCTTGAGCTGCTAATATCAGTTGAAGCTTGTTTTACCAGGTTTGTAAGTTGTTCAATTGTAGGAGTTCCAGCCTGTACAATATCGCGAAGCTGAAATTTTAATGTAGTGGAAGACAAGCCCATTTCATTTTTCCTTATTAAATATTTACGCGGACTAAAGCTGTATAAGGCATACTCATGCCGAATACATCTAATGCTTCCTTAATTAAGTTAATTATTTCTTCACGAGAAACACCAAAACCATCTGGAATTTCAAGGGATAGGTTTTCAAAAATAATAACAGCACCATCCACACCTTCTTCGTTTACTCCCTTATATTGCACTTTAAAAATCAATCCTTTGTCTTTTATAAAAAGACCGTATTTGCCTGGGCCTTTCCTCATATGGGAAGTTAGTGCAAAGCAAAGCATCACCACATCACATTCACGATCTATTACCCATTGAAAAAATACATCGTCATTTACTCCAACACTTCTAGCCAGAGCATTGGCCTTCTCAGTGTCATTTTTCGATAGACTTTCTTCATATATAAAGCTCATGATATTTCCCTTATTGAAAAGTTAATTAAATCTGCATCGACGCCTGAATATTCCGCTGTGCCAATTTTGCTTAACAGGTTGGTGAAAAACCATATTTCAGGCGCTAATTTTGGTCAGCTTAATCAATATATAGTGTCTGCAGTATCATGCTTCAACTAAATACAGACTGAATCAGGGTCAAAAATGAGTTTTTCACCAACCTGTTAAAGCTTGATCGACTGTATATGCCATGATCTGCTCCCTGATTTATTTGAATTCGACTTCGAAAGAAATGATGTTGCCTCGGGCAACGGTATTTGGGTTTGCAAAGGTGCCGCCGTCAGCAGTGGCACGAAGATAAGCCTTTTCTTCGAGCGCCTCGCGTATCAGTTGTTTGATCTCTTCCCTGCGCGATTCAAGGCTTGGCGGTATCAGCAAGTCATACACGCTCCAATGTTCCTGAAGGCCAATGCTGTCATGTCCCATTATTTTTTGGTCAACATTGAACACGACTGGCTGTCCGTCCATAACGAGTACATAGTATTCCAATTGCTCTCGCCCCCCACCTGTCACAAAAATCACATAGACTCCGCGCACACGGTCAATCGCCCAGAGATTCAGCAAATCGGAGCGGAATTCGGGTATGTATCGGGCCTGTTTTCTGAGGTTTTCGTAGTTAATAACAGCAGCAAATTTCCCTCTGTCTTGTTCGGGGATTTTTTCATTCACAAATGCCATGCTGGTGTGCTCCTGTTGAAATTGTTCGAATCTGTTGTTGGTTTGTTTTACCGAATGTATTGATATCGTTGTCATGCCGCCATTTTCGATGTTGATTCATTTGCCGCCGAGCAACAGACTCGGTGTTAAAAGCGCGGTCGTCGAAGTATTTCAGGACGGTCAGTTTGTCAGCCCAGGCGTTGTAGGAGGGGCTGTCGGTGGCGACGTTTTGGATGTTGACTGTCAGGCTGTGGCCGCTGCAGGCGCCGCCAAAGGTAGAGGCCATGGTGCTGGTGTCGTCGCTCCAGGCGTCAAGGATTTCATCCAGCAGGGCTTGCTAATCGGCGCGACCGGCGCTAGCGAATTGGATGAGCAGGCCCGCCAAGGTGGTGCTGATGCTGGCCGCTTCGCGCAGGCTGCGGACTTGTCTCGCGCCCCTTCGACTCCGCTCAGGACAGCTCTGCATGTCCGGTAGGGTGGTGACGGCTCTGGTATCCACGTGATCGGTAAACCGGCTGTGGAAGGTATCGTGGATCAGATTGATGTCGCCCAGGTTGCCGCCGACCTTTCTCGAAGTTAAGCCAATAACGATTGGATTCAGGTTTTTCCAGTGAGGCAGGCTGGCGAATCCGGATCGATGCCGAGCGTGGTGGTCACGTGGGCGGGCATAAGCTTCCCTGTCGTTTGTCGATTCCCTTCGTGCCATCTGTTAGTCTCTAAAATTGGTTGCCGGTGGGGTTGTGGTTTTAGCCGCGCAACTTAGTGATGATCATCGGCGTTAGCCAATTTTCGCAAATCGCTACTTCGAACAAACTTGTCCTTAAGCCCAATCGGCAACGCAATAGAGCTATTCGCTTTGTCGCGGATCGCCCGCTTGCTCGGCGTCAAATTGACTGGGCATCCATAACGCCCGCCCGTTTCAACACATACCATGGCTCGAGATAGAGCTTGCCTGGCGGCCAGGCCATCATCATCCAACATCCGCAAATGAATAAGTATCCTGCCATTTGTTTCCTGGCGGGAACGCTGGCGGTGGGGTAAGTCATTTGAAACCACATGGTGGAGCAAACCAGGCTCACGAAGAGCAATTGCAGCCATCCTGCCATGAATATTAGTTGACTGGGTGCTAGCTTGGCTTCCTGGGCGGTGATTTTTAACAAGCCTGAGTAGCGTAGCCAGCGGATTTTCTGATCCGTGAAGTCATGCTGCCGGCGAATGGCGATGATCTGTTCGCGGATGATAGTCGGTGGCGCAAACCCGAAACGGCTCTTGAATAGCTCAGGGTTATCCAGTGCTCTGCGGTCAAGTTCCGCCGTTGGTGTCCAGGCTAACAGCAATTTGAGGGGAACTTGGCACTCAATACTCGTAGTAGTCGCGACCGGCATCGCGTTGAATGCCGCCGAAATTGAGTTGGGTAGTGTTGTGGGTTTGACTTGGTTGTTTGTTGATCAATTGCTCATCTCCGGCGGTATTGAGCACATATTTTTAGTGTCCTTTTGTCATGAGGTGTTTTGGGTTTCGAAATGGTTTTGGCCGGCAGCGCGCTGGTTGCGCCTACGGGACGCCGGCCGGTTTGGCGATGTACCAGGACGCGATACAGAGCTCGTTGAGCATCCAGACCATGATCAGCCAGAACCCACCGAGCAACCTGGGCTCCTGGATGTTTCTGCGTAAGCGAATACCTCACGAGGTATACAACGCCTTACAATATAGACAATTGACCTTGGCGCTCCTGCTGACTAATAAATCGTACCGTTGCAGTAATTGCCGGTAAGCTGTGAAGTCCCTCTGTTGAATTTGATCTACTCAGCCCACCCCGGACGATTGTCGGATAAAACTTCTCCGAATGACTCGGCTACCTTTTAGACTTGCGTTCATGGCTGCCTTCGTAGGCATATAGCCCATACAAACCGGGGTTTTGATTTCAGCGGTTATTCAAGATTTAACCAACCTCGCCCGCCGCTTCTTCAACCAAATCACCACGCCGGTCACCGACAGCATGACGATCGCCAAGCCGAGGATGCAGACCACTATCCGGTAAGGCAGGCCGAACACCTTGGCCATGTGTAACGCGGCCAGCCAACTGGTTACGGTGTTACCGGCGTACTGGCCGCGGGGAAACAGCAACAATTTCGGGGCGCCGGTCGTGGCGTCCAGCACCAGCCGGGTCTCGCCGCCCGTATCCTGAATGTCGGCGCCGGTGCGCGCCGTGTAAACGTAAAATCCCTTTGCGGCGTTGTAGCGAAACGACACGGGCTCATTAACTGCCACGCCGCGTTCACGGGCGGCCTGGGCCAACGATTCGCCGGCAATACGGTAGGCGTCGCGCCAGCCGATGGCCGGGTTTTCCAGCGGCTGGTCCAGGTCGAGAACATCGATCCACGGCTCATGGTATTCACCGACCAGCGTCCGCGTCACCGGCGCGTAAACGCTGTCGCTCAGATTCATGTAAACGCTGGACCAAGCGAAGGTCAGCAACAATAGCCACAGCCACAGCCCACCGGCACGGTGCAGATCGAAATTGATCCGATACGCGGAACCCTGCCATTTGATGTTCCAGGCCACAGCCCAACGCCGCCAAAACGGCTTGGCCGGGGCTTGCGCAGCGTCGCGCCGGGCGGGCGGCAGCGTCAGGTAAAAACCGACGAAACTGTCCAGCGTCCACACCAGCGCGGTAATGCCCATGATCCAACCGCCGATTTCGTCCAACGCCAAGGCATAATGCAAGCGGTAGACGAACGGCAACAAATTGGTCAAACCCTGACTAAGATCGCCCCACTTGCGCCGGCCCAACTCGTCGCCGTTGTAAGGATTCAGCAGCAATTGGTCGTAATCCAAGGCGTAAGGCTTGCCGTTCATCGGGTTGGTTTTCGGTTCGAGCCAAACCTCGACCAAGTCGTGCCCCAAATTTACCGACTGTAAGCGGGCGTTGGGCGCCAACCGTTCCACTCGCTCCAGCACGACCGGCAATTCGAGCCGAGGCTGCCCGGCGGCAGGCACTGAGAATGCCGGATTCAGCCAAGTATCCAGCTCATGGTAAAAAGCCAACAAACTGCCGGTCAGACCGACAATAATCAGGAAAGCAGTCATCGCCAGCCCGGCGTAACGGTGTACAACCACCCAGAACGGGCGCCATTTCATGGATCGCTCCTTTATGCCACTAGATGCTTGGAACCGCTAACGCGCGGAGTTGCCAGAGCTTCCCGTCGACGAATCTGGCCGCCGAGGCGCTTGCGGCAATACGTCACACCCTTGATGACGTGTTTTTCCACGGCGCTCTCGGAGATATCGAGTAGCAGGGCGATGTCGCGGTAACTCATGCCGCGCAGTTTGTTCAAGATGAAGGCATCCCGGCAGCGCGGCGGCAATTCGGCAATGGATTGATGCAATAACGCCCGCCGCTGCGCATCCGCAACTTGGCTCTCGGCGTCCGGGTAGCGGTCCGTTTCCGGCGCATCGCAGGTTTCGCGGTGCCGATCGACGATGCGGCCGTGACGCAAATGGTCCAAAGCCAGATTGCCGGCGATGCGGTACAGCAAGCCGCGCGGATGCTCAATGGTATCGGCAGCGTTACGGCATAAAATCAGGTAGCTTTCCTGCACTAAATCCTGAGCCGTCTCCGGGCAGTGTACGATGCGTTGCAAATGGTGCAGCAACTCTTTACGGTAACTCCGGTACAGTACGGCAATGTCCAAACTCATGGTGGGCGGAATAGGCAAGAGGGGTCGGCCGAATACACAGCCAGTTTCATGCCACAGAAAAACGCCTGTACATTCAAAATGTTGCGCGCCATGTCGCTTGGCCGATACGGCATATCGCCCAATCCAGCCGGCAGCTAACATAGTTTAATTTTCCCGTGCGTGCGTGGCCCGCCGCTTTTGCAGCCAACGCAGCACCCCGGTCAGATACAACAGCGGGCAAGCCAGACCGGACGCGAATACGGCGATCCGCCCGCTCCAACCCAAAGCCTGGCCGCTGTGGATCGGCCATTGCCAATCCAAAAACACGTCGCCGTAGCTGCCGCGCCCCGCTTCGTAGACTTGTAATAACCTGCCGCTGTATTGGTCGACGGCGAAATCCCGATAGCCCAAGGCAAAACCGCTTAACTCGGCGGCGTCGCGTTTGGCAATCCGAAACACGCCCCGCTCCCCGGTCGGTGCGGTCAACATCCACAACCTGCCGCCGGGATACGCCCGATTCACGGCCGCTTCCGCCGCTTGAAAACCGATCGGATCGCGGCCCAGGGCCGGTTCCGAATACAACTTTTCGCTATCGATCCCTTCCCAGGCATTCGGCCGCGTCAACACCGAAAACCTGCCGACCACCCGGTTGACCGGCTCCGGCAAATTGAAATACACCCCGGAAAACAGCACCGGAAACAACACACAAAAGCTCAAAACACCGGCCAGTTTGTGCAGATCGTAGTTGCGCCTGACCCAACCGGCGCGGCGTCTGCACGCCAAGGCACTGGTAAAACGGCCGGTCGACGGCCACCACAACACCAGCCCGGTCAATATCGAAACCAGCGACAGCGCCGAGACAATGCCGACTAAAACCACGCCAAACCGATCCAGCAACAGACAATAGTGCAGTTGCATGATGAAGCTGACCAGCGGCCGCCGCCAGTAACCGGCGGCGGGATGCCACAATTGGCGGCCAGTTACCTGAGCCGTGTAAGGATCGACGAAGAGGTAATAGCCGTCGCCGTCCGCTTCGCCACTTACGGATGCGTAATACAACAGCTTATAGGCCAAGCCCGGCCGGCGCGGATAATAGACCTTAAAAAAGCGGCTGCCGGACGGCTTCAGGCTATCGGCGGCCGCGACCATCTCGTCCAGCGAGCGAACTTGAGGGTGTGTTGGCACTGCAACAACGATTTGATCGCGGTTCAGAATTTCCTGCAGTTCCTCGTAGAACACCAGAATCGCCCCGGTCAAACCCGCCAGCGCGACGATTGCCCCGGCGCTCAACCCCAGATATAAGTGCAGGTTCAGCCAGATTTTGCGGCGGGTCTGCCGCCGCCGTAAGCCTGCCGGGCTCAAAACTCGATCCGCACCGAGCCTAAAAAGGTGCGCGACGCGCCCGGTTGAATCCCGCCGGTACGGCTGCCCCAGGTGGAGTTGGTGTAATAGCGCTTGTCCAGCAAATTGTCGATATTGAACTGCAGACTGATCTTGGAAGGGCCGGCATGAAAGGCGTAGCCCAACGCGGCATCGACCCGCGCGTAGCCGGGCAATTGAAACGAGTTGAGGTTGTCGCCTTCGCGCTGGCCGACCAGATAGACGCCGGCACCCGACCACAGGCCTTTCAAGGCCGGTTCGGCAAACTCGTATTTCGACCACAGGCTACCGGCATGACGCGGCACATTAATGAAGCGTTTGTCGCGGAAGTCGGCGTCTTCCACCACCCGGGTGTCGGTATAGGAATAAGTTGCGATCAGATTCCACTGCTCGGTGATTCGGCCGGCCATATCGAACTCTATCCCGCGGCTGCGGCCCTTGCCGACGAAGATGCTGTAGCGTTGGTCGCCGGGGTCGGTCTGAGCCACGTTCTTTTTGGTCAATTCGAAGAACGCCAGGCTGGCGTTGAGCCTGCCGTCCCACCACTCGCCTTTCAGGCCGGCTTCGTAACCTTCCGACATTTCCGGTTTGCGCTGCGTGCCGGGCGCCACCAACACGCTGTTGGCGGCGTTCAGGGCTTTGCTGTAGTTGCCGTAGAGCGAAAGCCACTGCAACGGCCGATACAGCAAGCCGACCCGTGGACTGAACTCACCGTCGTCGGTGGTCGGCGTATCGACCCAGCTGGTGCGGGCCTGGTCGTAACGGGTACCGAACAACAAGTGCCAATCTTCCCTGATTTTGACTTGGTCCTGGATGTACAGCCCCCACCAGGAATCGCGGCCGGACGAAGTCGGATCGTATTGTTCCTGGCTCAAATCCACGCCCGGCCGGCCGTAAACCATGGGCTGATAAATATTGATCCGTGCCGGAAAAGTATTGCCGCAGCCCACTTCGCACAGAAACAACGCGGTGTTGTTGCGGTAATCGATTTTAAAAATATCGCCGCCGACCGCCAGCGTATGTTCCGTAGCGAACAGGGAAAATTTGCCGGTCAGGTTGATCAGACCCTGAATGCTGTCCTGGTCGTAATCGTACATGCTGTACCAGCGCGAAGCCTCGCCGCTGGTTTCGTCCAGGGCTTCGATGCCGACGCCGGCGCTGTATTGGTGGTTGCTGTTGTAAGCTGCCTTGGCTTCCAGCTTCCAGCGCTGGTTGAATTCGTGGCTCAGACTCATGCCGCCGTAAAGCAAGCTAAAATCGGCGCCATCCAGCGCCGGCTCGCCGAAATAACGGCTGATCGGTACGTTGGCCGGCCGCTGGCCGACCGCCGGAACGCCGAAAGTCGTCGGGCCGTTGACATCGTGGTAACGAAAATCGAAATCCAGCCGGGTGCGCGGCGACAATATCCAGGCCAACGACGGCGCGACGAAACCGCGCTCTTTATGCACCACATCCCTGAACGAATTGCTGTCCAGATACTCCATATTGAAGCGGTACAGCAGACTGCCGTCCTGGTTGACCGGACCGGTTGCATCGACCAGGGTCCGGTACAGATCGAACGAACCGAATTGCTGCTGCACCGAGTAGTAAGGCGTGTCCAACGGCCGTTTGGTAACGTAGTTGATCAAACCTCCCGGTTGTAATCGGCCGTACAAGGCCCCGGCCGGGCCTTTCAGAACTTCCACCTGTTCGATGTTGGCCAACGAATGCGATTGGGAAACGTCGCGCAGGCCGTCGATATACTGGCTGCTACCGGTATCGAAACCGCGCAGAAAAGCCGTGTCGTAGAAAAACTCCTCGCCGCGGGTATCGAAATAACCACTGACATTGCGCAGTGCATCGCCGACCCGGATCGCCTGCTGGTCTTGCAGCACCGCTTTCGGCACCACCTGGATCGAAACCGGAGTTTCCATCACCGGCGTGTCGGTCTTGGTCGCCGTGCTGGCAACGCTCCGGTTGTAATGCGGGTTGTACGGATCGGTATCGGCGTATTCGGCTCTAGCGGTTACCGTCACGCCGGGCAATACGGAAGCGGCCGACTGCGGTGATGCGGCCGCGGCTTTTTCCAAGGTCAGACTGCCCGATTCGGTACGCCGGACCGTCAAACCGCTGCCCGCCAACAAGCGCTGCAAAGCCTGGCTCGGCGTCATTGTTCCCTGCAAGCCCGGCGAAACCAATCCGCGCAGCAGATCGGCATTGATCAGCAATCGCTGGCCGCTGGCCTCGGAAAACTGCAGCAACGCATCGGCCAGCGCCCCGGCCGGAATCTTAAACTCCAGCGTCGGCGGCGACTTTTCCGTGGTGTCGGCGATTGTGCGGACCGGAAAGGCCGTCAGCAACAATCCGGCGCAAAGCAGCGGGGCGGCCCAGACCTGCGCCCGCCGCTCGCGGCAGGCATTTGCGGCCGGGCTGGCGGCAGCGGCGAACGGCGGGATACTGGCTTCATGCATCATTGGGACTCCGTCGATTGTTATCCGATTCGGCCGGCAGCGGCTTATGCCGCCGGCTCCTGCGATGAAGACGAAATCAACTCGGTAGAGCATCCATCCGCCCGAAAAAAAAATTTCGGGCGTCGAAACAATCAGCCGGCGGAAAGAAACACCAGCGCGTCACCAAATGTGGTGACTTTGACGGGAAGAGTCTGGGCAATGGTTTGCAGCGCCTGATCGGTATCGCCGATATCGAACACGCCGGTCAGCGGCAAATCGGCGATGCGGCGATCGACGATCAGTATCTTGCCGGGCCGGTAACGCTCCAGTTCGGCGATAACCTCTGCCAGCTTTTGGTCTTGAAACACCATACGCCGTTGCCGCCAAGCGCCGGCGCGTTGCGGATTGACAGCCGCCGCCGGCTCCAGCCGGTCGCCGGCGAAGCCGAGCTGCTGGTTGGCGGACAGGCGCTCGTGAGTCCGGCCCCCGGCCGTGGTGATTTTTACCGAATGCTCGAATACGGTGACGCTGGCCCGGCCGTCCCGGCAGCGGACGCTGAACGCGGTACCCAGGGCCTGGACTTCGCCGGCTTCGGTGGCGACGACAAATGGCCGCCGCTTGTCGGCCGCCACTTCGAAATAGGCTTCGCCGCGCGCCAATTCGATCCGGCGCCGCTCGGCGGAGAAGTTGACCGAAAAAGCGCTGCCGCTGTTCAGCAATACGGTAGAACCGTCGCTGAGTTGCACCTGGCGTTGTTCGCCGACTGCACTGCGGTAATCGGCCAGCAACAGGCTCCATTGCGGATAGGCCAGCGTCAACCCCAGTAAGGCGGAGGCCGCTAAGGCCAGTCCGGTTTTAGACCAGCGCTGGCGCGGTCTTGTAACCGGCCTGGCCGCCGCAATGGGCGGCGCTAAATCGGTATCGGCAAGCGGCAATTGGTCCAGGCCGCGCCAAAAGTCGTTGACGTCGCGCCAAGCCTGCCGGTTTTCCGAAGCCTGAGCCAGCCAGGCCTGAAACGCCTGGTGCACGGCAGCGTCGGCCAGATCGGAACTCAATCGGGCCTGCCATTCCATGGCCTGTTGTTCTGCATGTTGCTGTCGGCGGTCTGGCATGGGCGGCAAGCGAGAGTCTGAAGGAAATCGGCACGGCAATTCGGCCGGGGTATTGTCCACGATCGGCCGGCTTCCGGCTACGACCTGTCGGCAGGACCGCCGGCTTCCAGTTCCTGCATCCGCCGCCGGCAATGCTCCAGCGCTTTGACGATATGCTTCAACACGGTGTTTTCCGAGATATCCAGTTCGCGCATGATCTGCGAATACGGGTAGTGTTTGAATTTATGCAGAACGAACACTTCCCGGCAGCGCGGCGGCAGCTCCGCAATAGCGATACGCAAGTGGGCCAGCTGCTGCTGGCTGTAGAGCTGGCGCTCCAGGCCGGGCTGAGCGTCGGCATGTTCGGCCAATTCCTCGGCGTCGGCATGGCGCGCCTGTTCCCGCTGAATTTTCCGGATATGGTCTATCGCCAGATTGCCGACCACTTTGTACAGAAACGCCCGCGGATTCCGGATCGGCGCATCGGCTTCGACTTGCCTGAGGCGAAAGAACGCGTCCTGCAGGATGTCGGCAGCCGCATCCGGGCATCTCACCCGATTCAACACAAAACCGAATAATTCCTCGCGGTGAAGTTCGAGCAGCGTGCTGGCAAAGGCTTGGTCGAGTTTTAACATGGCAAAAAATTGCGGAGGGAAACCGGCTTTCCCGAAGCAAAACTTTCGCCAGCATCAACGCCTCGCGCCGCTTTTGCCCGGCACGCCCGGTAAATTCGGCGTCGCGGAGACGAGAATCGGCTGGGCTGGACGCGCGGCAGACAATCTTGCCGCTTGAAAATTGCGGCAAATGCCACATCGACTGTGGCAATTGCCGCAGTCTGGCGAACTTGCCGGCGCTGACCGAAGGCCGCGGCAGCGTGCTGGCCGGCAAGCGCGCGGGAAACTAGCCTACTACGGCAGCCCGTTCCAGTTGCCCGGTTATGTGCGGCTGGACGCCTTTGCCGCTTACAAATGGAATGTGCATAAATTCCCGGTCACGGCCCAATTCAATATCCGCAACTTGTTGGATAAAACCTATTACGAATCGACCGACCCGGATTCGAATGTCTCGCCGCGTACCGGTATTTACCCCGGTGCGCCGCGATCGGTCGAGCTCCGAACGGCGCCCCTGGCAGGGTCCGCCAGAATCAGCATTGGCAGAAAACGAGGGAAAGTTGTCATTGAATCATCCTCCAGAACGAGTACGCTTGTTAGCGAGACCAGCTAACGGGGGAAAATGTCATGACGACATTTAGCTTTGCTCATCCGGAAAACTTCAAATACCAATCGCGTACCATCGGCATCGTCGTATTTCCCGGCGTGGAATCGCTGGACATCACCGGGCCGTTCGAAGTGTTCAACTTCGCCAATCTCGGCTTGGGCCAACACGGTATCGACTGCGACCCGATTTACACGATCAAACTGTTGGGTCGGAGTCCGGGGCCGGTGGCGACGCTGTCCGGCCTGCAAATCGTCGCCGAAGACATTTACGGCGATACTTCGACCGAGTTCGACACCTTGTTGATTCCCGGCGGCGACATTTCGCAGGAATTACACAACCGGGAACTGCTGGACTGGATCGCGGCGATGGCACCCAAGGTTCGCCGCATCGCCTCGGTTTGTACCGGCGCCTTTTTGTTGGCCGAAGCCGGTTTGCTGGACGGGCGGATTGCCACCACCCATTGGCATTACAGCCAGCAACTGGCGGAATGCTATCCGAACATCCAGGTCGAAGCGGACCGGATTTTCATCAAACACGGCCATATTTTCACCTCCGGCGGCATCACCTCCGGCATCGATCTGGCGTTGGCCTTACTCGAGGAAGATTGGGGCCGGGATTTGGCGCTGTTTGTCGCCCGCTTCCTGGTTGTATTCCTAAAACGGCCGGGCGGCCAATCCCAGTTCAGCAGTTATTTATCCAACGAGGCGTTCCAGCGTACCGACTTGCGCGAATTGCAGTCCTGGATCATCGCCAATCTGCATACCGAACTGAAAGTCGAGACGATGGCGGAACGTTTGGCGATGAGTCCGCGTAATTTCGCCCGGGTGTTTCTGAACGAAACCGGTATGACACCGGCCAAGTTCGTCGAAACCGCCCGTATCAACCAAGCCCGGCATTTTTTGGAAACCACCGAACAGTCCATCGAAAGCGTCGCCAAAAAGACCGGTTTTAAAGATCCGGAGCGGATGCGACGCACATTTATCCGTCAGTTGGGCATCAATCCGCAAAACTATCGACAGCGATTCAGTCGAGCCGCATCCGTGATTGGCCAAGCCTGGCAACAGTAAGGACGTTAACCGCCAGATTCCGTTCGTGCCCGGAGCGCTATCGTCGGCTTCGGAGTTCCCTCAGTAACCGCGGCTATAAAACCGGCCGGGCAGGCCGTCGCTTCGCCCGGCTGTAACCACACCCAGGAGAACCGTTATGCGCATTTTATTGATCTCAACTGCCTTTTCGGGATTGACTCAACGCTTTTACACCGAACTCGACGACGCCGGTTACGACGTCTCGGTGGAATTGCATCACGGCAACGACGCGCAACTGACCGAAGGCGTGGAATTATTCAAACCGGATCTGATTCTTTGCCCTTACCTGACCCGGCGCCTGCCGGAAAACATCTACCACAAATATCTCTGCCTGATCGTGCATCCCGGCATCAAAGGCGATCGCGGCCCGTCGTCGCTGGACTGGGCGATTCAGGAACGGCTGCCGGAATGGGGAGTAACGCTACTGGCCGCCGACCGGGAAATGGATACCGGCGCCATCTGGGCGACCAAATGTTTCCCGCTACGCCAAGCCAACAAGAGCAGCATATTCAATCGGGAAGTAGCGCAGTGCGCGGTGGATTGCCTGTGGGAAGCCATGACCTATCTGGATTCGGCCCATTTCCGGCCGGAACCGCTGGATTACAACCGGGCCGATGTCAAAGGCCGGCTGCGGCCGGCAATAAAACAAGCCGATCGCCGTATCGACTGGAAACGGCACACGACCGCCGAAATCCTGGCCAGAATCCATGCCGCCGACGGTAGCCCCGGCGTGCTGGACGAGCTCTACGGCCGGCCGTTTTACTTATACAACGCCACGGCCGGCGAACGCTGCGGCGGCAAACCCGGCGAAATCGTCGCGGTTGCCGACGGCGCGATTTGCCGCGCCACGCTCGACGGCTCAATCTGGATCGGCCACCTGAAACCCAAAACCGGCGATGCCAGCGCAATCAAACTGCCGGCGGTAACCGCATTGGCCGATTTGCTGCCGGAACCGCCAGCCGGCCTGTCCGGCTGGTTCGGCAAAACCGTCAAACGCCACGAACCGGATTACACCCGGCCAGGCCGACAATATCCCTGGCAGGAAGTCTGGTACGAAATCGCCGGCCAGGCCGCCTATTTACATTTTCAGTTTCACAACGGCGGCATGTCCACCGAGCAATGCCGCTTGTTGTTGCGGGTTTATCAACACGTGGCGACGCTGGATGTGAAAGCCATCGTCTTGACCGGCGGCGAAGATTTCTGGTCCAACGGCATTCATTTAAACCTGATCGAGGCTGCGGCCAATCCGGCCGACGAATCCTGGGACAACATCAATGCGATCGACGACCTGATCCGGCAGATCATTACCACCATGGACAAAATCACTGTCGCGGCGGTGGCCGGCAACGCCGGCGCAGGCGGCGCGATTCTGGCACTGGCGCCGGATAAAGTATTCGTTCGCGACGGCGTCGTCTTCAACCCGCACTACAAAAACATGGGCGAGTTGTACGGCTCCGAATATTGGACCTATTTATTGCCGAAGCGGGTCGGCCACGCCGCCGCGGCCGAATTGACCGAACGGCGCCTGCCGGTCAGCGCCCGCCGGGCCTGGCACCTGGGCATGATCGACAAGGTGCTCGACCGGCAGCATGCGATCTTTGCCGCACAAATCCGCCATTCGGTAAACACCTTGATCGCCGACCCGGCCAATCTGCAGAAAATGCTGGCCGAAAAAGCCGCGGTCCGCTGCCGGGACGAAGCCATCAAACCGCTGGCGGCGTACCGGAAATTCGAGTTGGCGCAAATGTATGCCAACTTTTACGGCAGCGATGCCTACCATCAGGCCCGTAAAGCGTTCGTCTTCAAAAAAAGCGACGACAAAACCGCGGACTACCTCGCCAAACATCGCCAACCGGCCGGCGTGACCAAGGCGGTGCCCGGCAGCATGGCGCATTGCGTGTGGCAGGATTGTTATGCGATGGGCGACCCTCAAGTGGACAATCAACACCAAGACTTCTTCAAGATTGCCGACAAACTGCTGGCGGCCCGCAACAAGGACGAACGGCTGGACTTGATGTTCGAGCTGTATCAGCACGTCAAGGAACATTTCGCCGAGGAAGAAGCGCTGATGAAAAAATCGGGTTTCCAGCATTACCCCAACCACGCCAAGGAACACAATCTGATGCTGGAGAAGCTACTGGAAATGGACAAAAAAATTCAGCGCGACCAACTGGCTCCAACCGACCTGCCGGAATTCATCGAGCGCTGGACCAAGCACATCGTCAACTCCGACATGGCCTTCAGCCAACACTGGAAGGAGATGAACGTGTTCAGTGTTTAACCGTTTGTTTGGCAAGAGTGACTTTCACCCCAAATGCCCGCAAATCGCGTCCATCACCCAGTTGGTTCTGGCCGCGGTTTCGCCGGTGGACGACGCGCAGCCCTGGCCGCGTAATTCGGCGACAATCGCTTCGATCAGGTGCAACTGGATGTTTTCCGGATTGGGCGGCAGAAATTGCCGGGTTCCGGCCGCGTTTTCCAGCACGATCGGAGTAAAGGCGAAACTGGAAAAACTTAGCGCACCGGCGCTGCCCAGAATTTCGACGCTGTCGGCCCGGCTGGTTTCGGCGGCGGCAAAACACCAAAAACCGGAGCCGATTGCGCCGTTGGCAAAGCGAAACGCCGCGGCAACGGTATCTTCTGCCCGGTAAAGCCCACCGCGATTGGCGCAATGGCCGGTGACGTCGACGATCGGACCCAAAATGAAATCCAGCGCGTCCAGTGTATGGCAGGCCAGATCGTAAAAATAGCCGCCGCCGGCGATATCCGGATTAACCCGCCAGGGCAATTGCTCCGGATTGCGGTCGGCCGGGCGCGGGGTTTGCACCAAACGGATGTTGACCGCCAATACCGAGCCGATCGCGGCGGCGTCGATCAGGGCCTTGACCTGCAAGAAGTAGGGCAACGCGCGGCGGTAATAGGCCACGAACAGCGGCAATCCGGCGGCGCGGGCGGTTTGGTTCATCACCAGACAATCGGCATAACGGCAGGCCATCGGCTTTTCCACGTAAACCGGCTTACCGGCGCGCAAGGCTTGCAGCGCATATTCGGCATGGCTGGACGGCGGTGTCGCGATATACACGGCATTGACTGCCGGATCGGCTATCAGCTTTTTCGCATCCGCGTACCAGCGCGGCACGCCGTGGCGCGCCGCATAATCCGCCGCTTTCTCGACGCTACGGCCCATCACCGCGACCAGTCGGGAATGGGCGACCTTGTTGAAAGCCGGCGCACTTTTTCGTTCGGTGACCGCGCCGCAGCCGATCATGCCCCAGCGGACTTCGTCGAGTCGGATTGCCATCGGCTTGAAATCGCGAACAGATGGCTCAGGTCGGGTACGTGGCGTAGCGCGGCAAATCGTCGCCGGCGCAAGACCAGTCGGCTCTTGAATCCCAGAAAATCCGGGCTTGCGGCTGGATCGGCGCGTCGTCGTCCAAGGTGCCGGCCGGAATCAATACCGCGGCCAATTCCGGCACGAAACGGGCCACGGCGCAGCCGCATTCGCTGCAAAACTGGCGGGCAAAGCGCTGCGCTTCGGGTACTTTGTAACGTTTCAGCAAGGACTCGCCTTGGATAAAGCTCAAGCTGGCGTTGCCGAGGAATAGATTGCTGGCATGGCCGCTACCGGAGGCTTTGCGGCAGCGTTGGCAGTGGCAGTGGTAAAAGCGTTGCGGTTCGCCGCGGACTTGAAACTTTACGGCGCCGCACAAGCAACTGCCGTTTAACGTGGTTTCCGACATGGGGCCTCCTGTTTTGTCGATAGCCGCAAACGCCGCGCCGGCCGATTGCTGCGGGTGGTGAATCGATTGCAGCATGCACCGGCAGCCGTTGCGCCGTCAAGCCGCGGCGCGGTCGGCGCCATCGGCCGGAAAAAAATCGTCGACAGTACTGAGGGAAACGTCCGCTGGCTCGTCTTCATTGCAGCTTCAAGGTTTGAGGCATCTTTCGTATCGATTCAGGAGATAGCAATGGCCAGCCGAAACAGCCGCAGTTTGCGCGGCGTATTCCGTCCTTCCCCGTTTATATCACGGACGCTGCCGTTGGCGGCGTTGGCGCTCGCCAGCATGCCGCCGGCATTTGCCGCCGAGCGGACCCTGGGGTTCGACATCCCGCCGCAGGCTTTGGCATCGGCGTTGAACGCGTTTGCCGACGCCAGCGGCATGGCGCTGAGTTATCCGGCGGAACTGGCGGCTGGCCTGCAATCGCCGGGCGTGAAAGGCCAGTACACACCGCAGCAGGCGCTGCAAAGGCTATTGTCCGCTTCCGGGCTGACGCCGCGTACGACGGCAAACGGCAGCGTCACGCTGGAAAGAGCGCAGAGTTCGCAAGCCGACGTTTCGACCTTGTCGGCCGTAACGGTCTCCGGTTCCCGCAGTTACGGCGCGAGCGATCCTTACAGCAAGGACTATGCTGTCGATAAGTCCTTCGCCGCGACCAAAACCAATACCCCGATTTTCGAAACGCCGACCTCGATCCAGGTCGTATCGCGAGCGGTGATGGACGACCAAAAAACCACCCGGATCAAGGATGCGCTGGAGAACGTCAGCGGCGTGCGCGCCAATCCTTCTCTCGGCGGCGGGACCGGCTTCATCATCCGCGGCTTCCGCAACGCCAACGTCTACCGCAACGGCCTGATGGCCAGCGAAGCCTTTTTCGGCGACTTTGACGCCGCCAATCTGGAAAACATCGAGGTCGTCAAAGGCCCCGCCCAACTTTACGGCCGTACCGAGCCGGGCGGCATGATCAATCTGACCACCAAACGTGGCCTGGACACCGCGTACTACTCGCTGGAACAGCAGTTCGGTAATTACGACCATTACCGGACGCAATGGGATGCCGGCGGGCCGCTGACAGCGGATAAGTCGCTGGTCTACCGCTTCTCCGGCGCCTACCAGAGCAACGGCTCGTTCCGGGATTTCGTCTCGGTGGACCGGATGGTATTCAATCCCAGCATTACCTGGCGGCCCAGCGATGCCACCGATCTGACATTGGATATCGAGGGCACCGATAAAACCGCTCCGGCCGACTTCGGTATTCCGGTAATCGGCAATCGGCCGGCGGCAATACCGATCAGTCGCAATCTGGGCGATCCGAACACGCCGGTGGGCGAGCAATCCGGCGTCAAAATCGGTACCGAAATCAACCACCGCTTCAATAAGGATTGGGCCATTCACAACCGCTTTCTGGCCAGTCTGGCGGAGGGCGGCACGACCTTTGTCAATCCGGGACCGGCGTTTAACGCAGCCGCCGCGCTGAACCAGACCACCGGACTGATGCAGCGCAATATTTTTCGGCAAATGACCGAACAGGAGCATTACGCGGCCAACCTGGATATCACCGGCAAATTTCAAACCGGCGAGTTGAAGCACGACCTGTTACTCGGATTCGATTTTTATCGCACGTTCAACAAGTACGGCGGCGACGGTCGTTGGAAGAGCGCGGATCCGGCACTGGCAATCAATATCTACGATCCTTACCCGAGTTACGGTATACCCCAAGCGACGTTCGACAATGCCTTTGCCACGGTCGGCGACACCTTCGGCACTGCTACGAATGGCGGCATCGGTAACCGGGCCTTGATTTACAACGGCTGGTACGGCGTGTATTTTCAGGACCAAATCACATTGTGGGATAAGCTGCACATCATGGGCGGCGGCCGTTACGACTGGACCGAGACCGGGCGCGGCAACGGTTTCGATTTCGCGACTGCCGAAAGCCGGGTCAACGCCTTTAAACGGGAGGATCAGGGTTTCAGTCCCAAAGTCGGCATTGCCTACGAATTGTTCGACGAATTGAACCTGTACGGCAACTGGACCACCTCGTTCGGCGCCAATAACGCGCCCGGCGCCGACGGCAGAACCTTCGACCCGCAGATCGGCGAACAATTCGAGGCCGGTATCAAGACTCGCTTGTTCGACCAACGCTTGTTGGCGACCTTGGCCTATTTCCATTTGGAAAAAGACAATATTCTGGTCAACGATTTGAGCACGCCGGACCCGTTTGACAAAATCGCGAATCTGCAGCGCAGCCAGGGCATCGAGTTAGACGTAACCGGTTACTTGAGCAACGATTTCAGTCTGATTGGCAGTTATGCCTTTACCGATGCCAGAATTCTCAAGGATTACGGTGGCACTACCCGCGGTAACCGTTTGAACAACGTACCGGAACATTCCGGTAGTTTGTGGTTACGCTACGACGCCAACGGCTATGCCGCCAAAGACGGCTTCAGCGCCGGCCTCGGCGGGGTTGCCGCCGGACAGCGCGAGGGCGACAATGCCAACAGTTTCCAGATGCCGGGCTACGTGCGGATGGATGCGTTTTTGGCGTATAAACACAAAATCGGCGGTTCCAGGATTACCGCCCAATTCAACATTCGCAATTTACTGGATAAGAAATATTACGAATCCACTGATCCCGATTCCAACGTCGCGCCAGCGCTGGGCGTTTATCCGGGCGCACCGCTGACCGCGGTCGGCTCGATTCGGGTGGAATATTAATCCGGCAGCGATACGAGGCACAAGGTATGAACATATTGAAGCGGGCGGAAACAACCCAATTTGCAGTCCTGGTTTTGCTGGCGAGCGCTAGTTCAGCCGCCTGCGCCGACCGGCCGATGCCGTGGCGGGAACTGGCAGTACCGGCGACCGAGAATAGCCAACAACACCATCTGGAAAAAACCGCGACGGGCGAACTGATCCTGAGTTGGGTGGAGACCGAAGGTCCGACCAACACTGCAAAATTCGCGGTGCTGGAGAAATCGGGTTGGAGCCTGCCGTTAACGGTAACCCGCGAGGACGGCAAACTGGCCGATCCGCCGGTGGTGCTGGGTTTGAGCGACGGCAGTCTGGCCGCGGCCTGGATGCCGTACCCGAAGGAATCCGCGGACCGCTACGCGAGCGATATTTACGTTGCGCGCTCGATCGACGGCGGCCTGAGCTGGAGCGCGCCGCTGAAACCTTACGGCGAGGCGGCGCGGATCTACGACGCGCAAATGTCGCTGGCGGCTCTGCCGGGCGCGCGTCTGGCGTTGGTCTGGACCGATATGCGCTTCGCCAGCCACGCTCCGGACGCCGATAAAAAAGTCAACCGTTACCAGTTGATGTCGACGGTGGTCGACAAAGAGTGGCAGGCCAGCCCCGAGCGGATTCTGGACAACGACGTTTGTTCCTGCTGCCGCAGCTACACCGCGGCGCTGGGCGAACGCTTGCTGACGGTGTACCGCGACCATGCCGCCGGCGAAATCCGCGATATCAGCGCAGTGCGCTGGCAACCGGTTGACGCAACGCCCCAAATCGGCGGCGTCCACGCCGACGGCTGGGTGATCGGCGGTTGCCCGAGCAACGGGCCGTCGGTCGATCTGGCGCCGGCCAATGCTGTGGTGGCCTGGTTCAGCGCCGCCGACGGCAAGGGCCGGGTCAAGGCGGCGTTCTCGCACGACGGTGGCGAAACGTTCCAGGCGCCTATCGAATTGGATGCCGACGCCAGCGGTTACGCCAACGCCTTGTTGCTGGAAGACGGTTCGGCACTGGTCAGTTGGCGCGGCCGGCAGGGGCCGGACGACGAGTTACGCGTCGCCAGGCTCGGCGAGGACGGTAAAATCAGCCGGCGCACCACGCTCTACCGCGGCGGCTTTCCGAAATGGCCCAGCAAGTATCTGGCGACGCAAGTAATCGGCAACCAAGCCTACGTGGCCTGGACCGATCCGGCTCTGAAGCGGGTACGACTGGCCGTGGTCGAATTGAATTGAGCCGGCTGCTCCGAGGTTACGCTTCGGCTAAATCACGACCCCGGCAAACCGCCCAGTTCGATCAACGGCCGGACCTCTACAGTGCCCTTGCGCGCCATCGGGATGCGTTCCGCGGCGGCCAGGGCTTGATCCAGGTCAGGCACGTCAATCAGGTAATAGCCGCCGAGTTGCTCGCGGGTTTCGGCAAACGGACCGTCCGTAACCAAAAGCTTGCCGTCCCGCACCCGGACGCTGGTCGCCAGCGCGGTCGGTTGCAACGGGCTGGCGGCGACGAATTGGCCTTTGGCCGCCAAATCCTGCGCCAGTTGGCGCGATTCGTCGTAACAGGCTTGGCGTTCGGCTTCGGCCAGGTTTTGTTCTTCAAAATAGATCAATAGCAGGTATTTCAAGTTACCTCCTTCGCTTAGCGATTCTTCAGATAAGCCAGCATTTGCTCCAGCGCCTTGCCCCAGCCTTCCTCGAAGCCCAGCGCCGCGTGTTGCTCGCGGCCGGCGGGGTCGGCGTGCAGTACGGTGGCTCGATACAACGTGCCTTGCGGGTGGTCGCTCAACTCGATGATGCCGGTCATCGCAAAATCGCCGCAGGCTGCGGCATTGTCGGAGCCGAACGGTTTGGGCCGGAAGCCGGGCAGCAGCGTATTGGTCCAGACCAGACGCTGGTGTTCGACTATTTCCAGGTAGCAGCCGGCATGCGGAAACTCGGCGCCTTCCGGCGAGCGCATCGTGGTCAAAAAGGCGCCGCCGGGTTTCAAGTCGATTTCGCAGGCTACGGTCTGCCACGGCAGCGGGCAAAACCAAGGCATCAGGTGCTCCGGCACGGTCCAGGCCTGCCAGATTTGTGCTCTGGGCAGGTCGACGCTACGTTCGAATACCAGGTCGAGTTGCGGGTCGAATAAGGTCATTTGCTGTCTCCTAAAAATAAAGTCAGGCCGCGGCGGCCTGTTCCAACGCGGCGATATCGATCTTGCGCATTTGCAGCATCGCTTGCATCACCCGCCCGGCCTTGGCCGGATCGGGATCGCCGAGCAAGCGGCCGAGCGCGGTCGGTACGATTTGCCAAGGTACGCCGAAGCGGTCGGCCAACCAGCCGCATTGGTTGGGTTGGCCGCCCTCGGACAGTTTGTCCCAGTAGTAGTCGACTTCGTCCTGGGTTTCGCAATTGACGACAAACGATACCGCTTGATTGAAACCGAATGCCGGGCCGCCGTTCAACGCGACGAATTCCTGGCCGTTCAGGACAAAGCCGGCGGTCATCAGCGTGCCTTCCGGCAATGGCGCGCCGGCCGGGTAACGGCTGAGGTTCAGGACTTTGCCGTCCTTGAATACCGACAGGTAGAAATTCATGGCCGGTTCGGCCTGGTCGTCAAACCAGAGACACGGGGTAATCGTTGCCATGGTTGCCTCACGCACAATCGCCGCCGGCGGCGACCAGCGCATCCATCTTCGCTTGAAATTCGCTGCCGTCGACATCGGCGACGTGGGTCGCCAACATCCATTGGTGGCCGAACGGGTCGGTGACGACGCCCATCCGGTCGCCCCAGAATTGGTCGGCCGGTTCCATTACCGGCGTGGCGCCGGCCGCCACGGCTTGGGCAAATCCGGCATCGACGTCGTTGAGATACATGTGCAGTTTGACCGGGGTACCGCCCAACTTGTGCGGCGAGGCCGAGCCGGCATTCGGGTATTCGTCGGAAATCATGAAATGCGATACGCCGATGGTGAATTCGGCATGGCCGATTTTGTCGCCGGGCATGAGCAGGCGCATGATTTCGACGGCGCCGAACGCCTGCTGGTAAAACGCCAATGCGGCGGCGGCATCGTCGACGGTCAGATAAGGCGTGACGCTTTGGTAGCCTTCGGGGATCGGTTTGACGGGTGAGTTCATCGTTTGCTCCTGTGTCGTAAATGAAAGGGTTCGCCAGCTAGTCGAACGGCAAACGCGAAAATCGACAAACACCACCGATATTTTTCCTCCTGGGGTTCCGTCCGGCCCAATGCCCGCCGCCCAAGCCAATCCGGGCCGGTTAGTCCAAGCCGCCGTCCTGTCAATCAAGCTCACAGTCAATCCGCCGATTTAATCCGTTTGCCATAACAAAGACTCCGTTACGCATAAAACCGGGCGCGGTTAAACCGATACCATACTCACCGGCCCAGCCAGCAAATATTGCCTGATAACACAATGACTTAGTTGATCATGTACTGCGTTTGGCGATGCGGCCGGCCGAGCCGGTTTTTATAACTACAACTCACGCGACAAGGACACCTTATGCCACGCCCCCAAAGATCGTTTACCTTGAATACCCTGGCTTTGGCCGTATTGGCCGCCTCCTGCCCGAGCTTCGCCGCCACCGCTCCGGTATCCTGCAAATTGATCAGCGCTGCCCGCCTGTTCGACGGCAACGAAGTGCAATTCAACAAAAGCGTGCTGGTGGTCGGCGACAAAGTAAAGGCCGTCGGCGATTACGCCAGCCTGAGCGGCCAATGTGCGACCCGTTACAACCTGGGCGACGCGACGATTCTGCCGGGCTTCATCGAGTCGCACGCCCACGTCACGTTTCAGAACGTCAGCAAGGACAAAATCCTCGAGCACGGCATTACCACCGTGCAGGATACCGGCGGCCCGTTGCTGCCTCCCCAAGGCGGCAACGGTAGCCTGCGCCTGCTGAGCACCGGGCCGATTCTGCAAGCGCAGGGCGGTTATCCGCTGAATGTGTTCACCCCGGACGATACCGGCGGCGGTTACGACAAGGTTGGTTTGGCCATCGCCGCCAATGCCACGGAAAGCCAAGTCAGAGCCATCGTGCAAAATCTGGTGGCCGGCGGCGCCTCGGCGATCAAGATCGCATTGGAGCCGGGCGGCGAAGCCGGTGCGCCGTGGATGATGTCGCACGGCCACGGCGAGGTGCCGGCCGCACCCTGGCCGGTATTGTCGCAGCAGCAAGTGGCCTGGATCGTCAGCGAAGCGCATAACCACGGCAAGCGGGTACTGGCTCACGTCGGCGAAAACAGCGGTTTCGAGCTTGCCTACGCGGCCGGCGTCGACATGTTGGCTCATATGCCGTGTTCTGCGCTCAACGCCGAATTGCTGCATTCCGCGGTACACGACGGCATGGAATTCATGACCACGATCGACACCTTGGCCTCGTGCGGCGCCGGCCTCTACCAAAACGCCCATACGGTGGGCCACGTGTACCAGGAACATGCCGGCGAAGGCTTGGCCTTCCCGCTGGTTTACGGCTCCGAAATCGCCCACGACAACGTGCCGTGGGGCATCAACGGCGAGGAATTGCATCTGATGTTGCATACCGGCAGCGGCGATTCGATCGATTTCATCGACGTACTGAACGTATTGCGCTCGGCCACCTCCGCCGCCGCCGCCCGCTTGGCCACCGGCATTCCCGGACTCGGCACGCTGTCGACCAACGCCCCGGCCGACTTGATTGCGGTCAAGGGCAATGCGCTGGAGCGCTTCAAATTGCTGGAATACCCGGATCTGGTCATGTCCGGCGGCAAACTGGTGGTGAATAAATTCTCGCCGACCCGCTAACCGTCGCACTAGCGACTTCCCGTCGGCGCAGCGCCATCGCGGCGGCGGGTATCTACCGGTTTCCATTCTTTAATCGCTTTTATCCGATACGGCCATGAAAAAACTTCATCTCGCATTATTTTGTTTCGCTTTATCCATTCTGAAGGTCGGCAACGCCGATGCCGCCATTTTGAGTTTCGACGACGTGACCGCCGATGCGGAAGCAGCGATCGCCGACGGCTACGCCGGGTTGAATTGGTCCAATTTCTGGGTACAGAACCCGCAATTGGCCCAGGTCGCGGATTTCGATTCCGGCTTTTACCACGGCGTGGTATCGACGGACTATTCGGCCTTCAACGCCGACGGCGGCCCGGCCAGTATTCGCTCGAACAGCTTGTTCGATTTCCGCTCTGCATATTTCGCTGCCGCTTCGCGCTGGGGCCTGCAGATCACTGCCAGCGGTTACCTGAACGGCGACCTGCTTTACCAACAGCAATTGCTGGTCAACACCGACGCCGCACAGTTATTCAACCTGAACTTTGCCGGCATCGATACTTTGGAGTTCGTTGCCAGCGGCGGCGAGGACTATCTCGGCGCCGGTTTCCATTTCACACTGGACAACGCCGACATCGCGGCACCGGTGCCGTTACCGGCGGCAGTGTGGCTGTTCGGCGCCGGCTTGGCCGGACTACTGGGTTTGCAGCGACGTAGCGCATAGATTGCTGACGATTCCGTACAAACTGAAACCGCCTGCGGGCGGTTTTTTTATGCGGCTTGCTGGCGTTGGGGCCGGCAATTCGGCGCCTCGACCTTGACAATTGGGCCGGTTACGGCCACTTTTCGCTAGCGCAGTTCGATAAATTGCCCGTTCTGAAGGATACCGCCATGCCGGCCGCACCCATTTTCAACCGTTACTTCGTTTATGGCGCCAGCGACCGGGGCCGAGTACGCGAGATTAACGAAGACACCATCCTGCTCAGTCCTGAAACCGGGATCTGTTTGCTGGCGGACGGCATGGGCGGGCATGGCCGCGGCGATATTGCCAGCCAGCAGACCGTCGCCGAGGTCGAGCGCCTGATCGCCCGCCATCTGCCGCCCGTGCCCGCCAGCCGAACGCCAGCTTGGCTAGGCCGCTGGTTCAAGTCGGCCGAACCCTCCGATCCCCATCTGCCGGCGCGGCAGCTCGATTTGCTGGCGGATCTGATCCGCGAAGCCAACCGTACGCTTTACCGAAGCAACTGCGAATGGGGAGCGGCCGACGGTAGCGGTTGCGGCACGACCTTGGTCGGCTGCCGGCTTCTGCCCGACTTAGCGGCAATGCAGATATTTCACATCGGCGACAGCCGTTTGTACCGCTGGCGCGGCGATGCGTTACAGGCCTTGACCGCCGACCACTCGTTGCTGCGGCAATGGCAGGATGCCGGCCGAATCGGCGAACCGCCGCCCGGCAACCGCTTATACCAAGCTATCGGCCCCAATCCGGCAATCGAGCCGGAAACCCAAGTGGTTGAGATAGCTCCCGGCGACGGCTTTTTATTGTGTTCGGACGGTTTGACCGGCATGTTGGGAGACGCTGAAATCGCAGCCTTGCTGGCGGGTCTGAGCCCGGCAAATCTGGAAGCAAAAACCCTGGCTTTAATTGCCGCCGCCAATGCCGCCGGCGGTAAAGACAATATCTCGGTGATATTGATCTGCCAGTAACGCCGTTCTATTGCTCGACGTATTTCATCAATACTTTTTTCACCAGAATATTGTCGTCGTGAACCAGGCGAACTTGCTGGCCGACTTCGCGGCCGTTCAGGCGGATGTGTTTGTCGACGACGGGCGTCAGGTAGTAGTGGTCCCCGAGGCGGATGATTTCTGCGATCAGTTTCGGCGTAAACCAACCGCCCACCCGCACGTTACACTCCGGGCCTTTGCCTATCGTGTAGTAATCCTTGTTCAATAACAATTTATTGATATTGCGTGCCTCGCCGTGCATCAGCAAGGCCTGGTTGCCGGGCCGAGCAGCCGCTGCGGGCTGGCCGGAGCCGGTCGCCGGGTTGACCAGCAACGTACGGTCGAAATCGTCTAATTGGGCGGAGAGGGCCGGGTTCAGGCCTGGCGCCGTAGGTTGGTCGACAAATTTCAAATCGTGCTTGCCGACGGTAACGACGTCGCCGAAACGGAGTTTGTGCCGGCCGGCAATCTTGGTCCCGTTTAAATACGTGCCGTTGGTGCTGCTCATGTCCTCCAGCCACCATTCGCCGTCTTGGCGGGAAATCGCCGCATGCACCAGCGATACACCCTTGTTGCCGATATACACCTGGTTATAGGTCGCCCGGCCGATACTGCAGGCCTGATCGCCGATCTCGACTACGTTTTGCAGCGAGCTGTTGAAATAAATCTCGACAAAACTCATAGCTCCACCCCCGCGCTGAAATTGGTCACCCGCACAAGTATTGGCCGGAGCGGTCAAAAAGTCATGAATTAATTCGGTTTGGCTGGTCTGGAAAAGCGCGTCGTCCGAGATTTGGACGCCGAGAAACCTGAGCGGGCGTACAAATATCGGCCGGCGATTTTACTTTCCGTACCGCCAAGCCTTGCCAAATCCGGCGTGAAATCGTATTAGTCGCGGCACAATGGCGCTCGAAAATCGGCAGCGCTATTGAAAAACCGGGATGGCGCCTCCATGTTACCGGGCCGGCCCCCCAGATCGGGCTGATTAGCCTTAAAGATTCAGACTTAACGGAGAAAATGTATGTTGAAGAAATGCCCTCATTGCAACCGTGTCAGCGACACCGACGATTTTTGTACGTTGCATGGTAAGGCTCGGGTCACGATGAAACCGGTGATCGATTTCAAATCCACGGCCATTCAAGAGCCTAAGGTACAAAAGACTGCAACGGACCAGGATCTGCTCTAATCCGGCCAAAACCGACGGCGGGCGGCTCTTCCGACGGCCATTCGGCCTGGAGCCGCCTGCGATCTCTGATCCCGGCCGCAGAATTCGATCGGCCGCCAGCAACTCCCCCCGCTTTCTTATCCGCCGCCGATTCCGCTCAGGCCGACTGCCGGCCTAGACCTTAAAGACCGTGGCGGCCGCCTCTACGGTAGCCTGCAAATCTTGATCGGTATGCGCCGCCGAAACAAACCCTGCCTCGAACGCCGACGGCGCCAGATACACGCCCTGATCCAGCATCGCATGGAAAAAACGTTTGAAGCGCTCGACATCGCAGGCCATGACCTGCGCGAAGCGGGTGATGGATTTTTCGGGGCTGAAGAACAGACCGAACATGCCGCCGACCTGGTTGGTGGTGAACGGGATGCCGGCTTGGTCGGCGGCGGTTTGCAGGCCATGCAGCAGTTTGGCGGTTTTGGCGGCCAACTCGTCGTAAAAACCCGGCGCGGAAATCAGTTCCAGGGTTTTCAGGCCGGCGGCCATTGCCACCGGACAGCCGGACAGGGTGCCGGCCTGATAAACCGGGCCGAGCGGTGCCAAATATTCCATGATCTTGCGGCTGCCGCCGAAGGCGCCGACCGGCAAACCGCCGCCGATGATTTTGCCTAGCGTGGTCAGGTCCGGTTTGATGCCGTAGAGGCCTTGTGCGCCTTGCAGGCCGACGCGGAAGCCGGTCATCACTTCGTCGAAAATCAATACGCTACCGTAGCGATCGCAGACCTCGCGCAGGGTTTGCAGAAAGCCCGGTTCTGGCGGGATGCAATTCATGTTGCCGGCCACCGGCTCGACGATGATGCAGGCGATTTGCTCGCCGATGTCGGCGAAGGTTTGTGTGACCGCATCGCTATCGTTGTAAGCCAGGGTGATGGTGTCGGCGGCCAAGGCGGCGGGGACACCCGGCGAGCTGGGCACGCCCAGGGTCAGCGCGCCGGAACCGGCCTTGACCAGCAACGAATCGGAATGGCCGTGGTAGCAGCCTTCGAATTTGACGATTTTGTCGCGGCCGGTGTAGCCGCGCGCCAGCCGCAGGGCGCTCATCGTCGCTTCGGTGCCGGAGCTGACCATGCGCACCATGTCGATGGACGGCAGGAGTTCGCAGACGGTTTGCGCCATCACGGTTTCGATTTCAGTCGGCGCGCCGAAGCTGAGGCCTTTTTCGGCGGAAACTTTGACGGCGTCGATCACCGCCGGATGGGCGTGGCCCAAAATCATCGGCCCCCAGGAGCCGACGTAGTCGATGTAGCGCTTGCCTTCGCTGTCCCAGACGTAGGCGCCCTGGGCGCGGTCGAAGTAAACCGGGGTGCCGCCGACGCCCTTGAAGGCGCGCACCGGCGAGTTGACGCCGCCGGGAATGACTTGTTGGGCTTGGGAGAATAGTTCGCTGGATAGTGTCATGGTCTGTACAATCGGATTGAAGTTGATCGAGCCTGAAGCGCGAGGCTGGCGGGAGCGTTTCCGGGAGCGCCGGCCGAGCTGCCCGGTCAGGGCAGCCGGAGCGAATCGGGCCGCCGGCGCCGGCGGCCCGTTTGCCGTTAGTTGGCGGAATTATCCGAAGGTTTGCCGAACAAATGCGGTCCTTTCGGCTGCGGTTTGCTTTGCAAGCAGAAATACGCGGCAGCGTCGAATTTGATGCCCAGGGTCTGGGTATCTTCGTGGTCCTCGATATATTTTTCGGCGTCGATTTCCGACAGGTCTTTCATGATGTGCTCGGCGATGCAATCGCAAGTTTGCTTGAAACGCGGCTCGTCGACGTCTTTATTGACCGAGTTTTTCAACTCGCGCTCGACGCATTTGGCCGAGAACTCCTTTTCGAATTGGCGTTTTTCCGCACCGCTGGCTTCGCCGGTGTCGTCGCGGTGTACGGATTTTTTCAAGGCGCCGGTTTTGGCGGCTTTCGGGGCTTCTGCTTCGGCTTTGTCATCGGAGCAGGCCGACAGCAGTAATAGGACAGGAAGCAAGGCGAGGGCGAGGGCCCGTTTCAACGAGTTGTTTTTCATGATGTGTGCTGTCTGATTTGGTTTTAGTTGAGTAAGTCCTGTAACAACGGGGCCAGCGTTTGCTGCTGGCTATCCTGGCGCAAGCGATTGGCGACGATGATGCTCTTCAACTGGCGCAAGGCCAGTTCGAAATCGTCGTTGACGATCAGGTAATCGAACTCCGGATAATGGCTCATTTCGGTTACCGCATCGCGCATGCGCCGGGCGATGACCTCGGCATTGTCCTGGCCGCGGTTTTGCAGGCGTTCGCGCAGTATTTCGATCGACGGCGGCAAGATAAAGATCGATTGACTGGCCGGCAGCATACGCCGCACCTGCTGCGCACCCTGCCAGTCGATTTCCAGAATCACGTCCAGGCCGGACGCCAGATTGTCCTGCACCGTCTGTTGCGCCGTACCGTAAAAGTTGTCGAACACTTGTGCGTGTTCCAGAAACGCCTGGTTTTCGATCATGGTTTTGAATTCATCGACCGAGACGAAAAAGTAATCGGTACCGTGACGCTCGCCGCTACGCATCGGCCGCGTGGTATGCGAGACCGACACCGTCAATCCGTCCAGTTCGGTAAACAGCTGTTTGACCAAGCTGGTTTTACCGGCGCCGGACGGTGCGGAAATGATATAAAGTCTGCCCGTAGTCATTTATTTATTCAGGGTTATCCATGCGGCCGCCATTCTTTTCTGATAACGCCTAAGAGTCAAGCCCCGCCGCGTGCTGTGGTATGATGCAAGGCCTTTCTCTGCCCCTTCTTTAACGCCGATGAGTGTGATTTGGAACAACTGCCTGGCCAAACTGGAACATGAAATCCCGAGCGCGGATTTCAGTACCTGGATCAGGCCGCTGCAAGCTGTGGAGTCCGACAGCCAACTGAAGTTGCTCGCCCCCAACCGTTTCATTATCGACCATATCAAACAACACTTTTTTTCGATCATCGAAGACGCGGTCAACGAATTCTCGAATGCGACGCTGTCGGTGCATTTCGAGATCGGCTCCAAGAAAGCGCCGGCCATCAAAGCGCCGACCTTGAGCAAGAGTTCGACCCAGAAAAAGAACCAGCCCAATTTTCTGAACAAGGCCTTCACCTTCGAGAGCTTCGTCGAAGGTAAATCCAACCAGTTGGCGCGGGCGGCATCGGTCACGGTATCCGACAATATCGGCAAGGTCTACAACCCGCTGTTCATCTACGGCAGCTCCGGCCTGGGCAAAACTCATTTGATGCATGCCATCGGCAACGCGGTGCTGCTGAAAAAACCGGATGCCAACATCGTCTACCTGCACTCGGAAAAATTCGTGCAGGACATGGTCAAGGCCCTGCAACAGAACAGCATCAACCAGTTTAAAGAGTACTACCGCAGCATCGACATCTTGTTGATGGACGACATCCAGTTTCTGGCCGGCAAGGAGCGCTCGCAGGAGGAGTTTTTCCATACCTTCAACAATCTGCTGGATAACAAGCACCAGGTGGTACTGACCTGCGACAAATACCCGAAGGAAATCGACGGCCTGGAAGACCGGCTGAAATCGCGCTTCGGCTGGGGCTTGCCGGTGGCGATCGAGCCGCCGGACTTGGAAACCCGCACCGCGATTCTGATTAAAAAAGCCTTGCAGGTCGGCGTCGAGCTGGATCAGGAAATCGCTTTTTTCATCGCCAAACGCATTCCGTCCAACGTGCGTGACCTGGAAGGCGCGCTGCGGCGGGTGGTGGCCAACTCCCAATTCACCGGCCGCGAAATCACGCTGGAATTCACCAAGGAAGCGCTGCACGATTTGATCAGTCTGCAGGACAAACTGATCAGTATCGACAACATCCAGAAAACCGTGGCGGAGTACTTCAAGATTCGGGTCGCCGATTTGTCATCGAAAAACCGCAAACAATCCATCACCCGGCCGCGGCAGGTGGCGATGAGCCTGGCGCGCGAATTGACCTCGCACAGTTATCCGGAAATCGGCGACGCTTTCGGCGGCCGCGACCATACCACCGTGATCAACGCCTGCAAACGCATCGCCGAACTGAAGGAGGAGGACGTGAAAATGGCCGAAGACTACAAAAACCTGCTGCGGACCTTATCGCATTGATCGGTCCTGACCCGCTTTCCCCGCTGTTGGCTGCACCTTGAAACGCCATCTACTCAGTGCCTCGATTTTTCTGGCCGCAACCTTGCTTTATCTGGTAGGTTATTCCAAAACCAGCGCTGCCGCGGCGATCGCCGGAGGCGTATTCGAAGCTTGGTTTTGGCTCAGAATGTTCGAACAGCCACAGAGCGACGATATCGACCCGGCGAACCGATAAAGTTAGCCGCAGCCCGGCTACGAGCGCCTCGATCCGCGCTCATGGAAAACGGCGGAAAGGACCGAGTAAGCGATAAGGAACAAATCAAGGATTCAACATGAACGGCCCGCAACGCATCGTCTGTTTGACCGGCGAAACCACGGAAGTGCTTTATTTGCTGAACCAGCAATGGCGGATTGCCGGCATCTCCGGTTACACCACCCGCCCGGCCGCAGCACGTAAAGAAAAACCCAAAGTCGCCGCCTTCACCTCGGCCAACATCGGCAAGATTCTGGCATTGAACCCCGATTTAGTGTTGACCTGCACCAATCTGCAAGCCGACATTGCCGCGGCACTGATCAAAGCCGGCATCGAAGTGCATGCCTTCAACCAGCGTTCGTTAGCCGGCATCCTGCAAATGGTTTCCACGCTCGGCGCACTGGTCGATGCCGCCGAAGCCGCCGCCGCATTGCGTGCCGAGTTAGAGCGGCAGATCGCCTCGGCCCGCGCCGCAGCCGAATCGATGGCTGTCAGGCCGAAAATTTATTTCGAGGAATGGAATGAACCTCTGATTAGCGGCATCGGTTGGGTTTCGGAGATTATCGAACTGGCTGGCGGCAACGATTGCTTTGCCGAGCTGGCCGGTCAGGCTTCGGCCAAAGGCCGGATCATTGACGACCCGAATCGGGTCGTCGAGCGCCAACCCGACATCATCGTCGGCTCTTGGTGCGGCAAGAAATTCCGCCCGGAACAGCTTGCCGGCCGCCCCGGCTGGGACCTTATTCCGGCAGTACGCGACGGTTTCGTCCGCGAAATCAAATCGGCCGATATCCTGCAACCCGGCCCCGCGGTGTTGCAGCACGGCCTGCGGCAGATGCAGCACATCGTCCGGCAATGGTCGGCATGGCAGGCGGCACATGGTTAAACCAGCCGGCACGACAAATCGAAAACCATACTCGACCCGCTGCCGCAGCATTACGTTTTGCTGCGGTCTGGCGGCATATCTTCCAGACTTTTAATCGACGTCCCGTGGCTACTTTATTTCAAATTCCGCCGAACCACCCGCAACGCTTCGTCCTGCATAACGAAGTCCATGCCCGCGCCTCATCGATTCGCAGCCTGCCGGTGCGGGCCAGCTACTTGGCCTTGGCGCTGTCCGGCGAGGAAAAGCTGCGCGAACGCCAGCACCTGATCGCGCTGTGCCAACGCTACGGCGCCGCCGCGCCCGACCACGACGCCGACCATTTCAGCGCCGGCTTCGACGCGTTTCAGATGAGTTGGGAACAGCACGGCGAATTCAGCACCTACACCTTTTACGCCTACGACGGCGAGAGCGAACCGTTTGCCGAACCGGCCTTAAAAAAAGTCCCGGTGGACTGGCTATCGAAAATCGCCGGCCAAACCATGGTGGCCGCCCATGCCTGCGTGGTGACGGCCGCCGACATCGATTACCAGGACGGCATGGATTTAAGCCCGCTGTCCGCCTATTTTGCCGGCAACCCGATCGTCGGCTCCAAGGTCACCGGCGGCGCGGCGTCGGTCTTCACCGATTTTCGGATCCATGTGGACGGCTTCAGCCGGTTTCTGGTGGTCGACCAAAACCTGAAAACCGCCCAAGCCGGCCGCCTGCTGCACCGCCTGTTCGACATCGAGGTTTACCGGGTACTGGCATTGCTGGCTTTTCCGATCGCCCGCAAACTCTATCCCGAATTAAAAAGGGCCGACCGCCAGTTATACGCAATCACTAACTCGATGACCCAGCCGGACGCCGACGACGCCAAATTGCTCGACGAACTGACCGCACTGGCCGCCGAAGTGGAAAACCACATTTCGTCGCACCAGTTCCGGTTTGCGGCGGCCAGCGCTTACTACCATCTGGTCGGCCAACGTCTGACTGATTTGCGCGAAGCGCGGATCCAAGGTATTCAAACCCTCGGCGAGTTCATCAAACGCCGCCTTGAGCCGGCAATGAACACCTGCGCCTCGACCTCGCACCGGTTCAACCTGGTTTCGGAACGGGTCAGCAACGCCAGCCAACTGTTACGTACCAAAGTCGATATCATCATCGAACGCCAAAACCAGGGCTTGCTATCGTCGATGGCCTTGCGCGCCAAGATGCAACTACGTATGCAACAAACGGTCGAAGGGATTTCGATTGTGGCGATCGCATATTACGCCGCCAGTTTGGTCGGTAAAATTGCCGAAGCCCTGCATAGCGCGGGCTGGCATGTGAACCCCGAAATTGCCGAGGGTATCGCTATCCCGTTTATTTTGATCGCGATCGGCATCGTCACCAAACGCATCCACCGCATTATTGAAAACACGACGGATTTGTAAAGCATATTCCGCCGTCGCTTTGGAGTTTATTGGTTATTTTAACTGCGGCGACAAACCGCCGGCGTTACCCGGATTGAATCTAAATCGACCACATTACATCTTGAAACTAAACTAATAATGAAACTTCGCGTTATTCTAAAAAGATTCTCGCATCCGCAAGTTAGAAGGCGATTGAAAATCGGGTTGTCGCTTTGGGCGGCAGCCATCGTTTTAAGTTTGATTTCCAAAATATCCTACGATATCGGCTATTTCAAAGCCCAGTCGCTGATTGACGAAAAAAATGCGTCGAATCAGGTGGCACGGCAGCTTCTGACACCGGAGACCGCACAGCGCATTGTCACCGGCGCATTGAAGGAAGACCCCAATAACCCGAAAACCGTGGTAGTCCAGGTCACCGACAATAACCCGAAACTGTCGACAATCATTATCGAAAATAATAAGCAAAAAAGAATCGCCTGGATTATAGATTTACACTTGTATTTTACCGGCGACCTATATAGCGATAACGGCTACAATTTAACCCAATCCATGGAGTATCAAAATAATATTATTACCGGCCCACGTTAGATTGGGACCGCTTATGTATTTAGCAGGCTGGTGAAAAACTCCCAAAGCCAAGCAATCCGAGACCGATAACTGCTGGTACCGGTTAAAATAGGCTACCTAAATTTGGAGATGCCCCAATGCGCGGACACGATGCCATCCAACACAGCTGGTTCAGCTATGTCAGCCTGGAAGACCGTATTCCCAAACAACATCCGCTACGCCGCTTACGGCTATTGGTCGATGGCGTCTTGGCCTCAATGGATGCCGTGTTCGCCGAGCGTTACTCCCACACCGGTCGCCCGTCGATTGCCCCTGAAAAACTGCTGCGCGCCTTGCTGTTGCAAGTGCTCTATACCGTTCGCAGTGAGCGACAGTTGATGGAACAACTGGACTACAACCTGCTGTTTCGCTGGTTTGTCGGCTTGGGCATCGACGATACTGTCTGGGAACGCACGGTATTCAGCGCCAACCGCGAGCGCCTATTGTCCGAATCCCTCAGCCGCGAATTTTTCACCCGAGTGCTGGCCATAGCGGAATGGCAAAACCTGGTGTCCGACGAACACTTCAGTGTCGACGGCAGCCTGATCGAAGCCTGGGCCTCGCACAAAAGCTTCGTAAAAAAAGACGGTAGCGGTCCGGATAAGCCCGCCGGCCGCAATCCCGAGGTCGACTTCAGCGGCGAAAAGCGCAGCAACGCCACCCACCAAAGCACGACAGACCCGGAAGCCCGGCTCTACAAGAAAGGCGAATACACCGAGGCCAAACTGCGCTACATCACCCATGCCCTGTCCGAGAACCGTAACGGCCTGATTGTCGATGTCGAAACCACCCAAGCTACCGGCACCGCCGAAATCGAAGCCGCCCAAAAAATGGTCAAACGCCGCGTGCCCAAAGGCGGCAGCGTCGGTGCCGACAAAGGCTACGACCAACCGGCGTTCGTCAACCAACTCAACGCGCAAGACATCAAAGCCCATGTGGCCCGCAAAAAGACCGGCAGTGCCATCGATGGCCGCACCGCTCGCGGCAAAGGCTATGCCCAAAGCCTCAAGCGCCGCAAAATCGTCGAAGAGGCCTTCGGCTGGATCAAGACGGTCGGAGGCCTGCGCAAAACCCGCCACATGGGTTTAGCCAAAGTGGCAGGCCAAGCCTTATTTTGCTTTGCCGCGTACAACCTGACACGGCTGCTGAACTTACTGGTATTCACGCCGAAACCGGCGTGGGCTACGCCCGCCTAGGGCGAAGTGCGCCTGAAGACCGTCCAAAGACGGCGTCAGGTGGATAAAAAGGCCTCGAAACAGAGGCCTAACCGTTGAAACTCGATTTTATGACTGATTTCAACGCGAAAAAATCACGAGAACCGCGGGTAAGGGAAAATAGGCGCGAGTTTTTCACCAGCCTGTTAGGCCGAGTTGCCGATTATAAAACCGATAGCCGACGCTACAATCAACCGCAGTAAGGCGAAACCCGGCCGATTGTCATACCCCGGTCATATCGCTATGTTTGGATAGGAGGCCAATTCCTGCGGCAGGTATTCCCCGGCCGATATTGGCTCAGCCGTCCCCTCAACCGGAACCCGATCCAAAAGCATGCGCACCCAGTCGACAATTCTCGCCATTTTGTTGGTAACCTTGCTGGGCATCGCCGCATTTCGACACGGTACGCCCGGATTGCACGATATCGAACTCCACAAACAGGCCATCGGCCTTTTCATCGATAGCCATTACGGGGCGGCGGTCGTTTTATTCTTTCTTCTGTGCACGATTTTCATCAACTCACCGCTACCTTTGGCCGCGGCCATGAAAATCCTGTCCGGCTATTTCTTCGGGTTTTACCTGGGCGCGGTTTACAACGTCGGCGCAACGCTATTGGCATGTTTAATGGGATTTTGGCTGAGCCGTTACGCCCTTAGAAGCCGATTCGAGCGCTTGTTCTACAGCCGCCTGGAAGCCATCGAACACGAAATCGAACGCAACGGCTTTTACTATTTCCTTAGCCTGCGCGTCGCTATGGTAGTGCCCTATTTCCTGATCAACTTCGTCGCCGGGTTATCCAGACTATCGCTCAAGGATTATCTGCTCAGCACCTTGCTGGGCGTGGTGCCAGCGTCGTTGATTTATGCCAACGGCGGCGAACGATTGGAACAGATCCACTCCGCGGCCGACTTGTTCGAATGGCATACAGCCGGTTCGCTGGCGTTAATGGCAAGCGCCAGTCTGATCCCGGTATGGTTTCGGCGCAGCAGCCGCTACTCGGATTAGGCCGGCTGATACTGCCCTCAAGCCTTAGCCGCCGCCTCGTCGCATTCCCAATTCCCGATCGGCCTTTAGCCCGGTAACCTATACAAACTTTTCAACCCCATTTTCACTATGACCGATGCTAGACCAAATTAAACTATTTTTTGAGAAACACCTCGCCCTGCCATTACCGGCGGCTGCCGCAGAAGCCCAACTTCAACAGGCCTTGGTTGCATTGTTCATGGAAATGATGACGATGGACGATGTTTGCCAGGAAACCGAGCGGACGGCGATTTTATCGCTCACCAAAAAATGTATTTCGTTATCGACCGAACAGGCCGAGCATTTGATGGCAAATGCAGAACAAAAACGTCAACACGCGGTCGACTATTACGAATTTACCTCGCTGATCAACAAACGCTTCAGTCCCGGCGAAAAGGTCGGGTTGATACAATCGCTCTGGCAAATTGCCTATGCCGACGGCCAACTTGACCCACAAGAAGAATATCTGGTGCGGAAAATTGCAGATCTTTTGGGTGTCTCTCATACCGATTTTATAATGACCAAACTTCGGGTGAATGGCAAACCCTAAGTCCGCTAAAAACTTATCCGAATCACGCATGAAAAAACAGAAGAAAAACAAAGACCTCTGGTTGAATCAAACTGATATCGAAGTCGGTTGCTTGTACCTGACGACCGCCCGGCAATACCGTGCGGTGTTGGCGATGAAGGGCGACTTCTTGATCTATGTGCCCAGTTCCGAAGCAATGGCAGCCTTAGCAGCGGATGCCAACATGCCGTTTGAAAATTCTCCGTTCAAAAAATGCCAAATCGCCACTTTCGCTCAGAAAGAATACCAGGCATTCGAATGGCAAGGCACTCAAGCCCTCCGCCACAAACTGACGGCCGACCAACTGGCCGAAGCGATTAGCCAGTGCAATGCCAAAGCCGCCATTGAGGTGTTATTGGCCGAGTAACCAACAGCGCCTTTAGCAACAAATTGAAATCCTCAATTATCCTCATCAGGAGAGCCCCTTTTGAAACAATCCTTTTATGATCTGAGTTATTCGGATTTAGAGGCCGTTGCCAGTGAAAATGATTTAAGCCCTTCAGTGCCGGCAGTCCTGTTTAATTGGCACTACAAGAAAAAAGAAATTAATCGCTGCCGCAATAAAATTTCCAAATCATCTTCTGCTTTCTTCGATGCCCATTTCGATTTTTCGCTGCCGGAAATCGATACGGTCTATCAATCGAACAAAGATCGAACAGTCAAATTTCTGTTCAAACTCAAAGACCAGTACAAAGTCGAAACAGTCCTCATTCCGTTCAATAACAAATATTCTATTTGCCTGTCGTCGCAGGTCGGTTGCGCCATGAATTGCTCCTTTTGTTTTACAGGAGAACAAGGACTTAAAAGAAATTTGGCGACCAACGAAATTATCGGCCAATTTCTTCAGGCTTGGCGCTGGTTGGCAACCAACAGACCCGGCGAAGAGCGTATTTTAAATATTGTATTTATGGGGCAAGGCGAGCCTTTACATAACTTTGATGCCGTCAAAAAAGCCTGCGAAATTTTTTTATCGCAATACGGCACCTCAATCGGAACTCAAAAGATTACGATCTCAACGGCCGGCTATATTCCTGGGCTTAAAAGATGGAGCCAGGAAATACCTGGCGTGAATCTGGCTCTATCACTGCATTCGCCTTATACCGAAAAGCGAAATGAATTGATTCCACTCAACAAAAAGTACCCACTAGCCGAAGTAGTATCATATATTGACCAGATACCGCTGCAAAAGAAGCAGTTTATTACTTACGAATATATTCTGATAAAAGGCTTCAACGATACCGCCGATGATGCGAATAAACTCGGTAAGATGCTTGCCGGTAAAAGTGCATATATAAACCTGATTCCTTTTAATGAATTTCCGGGGTCGCGCTACACTTGTCCTGATGCTGCGGCAATTGAAAATTTCAAAGCGGTTTTAGATACTTACAAAATTCCGACTTTAATTAGAGGCACCAAAGGCGATGATGTATTAGCCGCATGCGGACAGCTCAATTCAAATCAACAAATTCGCAAACAATCCTTGAATCCCGCCGAAATCATTCCGTAAAAACCAGGCAAGATTAAAACTACTTAACATTCAATTTTATTAATCCGGGCGGATTTCGCTATGTTTTGCCGTCCGCAGCACCGTCGTCAGGCCAAATTTCCTGGCAGGCATTTTCTGCTTGCTGCCGCTTTTGTTAGGCGATGGTTCCACATAATTGCCATGCGCCAAGCGAGTTTTGATCGACGGTTCAAGTAACGAAACTCAAGTTTTCGGCAATCCTCGGCTTCGTCAAGATTGGTACTGTTTTCACTTGATAAATCGAATATACTCGAGAATCATGCGCATGCGTGTCAGGTGATAGATCGCGAAGGTAAATACGGTTTGAGCGGCCGATATTATTCAAACCACGGAATTTCGTTTGCCCCAGGGTACCCAAGGTCTAACGCAGCCGCTTACTTCGTCAATCAGCTTACGGATCGTGAACAAGCGGAAATACTTTACTCCGCCTTGCCGATTACAAGAGTTAAATATAATTAACAGCCTGTATAGTGCGAGGTTACACCAGTAGTAACCCTTTAAAAACAACTACTGGTGTAAACAATTTTTATGACTTTATTAAACGTTTTACGACTTTAATCTCACAAAACAAATCCTTTCCGTCGACGCTTCCGCTATTCCACCGTGACCGATTTTGCGAGGTTCCTCGGTTGATCGACGTCGGTGCCTTTTAGCACGGCGACGTGATAGGAAAGTAGTTGTAGCGGTATCGTATAGATGATCGGTGAGATGGCATTGGCGACGCTGGGCATTTTGACGATTTGCACGTTCTCGTCGGCGGCGTCGCTTTCGGCCAGGTCTTCGTCCATGAACACGATCAACTGCCCGCCGCGGGCGCTGACTTCCTGGATGTTGGATTTGAGCTTTTCCAGCAGGTTATTGTTCGGCGCGACCGTGACCACCGGCATTTCGGCATCGATCAAGGCTAGCGGGCCGTGCTTCAATTCGCCGGCCGGATAGGCTTCCGCGTGGATATAGGAAATCTCCTTCAGCTTCAAGGCGCCTTCCATCGCGATCGGGTAATGCGTGCCGCGACCGAGGAACAGTGCATTGTGCTTGTCGGCAAATCGCTGCGACAACAGTTCGATGGCATTGTCCAGCTTAAGCACTTTTTCGATGTTGCCGGGCAAGGCGAACAATTGCGAAACGATGTGCTCCTCTTTGTCGGCGCTGAGTTCGAAACGGCGGCCGATGGCGATGATCAGCATCAACAAGGCCACCAACTGTGTAGTGAAGGCCTTGGTCGAGGCGACGCCAATTTCCGGGCCGGCGCGGGTCATCAACACCAAATCCGATTCGCGCACCAGCGAGCTTTCCGGCGCGTTGCAAATCACCAGCGAATGTTTGACGCCGAGCTTTTTAGCTTCCTGCAATGCGGCCAAGGTGTCGGCGGTTTCCCCTGACTGGGAAATGGTGACGACCAGGGTATCCGGGGCTACGACCGGATTGCGGTAGCGGAATTCGCTGGCAATTTCGATTGCACAGGGAACCCTGGCGTATTTTTCGAACCAGTAGCGGGCGACCAAACCGGCATGGTAGCTGGTACCGCAGGCTAAAATCAGAACCGACTTGATCTGGTCGAACACTTCGCCTGCGTTATGGCCGAAGGCGTTATCCTGCAAGCGGCTGTCGATGAAACGGCCTTCCAACGTTTCCGATACCGCCCAGGCTTGCTCGTAGATTTCCTTGAGCATGTAGTGGCGATATTTGCCTTTGTCGACCGCGTCGGCCTTGAGCTGGCTTTCGATGACCGGGCGGACCACGCGACGGCCGGCTTCGTCGAATATCGTCACGCCGTTGATGGTCAATTCGGCGATGTCGCCGTCTTCCAGGAAGATGAAGCGCTGCGTCACCGGCAACAGCGCGGCGATATCGGAGGCGATGAAGTATTCGCCGATGCCGATGCCGATTACCAATGGACTACCCTTGCGGCAGGCGACCAATACGTCGGGTTGTTCGCTGTCGATCACGCCCAGAGCGTAGGCACCGCGCAAGCTTTTGATGGTTTTGCCGACCGCGTCGAGCAAGCTAGCAGCCTCTTTTAGCTCTTCGGCAACCTTGTGGACAATGACTTCGGTATCGGTTTCGGACGTGAAAACGTAACCGTTTTCCTGCAGCGAGGTCCTAAGGTTATCGTGGTTTTCGATGATGCCGTTATGCACGACTCCGACCCGGTCCTTGCTAATGTGCGGGTGGGCGTTGCGGGTGCTGGGCTTACCGTGAGTTGCCCAACGGGTATGGGCGATGCCGATGCGGCCTTCGATCGGATCGGCCGCGATCAATTCTTCCAATCCTTTAACCTTGCCCAATTCGCGCTTCCGGAATATTTCGCCGCTGTGGATTACAGCCAGTCCGGCCGAGTCGTACCCGCGATACTCAAGGCGCTTTAAGCCTTCAATCAAAATCGGGACCACGTTTCGTTGAGCAACACCTGCGACTATGCCACACATTATTCTTTCTCCGACCGACAGGGATGTTGGGAGTGCAGAAGATTGTCCGGAACAATCTCTGCCGACTTACAGGGAGGTGAGGAGTGCGAAGCATTGTCGGGAGCAATCTCCGCCAGTTTTACCGGTCTCTGCCAAGTCGGTACGCTAAGCTGCTTGGTGCGGCTCAACGTCAATTGGTCATCGGGCGTATCCTTGGTGATGGTGGAACCCGCACCTATCGTGGCATTTTTGCCCACTGTCACCGGCGCTATCAATTGAGTATCTGAGCCGATAAACGCGCCGTCGCCGATCACGGTTTTGAATTTATTGACGCCATCGTAATTGCAGGTGATGGTCCCGGCCCCGATATTGACTTTGCTGCCGACCTCGCTATCACCAATATAGCTCAAGTGGTTGATTTTGCTAGCGCTGGCAACCGTGGATTTTTTAATCTCGACGAAATTGCCAATATGAACGTGGTCGGCCAATTCGGTTTGGGGCCGTAGCCGGGCAAAAGGACCAATTCGGCTGCCACTGCCAACGCTGGCGTCTTCAAGTACGCTGTTCGCCAATATTTCTACGCCGTCGGCAATCGTCGCATTTTTGAGCACGCAGTTCGGCCCGATTTTGACGTTGGAACCGATGCGATTCGTGCCTTCGAAAATCACATTGACGTCAATATCGATGTCCTGGCCCAATTCGGCAAACTCACCACGGATGTCGATACGAGCCGGGTCCCTGAGAGTGACACCTTTTTCCATCAGCACTTGCGCTTGTTCGGCTTGATAGACTCGTTCCAGATGGGCGAGTTGGGCCCGGTTATTGACGCCCAACACCTCGTCGGCACTGCCGGCCTGACTGGTCTCGATGGTCAAACCGTCTTCCACCGCCATTTCGATGATGTCGGTCAAATAATATTCGTTTTGGGCATTGTTATTGCCAAGTCTGGCCAGCCATTGTTTAAGTTGACTGCCTTTGCAAGCCAGAATGCCGGTATTGCCTTCCGTGATTTGCAATTCGGCTTCGTTGGCGTCTTTTTGTTCGACGATTTTCACCACCGCATGGTCTTTGTCGCGGACGATACGGCCATAGCCGGTCGGGTCGTCCAGATTGACCGTCAGCAAGGCCAAAGAGGTCAGGCTGACTTTATGTAACAGCGCGTTCAGGGTTTTCGCTTTCAGTAACGGCACGTCGCCGTACAAAATCAACACCGTATCCGGATCTTCGACATGGTGGATGGCCTGTTGCACTGCGTGTCCGGTACCCAATTGCTGCTTTTGTTCGATCCAGGTGGCATCCAGCACGGCCAGAGTTTGCTTGACCGTCTCGCCACCGTGGCCGTAGATGATGTAGATTTGGTTGTTTTCCAGAGATCGCGCAGTCTCGTAGACGTGTTGCAATAGCGCTTTGTCTGCAATTTCGTGCAGTACTTTCGGCCGGGACGAGCGCATACGCGTACCCTGGCCGGCGGCGAGAATAATGGTTTTTATCGACATCGCTATTCCTTAAACAAAAAAAGCCCGATAACGTTACGCTATCGGGCTTAAATTTTCACGCAATTCGTGTTTTATGCGCCACGCTTTCTGAGTCTGTCCAAAGTTTTCAATTGGTTAACAGCTTGGGCCAACTCGGCTTGGGCAATTGCGTAGTCGTATTTGCCGGACTTGTCTTGCAACATTTCTTCCGCTCTGGCTTTGGCTTGCAATGCCGCCGCTTCGTCAATGTCGTGGGCTCTAATCGCGGTTTCAGCCAGCACCGTCACCAAATGCGGCTGAACCTCCAAGAATCCGCCGGACACGAAAAACGCCTGCGATTCTTTGTCGCTGATTTTGACCCTGACTTCGCCGGGCTTCAGTTTGGTAATCAACGGCGCATGGCGCGGCGCGATACCGACTTCACCCAACTCGGCAGGAGCGAACACCATCTCCGCCAAGCCGGAAAAGATCTCCGCCTCGGCACTGACGATGTCCACATGTATTGTCATTGCCATGTTAAAACTCTCCTATGAGCCGGATTACATGCCTTTGGCTTTTTCGACGGCTTCGTCAATCGTGCCGACCATATAGAAAGCTTGTTCCGGCAGGCTGTCGTATTCGCCACTGATGATGCCTTTGAAGCCGGCAATGGTATCTTTCAGCGAAACGTATTTGCCTGGTGAACCGGTGAAGACCTCGGCCACGAAGAACGGCTGCGACAGGAACCGCTGGATTTTACGCGCCCGAGCCACGGTCAATTTGTCTTCTTCCGACAATTCGTCCATACCCAAGATCGCGATGATGTCACGCAGCTCTTTATAGCGTTGCAGGATACCTTGCACGGTCCGGGCAGTTTCGTAGTGTTCCTGACCAATCACCAACGGATCCAGCTGACGGCTGGTGGAATCCAGCGGATCAATGGCAGGGTAAATACCCAGCTCGGCGATTTGACGGGACAATACCACGGTCGCGTCCAAGTGGGCAAAGGTGGTAGCTGGCGACGGGTCGGTCAAGTCGTCCGCAGGTACGTATACCGCTTGGATCGAGGTGATAGAACCGGTCTTGGTGGAAGTAATCCGCTCCTGCAATACACCCATCTCTTCGGCCAGTGTAGGCTGGTAACCTACCGCAGACGGCATCCGGCCCAACAGCGCGGAAACTTCGGTACCGGCCAGCGTGTAACGATAGATGTTATCAACGAAGAACAGTACGTCGCGACCTTCGTCGCGGAAGAATTCGGCCATGGTCAGACCGGTCAACGCTACCCGCAAACGGTTTCCCGGTGGCTCGTTCATTTGGCCGTATACCAACGATACTTTATCGATAACGTTGGAATCGGTCATTTCGTGGTAGAAGTCGTTGCCTTCGCGAGTCCGCTCGCCCACGCCGGCAAATACCGAATAACCGCTGTGTTCAATCGCGATGTTACGAATCAACTCCATCATGTTGACGGTTTTGCCTACGCCGGCGCCACCGAACAGGCCGACTTTACCGCCTTTCGCGAACGGGCAAACCAAATCGATAACTTTGATACCGGTTTCCAACAATTCGTTGGCTGGGGCTTGTTCGTCATAGGATGGCGCATCGCGGTGGATGGTCCACTTTTCTTTCTCGCCGATCGGGCCTTTTTCGTCGATCGCTTCACCGAGAACGTTCATGATTCGGCCCAGCGTGGCTTGGCCTACCGGTACTTTAATCGCCTCGCCGGTGTTGGTGACATTGACGCCGCGGCTCAGACCGTCGGTGGAACCCATCGCAATGGTCCGTACCACGCCGTCGCCCAGTTGTTGTTGAACTTCCAGAACCAGACCGCCCTCGACATTCAACGCGTCATATACTTTCGGCAAGTTGTCGCGTGGAAATTCCACGTCGACGACCGCACCGATGATTTGAACGATTTTACCCAAACTCATTATGTCGTCCTCTATAAAAATCTATCTAAACTTGTCTTGAATGCGTTACACCGCGGCGGCGCCGGCGACGATTTCGGAAATTTCCTGCGTGATCGCGGCCTGTCTGGCTTTGTTGTAGACCAGTTGCAATTCTTTAATGATATTGCCGGCGTTGTCGGAGGCGCTTTTCATCGCCACCATCCGTGCAGCCTGTTCGCAGGCATTGTTTTCCACCAAGCCCTGGAATACCGCGGACTCGACGTAGCGAATCAATAAGCTGTCCAATACGTCTTTGGCGTTGGGTTCGTACAGGTAATCCCACCGGCCCTTGCTCTCTTCGCCCAGTTCGCCGACCGATACCGGCAACAATTTCTGCATCACCGGCTTTTGGGTCATGGTGTTGACAAAGTCGTTGCTGAGCAGAAATAGCTCGTCGATATCGCCATTAGTGAACGCATCCAACATGATTTTGATCGGGCCGATAATGTCGCTCTGGTGCGGCGTGTCGCCCAATTTCGAGACTTGGCCAACCAAATTGGCGTTGATCATGCTGAAAAACGCAGCACCCTTACCACCAATCGCGCAGACATCGACGGCAATATCTTTGCTTTGCCACTGCTGCATTTCGCCCAGCACTTTTCGGAACAGGTTGGCGTTCAAACCACCGCATAAACCACGGTCGGAACTCACCACGATAATGCCCACCCGTTTTACTTCCCGTTCGATCATGAACGGATGTTTGTACTCCGGATTGGCTTTGGCCAGATGTCGAATGATCTGGCCAATTTTTTTCGAGTAAGGCCGGGTAGCCTGCATACGGTCTTTGGTTTTACGCATCTTACTCGCGGCCACCATTTCCATGGCGCGAGTAATCTTCTGAGTATTCTTGATACTCGCGATTTTTGATCGTATCTCTTTACCAACAGCCATGTGCGAGTCCCTTACCAGCTAGCAGTCTTGACGAAACGCTCGATCGCCGCGTGAATGCCTTTTTGGATTTCGTCGTTGTAGTCGCCTTTCTCGTTGATTTTGGCCATCAACTCGGCTTCCTCGTTTCGCATGAAATCCAGCAGAGCCGCTTCGAATACGCGTACTTGCTTGACTTCCAGGCTATCCAGGAATCCATTATTGGCCGCATACAGCGAAACGCCCATCTCTGCGACCGACATCGGCGCATATTGGTTCTGCTTCATCAATTCGGTAACGCGTTGGCCGCGCTCAATCTGTTTGCGGGTGCTTTCGTCCAAGTCGGAAGCGAACTGAGCGAATGCCGCCAACTCGCGGAACTGCGCCAAGTCCAGACGAATACCGCCGCCCAACTTTTTGATGATCTTGGTTTGCGCCGCGCCACCGACCCGAGAGACCGACAGACCCGCGTTAACCGCTGGACGGATACCGGAGTTAAACAGACCGGTCTCCAAAAAGATCTGGCCGTCGGTGATCGAAATCACGTTGGTCGGAACGAAGGCCGAAACGTCGCCGCCTTGGGTTTCGATAATCGGTAGTGCGGTCAGCGAACCGGTTTTGCCCTTAACTTTTCCGCCGGTCAGTTTCTCGACTTCGTCGGCATTGATACGGGCAGCACGTTCCAGCAAACGGGAGTGGATGTAGAACACGTCACCTGGATAGGCTTCACGTCCCGGCGGACGGCGCAGCAACAAAGAAATTTGGCGGTAGGCCCAAGCTTGCTTGGTCAAATCGTCGTAAATAATCAGTGCGTCTTGGCCATTGTCGCGGAAGTACTCGCCCATCGAACAACCGGTGTACGGTGCGATAAATTGCAACGCAGCGGATTCGGACGCCGACGCGACGACGATGATGGTGTGCTCCATCGCGCCGTGTTCTTCCAATTTACGCACCACGTTGGCAATCGACGAACGTTTTTGCCCGATCGCGACATAAATACATTTAATGCCGGTGCCTTTTTGATTGATGATGGCATCGACAGCAATCGCGGTTTTACCGGTTTGACGGTCGCCGATGATCAACTCCCGTTGGCCGCGGCCAACCGGAATCATCGAATCGATGGATTTCAATCCGATTTGCACCGGTTGATCAACCGATTGGCGAGCGATAACACCCGGTGCGATTTTTTCGATTGGGGAGGTCAGATTGGTCTCGATCGCGCCTTTGCCGTCGATCGGGTTGCCCAGCGCATCGACCACACGGCCCAACAGCGCTTCGCCGACTGGTACTTCCAAAATCCGGCCGGTGCATTTAACGGTGTCGCCCTCAGTGATGTGCTGGTAAGCACCCAACATCACCACGCCGACAGAATCTCTTTCCAGGTTTAAAGCCATGCCGTAAGAGCCGCCAGGAAATTCCAGCATTTCACCTTGCATTGCTTCAGACAAACCGTGAACCCGAACGATACCGTCGGTAACGCTGACCACGGTGCCCTCGGTGTGGGCTTCGAGGTGGGCGTCGAAGTTCTCGATCTTCTTCTTGATCAGATCACTTATTTCTGATGGATTTAATTGCATGTTATTTTCCCGCTCTAACTCTTAAAGTCTTTTAGCTAATTGATGAAGCTGACCTCTGACGGAACCGTCGATGACTTTGTCGCCGGCTTTGGCGAGAATGCCTCCAATTAACGATTTGTCGACAGACACTGACGCGTTGACTTTTTTATGCAAAAACTTCTCGAGCATGGCGACGTACTTGCCTTGCTCGGTTTTTGTCAACGGGTATGCGCTTTGCAGCTCGACATTGACATAACCTTCGTCGTCGGCCCTATACTGTTCGAACATTACCGAAATCTGAGGCAACAAAGGCAATTTGTCGTTCTCGATCAACACCTTGAGAAGATTCTTGGCTTCATCGTGAATTTGATCCTGGCAAATATCCAGGACCAACTGTGCTGTATTCTGTTTGTTGACTCTGGGGTTAGCGACGATTCCAGCCAAAGTTTCGTCCTGAACCAGCAAAGCCAAAAACGTCAAAGAATCGGACCAGTTTTGGGCAGCATTGGCTTCTTTGGCCCGCTTGAAAGCGGCCTGAGCATAAGGTCTTGCTAATGTCGATATTTCAGCCATCGCTTAACCCAATTGTTCCGCCGCTTTACTGATAATGTCTTGGTGCTTGGCCTTGTCGATTTCTTCTTTCAAAATCTGCTCGGCGGCACGCAAAGCCAAAGAGGAAACTTCTTTACGCAAACTTTCCTTGGCGTGCAACATTTCCTGTTCGATTTGAGCCTTCGCGGCTTCCAACAAGCGCTCGCCTTCTTTCTTGGCTTGTTCCTTGGCTTCTTCAACTAATTGGTTGGCGCGCTTTTGCGCGGCGCTGACGATCTCGGCCGACTGCTCCTTGGCTTCCTTCAAAACGCTTTTAGCTTTCTTTTCAGCCAGTTTAATTTCTTCCTGACCCTTCTCAGCCGCAGCCAAACCTTCCGCAATTTTGGTTTTGCGCTCTTCCAGAGCAGCAATGATCGGCGGCCAGACATACTTCATGGTGAACCACACCAGAAGCGTGAAAGTGATCATCTGCCCGATCAGAGTAGCATTGATACTCATTGATGCTTTCCTCGTAATGCCGTTGTTAGTCTATCTGTCCGCAGTCGTACATAAACGACACGCAAAAGGCTCACGCCTTAGGTTACAGATGGTTGGGTTAATTAACCTGCAACGGATTGAACGGCAGAAAGGAACGGGTTTGCGAAAGTCAGCATCAGAGCCAAACCCACACCGATCATGGTTACCGCGTCAAGCAAACCGGCGATGATGAACATTTTCACTTGCAGCATTGGCACCAGCTCAGGTTGGCGGGCTGCACCTTCCAGGAATTTACCGCCCAACAGGCCGAAACCGATAGCAGTACCGATCGCGCCCAAACCCAGAATGATACCGACGGCAATAACGGTGAAGCCTTGAACGTTGGCGATTAATGATGCGAGTTCCATAATGTCTCCTAAAGATTGATATGAATGTAAAAAATAAAGCGGTTAGTGGTCTTCGCAGGCCAGACTCAGGTAAACGATGGTCAAAACCATGAATATAAAAGCCTGCAAAGTGATCACCAGAATGTGGAATACGGCCCAGGGGAAGCCCAACACAGGCTGCACGATCGGGGGCAACAATGCGATCAGGATGAATACCAACTCGCCAGCATACAGGTTACCGAATAGCCGCAAACCCAGCGAGATCGGTTTAGCCAACTCTTCGACGGTTTTCAACAGCAGATTGAACGGCATCATTTTCGGACCGAACGGAGTGCAAGTCATTTCGTGGGCAAAACCGGCCAAGCCTTTGACTTTAATGCTGTAAAAGAAAATCAGGAAAAATACGCTGATAGACAAGGCGAAGGTGCCGTTCAAATCGGTACTGGGCACGACCCGCATATATTCCATGCCCATCAGGCTACCGATCATCGGCAGCAAATCCACCGGCAGCATATCCATCGCATTCCACAGGAATACCCAGCAGAAGATAGTCAGTGCCAACGGTGCAATCAACGCACTACGGCCGTGAAAACTGTCTTTAACCTGGGTATCTACAAATTCGACCAGCATTTCGGCGATGTTTTGCGCCAACCCCGGAACACCGGAGGTTGCCCGTTCGGCAACCGATTTAAAAAACAAAATGAACAATCCGCCCAAAAACACGGAAAAAAACAAGGTATCCAGATGCAATTTCCAAAATCCCTCACCAACCGCCAACGGAGTTAAGTGGTGGACTATGTAACCGGTTGCGCCGCCTTCACTAGCCATTTTGCCTCTCAAATAAAAACTAACCGCGCCAATAGAAAAGCGCGAACCAAAAAACCGACAACACTGCGATATAGCCAACCAGCAGTGTTAAAAAATTAACCCAAGGGATCTGCAATACCATCGCGAACAATGCTGCTGTGAGCAATAACTTGACCGTTTCGCCGGTATAAAAAGCCTTTAAGATGCCGGGTGCTTCCTGATATCTGGCAAGATAAACTTTGTACGCAAAGTAAAGGTTTGGAATCAAGGCCACACCACCACCTAGCAGTGGCGATATCGCGGATTTCCAGCCGCCAATCAATAAAAATCCCGACGCCACTACCGTAGCCATCAGGACCTGCGTGTACAACACCCGTCTGACAGTTGAAAACGAATTTTCCACTGTCATAAAACTCTCCTCGACCGTTAAGCGCGCCGATTATATCCAGCCATCGCGGTTTACGCAAGGTAAGGCCGCTACACGACTCAAAGCTAAGGCTTTGAAGCACAATCAAGAAATTGATACCACAGCGGCAATTCGTTTAACGCCCCGACAACAAAAGCAATAGCCGTGCCAGTGGCAAAATCAATAGTATTTCTAAGGTTTGTTGAAAAAACCGTGTCGGAGATGCGACAAACCGACAAGGGCTTGCGACAACCTGCCGCATCAGTGAATTTTCCCAATGATACCTTCCAACTCTTCCAGGCTGGTGTAATTGATGATCAACTTGCCCTTGCCGCCGGCCTGATGATTGATCTCGACCTTGGCGCCGGTGCGTTCCGACAGCTCGCGCTGCAAACGCAAGGTATCGGGGTCGATTCTCTTCGCCTGAGCCGCCGGCTTTTCATCGTGCATCTCACGCACCAGCTTTTCCACCGCTCGCACGCTCAAGCTTTGCTTGACTGCTTTATGAGCAATCTCGACCTGTTTCGATTCGTCCAAACCCAGCAAGGCGCGAGCATGACCCATTTCCAGCAAGCCTTTGCCCAGCATGGTTTTGACTTCGCCGGCCAATTCCAACAAGCGCAGTAAATTAGTTACCGTGGTGCGCGACTTGCCGACCGCTTCGGCGACCTGTTGATGCGTCAGCTCGAATTCGTCCTGCAAGCGGTGCAAGGCTTCGGCCTCTTCCAGCGCATTCAAATCCTCGCGTTGGATGTTTTCGATCAAAGCGATCGCCATTACCGAACGGTCGTCGATGTCTTTCACCAGCACCGGCACTTCGGCCAGCTCGGCCAACTGCGCGGCGCGCCAACGCCGCTCGCCGGCGATGATTTCGTATTTCTCGCCGGCGATTTTGCGCACGACAATCGGTTGAATGATGCCTTGCGCAGCAATCGAATCAGACAGCTCTTTCAGCTTTTCCGGATCCATATCCTTACGCGGCTGGTACTTGCCGCGTTGCAGAAATTCGATCGGCAACTTTTGGGTGTCGTGGGTTTTTTCCGGAGCCGGGGCCGAAACATCGCCGAGCAACTCGCTCAAACCTCGACCCAAACCGCGTTTTTTCGGATTCATCATTTGGCTGCTTTGTGTTTGCGGATCAATTCGCCGGCCAGCGCGATATAGGCGACCGCACCGCGCGACGCTTTATCGTAAGCCAAGACCGGCACACCGTGGCTGGGTGCCTCGGCCAAGCGGATATTCCGGGGAATCGTGGTCCGGAACACTTTGTCGCCGAAATATTCGATCAATTGGTCAGACACGTCCTTGCCCAACCGGCTCCGGCTATCGACCATCGTTCTGAGTATGCCTTCCAAATGCAAACCCGGATTCACGGTATCGCGAATATTGCGCAGGGTCGACATCAACGACGACAAGCCTTCCAAAGAGTAATACTCGCATTGCATCGGAATCAAAACGCTGTGGGCGGCGACCATGGCGTTCAGCGTCAGCATGTTCAACGACGGCGGACAGTCGATCAAAATGTAATCGTACTGATCCTTGACCGGCAACAAGGCATCGGCCAGACGTCGCTCCCGATGCTGAGCCGTCATCAATTGCACTTCGGCGGCAGTCAGATCGGCATTACCCGGAATCAAGTCGAACCCCAAATCCTTGTTCTTGACGATGATGCCTGAGACCGGCACCTCTTCCAGCAACAACTCGCAACTGGAATATTCCAGCTCGTCCTTGTTGACGCCGCAGCCCATCGCGGCATTGCCCTGCGGATCAAGATCGATCAACAGAATCTTGCGCTTGGTCGCCGCCAACGCCGCCGCCAGATTGACGCTGGTGGTAGTCTTGCCGACACCGCCTTTTTGGTTGGTGATCGCGATTATCTTAGCCATGCTTGAGTCTCTCTATGCGAATCAGACAACGCTCGGCATCTATGCCAGGCACCGCCAACGGGATCACTTGGTATTCGGCGTCTATTCCGGCTAACTCTTCGACAGGCTGCTGGCCTTTCATCGCCAATAGCACGCCGTCGTCGACCAATAAATGACCGGTCATTTTAACGATGTCCGGCATTGAGGCGAAAGCCCGCATCAACACCATGTCAAACAATTCGGCAGGTTGGAACTGCTCGACCCGGCTATGCACCACTTCGACATTGCTCAGCTTCAATTCCAGCACAGCCTGCTGCACGAAACGGGTTTTCTTGGAATTGGAATCGACCAGCACGAACTTGCATTCGGGGCGGCAAATCGCCAATGGTATGCCGGGCAAACCGGCACCGGTACCGATGTCGGCGATTCGGGACGGTTTGATATGCGGCAATACGGCCAGACTATCCAGAATATGCAAACCGACCATTTCCAGCGGTTCGCGCACGGCGGTCAGGTTATAGGCTTTGTTCCATTTTGCAATCAGCTGTACAAACTTGAGCAACGATTCGATTTGCTCGGCAGACAAATTCAACGCCAAGGCCGCAAGGCCCTGCTGCAATTTTTCCCGACAGGCTTGCATCAGGCGCTTTTCTTTTTCAGATGCACCAACAACAACGAAATCGCCGCCGGTGTGATGCCGGGTATCCGCGACGCCTGACCCAGAGTTTCCGGGCGCTGTTTTTTCAGTTTTTCGCTGACTTCATTGGACAGGCCGGACACCAGACTGTAATCGACGTTTTCCGGCAATTTCAAATGCTCATAACGCTGGGTACGGCTGATTTCGGTTTGTTGACGGTCGATGTAACCGGCATATTTGGCCTGAATCGCCACCTGCTCGGCAACTTGCTCGTCAACTTCGGTTTCGTCGCTGAAGGTTAACAGGTTTTCGATATCGACTTCCGGCCGGCGCAGCATATCCATCAAGCTGGCTTCCTTGAACAGCTTTTTGCCCCAATACTGCTCGGCCAACGCCGCTTCGTCGGATTCGGCTCTGATCCACTTTTTCGCCAGCTTGCCTTGCAGATTGGCAATCGCTTCGCGCTTTTCCTCGAACCGGTGCCAACGCTCGTCGTCGACCAAACCCAATTCGCGGCCTTGTTCGGTCAGACGCAGATCGGCGTTATCTTCGCGCAACTGCAAGCGGTATTCGGCGCGACTAGTGAACATTCGATAGGGTTCGGCGGTGCCACGAGTGATCAAATCGTCGATCATCACGCCGATATAAGCTTCCTCGCGGCCGGGGCACCAGCTTTCCAGGCCTTTTGCCAGCCGCGCGGCGTTCAAACCGGCGATCAAGCCTTGCGCCGCCGCTTCTTCATAGCCGGTGGTGCCGTTGATCTGGCCGGCGAAGAACAGCGCATTCATGTGCTTGGTTTCCAGCGACGTCTTCAGATCGCGCGGATCGAAAAAGTCGTATTCGATGGCATAACCGGGACGGACGATTTCGGCATTTTCGAAACCGAGCATGGTACGGATGAAACGATACTGGATATCGAACGGCAAGCTGGTCGAAATACCATTCGGATAGACTTCGTTGGTATTCAAGCCTTCCGGTTCGACGAAAATCTGGTGCGAATCACGGTCGGCAAACCGCACTACTTTGTCTTCGATCGACGGGCAGTAACGCGGACCGACGCCTTCGATGATGCCGGAATACATCGGCGAGCGATCCAAGCCGGAGCGAATGATGTCGTGGGTTTCCTGATTGGTCCGCGTGATATGGCAACAAATCTGGCGCGGGTGCTGCTGGCGATTGCCCATGAACGAAAATACCGGCACTGGCGTATCGCCATGCTGTTCCTGCAACTTGCTGTAATCGATGGTGCGGCCGTCGATGCGGGCCGGGGTACCGGTTTTCAAACGGCCGATCCGGAACGGCAATTCGCGCAGGCGCTCCGCCAATGCAATCGAAGCCGCATCGCCGGCGCGACCGCCGCTGTAATTTTCCAGGCCGATATGGATACGGCCGGCCAAGAAGGTGCCGGCGGTCAACACCACGGCCTTGGCGTTAAATTCCAAACCCATCTGGGTTTTGACGCCGGTAACGCGGTCGCCTTGCACGATCAAATCGGATACGGTTTGTTGAAACAGCGCCAGATTGGGCTGATTTTCCAACGCGCTGCGCACCGCTTGTTTGTAAAGCATACGGTCGGCCTGGGCCCGAGTTGCCCGCACCGCCGGGCCTTTACTGGCGTTCAAAATCCGGAACTGGATACCGCCCAAATCGATGGCCTTGGCCATGATGCCGCCCAACGCATCGACTTCCTTGACCAAGTGGCCCTTGCCGATGCCGCCGATCGCCGGGTTGCAACTCATCTGCCCCAACGTTTCGATGTTTTGGGTCAGCAACAGCGTTTGTGCACCGGTACGCGCCGCCGCCAGCGCCGCCTCGGTGCCGGCATGGCCGCCGCCGACCACGATCACGTCAAAGTCTTTCTGGAATTTCACAGGCAATCTATGTTCAAATAAAACGTTATTTTAATAGCTTAGCGAGAAAAAAGCATGAGAAAACAAAACCCCGGCCAGGGTTTACCGGCCAAACCCAAGCATAACCCGGTCGCCAAATTCGCCCGCCAATTCAACAAGGCGCAAACCTACGCCGACAAAACCCAATACCGCCGCAAAGCCAAACATCGCGGGCTGGAGCCTTTTGCCATCGTTTCCCGTGAGGCGATCGCAAAAGGCTTAGCCGCGTAACCCGCGCATTTCAAGGATTTCCAGCTCAGTGAAAGCAACCGTAGAAGACAAAGTTCAAACCCGGATTCCGACCGAACACGGCGAATTCATCCTGCATTACTACAGCAACAGCCTGGACGACAAAGAACACGTGGCCTTCGTCAAAGGCGACGTAGCCGGCAAGGACGACGTGCCGGTTCGCATCCATTCCGAATGCTTTACCGGCGACGTGCTCGGCTCCCGCCGCTGCGACTGCGGCGAGCAGTTGGACATGGCATTGGACATGATCGACACGGCCGGCTACGGCGTGTTGATCTACCTGCGCCAGGAAGGCCGCGGCATCGGCCTGTTGAAAAAACTGCAAGCCTACAACCTGCAAGACCAAGGTCTGGATACCGTCGATGCCAACATCAAACTCGGCCATCTGGCCGACGAGCGCCAATACGACATCGCCGCGCTGATCCTGGACAACCTGAAGGTACATTCGATCGAGTTGATCACCAATAATCCGCAAAAAATCGACGAGCTGACCAAACTCGGCGTGCAAGTGAATAACCGGATTGCCATCGAAACCCGCATCCACCGCGACAACCTCGACTATCTGAAAACCAAGGCCGAACGCATGCGCCACATGTTGTCGGTACCCGACCGTTCCTGAACAACATGTTAGATCACTTGAAACTGCCGGCCGCAACGCTGAAGCTGACGATCGACCTGCCGGCCGACGCCGCCGGCCCGTATAGCGGCATCCTCGGCCAAAACCGCGCCCAGTCGGCGCTGGCATTCGGCATCGCAATGAAGGCCCCCGGTTACAACATCTTCGTGATGGGCGATCCGGGAACCGGCCGGCTATCGATGGTCAGCCACCATCTGACCGCCTATGCCGAGCAGCAGGAATCGCCGCTATCCTATGCCTATGTCGAGAACTTCGAAAACCCGCGGGAACCGGTCGCCGTCGAACTGCCGTCCGGCGAAGGCCATAGTTTTGCGAAAGACATCGAAAAGCTGATCGACAACGTCTTGGCCACCTTTCCGGCCGCATTCGAAAGCCCCAGTTACCAGCAAAAGAAAACCGCGATCGAGCGCCGTTTCAACCAGCGCTACAACGCGGCGATCGATTTGGTCGACAGCAAAGCCAGAGCGATGGGCGTGGCCTTGTACCGCGACAACGACTCGATCACCTTCCTGCCCATCCGCAACAACAAGGCGCTGGACGAGGAGCAATTCACGCTGCTGCCGGAAGCCGAGCGCGACGCCTTCCACCAACACACCGAAGAACTGGAAGAATACTTGGGTGACGTGCTGCTGGAACTGCCGCAATGGCGGCGCACACTGGCCGAAGAAATCCGCCAACTGGATAGCGACACGATCAAACTGGCCCTGGAACCGCTACTGGCCGAACTGACCGACAAATACCAAAACGTCGACGACGTCATCACCTATCTGGCGGAAGTCGAGAAAAACCTGAGCAACACCATCAGCGATTTCCTGATGCCGACTCGCAATCCGGAAAGCCGGGAAATCATCGCCAAGCGCCAGATGCTGGTCGAACAATATCTGCCCAACATCCTGGTCGATTGCAAACACGACGCCGCCGGCGCACCGGTCATCTACGAACCGCACCCGATCTACCAAAACCTGTTCGGCCGCATCGAATATATCAGCGACCAAGGCACGCTGATCACCAACTACCGCCGCATTTGCCCCGGCTCGCTGCACCGGGCCAACGGCGGTTACCTGATCCTCGACGCCGAAAAAATACTGACCTATCCCTTCGTCTGGGAAGGCCTGAAACGGGCACTGAAAGCCGGCAAGATCGAGATCGAATCGCCGTATTCGGAATTGGGCATCAACACCATCACCTTGAAGCCGGAAGTAATCCCGCTCAACGTCAAAGTGATTTTGGTCGGCACTCGCGATATTTACTATCTGTTGGAAGAGCTGGATAGCGAATTCAACGAGATGTTCCGCGTCTTGGCCGACTTCGACGACTACATCAAACGCACGCCGGACAGCATCGGCCAATTCGTGCAGGTCATGAAACAACAGGCGCGCGATGCCGGCGCCAAACCGCTGACCGACGGCGCCCTGGTAAGACTGATCGAACACAGTTGCCGGCTGGCCGAAAATCAGCAACGGCTGTCGGCGCACGTCAACAACTGTCTGGAAATCATCGCCGAAGCCAACCTGCTGGGTAGCCAGACCGGCGCCGCGCAGATCGGCAAGGCCGAAGTCGAACTGGCGCTGGCCGCCCGCGAGCAACGCAACGGCCGCATCGCCGAAGCCATTCTGGAAGAAATGCTGGACGGCACGATTTTGATCGATACCGACGGCGAAGCCATCGGCAAGGTCAACGGCCTGACCGTGATGGACATCGGCGGTAGCAGCTTCGGCGCGCCGGCGCGGATCACCACCACGGTGCATCCCGGCTCGCGCGGCATCGTCGACATCGAACGCGAAGTCGAACTCGGTCAGCCGATCCATTCCAAGGGCGTGATGATTCTGACCGGCTACCTCGGCCACTGCTACGCCCAGCAATTTCCGCTGGCGATCTCGGCCAGCATCGCCATGGAGCAATCCTACGGCCACATCGACGGCGACAGCGCCTCGCTGGCCGAATTGTGCTGCCTGATCTCGGCACTGACCCGCACCCCGATCAAGCAGGGCTTTGCGATGACCGGCTCGATCAACCAATACGGCGAAGTGCAGGCCATCGGCGGCGTCAACGAAAAAATCGAAGGCTTCTTCGAACTCTGCGCCGCGCGCGGTTTGACCGGCCGACAGGCGGTAATCATTCCGGCCTCGAATAAACGCAACCTGATGCTGAAACGGGAAGTGATCGACGCGGTGGAACAAGGCTTGTTCGCGATTTACGCCATTTCCAGCGTCGACGAAGCCTTGAACCTGTTGACCGGGCAGGAAGCCGGCGCGATGAACGCCGAAGGCCAGTACCCGGAAGGCAGCGTCAACTTCAAAGCCGTCGCCCGGCTCAAGGAAATTTCCGAAATCACGTCCGACGACGACAAGGAAACCGAGACCGGTTAGGCCAAACATCAACTTCCCCGCAAGCAACCCCGCCGACATCGGCGAACCAGACCCAGATTTGCCGTTAGCGGGTTTGGTTGCTACAGTTCCTGCACCGAATTGGAGTCCGATAGCCGGTGGAGGCCTGGATGCGGAGATTTACCTTGTTCAACCGATGCCGGCTACCCGGCTTGACGCTGGCCGGCCTGGCTTTCGCGCTGCAATGTCTGGCCGCTCCCAGCGACGACCCCGATATCCTGGCCCGCCGCGGCCAGCAACGGCCGCTTGCCGCAGGCCAAACCGAAGCGCCGGCCATTACGCTGAGCAAACCGGCCGGGGGCTGGACCAGCGGCTTGCAGATTACCGTGGCCGGTACCTGCTCCGACCCCAACGCGGACCCCATCGTCGTCAACATCAACGGTGTGCGTTACTACGTGCGCAACCTCAACGGCAGTTTCAGCCGGGCCTTCCCGGCCGCAAAAGGTAAAAACAGCGTCATCGCCGAATGCGCCAATGCCGCCGGCGTCGCCAAGGCCTCGACCACCATAGACGCGGTGATTTCGCCGATCGCATTGAAAGTGATCCTGACCAGCGACAGCGACGGCGTCTATACCGACTTGCATATCTACGAACCGGATAAAAGCCACGTCTATTGGGCCGATACCAACTCCAACAGCGGTGGCATTTTCTTTTTAAACTCCAACGGCGACAACTTCGACCAGGCCGGCTACGGCCCGTATCTATACGTGCACCCGGCGCCGCCGGTTGGCGTGTTCCGCATCGATACCAATTATTGGCCGGGCGGCGCGGTCCAACACACATTAGCGAACCTGGACATCATTCTCGACGAAGGCCTGCCCACCGAGAGCCGGCGCCGGGTGCAAAAACCGCTGGCCCGTCCCGGCGAAACCCAAACCCTGGCTTACGTCTCGATCCAGGGCAACCGCCAGCCGGCGAAAATTTATGTCCCCGGCCAGGACGCCGAGCGCGACATGCCGGCCGAGGTGCGCGAATACATTCAACACGAACCAAAGCGCGAAGGCGAAGCCGAGGACAGCGCGGAAGAGCTAGGTTATCTGCCGCCACAAGATACCGAGGCCTTGCGCGAGAGCGTCACCAACATTGCGCTGCTACAGGCCCGCAAGCTCAGCCCGCTATGGGAACCCAAACAACGCGACTGCGCCGGCCTGGTCCGCTTCGCCTACCGTACCGCTCTGGAGCCGCGCGATGCGGCCCGCAGCGCCAAACTCGGCATCCCCAACAAATTGAAACTGCCAACCGTCTCCGAACAGGCCCGCAAACTATTGCCCGGCTATCCGCAAATCTGGCAGACCGGTTTGAATAACGGCGCCGCCCGTTACGGCCATTTCGCCGACGCCGAAACCCTGATCGGCTATAACTTCCGGCTGAAATCTCGCGATCTGGCCACGGCGCAAAGCGGCGATTTGCTGGTCTACCAAAAGCCTTTGATAAACGACGAACCCTACCACCTGATGCTTTTCGCCGCCGGCCGCGCCGAGAATCTGGCCGTCTACCATAACGGCGCCCAGGGCAGCGAAGGTCAGGTACGGGTGGTGCGCGTCGCCGAATTGTTGCAATCGCCGGACCCGGTCTGGATTCCCCGCCCGGAAAACCCCTATTTCCTCGGAGTGTACGAATGGAACCGCTTACCACCGCAAAGCGCCTGACCGCCATCGCCGCCGGTATAGCATTGGCCGCCGGTGCAAGCGTTGCGCTTTACCAGCACTTGACCGAGCAACCTCTGGCCAAGTTGGTCCGCGCCGACCTGCCGCTGCTGGACTTGACCGTGAAATTGCGCGATGCAGCGCGGAACGATCTGGACGCTAGTGCTTCGCTAGTCGGCAGCAATGACGAGGTGCCTGCCGGCGACGAGCGCTGCCCGGCGCTGACCGGCGGCGACATCGGTTCCGCCACCGCAGTGGACGTGTCGATCAAGCGCCCGGCCGATTGCCCCCGCCGCGCCGCCTGGTACGTGCGCAAACATCCGGTGGCGTTTACCTTGTATTTCAACCGCGGCGATGCGTTTCTGAACTGGTGGGACAATCAGCCCGAACTGCGGCAGATGGTGGAAAACCGTTTCGTCAAAGGCCTGTTCTTCGGCCTGCTGCAAAGCCTGCACGTCAAAGCCGAACAACTCAACTTACAAGGCATGCAAGGCGACTTTTTGCTGCAAGTACTACGCGACGCGGTCAATGCCAACGCCGAATTGCATTACGACATGGCTCACGGCAGCCAGGGCTGGGTCATCAGTTATCGGCGCAGCGCCAGCGGCTTGGCCGACCAAGCCCTGCCGGCGCTGGCCGGCGTCCTGGCCAGCAGCGGCTACCGGGTCGCCAAGTTGCCGGAACCGATTCTGGAAGCCCGCATCGGCCTGCAAAAACTGTTCTTTACCGAATTTCGCGGCCGGATTTATCTGGCGCAAAGCCTGGAAGCGTTACTGAATGTGTTGGACAGCACCGTGCCGGAACCGGCCGACAGTGATGCGCCGCTGAGCCTGACCGTGCGCAGCGAGGCCTTCGTCGCCAATCTGTTGCCGGTATTCGCCGGGGCGGAAACCTATCCGTTGCGCTGGGATTTTGCGCTCGCTGCCGGCGCACCGGGCGCGTTGCACTTGCCGGCCGCGACTTGGCAGGGTCAATTGCACAGCCGGCTGTTCGAAGGGGTGGTTGCCAGCATTCCGCACGATGCCTTCGCCGGCTTCGCCGCCAGCCTGGCGCTGCCGCCGGACCTGACTGCGGAGGATTGGCGCGAATGGGCGACTACCGGCCCGTCAGCCAACCCGCCCGGCCCGGAAGCGGCCGGCATCGGCCTGGTGTGGGACTTCAGCCCGGACGACCCGAGCGGTGCGGTCGGCGTCGTCGTCGCCAACCCCAGCCAACCGCAAGCCAGTGCTGCTTATGCCCAGTATCTGAAAAATCCCGACCTTGGCGCCGAATGCGGTGGCGGCAGCCTGTTTCTGGCCGCCAGCTCGCCGAACTTGTTGACGCGGATGAAAGACGCCTGCAACAAACAGTCGCTGAGTCCGCTGGACTGGCAGCGCGGCGCCGAAAAAACGCGGTTGCAGGATGCGCAGTTGATCGCCTTCGTCAATCCCGGCGCGGCTACCCGCGAATTATTCCTGGCCGGCGGCGCCGGTGCCAACCAGGACGCCAACGAATTCGCCCCGCGCTGGCAACAGGACTACGAAGCCGCCAAAGCCTCGATGCGTCAAGACGGCGACAAGTTATTCGCCGGCCTGCCGATTTTGAGTTACGCCGGGCGGATTGCCGAGCCTAGCGCCGGGGCGACCTTGACCGGCAAGCTGATCGCGCAAACCGCAAGCCCTTAGCCGTCGGCAGCATCGGTATCCGCAACCCGGCTTGGCGGCGGCGACTCTGTGCTGAACCGGGCCGGTTTTTCCAGCCGCTCCAGGCATAAATCGCCGACTTTAGGCGTCCATAACGCCGGGTTGAGCGGAAACGGTTGGATTTGGCCGGTGCGGCGGTAGCCGCGGCGTTGGTAAAACTCGATCAGCTCCTGGCGCAACGGAATCACGGCCATCGAAAAGCGCTGTACCGGCCAGACCTGCTCCGCCCACTGTTCGGCTTGACGCAATAGCTGTTTGCCGATGCCCTGGCCCTGGTGGCAAGGACTGACCGCAAGCATGCCGATCTGCACCTGGCCGGCGCCGTATTGCAAATGCACCGAACCCAGCAATTGGCCATGTTGCCTGCAGACCAGAATCAACGAGTCGGCGCCAGCCAACAACTTGACGATGCCGGCGGCGTCGATGCGGCGGCCTTCCAACAAATCGGCCTCGGTGGTCCAACCCAGGCGACTGCTTTCGCCGCGATAGGCGGAGTTGATCAACTCCGCCAAGGCCTCGGCGTCGTTCGCATCCGCCTTACTAAATGCCAATGCCATCGCCTGCTCCCGACCCACCCTTCGATCAAGCCAGCCAGGCTTTGACTTTGGCTTTGACATCCGCTTTCAATTGTTTGGCAAAGCGGTAAATTGCAGTATCGGCGATTTTGGCATGCGCCCAGCGCAGCCAAGCGCTGATGGTGTGGTAGATAAAAGCGATTGGCCTAAACGTCAGCAGTTGCGGTTTGGTCAGGTTGAACACCCTTGCCACCAGTAAGGTGCCGAGCAGTTTGGCGAACACTTCCAGCAAGATCCCCTGCAGCAGCAAGCCGTGCACCAGCAGCGACAACGCGGCGAGATTGATCGGCGTCACGATCATTAATGGTACCGTAATCGCCAGCAAGGCCATCGGCGGCGAGGTTCGGCTCAGCCAAACTTCAACCCGTTCCAGCCGCAACCACAGCGCCAGATAATGGCCGCAAGCCGACAGGAAGTCCCACAGCCATTCCTCGATAATCAACACAATGGCAAGCAGGGTAAGCAACAGTTTTTTCATCGTCGTCATCCGGCAAAAATTCAAGGGCACTATACCGAAACCGGCTCGGCGTTGTCGCCGGAAACATAAAACCGCTTCCGGGGGGTTTACAGCCAAGCCCATCGGCCCAATGGCTTGACCCCGGTTTAGCCGGCGGCGGGGTTTGGCCTCATCGCGCTCCGGCCGGGTTTCACCAGGGGCTGCCGCCGGCCAGCAAGGCCTCGAATTCGGCGACCGGCAGCGGCCGGCTCAGCAGGTAACCCTGGTAATGGCGGCAGCCGAAACGGCTTAACAGCGCCAGCTGTTCCGGAGTTTCCAGACCTTCGGCGATGACTTCCAGGCCCAGCGTTTGCGCCATCGCGATGATGGTCTGGGTGATTGCCGCGGCACTCGGATCGCTGGCGATATCGCGGACGAAACTTTGGTCGATTTTCAATTGGTCCAGCGGCAAGCGCTTCAAATAGCCCAACGACGAATAACCGGTGCCGAAATCGTCCAGCGAAAAGCGGATACCCTGGTTCTTCAGCAACTGGATTTTATCGATCGCATCCTCGGCTCGGTTCAACAGCACGCTTTCGGTGAGTTCCAGCTTCAAGCGTTGCGAGACCGACGGGTAGTCGGCCAACAGCGCGCCGACCTTGGCGGCGAAGTCGTGTTGTTGAAATTGAATCGCACTGACGTTGACCGCCAACGCCAGCCGGCCGAGCACGGGATCGGCTTGCCAGGCCTCAAGCCGGCGGCAGGCCTCGGCCAACACCCAATCGCCCATTTCGATAATCGACCCGTTTTCTTCCGCCAATGGAATGAATACGGCCGGAGATATCATGCCGCGCCGCGGATGGTGCCAGCGGATCAAGGCTTCGGCGCCGGTCGCCCGATTCCGGTCGTCGGCTTGGACTTGGTAATACAGCTCCAGTTGGTTGCCGCGAATCGCCGCCAGCAAGTCCGCTTCCAGTTCCAAGCGCTGCATCATCGCCGCCTGAATTCCGGGATCGAAGAAGCGAATCGTATTGCGGCCGGCGGTTTTGGCTTGGTACAACGAGGTTTCGGCATTTTTCAGCAGACTTTCCAGACTGTCGCCATGCGCCCGAAACAGGCTGATGCCGATGCTGAAGGTCGCCAGCAAACCGCGCGAGTCGCATTGGTATGGCGTTAGCAGCGCCTGCTGCGCCTTGTGGGCAATGGCTTCGGCCTGAATCGCCGCTTCCTGCTTCGATACCGACAACGGCCACAGCAACAAAACGAATTCGTCGCCGCCGAAACGGGCCACGGTATCGCCCTCCCGCACGCAATACTCCAGCCGGCGCGCGGTTTCGACCAGGATCTTGTCGCAAGTCTCGTAACCGTATATGTCGTTCAATTGCTTGAAATGGTCGAGGTTCAGCGTCAACAACGCACCGTATTGGCCGTTGTGGCTGGCCATCGCCATCGCTTGCTGGATTCGGTCGAGCAGCAACACCCGGTTGGGCAGGGCAGTCAAACTGTCGTGCAAGGCCAGAAAATCGGCGCGTTGGTCGGCTTGGCGTTTGTCGGCGATCAGTTGCGAGGTATGTTGGTCGTAATGGCGGCACAGCAATATCGCCCTGGCCAAATGCGCCATGATCGGCTCGAACATCCGCGTCAGCGGCAGATGGGTTTCCGGCATGATCGGCGCCATCAGAATCACGACGCCGATGTCGGTGATCGGCAAGCGCAGAAACGCCCGATAACGGTCCGGACTCACCGGCAATCCGGAAAATAGTGCGACCCGGTCGTCTTCCCGCGCCGCCGGACCCAGCGCCAGGTCTGCCGGCAACGATACGGTCTCGCCGATGTGTTTAATCAATTGAAAATCGCCGATCGCGGCCAGCAGCGCCGCGTCAAGAAAAGCGCTGCCGGCCGTGGCGCTTGGGGATAAATCCAGGCAAATGAAACCGGCCGGAAACGAGGTGAAATACAACAGGCGTTGCAGGGTGCGAGTCAGCAGCGGCTTCAAACTGATCTCGCCGCCGATCGTCATCGCCATTTCGTACAAAACCGGGATGACCTCGTCGTGCCTCATGTGCGGTTGGTCCAGGCGGCGGTAACGACGGTGGCGTTATGGAATAAAGGGTAGCCCCACAGCGTGGTGTCGCCGATTTCGCCCAGGGCCAGGCCGCCAGCGATTGCCGACGCTTGGCTCAAATTCTGAAAAATCGCCAATTCTTCGCCGGCGCTGGCCGCGCCGAGATGTTGGCGCCGACCGGCGCAATAAAACAACAGCAGTTCGCGGCCGGCCGGAGCGCCGCTGAGTTTGACCAGACCGCCGTGCAAGCTTTGCAAAGTGCCAGGCGAATCGACTTGCGGCGCATCCAATAAGGCCAACATCGAATGCGGCGGCACTTCGCCGATGCAATACAGCGCGTTATCGGCGTCGAGCATGACCGGAATCCGCACCACGGTGGTGTGGTTGGCCCTGAGTATGCCGAACGGAAAATGCACCGCGTATTGGTAAAAGTTATCGCGGGTAATCTCGACGCCGAATTTGGCCCGCACCAGTTCCTGATAAACCTCGAACGCCGGGCGCCAGTCGATATGTATGATCCGATTGCGGTCGGTGGACGTCGCCGGCAAGGTTTCGGCTTCGCTGCGGTAACCGTGCTCCAACACCGCCCCGTCATGCGGCTTCAGCAACAGCGCCAACACGCCGTTGCCGATAATCCGCTGGTTGTCGAACAGGCAGGGCATGGCTTGAAAAGTCTCGCTGCCGGCGTTGACGCCGGCGTAATGCACCCGATTGGCCAGGTGCAGATAAAGCTCGTCGAGCAGGGAGCCGATATTCGGCAGCAGCGCATCCAGCATTAAAAACAGCGTGGCCGGCACCTCGTCCTCCAGATGGCCGCCGACATGGCCGGCTATGGTCTCGGCGGCCTCGGCCGCACCGAGGGCGTCCTGCCGCGCCACGTCGAACAGCGCCGCGTAGGGCATCCGGTCGAACCGTAACAAACAAACGCCGCTGCTGCGAAAGCCGGTACCGTAGATCAATTGCGGAAACATCGCGCCGCACAACGGCAGCCCGCCACGGTTGCACAAGGCCTGCAACGCCGGAATCGACGCCTTTTCGGCTTCGGGCAACAAGGCCAGCACGCCCATTTCCGGAAAAAGCGCGCGCCACTCCGCCAACCGACTTTCGATGGCGGCTAACTCTATCGAGGGAAAATAGGCGAAACTTGCCGGCGCCATTGTGCACGCTCCGTAACCGTTACGATCTAAAGCATACTGGGCGTAGGGGAAAATGTAAAAACCGGGTGCAGAACCGCGCTGGCTGGCGCACACTTTTCGCAGCGCAGGGCCGGGGGGAGCTGGTAGATGGCAGGGAAGTACGGATTCCGATGAGATCCGCCACCGGTTCCAATTTCAACATTGCCAGTGGCGGCGAGCGGCCAATTTCCGACCTTCGGGGCAGGATGTCTGAACGGCTGGTCTTTGTCAGGAATTGCGCGTTTAAAGAATAGCGTTACCGAGAATTTACGGCAACGAGCAAGGAAAGTTGTCTTTTTGTGCTTGATTGAGGCTGGTAAAACTATTGACATCAACAACGGCACGAACATCTTGTAACCATAAGCCGCCATAGAATCCGGAATAATAGGCCGGGCGGCCATCTAAAAAGCTATAGGTTATAGTTAAAGGCGTATTAGGATTAAGCCCGGTGACCCGGTCACCGTTCCAAGAATACTTTGCCAAGGTATTTATGATTTTTTGTTGATTCGTAGTCATTTAATATAGTCCATCAGTAATTTATAATTGGGGGAGTGGTTTAAAATTGGGCAGTATTCACGTCTGGGATTGGGCTTTGGAAAACATAGCCATGGCTCCAAATTAATCATATTATTGAGAATACTTACAAATTCTTTGAGAAGGACAGCCACAGGTGCAATTTTACTCGTTTCATTGCCATTATTATAGATAATAGAAGTACTCCAATCTCTATCGTCAATATATTCTATTTTATACCGTTCCAGATTATATTGTTCATCTTGGCTTAAATTATGCCGGTTGTCATAGCGCACCATAAACTCGGAAAGTTCTTGTTTGCGTTTTTGATATAGTTTTTGATAGAGATCGACCAGATATTGCACCTGTTTAGGTTTTATCTTGCCGTAGCGGTCACCGATGACATTGACATCGTCAACCCCGTGATAATGCACAGTTCCATCCGCATAGAGCTCAATTTGATAATTAAGCCACGCAGCGCTTTGGACGCCGTGCTTGTCAAAAATCAACACAGGCGGGGGCTTTGCAGGGCAACTTCCAATCGACAAAATCCATAAAATCATAAGGCGCAATAACCAGCGGGCATTGCGCCGTATTTTCAAACTATTCAAACTCATATAAATCTCCATCCATTCCTGCTCAATTTAAAGGATAAATACCACGTTCAACCCATCGGTGAAAGGTCGAACAAGGCCAGTCTTTTCTTGCTAAACATAACCATGTTTCATTGGGTTGTAATGGATATAATTCAAATGCGCTTGAAAATCCGCTTCATCTCGAATGAGATGATTCCAATAACGCCGCTGCCAGAGCCGCGTTCTCCTCGTTTAAGTCGCACACTCGATCTGTGCTCGGTTGTGGGTATTGCTTTAGCAGGCTGGTGAAAAACTCCCAAAGCCAAGCAATCCGAGACCGATAACTGCTGGTAAGGGTTAAAATAGGCTATCTAAATTGGAGATGCCCCAATGCGCGGACACGATGCCATCCAACACAGCTGGTTCAGCTATGTCAGCCTGGAAGACCGTATTCCCAAACAACATCCGCTACGCCGCTTACGGCTATTGGTCGATGGCGTCTTGGCCTCAATGGATGCCGTGTTCGCCGAGCGTTACTCCCACACCGGTCGCCCGTCGATTGCCCCTGAAAAACTGCTGCGCGCCTTGCTGTTGCAAGTGCTCTATACCGTTCGCAGTGAGCGACAGTTGATGGAACAACTGGACTACAACCTGCTGTTTCGCTGGTTTGTCGGCTTGGGCATCGACGATACTGTCTGGGAACGCACGGTATTCAGCGCCAACCGCGAGCGCCTATTGTCCGAATCCCTCAGCCGCGAATTTTTCACCCGAGTGCTGGCCATAGCGGAATGGCAAAACCTGGTGTCCGACGAACACTTCAGTGTCGACGGCAGCCTGATCGAAGCCTGGGCCTCGCACAAAAGCTTCGTAAAAAAAGACGGTAGCGGTCCGGATAAGCCCGCCGGCCGCAATCCCGAGGTCGACTTCAGCGGCGAAAAGCGCAGCAACGCCACCCACCAAAGCACGACAGACCCGGAAGCGCGGCTCTACAAGAAAGGCGAATACACCGAGGCCAAACTGCGCTACATCACCCATGCCCTGTCCGAGAACCGTAACGGCCTGATTGTCGATGTCGAAACCACCCAAGCTACCGGCACCGCCGAAATCGAAGCCGCCCAAAAAATGGTCAAACGCCGCGTGCCCAAAGGCGGCAGCGTCGGTGCCGACAAAGGCTACGACCAACCGGCGTTCGTCAACCAACTCAACGCGCAAGACATCAAAGCCCATGTGGCCCGCAAAAAGACCGGCAGTGCCATCGATGGCCGCACCGCTCGCGGCAAAGGCTATGCCCAAAGCCTCAAGCGCCGCAAAATCGTCGAAGAGGCCTTCGGCTGGATCAAGACGGTCGGAGGCCTGCGCAAAACCCGCCACATGGGTTTAGCCAAAGTGGCAGGCCAAGCCTTATTTTGCTTTGCCGCGTACAACCTGACACGGCTGCTGAACTTACTGGTATTCACGCCGAAACCGGCGTGGGCTAAGCCCACCTAGGGCGAAGTGCGCCTGAAGACCGTCCAAAGACGGCGTCAGGTGGATAAAAAGGCCTCGAAACAGAGGCCTAACCGTTGAAACTCGATTTTATGACTGATTTCAACGCGAAAAAATCACGAGAACCGCGGGTAAGGGAAAATAGGCGCGAGTTTTTCACCAGCCTGTTAGGGCCGTAGGCTGGGTAGAGCAACGCGAAACCCAGCGGATACTTTGAAATGGTCAAGTTTCTTTCAATCCAAATATTTTTTGAATTTCAAAACTCTTCGGCTTCAAAGCTGGGTTTCATTATCATTCAACCCAACCTACGTCCACAAACGTAGATTCAGCTTATGCCCTATTAGCAGTCACTGGAGATCTCAACCAACTGTCGCTTATGGGTCGATTGCACCATTTCATCCCCCAAAAACTGACATCATCGCTGGCCTGGTCTGAACACATCTGGCGACAGTTCTTTACCTAGCATGGGCGCGGTTTTGGCGTCGAATACGCCGGCAATTGACGGCCCGACGCCAATCGCCGAAGATCAAGCTTTTTTCGGGAGCCTCTCATGCCAGACCACGCTTTTGTAGTTTCCGCCGCCGGCGTGCGCATGCCGGGCATCCTTTACGGTACGGCCTGGAAACAGGAACGCACGGCCGAACTGGTCGAGCAAGCCATCGCTGCCGGGTTTCGCGGCATCGACACCGCCTGCCAGCCCAAGCATTACGACGAAGCCGGCGTCGGGGCAGGCGTTGCCGCCGCCTGCGCTAAATCAGGCCTTACCCGCGCCGAGCTTTACCTGCAAACCAAATTCACGCCGCTGAACGGCCACGATCCGCTACGAATTCCGTACGACCCGAGCGCCGGTCTGGCGGACCACGTCGCGCAATCGTTCGCGATTTCGCAACGCAATCTGCAGACCGATTATCTGGACGGCCTGGTGTTGCACTCGCCGCTGGCCGACCGCAAGCAGTTGCTGGAGGTCTGGCAAGCCATGGAAACCCTGGCCGGGGCCGGCAAGGTGAAGCAGTTGGGCATCAGCAATTGCTACGATTTTGCGCTGTTCGAATATTTGTACCAAACCGCCGAAATCAAGCCGGCCGTGGTGCAAAACCGGTTCTACGCCGACACCGGCTACGACAAGCAAATTCGCGCTTTCTGCCGGCAGCGGCAGATCGTCTACCAAAGTTTTTGGACCTTGACTGCCAACCCGCGGGTGCTGGCGCATCCGGCAGTAACCGCAGCGGCCAGCGCACGCGGCCGGACGCCGGCGCAAATATTTTTCCGTTATCTGCACCAACACGGTGTCGTTCCGCTGACCGGGACCTGCTCCGCAGCGCATATGGCCGAGGATTTGGCGATTTTCGAATTTGCGCTGGACGCCGACGAATGCGCGGCGATTTCGGCGCTGTTTTGACCGGATAATCCGACGCCGTTCGTACCATAGTCGCGTTGCCTGTGGCCGCGACTCACTTATAATGCGGGACAACTTTTGCCTTCATCCTATTCCATGGCCTCAACTCGCCTGATTCGCCAATTCGCCGGCCTGTGCCTGACGCTGCTATCGGCGCAACTGGCGATGGCCGACGACGACGCGGACGCACTGGACAGCACCAGCGAATTGCTGTCCTTGAGTTGGGACGAACTGACCGAACTGAAAGTATCCGGTCTGGCCCGCCAAGCGCAAACCGTCAAAGACACGCCAGCCGCGGCGTTTGTGATCAGCGCCGAAGATATTCGCCGTTCCGGCGCCACCAGCCTGCCGGAACTGTTGAGGATGGCGCCGGGTATGGCCGTGGCCCGCGTCAACAGCTGGAATTGGGGCGTTAGCGCCCGCGGCTTCAACGATCTCTACGCCAACAAACTGCAGGTCATGATAGACGGCCGCAGCATTTACGATCCGCTGATCAGCGGCGTTTACTGGGGTCAGCATATTCCGCTGCTGCAAAACATCGAGCGGATCGAAGTGCTGCGCGGTCCCAGCGGCAGCCTGTGGGGCGCGAATGCGGTGAACGGCGCGATCAATATCGTCACCCGCTCGGCGGCCGACACCGAGGGCGGCTTGTTGACCGCCGGCGGCGGCACCGAGGAGCGCGGCTTCGGCGGCGTCCGTTACGGGCAAAAGCTGTCCGATTCGACGTATCTGCGCGGCTCCATCAATGCGCTGGTGCGCGACGCCAGCGTAGATATGGCCGGCCTGCACAATACCCACGATACCGGCAACGCCGAAACCGCCAATTTCCGCCTGGACAGCCAATTGACCGAACGCGATCAACTGATGCTGGAAGCCACCGCCACCCGGTACCGGCTGCACGGTTTTTTGACCGGGGTGTCGTCGGCCACGCCGCCTTACTGGCGCCAGGACGACTTCGGCAAGGACGGTGTATCCGGCAGCCTGCAAGGCAACTGGACCCACCAGTTCGACGGCGAGCGGGAACTGCGGGTGAACATGGCCTTTACCCAGACCGATTGGCAAATGGCCACCAACCGGATGAGCCGCTCGCATTACAACCTGGACATTCAGCATAGCCAGCCTCTGTTCGGCAACCACCATTTGCTGTGGGGTTTGAATTACCAGATCATCGACGACCGTTTCGACAACACGCTGACGCTGGGTTTCGAGCCGGACCGGTTTACCCAGCACAACATCGGCCTGTTTGCCCAGGACAACATCGACCTGCTCGACAACCTGCAATTGACGCTGGGTAACCGGGTCGAACACTTCACTTACACCGGTTGGGAAACCGAACCCAACGCCCGGCTGATCTGGACTCCGCACAAAAACCATCGGCTGTGGGCCGGAGTGTCCCGGGCCGTGGCATTACCCAACCGCGCCCAGCAAAGTATCCGGCTATTTCTGCCGGTCCCCGGCCAACAGTCGTTATTTTTTCTGGCCGACGCCAATCAGGACATGCGCACCGAAAATGTGCTGGCTTACGAGCTGGGCTGGCGCTGGCAAGTCAACAGCCGGCTGGATCTGGACAGCACCGTGTTTTACAACATTTACGACCGGATTCAAGGCGTCAAGGCCAGCGGTTTTACCGCCAATCCTCAAGCGCCGGGTTTTCCGCTGCCGATTCTCGGCCTCAGCGTCGGCAACTACCGGCAAATGAAAAGTTACGGCCTGGAACTGGCCGCCAACTACCGGGTCAGCCACGAGTGGCGCCTGCAGGCCTCCTATACCGGCATTCGCTTCGACAACGACGCCGACCGCCGGCAGCCCTGGTTTCTGGACCCCTTGGCCGAGGAAAAAGTCAATCCGCAGCATAGTTTGTCGCTACGCTCGATGCTGGACCTGACCGACGATATCGAACTGGACGCCTGGGCGCGTTACGTGGACCGCATCAGCGTCAACCAAGTCCGGATTCCGGACTACATTTCGCTGGATCTGCGGGTCGGTTGGCGGCCGGCCAAGAATCTGGAACTGTCGCTGGTCGGGCAAAATCTGCTCGACGGGCAGCGTCCGGAATTCAACGACGTGGTGTACATTCCGGTCTCCAGCCAGATTCAACGCGGTTATTTTGCCCAACTGTCCTGGCGGTTCTAGGTTGAGTAAGACGATGCGCCTTTGTCTATATATGCTACTCAACCTCTGCGTTTGGCTGCCGGTTGCGGACGGCCAGGCGGCGGAATTGGGTACTGCTGAACGCGAATACCAACTAAAAACCGCCTATTTGTTTCATTTCGCCGAATTGACCCGCTGGCCTGAAGCCCGGCCCATCGTCATCTGTTTGCGCGGCTCCAGCCCGTTACGGAAATTTCTGCCGGTTTTGGAAGGGCAAACCATCGACGGCGCGCCGGTACATGTCGATCTCGAACCCGGTCCCGATATCGATAGCTGCAGCATTTTGTTCCTGGCCGAAAAAGACTTGCTGACCGCGGAAGTCGCCGGGCAAGCCCGGGCCAGGCACGTGTTGCTGGTCGGCGACAGCGAGGGATTCGCCGCGGCCGGCGGCATGGTGCAATTCAGCTTGCGCGACAACAAACTGAAACTGGTGGTAAATTTAGCGCCGGTAAATTCCGCCCACTTAAAATTGAGCTCCAAATTGCTTCGGATGGCCGAACTAATCGAATGACAGCCTCGACTCAACCGCGAATCTCCATCAGCCGCAAGCTCGGCAATATTCTGCGCCTGATGGTGATGCTGAGTCTGATGGTAGCGACCGTGTCGCTGACCATTCGCGAGTACGGAGCGTTACAGCAGGCCATCGGCTACAAGTTGCGGCTCACTGCCAACATGATCGGCCAAAACAGCAGTTTCGCGCTGCTGTTCGACGACGCCCAGACCGCGCAAGAAATTCTGGACGCACTGGCACACGACCCCGACATCATTTCCGGCCAAATTCAGAACACCGCCGGCAAAATCCTGGTCAGTTACCGCAAGCCGGCTTCGGCCTGGCACGACTGGTGGCCGCAGCAAATCGCCAAAACCCGCTCCATCACCCAGCCCATTCTGCACAAGAACCAGCAGGTGGTCGGTTATATCGCGCTGGAAGCCAGTCTGAAACAGAGCTACCACACGCTGCTATTCAACGCCGTGTTAAACGCCAGCATTATCCTGATCGCATTGAGCGTGGTCGGCTTGTACGTGCGACGCCTGCAACGTTCGTTTCTGCGGCCGATCCTGCAGCTGGCCGAAACCGCCCGGCAGATCGAGCAGGACCAGGACTACAGCCGGCGCTCGGCCTATGCCGGCAACGACGAAATCAGCGATCTGGCCGAGGCCTTCAACAACATGCTGGCCCAGACCGAAGCCCACGAAGCCGATCTGGAAATCCAGGTCCAGACCCGTACCCGGGAACTGGAAGCCGCCAAGCTGGACGCCGAATCGGCCAATCAGGCCAAAAGCCAGTTCCTGGCGAATATGAGCCACGAAATCCGCACGCCGATGAACGCGATCGTCGGCCTGGTCGAGTTGTGTCTGAACAGCGCACTGAGCGTTAAACAGCGCGAGTACTTGCTGCGGGTCGAATCTTCGGCCCATTCGCTGATGACTCTGATCGACGACATTTTGGACTTTTCCAAAATGGAAGCCGGCAAGATGCAGATGGAGACAATCCCGTTTTTATTGGAAGAGACGCTGGAGCACGTGTTCTCGACCATGTTGCAGCTCAGCGCCAAGAAAGGCATCCGCCTGATCCGGCCTGAACAAACCGACGCCTACCATGCCGTGATCGGCGACCCGCAGCGTTTGCGGCAAATTTTCATCAATCTGGTCGGGAACGCAATCAAGTTTACCGAACGCGGCGAAGTCCGGGTTGCCGTCACCGAACTAGAGCGCGATGCGGCAACGGTACGCCTGCAATTTGCCATCAGCGATACCGGTATCGGCATTAGCGCC